>NZ_CP182208.1:0-941164 GCF_048074525.1 Mycoplasma aquilae ATCC BAA-1896
TTATAAAATTTAAGCATGAATATATTAGAAAAAAACGACGAAATCGATAATGACACAGTTAAACTGAATGTTTATAACGATGTTTTTGTTGAGTATATGAAAAACGAAGTTCAAGATAATATGCTCTTTAGAACATTTTTTAAAAACTTAAAAATTATGTCATTTGAAAACAACGAGGTTATAATATTTTTCCCAAAAGTTTATCCAGATCTGCATAACTTTAAAAAATATTATAATAACACATTTGTTAAAGCTGTTAATGAGGTGTTTGGAGAAGGAGTTTCTTTCAAGATTGTTGATAAAGAACATTTAGAAGCTGCCAAGACTGCTGAAAAAGTAATCAAGAAAGCTGATAACTTAATTAAGAAATCAAATCAAACAAACCCGCAATATACTTTTGACAATTACGTTGAAAGTAAATTCAATCGTGAAGCTTTAAATATATGTAAAACTATTGCTGATGGAGAATACACATTTAATGTCTTGTTTATTTCTGGTAATTCTGGTTTAGGTAAAACGCACTTACTCAAAGCTTTGGAAAATAGCTTTATTGAACAAGGCAAAAAGGTATTTTTAGTTAATCCTAATACCTTTACTAATTCATTAACAAGCTTACTAAAAGAAAATGATCAAAAGAAGTTACTTTCAATCCACAAAAATTTAGTTTATAACTATGACCTAGTGTTATTTGATGATTTTCAGCTCTTTGGAGAAGGGAATAAAAAATCTACAAAAGACTTTATTTTTCAAATTTTAGATGGTCGGATGGAACGTAATAAGATTACTGTTTTTTGTAGTGATAAAGACATTAATCAAATTTCTTCAATGTTTGATAATCGTTTAATTACTCGTTTTCAATCAGGATTTATTACTAAGATTAAGCAACCTGATATTGACGATTTATCAAAATTACTTGATTTTTTCTTAGATGATATCGACCTAAGTAATGACTTAATTTCAGAAGAAGCCAAAGACTTTATTATCCGTAATCATACAGCTTCGATTAGAACGCTACTTGGTGCTGTTAAACGGATCTCACACTACAAACAAGATATATTAAACACACCACAAGAGTATGTTTATAAAACAATTACTAATATTTTCGAAGATGTTATTCAACAACAAGAAAATATTACACCAGATATTATTATTAAAGCTGTTTCTAAGTATTATAAAATACCAGCCAAAGATATTTTATCTAACTCAAGAAAAGCTGAAATAGTAGTAGCTCGTCATATCGCTATGTATATGATCTCAATTCAGTTAGATTATTCTTCAACTGAACTTGGAAAAGTGTTTAAAAAGGATCATTCAACTGTTTTAAACGCTTTACGTAAGTTTAAAGAGTCAGATGATGAATCTTTAAAGCGTACAATACAAGAACTTAAAAATCAGATTTATAAAATTAATTAACAGGATATCCACAAGATACAATTTAGCCAAAAATGAGCAAAAAGTTCATATTTAACAGTCATTAAGGCTAAAATAAAACATTTTGGAGTTATCCACATATCCACAAGATATATTATTTATATAAAGGAGGTTTTATGAAATTCACAATTTCTAAACCTAAAATTGACCAACTAGTAGAATTCTTATCTACATATATAGATAGCAATGATACATTTATTCCATTTAGATGTATTTATATGAGTATTGATTCAGAAAACTTAACTTTAATTGGAGCTTCTTCTACACTAGCTGCTAGAAAAGTTATTCCAGTAGATAATAGAGAAATTACAGTTGAAAGATCAGGTAAGTTTTATTTATCAGCTAACCTATTAAGAAACATTATTAAAAAGTTTGATAAAGAAATCACATTTGATGCTAATGAAAACTTAATTAATATTTATGAAGGATCTACTATATTTACTTTAACAGCATTAAATGCAGGAGTATACCCAAGAATTGATTTCGAAGATACAGATAATAGAGTATCTATTAATTCACATTTATTTGAAAAAGTTATTTCTGATGTTTCTACATCTACTAGTGCCTCAAATGATAGATTAAATTCATTGATATATAAATGTATTAATATTTCTGCTAATAACTCAGCACAATTAAGATTTTTAGCAACAGATTCATATAGATTATCAACTGAAATTATCCAAGTTGATAAACCAGTTACAATTGATTTAACAATTGATGCAAGAAACCTTAAAAAACTTATTACAAAAGATGCACCGGAAAAAGTTGACTTTTTCTTCAATAAAGATAGAATCGGAATTGCTTACGAAAATACAGTAATTTGAACTTCGGTTAATAAAGGACAATATATTGATGTTTCATCACTATTCCAAGTAAAATACACTAGAAATTTTAAGATTGAACGTGAAGAGCTCTTAAGAACCTTAAATAAAGCCTTATTTTATCAAACTGAAAAAGATAAGAAGATGGAATTTTACTTCGAAAATCATGACCTTAAGATTATTTACGAAGTGCCCGAAATAGGGACTGCAAATGCTGTTTCTAACGCTTTAGAAATAGTTGAAGGTAAAGGTGCTCAAATTGATTTTAATTACACCTATGTAAAAGATGCTGTTTCTGCTTTAGATTCAGGAATGTTAAATATCTTTATCTCTCAAAATGAAGATAAAATCCTATTTATTTCAGAAAATGATCCTAACCACATTCAATTAATCACACCTATGAGAAAGTTTTATAACAAATAATGACAATCAAAATCACTGGTGATAGTATTAAACTATCTCAATTCCTTAAGAAGATAGATGAAATTGATACAGGTGGAGCAGCAAAAGAATTCATTAAATATAATGAAATTAAAATTAATGGTCAAGTGCCAAAAGGAAGAAGTTCAAAAATAAAAATAGGTGATATAGTTTGAATTAATGATTCACTTTACACTATTGCTTCAGCAGATAAAGATGACAAATAAGCCTACGCCATTGGCTTATTTTTTTATAAAAAAAGAAAGATACAGCCTTAACTGTACCTTTTAAATTAGCCATTTAGTTATTTGTTTGTGTTTGTAGTTGAAGCTTTAGGTGTGAATACTCATCCTTCTTTTTCAAGTAATTGATTAATCTTATTAAAGTCAAATTTGCTTGAACCAACTGCTTGTTTTACTCAGCTACCGTATGAAGTGTTTCCTGGGATTAAAACGTAACTTGCAGCAAAATCTTCGTTTACTCATGCTTTTTTAGCAGCATCATAGTAAACAGATTTAACTTCTAAACTATCATTTCCAAATAATTTACCATAGTTAAGTTTAGAATCTTTTAGAGCAGCAACAACTTCTTTGCTTGTGATGTTAGGTGTTTTACTAAAGTTATCATTAAAGTCAGAAATATCGTCACCAACACGCATAACAACTTTAAATTGTGCTTGAACATTATCGATTGTTAATTTGTGTGTGTTGATTCAATGCATTCTTTCTTCTTTTGAAACTCTTACATTTCTGTGAGCTTGATCAAATGTTTTAGCATCAGCTTTATCCATTCCTTGCATTCACCAAATTCAATCAGGCATTAATTTAGCATCTAATCCTAATTTAACTAAGTTGTCTAATGATGGTTTAATTTGAGGACCTTGATCTCTGTTAGAGTTGAACATAACAACTCCACCTTTATCTCAAACATGTTTGATGAAGTCGATAGCTCCAGCAACTTCTGTAGAAATTGCTTGTGAAACGAAGTCTCCTCATAATGCTGGTGAGAAGAATGTGTTGTGTGTTACTAAGTAGTTTTGGAAAGCAAAGTTATTTAAAACTGTTTCATCTAGATCCATGAATACAACTGGGATAAATTGCTTATCTGTTGTAGCTGTAACAGTTACTTTTTCACCTGTTTTGTTTACTTTATCTAAAGCAACATTAGATTGTGTAATCATTTTGTCAAATAATCTTGTTGCTTCAGCATAAACTTGACGCCCCATTGCTTCTTTTTCAGCTGAGATACTGTTTCATGCATTTGAAGATGCAAGTGAAACAGTGTTGTAACGATCAACAGCAGCTTGTAATTGACCTTCAACAGCAGCTTTATCAGCTTTGATTTTTTCGATTTCTTTTGTTAATTCTTCAACTTTTTTTGATTCTGTATCATTACATGAAACAACTGCAGCAACTGGCGCAATTGCGATACCAGCAGCAGCTAGTGACATGAATGATTTTGTAATTTTATTCATTTTTTTCTCCTTGTAAATAAATCATTACAATTAAATACTATCACTTCTATAGGCCTGTATAACAAAATAAAAAAATGTGGAAATTTTTTGTTCCACATTTTTAATAATAAGCAAAAAAACAAAGAAAATAGTGTAACTAGTACACTACTTAATAACTTCCATACCCATATAAGGCACTAATACTTTAGGAACTGTAATGCTTCCATCGGCATTTTGATAAATTTCTAAGATAGCAGCAATAACTCTATCTACAGCAAGACCTGAACCATTCATTGTGTGAGCATATTGAGTTTTACCTTCAGCATCTCTATATCTAATCATGGCTCTACGAGCTTGGAAATCACCCATGTAACTTACAGAAGAAGTTTCTCTGTATCTTTCTTCTGAAGGTAATCATAATTCAAGATCTATTGTTTTACGTGATGAGAATCCTAAATCACCTGTACATAATAATAATTCACGGTAAGGGATTTCAAGTTTTTCTAAAACATCTTTAGCATCTTCAAGCATTGCTTCAAATTCTTTAATAGCATCTTGTTCATTTGTAACTTTAACTAATTCAATTTTCTTGAATTCGTGTTGTCTTAAGATTCCACGAGTATCTTTACCTGATGAGCCAGCTTCTGATCTAAAGCATTCTGTGTATCCTGTGGCTCTAAAAGGTGTGCTTAAGTCAACGATTTCATCGTTGTAGATGTTAGTTAATGTAACTTCAGCTGTAGGAATTAAATATTCATCAGCACCATCAATTTTATATAGGTCTTCTTTAAATTTAGGTAATTGCCCTGTACCATATAACATTTTTTCTTTAACAATTACAGGTGTGTTGAATTCGTTATATCCTTTTGATGTATGTAAGTTAAGCATAAAGTTAATTAATGCTCTTACAAGTCTTGAACCAGCGTTTTTATAAACAACTGAACGAGAACCTGATAATTTAACAGCACGTTCAAAGTCGATAATGTCTAAGTTTTTAGCAATTTCATAGTGAGGCAATACACCCTTGACTAATCCACGTCCTAAATTTGGATGTTCAGCTAAAACAACATTATCATTTTCATCTGCACCCACTGGTACTTCAGGTAAAGTTTCATTAGGAATTTGTAAAATTAATTCTTCAATTCTGTTATTTAAAGCATCAGCATCAGCTGTAAGTTGAGCTTCTTGAACCTTGATTTGAGCAATTTGTTCTTTCAATTGAGCAAGAGCTGCGGGTTGATTTTTTAATGTTCCAAATTCTTTTGATAATTTTGCAAGTTCAGCTTTTTTTGTTTGAGCTTGATTCATCATTTGTCCACGTTGTTTAGCAAGTGAAACAAATTCGTCATAAATTTTTACGTCAAAACCTCTATTTTCTAGGTTTTTTCTGACTTTTTCTTCATTGTTTAAAACATATTTTAAATTTAACATTTAAACCTCTTATTCTAATGTGCATATTATACAACAATTTAAACAGAATATAGACCTTACAAAAATGGCTTTTGCATTTACACTTGTATTTAAATGCTTGAGATTAATAAAAACACATGGTTTTTTATTTTAATATCTAGGACAAAGGTGAAAAAATAGTACAGCCTGTTCTGTTGATTTTAAAAATTTAAATCTAAGAAAAGGAAATGAAATAAGACAATTTTTAATTTTTTTATAAATTATTATAATGGCCTACAGACAGATAAAGAATGACAGTTAAGAATTTTATAAATAGGTTAAATATTTTTTGGTGTAGTAACGAGGCTAAAGCTTTGAGTTTTAAAATATTTTTCATTCATGCAAAAGAGTAAGAAATTTTTGTTTCTAGAAATAAGTTATAAAAGAGTTAAAAAATAGCTAAAATACTAGCCTTTTTTGTGTGCATTAAAAATAGGCTTTTTGTGTATAATATAAACACGCTTATATAATTATTGAAAAATCATCACAATAGGAGGAGAAAAAATGAGTAAAAGAACTTACCAACCAAACAAGCGTAAACATGCTAAAGTACATGGTTTCAGAGCTAGAATGGAAACAGCTAACGGAAGAAAAGTATTAGCTAGAAGAAGAGCTAAAGGTAGAAAAAGATTAACAGTTTCTGATAAATAATTTCTAAAATGAAAAAACAATATCGACTTAGAAAAAACTGAGAATTTAACAATGTATTAAACTCAGGCAAGAAAAATTGTCTGGCGAATAAATATCTAATTGTTTATTCAATAAAAAGCAAGGCTTTTAGAGCTGGAATAACAGTTCCTAAAAAGTTTGCTAATGCAGTTGGTCGTAATTTATACAAGAGACAATTAAGAGCAATAGTACATGAATTAGATTTATATAACCTAAATTATGATTTTGTATTAATTGTTCGCAAAGATTTTATAGAAGCAGATTATGCAACCAAAAAGGAAGCAATTGCTAAAATCTTTGAGAAATTTAGGAAAAATGAAAAAAGCAAACAATAATTTTCAATATTTTACCAATAGTAATGATCCTAAAGAAAAGAGAAAAGAAGGATGAAAGAAATTTTTAAAATGATTTAAGATCGTCTTCTATGTCTTTGTCTTTGGATTAACAATTACAGGGTGTGTTCAAGCGTTTGCATTAAAAAATTCATATAACGTAGGGAACGGGATTGAGTTTTATAGAAATCCAAACGACATCGCCCCTAGAGTTAATACTTTAAAAGAAAAAGAAGAAAAAGTTGATTATGTATCTAATGAAAATGGTGACAATAAGCAAGAGTCAAATTACACTTATAGTTTGCTAACAAATGATACAGAAGCTAACTTCTTTTTACGTGATTCTAAAGTCTTAGAAGCACTAAGAAAACAAACTGAAGCAAATGGTGGGACATATGCTGATCCAGGAAAATATTTAGTTGCTTTCCAATTGCCAAATGCTAGATCTTTAACAGATTTAAACTTAGATACAGCTAAAAATAGTATCTTTGGAACAAAAGCAAATGGAAATGAAACTCCAAAATATTTATTTAGATCACAAACATCACCACAATACCAATATGTTTCAAATGCAAAAACAAGCGATATTTATGTATTTGCTTACAAATACGAAACAGCTGATGATAAAAAAGGACAATTACTAGGAAACATGGACCAACTTTTCCTTGTACAAGCAAGTCAAACTATGCAAGTTACAGATAAAGATGGTAAAGCTTCATCAGTAATAGTTCCTATCAAGGATTCAAACGGAAATATCTTAATTTCTAATATTTCAGGTGTTCAAAAAGTTAATACACCAGACAATATTGTAGTTAATGATAAAAAAACTAACCTTGCTGAAGCTCAATATAATGCAAACAGAATGTTTGCGAGAGATATCCTTCAAGTATTTTATGAATACTCATTTGGTGAAGGTTCAAAATTCGCTCAAGAATTAGGAAGCACGCCATCACAATTCATTAAAAATCTTGTAGATGGATTATCTGAAGAACAAAAGAAGGGTCAAGAAAATGGTGGAGATGGAAAAACTGCGTTATTTGCCATTACACCAAAACAATATAGTTTATTACTCCAATATCAAAAAACTATGACTGAATACTTAGGTCAATTGCAATTCTTCAACAGAAGTCCCGAAAATGCAGCAAATTGATATAAAGAATATGAAAAAACAGCCAAAGTTAATAAATTTGATTACAACAATAATATTCTATATTCACAAAATGGTGCTGTAGTTCCATTTGCTGGGGACTATGCAATTCAACCTATTACCACTTGAGGTGAAGCTTGAGAATATGGTCCATTCTATGGATTATTAGTTTATCCACTTTCTGTCTTAATCCAGTCATTGCGTCAAGCAATGCCCGGATGAGATGGATGAGCTTCAATTATCGCTATTTTAATCGCTATTATACTAACACGTGTAATTGGTCTAGCTATTACATTTAGAGCTACTGTTATGCAACAAGTAATGGAAGAACTAAAATACAAAAAAGCTGCCATCGAAGCCAAATACAAAGGCTTAGAGCAAAACAAAGCTATGAAGATGAAAAAACAACAAGAACTTTCAGCTTTATATAATAAGTATAATATTAACCCTGCCGATCAGTTCGGAACTATGATACTTTCAATGCCAATTTTCTTCGCTATGTGAAGGGTTATTCAAAGTATTCCAGAAATTAAGGAAACCACATGACTTGGTGTTAACTTCGCTTCTATCTCATACAAGAGACTATTTGATGGACAATTAGCTTACTTATGAGTGCTAGCTGCTGTTATTATCTTCCAAATTCTTTCTATGTTGATTCCAAGAATCTTAAACAAGAAAAAATTCAAGAGAAGAACAACAATTGCTGAAGCCGAAGCCTTGAAAAAATCAGAAAGAACTCAACGCATTATGATGATTGTATTCACTGTAATTACCGTTATGTTCTCAGCTGGTGTGCAAGTATATTGAATTTTCGGTTCTATCTGAACAATCTTACAAACGATTGCAATTCACTACTTAACCCAATCAAGATGATTCAAACAAAAGTACATGCCCAAAACCTTAAAGAAATAATTTAAAGATCTAGCTTTGGCTAGATTTTTTTATCCATGCCATAGGCCTAAATGTCATTTAATATCATAAAATAAGCTAATGATAATTTAGGCGTAAGTTATGTTTAATAAGAGCACTCCTGACTATAGAAAAAATGAAAAATTAAAAAGATGGCAATGCCACTTTAGCTTTAGTGGAATGTCATCTTTTTAATTTATATAATTTATAAAATTTTGCAATTGTTCTGAGTTTAATAGTTTAAAATTATTCATAGATAAGTTATTCCTTTCGACGTTATAAAAATTATAGGGTAACTTATCTTTTCTTTTGCCATTTTTAATAATTTATGAATTTACACAAAAATCTATATAGTATCCTGATATTAACCAAAAGACCTGATTTGAAATAAAAGGTAAAAAATATATAGCAAAAGAACCAAGTGGAAAACAACTAACAGAACAAGAATTATGAGCTCTACAAAAACATCTTGATATTAACATCCCACTTGTTCATATAATTTCTAATTAGATCAAGAAAACAAGAGATTTTCATAGGTTTTTGAAAAAAATAGCTTTACTGGATTTAAAGAAAAAAGAACTTCCAGAAGAAATTCTTTCTAAAATCCATGTTATTTTAAACAAATTTCAAAACAATCTAAATAACATAGAAAATCAAATAATATTTGCTAGAAAAACCTAGCATTAATATGATACTATTTTTTTAAATAAATGGGTGGACAAAATAAATAATAATT
Organism: Mycoplasma aquilae ATCC BAA-1896; assembly: GCF_048074525.1. Lineage (NCBI taxonomy): Bacteria > Bacillati > Mycoplasmatota > Mollicutes > Mycoplasmatales > Mycoplasmataceae > Mycoplasma > Mycoplasma aquilae. The sequence continues at coordinate 9,368 of NZ_CP182208.1, forward strand.
CATATTTTTTAATAAACAAAAATAAAAATATATTTTGAAATTTTAAATTTTGATATATACTTTTATCAAGTGATTATAGCAGAGGGGATCACCTGATACCATTCCGAACTCAGTAGTTAAGCCCTCTAGCGCCGACGATAGCAGAGATGTGAAAATAGGGCGTCGCTTTTTTTATTACTTTTTTAAGGTATGAACATACTAACTAATCATTCGGGAATATTAAAAAATTTTTAAAAAAATGCTTTGCTATTTTTACTTTTATATTACAATATATACAAGTGATTATAGCAGAGGGGATCACCTGATACCATTCCGAACTCAGTAGTTAAGCCCTCTAGCGCCGACGATAGCAGAGATGTGAAAATAGGGCGTCGCTTTTTTTATTAACTTTTTTAACAATGAAATAAAAAACAGAGCGTTGCTCTGGGTATATTAGATGTCTAAGCGACATCATTTTTTATTTCATTTTTAAAATAGTCTAAATAAGGCACTTCTTCATCTTCGATTTTAACAACATTATAATAATAAGGATTCATACGAGTAATTGCATCTAGTTTAATTATCTCATCATTGTCTCTATATAAATAAGATCAAATTGAAGGCTCATCACTAAAAATTTCATCCAAGATTAATAAAATATCACACCATTTACCTTTATTTACTTTAGATAGTACTTTATTAATTAAACGAGAAGAAATAATATCTCGATTAGACTCAGTTAAAATATATAAATTAAAGACAACATTTCCCAATTGTAAACTTGGAAAAAATTCATCAAAACTATTATCTGGAGGTAAATTTAATTTTTCCGGATAAAAAAACTTTAATTTTAATAAGGTTGAAAATGAAATTGCTATTGTAATTGGATTTGTTAGCTTTTCACCATTTAAAGCTTGCTGTAAGGAAGAAGAAGTTAAAGAATAAACAAATTTTTCTTCCTTAGCTAGTGCATTTAATGACTTAAATGCTTCTACTATTTCTCTGTATTCCATAATAGAATTATAAATTAATAAATTTGCTATAATTTAAAATATATTATTTTAAATTAAGAAAACGAGGTATTAATGGCAAAGAGACAAAAATCATTCTTTGAGCGTTTAACAGAACTAAATGATAGACACGATGAAAAACACGAAAAGAATAGTACAAATAAAGCCAAAAGAAATAAGGCCACTATCGCAATAGGAGCAACAATCTTTGTAGGGATTATAGCAGCTATTGCTATTCCTTTAACAGTTAATGTAACAAAAGTAAACTACAAAGATGCTATTGATAGCAAGGCACCTGTTGTTAAATTTATGGGACCAGATGGCAAAGAATTAGCTACTACAAATGCAGGCGCACTTCAAAACCTTGTAAATTCTAAAGATGTTGCAGCAGCTAAAGAAATTGATGACTTCTACCACAGAACAATTGAATATCTTTACCAAGAAGAATACAAAGCTTCTCTAGAATTTCAAAGAATTTGAAATGCTTCACTTCTTGATGGAGAAAACCCTAATAATTCAATCGCTTTAAAATCTTTAAGCGAAATTAAAAAAGATGTTCAAGCTAAAATTGATGATCTAAAATCTAACTTAAAGAAAAATTATGGATTTGAAAACTGGGAAAAACAATTCAACGAAATTATTGGTAAAGAAGAATATGGAAAGAGTTTAACTGAAGTTCAAGCTGTTAACTATTTAGTATTTAAACAAATTGAATCAGAAGCACAAAGAAGATATCAATTAGAATACAAAAAACAAACAATGGATTACATCAATAGAAAAGCTAATACAACAATTTACAAATTAGATGAAAATGGAAACCAAGTTAAAGATGCAAATGGGCATGCAATTATTTTATTTAACAAAGGAGATAAAGTATTCCCATACTTTAAAGAAGGTGTTAATTACTTTGTTGATCCAAATAATTCAAACAATGTAACAACTTTATTAACTAAATCATTTGTTGTTGAAACAAAAATGGTAGATGGTAAAGTAACTGTAGTTAAAGACTTAAAAACTCCAACTCCATTTATTGAAAGCTACTTTAACAAAAACAAAGTTGTTTTACCAACAGTTTATAAATTAGCTGGTAAAACAAATAAATCAGATATTTACCAACCATGAATTTTAGCTGATGATAAAGAAAAAGCTACATTAGCTAACTTATTAAAATACAGTGTTATTCCAAATGGTGATAAGTTTAATATCAAATCTAATATGTCAATTTTATTAGCGATGAAAACAGCTCAAGGTTATGCTTTACAAACTAAAGATCAAACTTCAAGTGCATATAATAATGCTATTTCTGAATATCAAACATATTTAGGTGCATTAACACAAAGTGATGCTTCAACTCTTGGTACAAGTGGTTTAACAAGTGTAGAAGAATTATTAGCTAGCTCAATTGATCAAGGTTTAGGTGTATTTGCTACAGCAATCTTTGGAAATAATGATGCAAAAAATATCCCATCAATTGAACTTGGAAAATTAACTCAAATTACAGCAGCTTCAAATGTACAACCAGCTATGATTGCAGCTTATACAAAGATACTAGAAGAAGCAAAAACAGCTAAAACTATGCAAGAAGCAATAGCTAAAGTTAATGAATTTAACAAGGTAGTAGATACAGTAGTTGCAAACATTAAAACTGCTGATATGACTACATTCTTTAAACAATTCTATAACTGAGACTTTGCTGTAGAAACAAGTGCCGGAAATGCAGCAAGTAAAAAAGTTCCTGTAGTTCTAAGAGTTAGCGATATGGATAATGCTTATGTGTTATTAACTGATAAAGATGTTTTATTAGCTAGATATGATCAAATTAATTCATTAGATGAATTTAAAACATTTATTGCTAAGGATGCTCAAAACTATGCAGCTGGAAATAAGACTTACTTTAATGTTACAAATAAATTATCTACTAAGGTTTCACCAGAAACTGTTATTGAATCACTAGTAAATAATTCAGAATTCTTAACTTACATTAAAGCACAAGATAATGCATCAAATGATAACAAGAAGTACACTGAAACAGATATTAACAACATTAAAACAGAAGTTGCTAGTGTACTTGTAGGTAAACAAACACAACAATTACTTGACTTATTAAAGAATGTTGATACATGAGTTAAAGCACAATTTGCAACAGGAACAAGTTACAACTTTGAAGTTGTAGATGGACTTGCTAAATTAGTTTACTCATATGCAAACAATACAACAATGAGTGAAAAATCAGCGCTTGATACAATTTACCAATACTTAAGTCAAAACCTATGAAAAAACGCTAAAGGAGATAAATAATGAACTTCAAATTTAAACATGCATTATTACTAGCTCCTGCAGCTATTATGCCTGTGGCTATGGTATCTTGTGGGGTTGATAAAGATACTGATGCTAAAAGAAAACAAGATGCTGATTTTAGTAAAGATTCAATTACACAAATTATTGAAGGAAAATGACTTGATGTTACTTTGAAAAACTTATATTCAGTAGCGCAAGGCCAAAATCTAATTTCAAATGAGGCTTATAAAGCTGATGCATTTGCAGCATACCAAGCTTTTGTAGCTAATGAAAACTTAAAACATAATCCATTTTATTTATTAACTCAATTAAACACTTGAGCTGCTGCTGGAATTCTTTCAAATGATGACCAAAAAGCTTTTGTTAGTTTTTTAGATAGATCAAATACTCAAGGGACTTCAAGTAAATACTACAAGGCTAACTTAAACCAAGATCAATTCAATGTACTATATAATAATGCCCAAACCAATGTAGCTTATACAGTTAATAAATTATTGTTAATTAACAAATACTTCCAAATCAGTAATCTAGCTGATTTAGAAAAGGTTGATTCTTCATCAGCTTCACTATATAAGACAAAATTCCAACTAGATCAATTCAATTTAATTAACTATGTTGTAAATAACAAAACAGTGCAATTATGACAATATCAAGATAGTAACACAAACAACATCTTTACTATGGGAAATTGCAAAATTGATACTATTGCTCAATATCAAGATTTAATTAAGAAATCAACTACAGCAGGTGATACAGCCACAAGTGCTTTATTACTAAATCAAACTGCTCCATATCAAAGCACAATGGGTGGATTTAAAGGATTAATGGCTATGCCTAGCTCATTTAAAATATCATATTCAGTTGATGATTTATTAAATACACCAAAAGACAAGATTTTTGTTGGATTCTACGATGCTAATAATGAAAAAATTGTGTCAGTAGATGAAAATGGAAAATTAGCTAGTTCAATTGCTGCGTCTACAGATGGAAAAACAATTAATGTAGCATACATGAGTCAAATTGCTCCAATTGGTAAAACTGTAAAAACTAAGACTACTGAAGAAGGCAAAGAAAAAGAAGTGGAAAGTAAGATTCTTTCATTTGATGAAACACCATTTGCAAGTGATCTAAATCAATTAAGAATATTACTTGCTGTTAGTGATGATAACTTATACAAGAAAGCTCAAAGCGCTTTTGTAGCCTTAGGTTATGTAATTAAAGTTGATGACGCACTGAAAGCTAAAACAGAAGGAATGGCAATTATTGCTAAATAATGGATTCAATTTTTACAAAAATTATTAAAAGAGAAATTCCAAGTAAAATTCTTTATGAAGACGATAAGGTAATAGCTATTTATGATGCTTTTCCTCAAACAGAAGGGCATTTCCTAGTTATTCCTAAAGTTCAAGAAGAAAATATTCTAGCTAATAGTGAAGATGACTTCTTATATGCTATGAAAATAGCTCGCCAATTAGCTAATAAAGAAATTATTCAAAAAGGAATACCTGGTTTTAAAATAATAATCAACACAGGAAAAACAGCTGGTCAAGTTGTTTTCCATACTCACATTCATGTAATACCATACCGTGAATCAGATTATAAATAATTGCATAATTTTAACCAAAATACCTATATACTAGTTGTTTTGGTTTTTTTACGCTGAAGCTTAAAAATACAAAAATAAAGTAAAATACTATAGAAAGAAGGCTTATGAAATTAGCATTTGCATATGATTTAGATGGAACATTATTAAGAAAAAATAATACTATCCACCCTGACACTATGAAGGCACTAGAACGTGTTCAAAAAGAAGGCCATGTTAACATAATTGCAACAGGAAGAGGATTGCAAAAAGTATTGCCTATATTAAAAGATGGCACAATTAAATACGTAGATTATATTGTTTGCTCAAATGGAGCATTAATTTATGATGTTAATAAAAAAACAGTGAATGTACTTAATACTGTGCCTAATAAAGTGTTCTATATTTTAAAAGAAAAGGCATTAGAAAATGACTTAATTTTAAGTGTAGATACCTTAGATTATAATGGATCATATCTCCCAAATAATCATTTTCCTAAATGAATGTCTCAAGAACAAATAATGGATATGAATATTTTAAATATTGCTACTTTAGAACACTTAGAAAATGTTGTTTTAGCAAAAGATAGCGTTATTACTCAAATAGCTCTTAGAAACCCATCAGATAAAGCACAAAAAATTACAGAAGAAATTAGACAAGCTACTAAAGGATTACCATGTATTGTTTATTTAACTAACTCTGTTTATACTGATGTTAACCCTAAAGATGCTTCTAAATTTTCAGGTGTCGAAAAGGTATTAGAAATATTAGGACTAAGCAAAGAAAACTTAATAGCTTTTGGAGACAGCGGAAATGATGTAAATATGATTGCTGGAGCTAAATATGGAATTGCTGTTGGTAATGGAACGCAAGAGGCAAAAGCAGCTGCAAAATTAGTTATTGGAGACCACCAAACAGGAACAATTGGGGATACATTAAACCAGATATTAGAAGGTGCTTTATTCTAAGCATCTTTTTTATTTTTAAAGCTTATTTTAAGGATGATTTTGCTTTGAAATAAGTTTAAAATAAATTCATACAAAAAATAAAATAGGTTAAAATATAACAGTATGCAAAATATAGTTAAATTTTTTAGTGAAGGAGCACAAACAGCAGTTACTAAAGCACCTAAAGCTTTAGATGTATCATTTAATGTATTTGTTTGATTAACTGTTGTTTTCATTATTTCCTTAAGTGTTCCTCAATTAATTAAACTTATCAAAGATAAAAGAACAGGAAACGTAAGTTTCACTTCATTCTGAATTTTCCACGTTGGAATCTTATTATGAGTTATATGGGGTGCAACAAACAACTTAAACAAAGCTATGCTTAACGTTATGTTTGCTGACGGAATCAGTTTATATGTAAATGGAATTATGACTATTTTACTTTACAAACATAAAAAAGAATTTTCAGCTAAGAAAAAAATGTGAGGATACATCGGTGTTCTTGCAACATATTTAATTGGTGCATTATTCATTGCTTTCTACATTGTAGATTACGACAGAGAAGCAACTAACTACTTATTTAAAGTACCAGATACAGCATCTACAGTAATGGGATTTATCTTCCCTGCTGCTACAACATTAGCATTTACACCACAATTAATTCACTCATTCAAAACAAATGAATGACAAGGAGTTACATACTGAATGTATGTATTATATGTTGTAAACAACATTATCTGAATTATTTGATGAGGACTTGGAATGGGATTACAATCATATGAAGCAAAACCAAACTATGGTTCATTGATTGCTGGATTATGTTGACAAATAATTTCATTAACAATCTTCGGCATCCAACTTGGATTCACTCTTTATGATAAGCATTTATTAAGTAAAGGGGTAAATCGTTCACTTCAAGCTAACAAATAGTAGCTTGATATAGTAATTAAGTCGCTAGTAATAGCGATTTTTTTATAACTTGTTTACAGGCATAAAAAAATCTGCCCGAAGGCAGAAATATATTTAGTATTGATCTCCATTAATTTTAATGTAGGTACGTAATGATAATTCTTCACTAAATAGTTCATGAATAATTCTAAGCCCTAATTCTGGAGCTGCAAAGGCGTTTTTACCTGTAATGATTTTACCATCACAACTAGTCATTTCATCTGAGCGATTGCTTCCACGTGTTGGAAGGCTTCATTGAGATGGATATGAAGAATAGTGGATGTAAGGAGGTAAAATTTTAGCCTCCATTAAAACATTTGGAGCATCACAGATAGCAAATAAGTATTTATTTGCTTGATAAAATTCTTTAATAACAGCAAGTGAAGTTGGATTGTTTCTTAAAGTTTGACAACCTTTTCCACCTGGAATAAAGATAGCATTATAGTCTTCAAGATTATATTGATGAACTATATTATCTACATGAGCTAAGTCAAATTGACCTGTAGCTGATGAAATTTCAGGAGCATAGTAAGTTATTGACTCAATTACGTCAGCTGCTTTAAGCACTGATAGAGTTGATGTCAATTCAACATCGTTAAATTTATCTTCTATTATAACTAGTAATTTTAGTTTCATTATTTCTTACCTCTTTTTAGGACACCTTTTCAAATCAAGTAGCATAGTAACGCTAATGGTAATAAGACTACTATAATAAAGACAATGATATAAGCTTTAATTCAAGCTTTGTTTTCACTTTTAAGTTCTGCGTTAACTGCATTCTTAATAGCTGTGGCATCAGTTCCAAGAAAGGTAGAAGCTTCAATGTAACGTTTGCGATCATACATAACCATTAGTACAAATAGTACTGTAAATCCAATTGCGACTGCTAAGTCTACATAAAGTAATACATGTACATTACCAAAGGCACCATTAAGAATTTTTTCTCAATCTAAATCAAGATTGAGTTTTAAGTTTGCTTTATCAATATTGAGTACTCAATGCCCATCTCATAGGTTTAAAAGTAACAAGATAACACCATTAAAGAGAGCAAAATAAGTCATGAAGAAAGCAAATAATCATGATAAACGTAATAATTTAAAACGAATAGCACGATAAGTATCAGAAATAACTGTTACAGCAGCTAAATTTCCATTGCGGTAGTTATCACGACACATTTGTTCTGTGCGTCTTCAAGCTTTATTCTTAGTTAGAGCTTTTGCAAATAAGCTTAAAGAAACCAAAAAGACAATACCAACTAATACGTATCAAGCAATACCTTGGTTTTTATCAACTCTAGTATTTAGGAAATAGTTTGTTAATATACCTGCTATTGAAACTAGAAATAAAGTAAACCAGAAAAGAAATTGCATTATAGTTAAGCGTTTTTCTCTTCTAATTACATTATAAACAGGTGTTGCAATGATTCTTTGTGGATCTGAAGCAACTTGTGCTTCCACAGTAGTTTCAAGCGTTTGTGGTACTTGAGTAGTGATTTGTTGTAAATCACTGTTATTTTGTGAATAATTCATAAATCACATTCTCCTAATTGCTTGTTATAGCTGGTTGATTACTATTGTTTGTGTTTGTAGTTGGTTGAGATTCTGGTTCTACATCTTTTTTATCTTGATTCTTAGAAATTGTAAATTTTGATAAGCTGTCAAATAAAGCGTTAACAAATGCTTCTGTGTTGATTTGTGATTTAATATTTTTATCTGCATTAAGTGTTTCAGCAAGAATATGTGCAAGTGCTTTTCTAGTATCAGGAGATACTGATGAAATTACATATTTAGTAACATTTAAATAAGCAACAACATCTTTATTAACACCTAAATTTTCATAGTTCTCAATTGATTTAATTTCCTTTATAGCATAGTCTGTTACTTGTTTAGATTGTTCTTGTGCTGATAATGTATCAAATAATGGATTTTCTTCTCTTAGATTACGTTTAATTTTATCAATATAATCAAGAGCACCTGATTCATGAGCTATTGCTGAAGCTTTATCAGTAGCTATTTCTTTTGCTGCTTGAGCTATAACTTTTATAACATCTGGATTATTTAATAAAGCAGCTGAAGAGTGCAATGTATCGACAATTTCATTAAACTGTTCTTTAGTTCATTTACTTTCAGGATTTTGAAGTGTTTCAAATAATTTTGATCCTTTTTGGAATAGTTCAAGAAGCGAAACAGCCCCTACTCCTATTCCTGAAAGTGAAGCACCTTTACCAGCTGTCATTAATTTAACACCAAAAGTTGTAGCTTTAGAGGTTGAAGTATCATTAACCATAGCTGTAGTTACAATGTTTGAAAGTAAAAGTGTTCCTGGTAAAGTTAAAATAGCATTGGTGGTACCAAATAAAAATCTAGTTCAAATTCTGTTTCCTCTTTTACCAGATTCGATTCTTTTTCTTTTCTTATTCTTGCGTTTATTAATTGTACATAGGTGAATAATAAAGGTAATAACAAAGAAGAATCCTCTAAGAGATAAGTAAATTATCATTGCTAAAACAGTCAAGGCAAATGGTAGTCCTGACCTAATAATTTGATCGACTTCTTTTTGATCTTTTAATTGTGAATGTACAAGATCTGATCCATATTTATAAACAACAGCAGAAATAATCATTGTTAAAACAATTGCAACTACTTTAAAGATAGATCATTTGTAATTGAATCAAAATCCAATTAAGAATGCTAATGTAATTAAAACAATAATTACAATTGGGAGTCAAACTCCAGCATTACCAACTGAGTTTGTGATATTTTTTAAAGTTTTAACAATATCATCTAATTGCTGTATTCCTGTGGTTGAATTAGGTGCTGATTGTGCTGAGGCACTAGCAGCAGCTTCAAGTAATGAGTTCATTATAGATATTTAGCCTTAGGTAATTTTTTTCAAGGATCTTTACGAGAAATGCGATCAATAAATAAGTGACCATCTAAGTGGTCTAATTCGTGTTGAAAAACAATCGCAATGTAACCTGATACTTCATAACGTAATCATTTTCTATTGTAGTAGCTGTAAGCATCGACTACAACACGATCTGAGCGATGTACATAACCTTCTTGGTTTGGCCATGATTCATCAACTGATAAACAACCCTCTCCTTCATCTAGGGCTATTTTTTTATTGCTTTTTGCCACAACACGAGGGTTAAATAAAACATCTTTAAATAAGACATTACCCTTATCGTCTTGGACAAAAACATAGAATACATTTTTTAATATTCCGTATTGAACAGCAGCAACACCAACTCCTGGACGGAATTGTGTTCCTTCAGTTTGAGAATCATCAATGTGATAGATCATTCTCTCTGCTAAATCAATATCCTCATCTGTAAGAGGAATTGGAACATCATGAGATCTTTTTCTAAGTACAGGGTCTGGTAACTGTACTATTTTAATATCATATTTTTTGTTCATATTTAAATTATAATATATATAGAAAATTACTATAATTAATATATTAATTATAGAAAGGTGAATATGAACGGAAATTATAATATTGTAGTTTTTACCACTGTAGTCCTAAATATAGCTTTTTTAGTAATGGGATATTTAATTGGTTCGCTAAATACTTCAATCATATTTAGTAAGTTTTTAAAGAAAGATGTGCGTGAGCAACATTCACAAAATGCTGGAGCCACAAATTCATCTAGAGTTTTTGGAATAAAAGTTGGTGTTTTAATCTTGCTCATAGATGTTTTCAAAACCATTGCAGCTGTTGCAATAGCCACAGGAATTGCTTATTGAGTAAATGCTGCTCCTCAAGTCTCTTCAAGAGGACCGGTAAATCAAATGTCATTTCAACAATACCAAGCAATTATCGCTGTACCAATGCTAGCTGGTTTAGGAGTTGTGCTTGGCCACTGTTTCCCAGTCTTTTTTGGTTTTAAGGGTGGAAAAGGAGTAGCTTGCAGCATTGGGTTAATAATTAGTTATAACATTGTATTATTACCTATTGCAGCTGTAATATTCTTTACAGTAGCATTCTGAAAGAAATATATTTCACTTGCAAGTATGAGTGCAGCTGTATTATTAATTCCATTTGTATTTGTTCCATGAATGAGCAATAGTGTTATAGCATGAGCGACAAATTATCAATGACTTGGATGAACCAAAACAATTGATTTACAACTAATTGCCCCAGATCAAAGAGGATTTATACATTACATTGGAACATATGTTGTTAACTATGCTTCTATTTATACTGGATTCATATATTTAGGTGCTGTTGCACTTATCCTATTTACACATAGAGGTAACGTTCAACGCCTATTAAAAGGTGAAGAAAGAAAATGAAGCAAGAGCAAGAATGAGCAAAAGGATGCACAATAGTGCTTTTTTCTTTCGCTTAAATGAAAATAGTTAGTTCAAGGCATATATCCTTGAGCTTTTTATTATCTTTATTCCTATGTTATAGAGTAAAAGATAATAAAAACGCTCCATATAATGGAACGTAATTATTTGTTGAATAAATTATTTAACGATGTTGTAGAAAGCTTTGATTCCCTTGAATTCAGCTGATGAACCAAGTTCTTCTTCAATAGCTAATAAACGATTGTATTTTGCGATTCTGTCTGTACGTGATAATGAACCTGTCTTAATTTGTCCTGAGTTCATAGCAACAGCAATATCAGCGATTGATGTATCTTCTGTTTCACCTGAACGGTGTGAAACAACTGCTGTCATGTTTGCTTTTTGAGCCATTTGGATAGCGTCAAATGTTTCTGTAATTGAACCAATTTGGTTAATTTTGATTAAGATTGAGTTCATTGATTTTTCTTCAATAGCACGTTTTAGAATAGCTGTGTTTGTAACTGTTAAGTCGTCACCAACGATTTGTAATTTATCACCCATTTCAGCTGTAAATTTCTTGAATCCTGCTCAGTCACTTTCTGCAAATCCATCTTCGATTGAGATGATTGGGTATTTAGCAACAAGTGATTTTAAGTATTCAGCCATTTCATCTGATGTGTATGATAATTTAACATCTTCTAAGTGTTCAAATCCTGGTTTTTTAGCTTCAATAGCTGCTTTTAATTTCTTGAATGTGTAAACACCATCAGCATATAATTCTGATGAAGCACAGTCCATAGCGATAGCAACTGCGTTTTCACCTTCTTTAGCAGGTGTGTATCCAGCTGCTTTAATAGCTTCTACTAAGAAGTCTAAAGCTTCTTCGTGTGATTTGAAGTTAGGAGCAAATCCACCTTCATCACCAACTTGAACACCGTGTCCGTGTTTTTTAAGTAATTTAGCTAAGTTGTGGAATACAAAGTTAGCCATTTGTAAAGCTTCTCTGAATGATTTAGCACCAACTGGCATAATCATGAATTCTTGGAAGTCGATTGTGTTTGAAGCGTGTTCTCCACCGTTAATAACATTTAACATTGGAACTGGTAATTCGTGTGCGTTGAATCCACCTAAGTATTTGTATAGAGGGATTTGTAATTCATTAGCAGCAGCTCTAGCAACAGCAAGAGAAACTCCTAAGATAGCGTTAGCACCAAATTTAGATTTGTTTTCTGTACCATCTAATTCGATCATTTTCATGTCGATTTTACGTTGGTCTGTAACTTCCATTCCTAAGATATGAGGAACGATGTCGTTGTTAACGTGGTTAACAGCTAACATAACACCTTTACCACCGAATCAGTTACCTTCAAATTCTGATCCTTTGTCTCTTAATTCAAGAGCTTCACGTGAACCTGTTGAAGCACCTGATGGAACTTTAGCGATTCCGTATCCACCAAATTCTGTGAATACTTCAACTTCAACTGTTGGGTTTCCACGTGAGTCTAAAATTTCACGTGCATGAATTTTTGTAATTGCTGACATATTTGTCTCCTTTTTAAATTTAAGATTTTGTCTTATTTGCAAATAATTAATCTTTATCTAAAGATTATTAGAATTATAGCATTATTATAAAAGTGGTAATTTTGTATTTTTAGAAAAATATTACTAGTTTAAAGGGCTTAATCTATGCATTTTATATTCATAATAATTTAAAAAATGTTCTATTTTTTAAATAAATAAATTCTTGAAGAGCAAAAATAAAGAGAACCAATAGTAATAAAGTAAAGTATAATTTAAATATTATTATTAAAAACAAGGAGACAAAATGAATAAACCTAGATTACAAGATGACTTTTATGAATATGTCAACTTTGAATGATTAAGAGATACAGAAATTCCAGCAGATCGTGCTTCAATTTCTTGTTTCGGTGAATTAGATATTAAGATTGAAAAATTATTAAAAGGATTAACAGCAGAATGAGCTGCTGGAAAAAAAGCTTTACCAGCTGATAAAATGATTCATGAATATGTAAAACTATATCAAATGTTAATCAATACTGATAAAAGAACCCAATTAGGGTGAGAACCAGCTAGAAAACACTTGGATAAAATTGAAAAACTAACAAGTTTTCAAGATTTAGCTAAAAATTATTTTGAATTTGATAAGCAATATTCTTCATTACCTTTACCATTTGGTATTGGTGAAGATTTTATCGATAATAAAAAATATATTTTATGAATGGATGACCCAAGACTAATTTTAGGTTCTAAAGAAACTTATGGAAATCCAGTACAAAAAGAAAAACTTTTAACAGCCTGAAAAGAAATGTCATTTGACTTATTAGTTTCATACGGTAAAACCACTGAAGAAGCTAATAAATTAGTCGCACAAGCTCTTGAATTTGACAACTTTTTAGTAGAATTTGTTCTTTCAAATGAAGAAAAAGCTGATTATACTTCTTTATACAATTTAAAGGACATTGCTTGATATAAAGAAACAGTTAAAACTTTTGATATTGAAAAAATTGCACAAGAATTAGTTAAAAAAGAAGTTAAAGAAATTTCATGTTCAAACCCAAGATTTATAGAAAATATAGACAAAATTTATACTGATGCTAACTTTGAAGCATATAAAGCTTTATTATTTATTAAAAACTTAATATATGCAGCTGGATTTATGTCAGAAGAGATAAGATTTAAAGCTTCACACTTTAAAAATGTTCTTTACTCAATTGCAAAACCTCGTGATTTAGAATTATACGCTTATGATGTTGCTACAAAATACTTTGGTATGCCTCTTGGTATGTATTATGCTAAAGAATATTTTGGAGAAAAGGCCAAAAAAGATGTTGAACGTATGGTTGCAAGCATGATTGATGTTTATAAAAAACGTCTCGAAGAAAATACATGATTAACTCAAGCAACTAAAGACAAAGCAATTTTAAAACTTTCTAAACTAGGTGTTATGGTTGGATATCCAGAAGAAATCAAACCAATTTATGCTAAGTTTATTGTAAAAACTTATGAAGAAGGTTCAAATGTATTTGAAAATATTCTTGCATTTGATCAAATAATGTATGAATATGAAATGTCTCAATATTTAGAACATGTAAATCCTAAATACTGAGGAATGTCACCTGATACAATTAATGCTTACTTTAACCCATTTGGAAATCATATTGTCTTTCCAGCTGCTATCTTGCAAGCTCCATACTATGACATAAATCAATCTTCATCAGCAAACTTTGGTGGAATTGGAGCAGTTATAGCACACGAAATTTCACATGCTTTTGACAATAACGGTGCTCAATTTGATGAAAATGGATCAATGGTAAATTGATGAACTGATCATGATAGAGCTAAATTTGCTGAAAAGACTCAAGCTGTTATTGATTTATATGATACACGTATGACACCATATGGTAAAGTAAATGGTAAACTAACCGTATCTGAAAATATAGCTGATATAGGTGGAGTTGCTTGCGCCTTAGAAGCTGCTCAAAAAGAACCTGATTTTTCACCAGAAAAATTCTTCGAAAACTGAGCTAGAGTTTGAAGGCTAAAAGCAGGAGAAGGATACGCAAGAAGATTACTTGAAACAGATGTTCACTCACCAGCTAAGGAAAGAGGTAATGTCTTAATGATGAATCTTGATTTATTTGCAGACACATACAAAATTCAAGAATCTGACAAGATGTACTTAGCTCCAGAAAAGAGAATTAAAATTTGATAATGTAAAATGTTCCTTTTTGGGACATTTTTATTTTGAAAATTCACTTTTTTATATAAAATATACAAATCAATAAAGGAGATTCAATGAAAAGAATAAAAACATTAACATTGCTAGGAACACTTTTAGCTGCAACATTACCTATGATGGCAGCAACTTGTGGAGCAAAAATAGAAGAGAGTAAAAATCCTCAACCTAAGCCAGCTACACCACCTAGCACGACTGGAGATATTCCAAGCAAACCAATCGTGCCACCTGCACAACCAATAGAACCAATTCAACCTACTCCACTAAATCCGGATCCTCAAACTCAACCAGAACCATCAAAACCTGTTGCAACCGATGATAATACATTAGGTGGAACAGTTAATGGAATAAGTATCAATGCTTATAAAACTATAATTCCGTTATTAGATATTAATAGTAATATGACTGCTAGTCAAGTGTTTGAAAAAATAAATGGAAAATTATTTGAAAACGAAGACTATAAATTACAAAATGTAAAGGTTGTGGAGTTTAATGATAAAAAAGGAACGTTAGATTTCACTCTAAAAGGAACATACAAAGGAAAAAGATTAGACAACGTGACATTACATATAAGTCATTTGTATGTGATTGGTGAAACAGATTTAGGCTCATTAAAAATTGAATGAAATTTAGAAAAATTAATGTCAGAACAAAAAAATCCTGACTTTTTACTAAATAAAAAAGCTGATGAAGTTATTTCTTATTTAAAGAATTTAGAACTTTTATTAAATAGTAAAATAATAAATGTTTTAACAAATTCAAGTTTCAAAATTAACACTTTTAACATTAGCAAAAATGGTACAAAATTTAATGCCTTTATTTCAATATCTTACTTACCACAATCTATGTCAAATGGAGAAATAACTCCAATTGGAAGTATAAGTGTATATAGCAGAACATATGACAATTTAGCAGGATTAAATTATTCTACACAAGAATATTTATCTTACGTTTTAAATAATCATGTTAAATTAATTGATAACATTGATCATAATTATTACCCTTCCTTTTTTGCAGCTAAAAATGCACAAGGTGTAAATTATTGAACACACTTTTTTGAAATTGATCCTAAATTTGAAATGTGAAATGGACAGCCAATTCAATTTGAATGTAAATATTATCCAAATGACTTAACAGGTGAATTATTTGTTATAGTTTCATTAAAATATGATGCTGATAATGGTAGTGAGGTAATTACATATGGAAACAGAGAATTTAAAATTACAGGATTTAATAAAATAAGCTCAGAGTATATCAAAAAAAATTTTTATATAGTACCTGACAGCTTCAAATTTATTGATAGAAAGTGATATAGAGATTTAGTAACAACTATTACTTCTTTACCAGAAAAAGAAGTAAGCACATTTAAAATTTCTGATCAAAATGAATTAATGAAATATTTAGGCCCTGTTGGAGGCGATAATTATATAATAGCTCGCCAAGTCACGCAAAATGGAGAAGAAATATTAGAACTAAATTCTAATAATTACATTAAACTCAATTTTGATTACAAACCTCTTCAAGATTGAAATACAAAACCTGAAGAAGGGTTATTAAATGGCAACTTATTCAAAATTAGCCGAATAGTTTTAAAAACCACAAGCCTTTCAAATTTTGAAATTCAATACATAAACTCAGACAATTCAAAAATTAGCTTTACATGAAATTATGTTTTAGAATTCGAGGTACAAAGTGCAACTTCTTTCAATGATTCAACAACTATGTTAGAAATCCCTTTATCATCTCCGCTTTTTTCTTTAAAGAATCAAATAAAATAATATAAAAATGAGGAGACCCCTCATTTTTAAATTTATTTTTTATACAACTTTTAAGACAACTTCTTTCGAAGCTTCTTTTCCTTCTAAATGGTTTCTTTCAACACGTATAATTTCAATTTTTTCATTAGCTTTTGTGTGTAAACCATGTTTTTGTCCACGGCGGAATCCTTTGATTTGCCCTTCTAATTCTTCGATTGTATTAGCTTGAGCAATAATTTCATCATTTGATAATAGTTTTGCTTTGTATTTGTACATAAATACCTCCGTTTGTTCATCTTTATTATAATCCTAATTGAAACAGGATATATTAAATTTGACTACCTTTCCACAAATTTCCACATTTTTGTGGAAATAATGTGGAACAAATTATCACTTCTTAGTAATAAAAGATAATTTTTATAAAAGGTAAATATAAATACTAGGTTTAGATGAAAAAATACATGCTCTTGTAAGGCTTTTCCCAGTTAGCAGCATAATGTATTAATGTAGCAATCTTTCCAAGTTAGATATATTGAGAGTATTTTAGGCCTACAATATAGGTGCTTTAATTTTGATGCACCTAAAATTACATAGAAAAATTCTATGTAGATATTTCCCAGCAGTAGCATAATGTTTCTTAATTACTATCAAATTTTAAATCAATACAATTTTTGCATGTTTTTTGGTGGTTTCATTGTAAAGTGCCTTAAAAATGATTGTTTTTGCACAAAAATCGACAAAAAATAGTATAAACCAACAAATTCTTAGAAAAAAAGTTGCAAAAAATTGAAGTTTTAATTTATATTATGTAATAACAAATAAACTAAATGCACACAGAACAGGATGCTTACTATAGCTGATGAATTTTTTCGTTCAATGATTTAATAGGTGTTTTATGACTTTAAATTATTATATATACGAGTGAGTATCCACAATTTTGTACAAGTAATTTATCACTTCAAAATACGAATGGCTCTATATTATAGAACTATTTGCTTTTCATAATCATAAAACCCCGAAAGCTAATATTTTTAAAAGAAACGAACAGGAATAATGATAAGGTATACCTTTCCCAGCAGTATCATAATGATAAATTATAATTACCTTTCCAAGTTAAATATAGGTAAAATTCTTTTATTCCTAAAATATAGAGACTTTTGTTTTTTGCATACTTAAAATTACATAGAAAAATTCTATGCAGACATTTCTCAGCGTAGCATAATGTTTATTAATTACTATGAAATTTTAAATCATTACAATTTTTGCATGTTTTTTTGCTGCTTTTGGCAAAAATCAACTTCAAAACACTTATTTTTGGCTAAAAATTGACAAAAATAGCATAAACCAATAAATTCACGGAAAAAAAGTTGCAAAAAATCAAGTTTTAATTTATGTTATATAGACAAAAAAGCGCTCTTTCCCAGCAGTAGCATAATGTTAAATTATAATTACCTTTCCAAGTTAAATATAGGTAAAATTCTTTTATTCCTAAAATACAGAGACTTTTGTTTTTACGCACTTAAAATTACATAGAAAAATTCTATGTAAGTCTTTCCCATCAGTAGCATAATGTTTATTAATTACTATCAAATTTTAAATCAATACAATTTTTGCATGTTTTTTAGCTACTTTTGGTAAAAATCTCTGCAAAACACTTATTTTTGCCCAAAAATTGACAAAAAATGTACTAAACCAGTAAATTCTTAGAAAAAAAGTTGCAAAAAATTGAAGTTTTAATTTATGTTATGTAATAACAAATAAACTAAATGCACACAGAACAGGATGCTTACTATAGCTGATGAATTTTTTCGTTCAATGATTTAATAGGTGTTTTATGACTTTAAATTATTATATATACGAGTGAGTATCCACAATTTTGTACAAGTAATTTAACACTTCAAAAAACGGATAATCCTATATTATAGAGCTATTTGCTTTTTATAGTCATAAAACTTCGAAACCAATTATTTTCAAAAGAAAAGAATAGAAATAATAATAAGTTATACCTTTCCCAGCAGTAGCATAATGTTTCTTAATCACTATCAAATTTTAAATCAATACAATTTTTGCATGTTTTTTTGGTGATTTCATTGTAAAGTGTCTTAAAAACGATTGTTTTTGTCCAAAAATTGACAAAAAATAGCATAAACCAACAAATTCTTAGAAAAAAAGTTGCAAAAAATTGAAGTTTTAATTTATGTTATATAGACAAAAAAGCACCCTTTCCCAGCAGTATCATAATGTTAAATTATAATTACCTTTCCAAGTTAAATATAGGTAAAATTATTTTATTCCTAAAATATAGAGACTTTTGTTTTTAAGCACTTAAAATTACATAGAAAAATTCTATGTAGGCATTTCCTCTCAGTATCATAATGTTTCTTTATCACTATCAAATTTTAAATCAATACAATTTTTGCATGTTTTTTAGCTACTTTTGGTAAAAATCACCTGCAAAACACTTATTTTTGCCTAAAAAATGACAAAAAATAGCATACACCAACAAATTCACGGAAAAAAAGTTGCAAAAAATCAAGTTTTAATTTATGTTATATAGACAAAAAAGCGCTCTTTCCCAGCAGTAGCATAATGTTAAATTATAATTACCTTTCCAAGTTAAATATAGGTAAAATTATTTTATTCCTAAAATATAGAGACTTTTGTTTTTAAGCACTTAAAATTACATAGAAAAATTCTATGTAGGCATTTCCTCTCAGTATCGTAATGTTTCTTTATCACTATCAAATTTTAAATCAATACAATTTTTGCATGTTTTTTTGTTCCTTTTGGCAAAAATCACCTCCAAAACACTTGTTTTTGCTCAAAAATTGACAAAAAATGTACTAAACCAGTAAATTCGCGGAAAAAAAGTTGCAAAAAATTCAAGTTTTAATTTATGTTATATAGACAAAAAAGCAGCCTTTTCCCAGTAGTAGCATAATAGTAAAATGTGTAATAAATATTTTTGCATTTTCTTCAAAATATTCATAAATAGCCTTATTAATGAATAAAATAAGCCTACATTTATTTAAATGAAATAAAGTTCATTTTAAAATAAACATTTATTAATGTAGGTACAAAATTTGCACATTTAGGTAACTAATTAGTTAGCTATGATAAAATTATTTTAAAGTTAAGAATACTAGAGATGGAAGGATTTATGCAAAAAGAAAAATTAGTACCAGCTATTAGGTTTAAAGGGTTTGAAGAAGAATGGACTAAGGAGATATTAAAAAAAATAGTAACAACATTTTCTGGGCTAACTAATGTTGCAAAAGAAGATTTTTCTGTTGGTGAAAATTACTATGTAACATATTTAAATGTTTTTTCTAATCCAATGGCAAAGCTAAATGATTTAGAGAAAGTAAATGTTCATTCTAAGCAAAATAATTTGATAAAGGGCGATATATTAGTAACTGGCTCATCAGAGACACCGGAGGAAGTTGGGATGACTTCCATTTGAAATTATAATCTTGAAAATGTGTATCTTAATAGTTTTTGCTTTGGACTTAGACCTAAAAATCTTGAAAACATAAACATAGATTTTTCAGCATACCTTTTTAGAAGTCAATCGGTTAGAAAACAAATAATTTTATTAGCTCAAGGGATTTCCAGATTTAATATATCTAAAAATAAATTCCTTGAAGTATTTTTAACTTTCCCAATTTATGCTGAACAACAAAAAATAGGTCAATTCTTTTCAAACCTTGGCTCTCTTATTCGAACTCAAGAACTAAAACTCAAAAAACTGAACGAAGTAAAACAATCGCTATTAAATAAAATGTTTGCTTCAGAAAATCAAAAATTCCCAGAAATAAGATTTAAAGGATTTGATGAGCCTTGAAAATTAAATAAGTTTAGTGACTTATATAATTGCAACAACGAAAAAAATATAAATATTAGATATACAGAAAAGAACATAATATCTGTTGCTAATATGTACTTTAAGAATGAACAAAAAATAAGTAATACAGAATATCTTAAAAGCTACAATATCTTCCATCTAGGGGATATTGCATATGAAGGACATAAATCAGCTAACTATAGATATGGAAGATTTGTAGTCAATACAATTGGGTCAGGTATTGTTTCTCATGTCTTCGAAGTCTTTAAGCCAGTAATGAAGGAGTATGACTTGTACTTCTGAAAATACTATATTAATAATGAAAACATTATGAGAAATGTGTTGAGAGATTCAACTAAATCCGCAACTATGATGGCAGCTTTAGTAAAAAAAGATCTTTCAAATCAATTTATTAAAACAACAAGTATTCTAGAACAACAAAAAATAGGTGCCTTCTTCTCGAACCTTGACTCTTTAATATCTTCACAAGAACTAAAACTCGAAAAACTTAACAATCTCAAGCAAGCTTTATTAGAAAAAATGTTTTGCTAGTTATTTTCGAATATTAAAATTAATGATATTTTTAAACTTTAAAATAAAAATATCATTTTTTTATTTTCAACTTGAGTTCAAGAATATAAGACTAGTATAAAAATGAAAATAGAATAGAATATAAATATTATGAGTAAGAAAAGAAAGATAATAGGCTGAAGTATTTTATCAGTTGGAATATTAATGGGGTTAGGTGCTATTGCAACTAGCGCTTATTTTGCTGCTAGCTATTTATTGCAAAACGATGATGATACTCCAAAAGAAACCATTAATATTAAGCCTCATTATGAGACTCCTTCCTGACAAGCAGAGCCTAAATTATTAAAAATTGGCCCAAATGAAGTTAAGATTTTTGATAACTTAACTAACAAAGAAAAAATAGAAGCTTTAGCACTTGTAAATAGCGTTGGAGATATTAATTGAGATGCTAAAACTAATGATGAAGGAACTTATGTGGAATATATAGATCCTTACACTAAGGTTAAATTTAGAGATTTTGCTTATAAAGTCGATAAAGAAAATCCTGCTAATAATAGATACCTACTTGGCCCAGGAGGATTAGCATATCTAGCAAATGAATTTAAGCGTAAAGTAACATTTGGCCCAGAGATTTATGATTTAGAAGCGATTAATATTAATGATTTTGCTATTATTCCAGCAACTGCTAATGGACTTTATATTCCAAGTACCAAAAACATTTATATTAATGGAGCATTTATGTGTGAAACAAATGCGACATTATATGATAGAGTAGCTACTATTATGCAGACTTTATTCCATGAATATATGCATCATTGAGCTAATAATTATGCAGAGATTGCCCTTCCTAATTTAGATAACGTTATTCCAACAGGTATTGCAACTGGCCCAGTAGCAAACATACAAGACAAAGAAATGGTCACAGTTAAATATTATGAACCTAATCAAAATAAAAAAGATAGTTTGCTTGATAAAATCTTCTCATCAGCTAATGAACAATATTGAAATGGATATTTTGCAGATAATTTTAGATACTTATTAAATTATGATGTGGCTGCAAAGTCTTATATCAAGCCTGAAATCTTAGCCTTGTTAAGGGATAGATGATTTGGTCAGCCAGGTGCAGAAGATATATCGGATGCATTATATACAAACTTTTCACCAAAAGACCTTTGAGATGTCTCTAATGGACTATATAATGGACAAGGATCGCCAAAAGACCCATTAGCATTACAAAGAAAACTTGAAAGTAAATCAGGATTTTGATATTCACCTGATGAAAAATTTGCTCTGAATAATGGTGATTTAAGATACTATTACTCATTAACTGAATTAGTGCCAAGAGAATACCTTAAATATGCTTTTGAATCTTACTATAATATTGCTGAACCAAATCCTGCTATGCTGGCTGAAAAAAATCATCAAGAATTTTCTTCAGGTTTCTTTGGAAACATAAAATTTAACTATAATGCTAAAGCTAGTTCATATGAGATTAGACCAAGTTCAATAGCAGAAGACTATGGTAAAGTGTTTATGAATAATTTTGACACTATATCAAGAAGTGGCTGATACATAAATGATAATTCAGGTTATATTGATCCAAATAATCCAATAACTTATTATGATCCATATAATAAGACTTGAGTTACCAAAATAATTAAGGGGTCAAGTTCTATTATGATTCCAACTTCACCTTTTGCACTTGACTCATACAAAACCCTTGATTGAATCAGCTCTAGCCAAGCAAATAAAATAAAAAGTAATAAATCAGATGATTTTTATCAAATGTTTTTAAGCACCATGGGATATGGTAGTGAAATAGCTCAAATTTACTATGATAACACAGGATGAAAATGAGTTGGAAAGAACTATACCCAAGTACAAAAAGATGAAAAAAATATTACTAAGGTAAAATTTAGTGGATATTTAAAAGATAAAAGTCACACTGGTATTGCAATAGTTAATCCAGCTGGACAAGTGGTGGCTCATAGTGATATTATTTATCTAGATACTTTTAATTTCTTTGGACACCAAACATTTGACAAAGGTGCTAGAATTGAAAATGCTACTCAAGCAAATGGAGAATTAAGACAAGCACAATTAGCTAACCGGATTTATGCAAAAGGATATATTAGTTACATTACAAAAGACTATATTGTACCAGGAGAATTAGGAACTGTATACTTTTGAGATGATTTAAATAAAAATGGAATTGTTGAGAATAATGAATTAGTAAAGGAACATCCAATAACGCTTCCTACTAATCGTTGAGTAACTACCCGAAGGGCAGATAACCCAAATTATTATTATGTGGTTGAAAATAAAAATAATCAAACTACAATCAAGTGGGAAACCCGACGCTAATGCTATAATTAAATTATGTAAAAGAAAGGAGGATAACAATGGAATGAGATTTTAGTAAATTAAAAGTTGGCTCAATGATAAATGTCCAAGGTTATAAACATAATGGCTATTTATATCGCCAATGAAATTCAGCAAAAGTAGTGTTTCATAATAAACGACATATAGTATTATTCCTCAAAAATACGAAAGTTGCTGAATATGAAAAAGATGTAAATGGCTGAAGATATAATGAAAACGCCATTTGATTTATTCCTAAAGATGCAATGTATAATGCGATTGTATTATTAAAAGATTCAGGCCCATATTATTACATTAATATGGCATCAAAACCTATATTTGAAGATAATACTATTAAATTTATAGATTATGATTTAGATGTAAAATGTTATCCTGATAAAGAATTACAAGTTGTAGATAGAGATGAGTTCAATTTACATGCAAGACAAATGCAATATCCAGAATTACTAAAGAATTTGCTTTTTGAAGAATTGAAAGTTATCATGCAACTATATAGTGAATATAAATATTTCTTTAATTACGAAATAATAAATTATTATCTTGAAATTTTACATGCTGATAAATTAATTAGCGATAAAGCAGCAGAAAGATATACTAGACTTGGACGTAAACAATATTCTGAAGAAGAGGATATGTTTAGACAAGTTAATCGTGAATATAAACACCGTAAAGCACATTTCCAAAATCGTCACTAAAAAAGTACTTTTTTTGTTTACAAAATAAAAAAGTAATTTTTTTATATATTTTTTAATATTATTTTTATATTTTTGATGTACTATATTAATGTATATCCGTTCTATAGTTTTGGCGGATATACGATCCTAAGGGATGTAAAAGTTAGTTTTTTATTCGGATATGTTTCTCCATATCATAAAACGTATATGTGATGCACCTAGCAAATAGGTGCATTTTCTTATCCTTGATATAAAAAAGCAGCCTATTAAATAGACTGCTAAGTTATTATTTAGTTGATTTTAAAAATTTTCAGTGTCATGTGTCTAAGTAAATAACAATTTCATCTAGTAAAGGTTGAACTCTATATGAAATATTATCCATTTTTCCAATATATTCAAGAAGTGTGTTTAAGTCATTTACTACAAAAGCAAAAATTTCATTTGAAACAAAATCTTTTGATTCAATTTCTTTAATTAATGAGTATTTATTTGCTTCTTGATAACTACCTAGGCATTGTATCCTAACATTAATAATTTTTCTGCTCTACGTTTCCCAGCAGTAGCATAATAAAATAAACCAGCCACAGTGAATGCTGTAGTTGGTTTGAAACTTTA
This sequence comes from Mycoplasma aquilae ATCC BAA-1896, assembly GCF_048074525.1. Classification (NCBI taxonomy): domain Bacteria; kingdom Bacillati; phylum Mycoplasmatota; class Mollicutes; order Mycoplasmatales; family Mycoplasmataceae; genus Mycoplasma; species Mycoplasma aquilae. The sequence continues at coordinate 33,987 of NZ_CP182208.1, forward strand.
TTTAATATTTAAATGATTAAAAATATTTAATATTAATTGGTAGTCTTCCCAGCTTTGTTGTAAGGCTGGGTTTTTGATTTCGATTGTATTTATAAGTTTTTTGTCAAAATAGTGTTCAACTTGTTTAACATCATTAATCATAGTAATGATTCTAGATGTAGTCATTTTATCCTTCTAAGCAAGACCTAAAAAATCATTAATTTTATAGGTAAGGAATTTTAACATTACTAAAGAAAGAAAACATAAACATATATATCCTTGTATATTTTTTCATGTAGAAAGATACATTGGTCTTAATGATAATGCACCTTTTAATGTTCTAAAGTTTTCTTCAGCCTGTCATTGTTTTGCATATAGCTCAACGATTTCAGTTCCTTTAAGATCAACTCTATTAGTTTCGTAAACATAAAATCCATCGAATTTTTCATCTTCTAGGACTTTATCATAGTCTAATTCATAAAAACCTGACTTATCTGTTGGTTTAAAGAAACGATATTTCTTTCCTCCAACCATATCTTCATATGACACTTTTCCATTTTTAGCTTTCTTATTGAAGTTATCAATAAGAATTTTTCTATCTTCATAGTCTTTTTTGCTCTTTTTTCACTAAAAGTGATTATTTGTTTTCTAGTGTGACCATTTTTTCTTCCATTACGGTATAGAGATATTATCTCTCTGCTCTTATATAAGAGTCCATTTTCATTAATGTAATCCTTTTCGCTAAGAACATATTCTTTGAATTCTTTTGAACCTTTTTTCATTCTGTATGAAATAATGTAATTTAGTTTTTATCTTCTAAAAATCTTATATTTTTATTTACAGACATTCCTTTATCAGCAATAACAGTAACTGTGGTTATGTTGTATATTTTTGCAGTTCAAGTATAAAAGGAATAAAAGTGGATGAATCAGCTGTATTTCCGGGGAAAACTTTGTAGTGCACTGGTATACCATTACTATCAGTGGCGAGTCCAATAACGATTTGGTCTTCTTTAAATTTTCCATCTTTTGAATAACCTGGTTTCTTATAACCATCTCGACTAAATGTTTCAAAATAAGCTGTTGTTGAGTCAAATCAAACTATACTTACATCTCTTTTGTACTCATTTTTCATGGTTTCATTTATATTGCTTAAGTATTTGATTTTTGTTATCAGCAATATATTCTAGTGATCTATAAAACGAATTTTTAGAATAAAAATCTTGTTTTTCTTTAGTTGCATTTTTGTACGTAGCATAAACAACTTAGTGGATTTTTAATTCTTTGATATATTTGTTGCTTTACAACATCATTTAAACTTACTGATTTTGTAGTTTTACAATCCTTAAAAATATCAAAATAATCAATTAATCGAGAAATTAAGTCGAATCCAACAAATTTTTCATATGTCTCATTTATTTTGGGGCTTTTATTTTTGATCTTTTATTAATTTCATTAATAACCTCTTCTTTTGTCATTGAGAGAGGAAGAGTTTTTATAATTTGTTTTATTTTTTCGACTGAATTTTCTTGGTATTTATCAAAATCTTCTTCATATCCTATCCCGAATCTTACAGCATATCCTGTTTTGTTTGTGCTTTGATATCCAACAGATATATAAGTTCCTTTTGTCTTTTAGATCTTGAAATTATTCAATTTATTTCATGTAGGTTCTTCTTTTTCATGAATATATTATACCACATTTAGTAGCATAGTAGCATAATATTTATATTTTTTTCAAAAATATAGCCACCTAAAAGTGACTATATTTGGCCCAAGTGGAAACGTAGGAAAAAAGCAGCCTATTAAATAGACTGCTAAGTTATTATTTAGTTGATTTTAAAAATTTTCAGTGTCATGTGTCTAAGTAAATAACAATTTCATCTAGTAAAGGTTGAACTCTATATGAAATATTATCCATTTTTCCAATATATTCAAGAAGTGTGTTTAAGTCATTTACTACAAAAGCAAAAATTTCATTTGAAACAAAATCTTTTGATTCAATTTCTTTAATTAATGAGTATTTATTTGCTTCTTGATAACTACCTAAGGCATTGTATCCTAACATTAATAATTTTTCTGCCACTGCGTCAAGTTGTTCAGTGGTATCTTCATATAATTTATCTAATTGCTCATGAATTTCAAAAAAGTCAGCTCCTTTGATATTTCAATGAAAATTTTTAATTTTAGCTTGTAAAATAAATAATGAAGCTTGTAATGTAATTAATTCTTGTTTATTATTCATGTTAACCTCTTTCCGTATATATTGTACCACTTTAAAAAACAATATCAACCTCTTAAAATTTAAAAAGTTAATTTTTATTATTTTTTTATTTCAAAAATAAACTTTTTACAAAAAAAGTTAGCTAGCCTAACTTTAATTTTTTTCTGGTAAAAATTGTTCTAGGAATTTAGCTAAACCACTTTCATCACATCTAAATTTTGTAACTACATCGGCAATTTCTTTTAATTCATCAACTGAATTTTGCATAGCAACTAATGTACCGATACGGTTCTTAGTAGAAGCATCATTCATAGAGTCACCAATGTGCATAGCATTAGCTGGATTAATTCCTTTTGATAAACAGTAACGAACTTCTTCATCACCTTTTGAACAGTTTGCTTTTGTGATTTCTAAAATATTATTTTTAGAACCTGAAAGAGAAACTTCTAATTTACCTTCAAATTGCTTTTGTCATTTTAAAGCAAGTTTTCTAATTTTTCTACCTGATAATGATCAAACAAGTGCTTTGTAAACAGGAAAGTCATTATTGTATTCTTTATATGAGTGAGCAGTTTTTTTACCAAAACCACCCATGAATCATCTAAATACTCTGTTTTTTACATATGCTTGTTCTCTAGCGTTTGAGTTATAAACTACGAAACAAAAGTTTTTTGAAAGTTCATCAAAAAGTTGTTGTGCAATTTCTTTTGACATGATTTCTTCATTAACAATTACACCATTTTCAACAGTTTTTGCACCATTTCAAGCAATATAAGTATCTACCCCAGTAATTTCTTTAACAAGGTTACTTGTCTTTGGTGATACACCTCTACCAGTTGAAACAACAACAGGAATTGTTTTATTTAGTTCGGTTAAAACTTGTTTTGTATATGGTGTTGCAGTTCTTTGTCAAAATTTAATTTCTTGAGTATCAAGTGTTGTACCATCTAAGTCAATAAAAATAATTTCTGGTTTCTTCATTTTGTCTCCTTATTCAAAATTTTATTTATTATAGTTTGAATATTTTTTAAACTTTAATATAAATAAAATAACAGATTTTTAGATTTTTGCATCGAAATAAAATATTTTTTTATTATTCACATTTATACACTTAGCACTAATAGAAAGACCTTTTAAGTGAATTGTTTAGATAAAATCAGCCAAAAAATAAATAAAAAAAGTTATATATAAGTCCAAAATTTGAGTAAGAAAAAGCAAAATATTTTTATATGGATAAAATGGGAAAAAAATGTAAAATATGGATACATATTGAGTTGGAATTTTTTGGACATTAAACTTAATGTGTTAAATATCAAAAATTTAAAAGGAATATTTATGAAAAAGACTTTATTTGATGAAAAACAATATTTAGATAAAGTACATGCTTGATGGCGTGCAGCTAACTTTCTTTCAGTAGCTCAAATCTACTTAAGAAATAACCCTCTTATGAAAGGTGGTTTAAAAGCTGAAGACGTTAAAATGTACCCAATCGGTCACTGAGGAACAATCCCAGGACAAAACTTAATTTACGCACACTTAAACCGGGTAATTAACAAATACGGTGTAGATATGTTCTACATTGAAGGACCAGGACACGGTGGACAAGTTATGATTTCAAACTCATACTTAGATGGAAGTTACACAGAATTATTCCCAGAAATCACACAAGATGAAGCTGGAATTAAGAAAATGTGTAAGAGATTCTCATTCCCTGGTGGAACAGCATCACACGCTGCTCCTGAAACACCTGGATCAATTCACGAAGGGGGAGAATTAGGTTACTCACTTTCACATGCAACAGGAGCTATTTTAGATAACCCTAACATTATTGCTGCTGCTGTTATCGGTGATGGTGAAGCTGAAACAGGGCCACTTGCTGCTGGATGATTCTCAACATCATTCATTAACCCAGTAAATGATGGTGCTGTATTACCTATCATTCACATTAATGGTGGAAAAATTTCAAACCCAACAATTATGTCTCGTAAAACAGATGAAGAAATTTCTTCAATGTTAAGAGGATATGGATGAGAAGCTATCTTTGTGGAAGCTAACGTATTTGACCAAGAAGGTGTTCACCAACTTATGGCTGAAGCTTTCGACAAGGCTGTTGAAAGAATTTTAGAAATTCAAGCAGAAGCTAGAAAATTACCAGCAGAAGTTGCTACAAGACCAATCTGACCTGCACTTGTTGTTCGTACACCAAAAGGATGAACATGTCCACACCAAATTAACGGTGAAACATTCGAAGGAAGCTTTAGATCTCACCAAGTTCCACTTCCTGTAACATCTGAAAATCCTAAATTATTAGATGAATTACAAGCTTGATTAGCTTCATATCGTCCAGAAGAATTATTTGACGAAAATGGAAAATTCAAAGAAGAATATGCTGAAATCGCTCCTAAAGGTGACAAGAGAATGGCTATGCAACCAATTACAAATGGTGGTGTAAACCCAAGAGCTCTTAACTTACCTAACTGAAGAGAATTCGGATTAGAAATTAACAAACCAGGTGAAATAAAAGACCAAGATATGGTTAATGCAGGTAACTGATTTGCTGAAGTAATCAAGAGAAACCCAGATAACTTTAGAGTATTTGGACCAGATGAAACAAAATCAAATAGATTATATGCAGTACTTAAATTAACAAACAGACAATGACTTGAAAGAGTTGATGCTGAATTAGATGAAGCTGTTGGACCAGTTGGAAGAGTTATTGACTCACAACTTTCAGAACACCAAGCAGAAGGATTCTTAGAAGGATACGTTCTTACAGGACGTCACGGATTCTTTGCATCATACGAATCATTCTTAAGAGTTGTTGACTCAATGTTAACACAACACATGAAATGAGTTGCTAAAGCACGTAAAATTTCATGAAGAAAAGACTATCCATCTCTTAACGTTATTGCTACATCTACAGCATTCCAACAAGACCACAACGGATACACACACCAAGATCCAGGTATTTTAGGACACTTAGCTGACAAGAAACCAGAATTAATTCGTGAATACTTACCAGCTGACACAAACTCATTACTTGCTGTTTTAGATAAAGCTTTTGCTGAAAGAGACGTTATTAACCTTATTGTTGCTTCAAAACAACCAAGAGATCAATTCTTTAACATGGATGAAGCACAAGAATTAGTAGACAAAGGACTTAAAGTTATTGACTGAGCTTCAACAACTAAAGAAGGCGAAGAACCAGACTTAGTAGTAGTTGCATCAGGTACAGAACCAAACTTAGAAGCTTTAGCTACAATCTCAATCTTAAACAAATACTTCCCTGAACCAAAAATCAGATTCGTTAACGTTGTTGACTTATTAAGATTACGTCACCCAAGTATTGACCCACGTGGATTAAGCGATGAAGAATTCAACGCAATCTTCACAGAAGACAAACCAGTTCTATTCGCATTCCACGGATTCGAAGGATTAATTCGTGACATCTTCTTCTCACGTAAGAACCACAACTTATTCGTACACGGATACAGAGAAAATGGTGATATTACAACATCATTCGACATTCGTTTAATGTCAGAAATGGACAGATTCCACATGTCTATTACAGCTGCTAACGCAGTTTACGGTGATAAAGCAAAAGATTTCGTTGCATTAATGGATGAAAAAATTGCATACCACAACAGATACATTAAAGAAGTTGGAATTGACATTGACGAAGTTAGATACTGAAAATGAGAAGGTCTTAACAAATAATTGTCTTTAGACAACTAATTATTAAATATCAGAGTTTATACTCTGGTATTTTTTTATTTCTTTTACTGGTAAAAATATTAAGAAGTGTTGAAAATCGGAATTTGCCTATGAAACTTAGAAAATTCTTTTGCAAAACAATAGAAAAAAAACTCTTATTAAGCATTAAAAATATAATAAAGGAAAAACAGTTTTTATCTTGTTGTAACAATGATTCAATATTTCTGTAATCTTGAAAGCATATAAATGACTCAAACTAATAAAACAAATGTCATTTATTATGGAGGCAATGCACACATCAAAAAATTAACTTTAACTCAATAATTGTCTACTATCTTTTATAAAGATGAATAAAAAAGCATATATCAATATGCTATTTCTGATAATAGAGACTGTGTCTTTTTCTAAAAAGCCACTGTTGATAGGTTTGATGATAATTAAAATGCGATAATATTGTGGCTTAAAAAATAATCATTTTGTACTTATTTTATAATTTTTGTTGTTTAATGAAATATTATTTATTTTTAGCAGGGCGTGTAGCTAAAATTTAAGTCATTGCCAAAAAATGAAACTAATATGTTAAGTATATTTATGTAAAGATAATTATTAATTGTATATGTGTTATCATCAATAAATGAATTAAGTGTAGTAGAAAATTTATTATTAATAAATGTATTATATAAATAAATTGCACATCGCATCGTCATATAATTGTCTTTTATTCTAAAATACTGTCCGAAGTTATCCACATCTTTATAATTTAAATTATTTTTATATGCGAATAATTCAACCATCAATATTAATTCCATTTTTTTGTTATAAATGTTATTTAAGGATGCGATAAAGTCTATATATTGGCTTGATTCAGAAATTCTAGTTAGGATATAAAAAGCACGACGATTATTTTCAAAACTTATATTAAAAGTATCAAATAAATTAATGATATCTAGAGCGCAAATAAAATTATACGGTGATTTTGTATATGCTAGAAGTTCATAAGGAAGATTAATTAATATACATTCTTTAAAAATATTTATTATTTCCGATACAGAAAGATAATCATATCTATTCAAAAGCATATCTATATCAAAAATACAGTTTTGTATTTTTGATATTAAATAGTTGTTTTTAGTTTTAATAGCATTTGTACACAACTGGCAAAATTTAAATCCAATCATATATAAAGGAGAAATAGTTTTTTGACCTGTGTCAATTTTTACTATCATTTTTTCAGGTATTTTCTTAAATATCATACATTCTAATTCAATATTTTCTTTGTTGTCATTTAAAGTAAGGGAGTTAAAAAACTCATTTTCGACGTTTTTATCAATAATAGTAAATTGTTTTTTAATTTCATTTCAATATGCATTTCGATCGAATAAAGTTGCTTCATTATCGAAGTCAAGCAAAATATCAATATCTCTTGGTATACGTTCTATAATATTATGTAAATATAATGAAAGACTCCCTTGAATAATATATTTGGGATTTCAATTTTTATTAAAGAATTCTGAATAAATAATATCTATTTTCATATTTATATTATATCTTAGTTCAATTATTTAAATCAAATATAAATTAAAAATATGATTTTCCACTAAAGGTCTAATTTTGATTGTAAAACCAATGTTGTTTTAATTTTAAAGGTTTTTTATAAAAAAAGCAGTAGAAAAGGCACCTCACCCATAAAAATTTGATGAGGTTATTTTAAAAGTTTGCTATTTTTTAACAATATGTTGAATAAAATTCATATGCACTCATGCGCACAGTGTATAAACTACCCGGAATTTTATATTCTCTTTTGAGCTATTGATAATATGGCAAATGTTCATTATGTTTTGATCATTTATTCAGGAATAATATTTTCCTTTTGGAATAAACTTTCGTAATTCTTTGTGTCAACATTCAATTCCACCTTTTTGATACGAAGAATAAGGGTCACAAGTATAGATTTTTCCTATTCCTGGAATTGTGTGCAATAATGTGTTTTCAGAGCCATTATCTATTGTTAATGTCTTAATTGTAAGACCATAAAGTTTAATGATTTTTTGGACAGTTTTAACAACTGATTGAGCATCTCTTTTTGAAAGCATCGCATATCCTAATCTTGATTTTCTTTCATAAACAGTTACTAAAATAAGTTTGCTAGACTTATTAAACACAACTGTATCCATTTCGTAATGTCCAGCTTCTTCGCGGTTGTTTATGCTTTCATCTCTATTATGAATAGAAGTTGCGCCTTGAATTTTTGACTTTGTGTATTTTCGTTTTTTCTTCTTTTGAGATTTGTCAAATGATGAATTGCTCATTCCTTTTTACCCACAAACATACTGAAGTCGATATCTAATTTAGTGTCTATTGCATTATAAAATGTCTTTAGTGTAGGGATAAACACATTTTGACCTTTATATTTCTTGGTATATTCATCTAATAAACGAGCTGCTGATACTTGCATGGTATATTTAATATTTTCACCAAGATCCATATCAGGATTTTCTTTTCTTAATTTTTTGTATTTCTTTCTTAAATTACTTCACTCAATCAAAAAGTCTTGTATTGGTTTTAATCTTTCACAACTTTTCATTACATTTGACTCATAAATATTCTGAGCTAATGCAATTTTTGTATAAGTTCATTCTTCTAGCGATAAATATGTAACAGTCATCATCTTTGATTTACATCTCTTACATTTTGCTGTTGTTGTATATTTGTATTCTTCAGCAGCGTTTTCGATGTTACTTTTGATTGTTTTAATATTTATATTCATCACTTTAGAGATTTCAATTAAGCTATTGTATCTCTGTAAGTTATCAAACAAACAAGATAAGTTACTTAATTGGAAATAATTAGTGTTTTGCTTTCTAGCTTTGTTAAGTTCATTGTCAAGTTTAGTCTTTAATGTTTTATCCTTGTAAGGTCTCAAAATAAAATGTTCGCATTTTGTAATTTGTTTTTTGTGTTATCAAAATTGTCTATTCTTATTTCTGTTTCAACACAAATTATATTTTTCTTGTGCATTTTAGTTGCAGTTATCATATAATTAAATTGGTTCCTTTCTTTTGTTTTTTGTACACTAATTTTACAACAGGAACCAAAAAAGATGACAGCTCCACTTTACCTTTAGTGGAATGTCATCTTTTTAATTTTTATATTTAAATCAAAATCTATTTTGTGAAAATTTTCATGTGAAATAAGATTTATTTTGTACCCCCCTTTAGAAATAATGGTCGATGTCTAAAATTCTTATATGAATTTCAAAATAGACATAAATAAAATAAATGGACTAACAGATTATAAAATAAGAAAAACTCTTTCCGATCTTAAAGAACATCCAGCAGACTTTAAAAATTATTACAATTTAAGATTAAAAAGAGTACTAAATATAAAATATTTTTTAATAAATAGGTGCAAACAGAAAAAAATGAAGAGTGGATGTTGAATTATATAGAAAAGTGTTGACAGATGTAGGATAGTTAATTATGCTGTATTTATTAAAGAAAAAAGACAATGAAATAACTTTTCTGTAGGCTAAAAGCATTGTCTTCTAATATAAAATATGGTATTTATATTAAATAATTATCATATAGCTGTAGTGATGGCAAAAATAGAGCTTATTTTGCCTGTCTAGGGGTGACAAAATAGAGCTTATTCTACAATTATTTAAATCAAAATCTATTTTGTGAAAATTTTCACAAATTCCGAAAAAATGTGGAAATTTCCACAAAATAAATTATTTTCAAATATGTTTAATTATCTAAAGTTATAATTAAAGTGAAATAAAATAAAAAAGGAGACTATTATGATAGTTAATTATGAAATAAATGAACAAATAGAAAAAAAAGAAATTCAAAGATTGAGCTCTGAGCAGTTAAAAGAATTATCAGATATCATTAATGAAAAGAACTATATAGATAGAACAGTTGCTATTTTATCTGAAATGGATAATCTACAAATTAGTAATTGGTTATACATATATGATACATTAGATTCAACATTAAATGTTGATATCTTTAAGAATTCAAAATTATATAAGAAAATAGAAGAGTTACTCGATGGAAACAGAATAAGAGGAAATGAAAGAACATTTTCATCAGATGATGTTGATGCATATAATAAATTGCATGCCATTTATGAATTCTTAAAGGTTCTAGGAGAAAAAGAAGGAAAAAATCTAGAAAAAGAAAAAGAGGAATTGAACAAAAAAATTGCTCTCGCTGCATCTGTTGGTACTGCTAGCACTGTAACAGCTAGTGCATTCCTATCTTGAATTCCAATAGTGAACATTATTGTGCCAATAGTAGGTACAATATCTACCACAGCATCATCTGCTGCATTAACTAGTGAAAGGGACAAAAAAGCTCAAAAGGCAATTAAAATTCGTGATAGCATTAGTAGAATGTCAATAAAGCTTGCAGAATTCAATAATGCATGAGCACAATATAACATAGATCCTGACTCTGATGTATGGGATAGAATCTGGGCTGCAACATGTATGTTTGATCACTTGTGAAAAATGAAAGAATCATTAGATGGTATAGTGAAAGAACTTAATTTTTTAAAAAATGAGATTGGCAACAATACTAAATATTTTGATGATGCAGTATCATTGATTAATGAATTTAAAAAACGCATAGATAATGAATCAAAATGATTATATGCTTTAATAGGTCATCTTATTAATACGAAATATTCAAGTTATTAGGAGCATAAATGGTTGTGTATAATATTGAAACAGAAAAAACTGTTGAAACTAATAATTTATATAATGCTATTATGAATTATATTATTAAGATGGAAGATGATGCATTTGAATCATTTTTTGGGGTGTCAAAAAGTAATAAAAATAAATTTTTGAATCAATTTCCTGGTTTCGTTAAGATGACAAACAGAACATTATCTAAGGATGAAAAGTTAAGCTTGAGAGAATTCTTAAACGCAATGAATAATGTACTGAAAATTTATGAGGTAAAACTCAAAAGTACTAGTGATAATGTTCTTGGAAATTATAACAGCAGTCCAAAAGACGTTGCTGAAGATATTTTCATAAATGAAATCACACTTTCACCAATAATTGTTGCTTCTGGATCAATAGCATCATCAGCATTGTCTTCATGACTTGGATGATATTTATTTATAATGGATTTGTATAAAAATAATAAGGTTGAGCAACTTTATAAAGAAGTGTATTTGCCATTAATAAGAAATATTGATAAATTTAGTGATATTAATATTAAAATATCATTATCAATATCTAAATATAACATTTATAAAAGAGAATTTGACTCATCAACAGATATTAATAAAAAAACTAAGATACTTGATGCTATTAGGGATATTCTTAGTGGTTTTAATAATTTAAAAACATTTATTAAAGATAAATATACAAATAATGGTTTTTTTGATGAGAATCTCTTAGAAAATATTGACAGTATAATACATGTTTTTAATAGAGAAGAGAACTTAGAACGTGAAGAAATTATGAAATTATCAAGTTTAAACAATGAAATTACTAATTCATATTGAGGTGGATACTAATGAAACCAAAAGAACAAAAGAAAACTATATTAACGCTTTGGTGAACATTCTTTATACTAAGCATTATCTTGGTTGCTGCTATTTGAGGTGTATGTTTTGGATATGCTTCATGACTTGTATTTCAAACTGACACAAATCAAAATGCATTTAATATTGCTTTAGTTAGCTTACTAGCTATTTGATTTATCCCACTATCAATTACGGTAATTTACTATTTTACATATAGCTCATTTAACTTCATGATTCGATTCAAGAAGAGTACTAGAAATCTAAAAAATAGATTTCCTGAAGGCAAAAGTAAAATGATTTCATTTATTTACAGGTACTTTTATATCTTAAATACTGATGAAGCTAATAATGTAAGATGAGTAAAATCATCTAAAGCAAAGTGTAATTTAGTGAAGTTAATAATTGCTATAATTCCTATTTTTACAGTTATAATACCAATTGTAATACTTGGATTAATGATCTATGTTGCCAGTCTCAATATAACAATATTTTACCTTTATTTGTCAACATTTGTCTTAGGTCTATTGTGAACAATCTATTCAACCAAAATAAGTATTTACTTGCCAGTAAAATGAAATGGAATGAATGGTGAAGACTTTAAGAACTTTTATTTTAAAATGCTATTTAACTTATGCGGAAGCAAATATCCATTTAATATGTTAAAATGACAAATAGAATCACTTATACCATCTAAGCCAGATTCTAAAGAAAACTATTATCAATAATAAAAAAATATAATTTTATAGTCCATTTATCATGGACTATTTTTAATTATTTATAACAAAACAATGAATGGCTGTTAAATAAATGTAAAAAACTACTATGCTACTGCCAGGAAAGGTCTACATAGAATTTTTCTATGTAATTTTATGTGCGCATGAAATGAAAATTCCTAATTTATAGGACTAAAAGTATTTTAGCCATCTTTAACTTGGAAAGGCAATTATAATTTAACGTTATGCTACTGGTGGGAAAGATCACTTTTGTAATGAAATTTTATTCTGATAGTACTCTATAATTGAAAACATATGAAAATCATAAAATAATTTATATCATTTATTATTGATAAATTTGCTTTTAAATAATATTTAGTTTAGAAGTTTAGCGGTTATGAAAAACGAATAGTTCTGTAATATAGAACTCTTTGTATTTTAAATTGATAAATTACTTGTACAAGATTATAGATACTAACTCGGATATTTAATAATTTGGAGTCCATAAAACACCTATTAAATCATTGAATTAAAAAAATCATCAGCTATAGTAAACATTCTGGTGTGTTTGCTTTTAGTTTATTTATTATTTTATAATATAAATTAAAATTTTATTTTTTGCAACTTTTTTCTGAGAAATTGATGGTTTTAGGCTATTTTTTATCAATTTTTGGATAAAAACAAGCATTTTTAAGGAGATTTAAACAAAAGTAGCAAAAAACCCGCAAAAATTGTGCGAATTTAAAATTATATAAGATAGTAATTATGAAAAAAACTTTAAAATTTAAACAACATTGGTTTTACAAACAAAATTAGACTTTTAATGGAAAATCATATTTTTTAATTTTTATTAATATTAAAAATAATTTAAAATTAAAAAATAATATAAACTTTTTCTTATATATTAATGATGTTATGAGAAGGTAAATAAAATTAATTTATTGTTTGCATTAGTTACTGTAACAAATGTTGTTCTGCTTAATACAGATATAAATACACAATACACCGATTTAAACAAAGACAAAATCACCCCCATAATGATATTGAAAGAAAAAAAGAAGAGGAGCAGTATTTAAGTGTGTCCTCTGAGAAGATGAATATAATAAATTAAGAACCATTCTAGGAACAAGTGTAAAAGATGCGTTATTATGTAATATATATCCAAAATTTATAAAAATGTTCATCTTTTAGAAAAAGAAACTGGCTATAAAAAAACCTTGATATTCATAGATGTTGGCTAAGTATTGTTAACTTACTTATCGCAATGTTTGATACTCTTGTTCAAATTTTCAGTTTTGGAGTAAAAATATGAAATGATATAAAAACCAAAAACATGATATATGTAGCTTGCATAAAAATCAACGAAAAGAAATAAATTTAAAAAAGAATGTAAGCTTATATAAAAATTCAATAATAAAATTGAATAAAATATTTGGCTTATTCTTTTTGCATGTCGGAATATCATTAGCATTTATGATAATGACTAAGTATTTTATACTATTGATATGGTTAAACCCTTTTATATGAAAAAGATTCATTTTCTGAATAAAAGATATAAAACGTACTGGTAAAAAATATTTAAAATTTGATTTAAATCAGAAAAAAGACTGAAATGAAGGCAGTTCTTATAAAGATACTTGGATCTATCATATGGTGATGAAAAAATATATGCGAAGTTTGTTTTTTCCAAGCGAGTGAAAAGGAAAAATTCTAGCGAAAGTAAATTTAAGAGATAAACCAGTAGAACCAAGCAAAGAATGGACCTTAATCAAGTCATATAAAGATCAATATATTGTTAAAAGAAAAGAAATCTTAAATAAAAAAATAAAACACGCATTTTTTATCATATCATTATGGCAAACATTTTTAATTTATGATTTATTGCTTATCTTATTGACAACATTCGTGCTTCTAATAATTCGCAAGCGAGCAGATTTCATGATGATTATTGTTTTATTAACTTGATTAACAATGCTTTTTGCCTTTTCATTCAAAACACCACAGCTGATAATAACTAAATTATTTTCTAATATTCAAGAGTATTATGATTTAAGTCTTGAAATGATTGATGATAAAACCTGATTTCAATATCTTGAATGTAACAGAAAAAAATACTACAAGAAATACTTTATACCTATGGTAAAGAAGTTAAAAAAATAATATTAACAATATTTATATACTAGAAAAATCTAAAGATGGTTATTAATACATGCATTTCTGTTTTCGTGCAGGGGTGCTTTTTTAGAAATCATTAATTGTAAAAAACAGTATATTGAATTGTATAAAAAACTCATTCTTTAATTTGTAATTATTAATAAAATTATGTAGATCATTTTAATACCATTTATAAGTAATGCATTTTAAGATTTATCTTTTGATAATTTACAAACTAGGAAGGTTATAAAGTTTCACAATACTAAAATCCATAAGCCCCTACATAATAGGCTTATTTGATTTTCTGAACATAAAATTACTTGTGCAAATTATGATTATGACTTAAGCTTTTGCTATAAGAAATATAGATGAAACCAATATTTTAGCAAATAGCAGGTTTATACAAAAAACGTCTACATTTTTTATTGCCCACATTATATAAATTAAAAGTCTTATTTTTTGTCACTTTTTTAGCAAACCCACTTATATTTATTACATTTTATGTTAATTTTTGTGCAAAAATAAGCATTTTTAAAGTAGTTTATGACAGAAGAATAATAAAAAATATAAAAAATGAGCAGGCGAAAAATGTATCAATCATTACTATTAAAAATATGTATGTATAAGTTTTAAAATCAGAAATTTAAAAAAGATAGTTATTGCTTCATTAGAAAAATCACTAATATGACTTTCATAAAAACTAATGTTTAGTTGATATAAAATCAAAAATATATTTGTTTTTATATTCTTTATAGTTTGGTAACAATAAAGAAACAGCAGATCAAAATTTTTGACTATGTTTATCATTCCCATGACTAAGGGAATGAGCAACTTCGTGAATAGCAATGTAGAGTAAGAAATTAGGAGCAGCAATTGAAGATTTCAAATTATATTTAATTAATTCATTATTAGTGATTTTATTATAAGTATATTGCCCATGATATGAAGTAATGTTATTAACTATTTGTATGTCAATAGGGCCACGTTTAAACGCTTGAGTAACATGATTTGTTATATTTTGCATGTAATCATAAAACAACTTATTTAGATGCTTAATAATACATTTAACAATGTATTGAAAATCCTGTTCTTTTCCTTGAGAGCAAGGTATGCTAGCAAGCACATTACTAGGGTTGTTTACTTCTACAAGTAAAATCAAACCAATACTTTTGTACTTATATTGATATTGTTTGCCTATAAAATAAAAAGTATCATAATTAGGGCTTAATTCATATTTTAATTTAGGGATATAGAACTTAAGAGTTTTGAGAAGTTTATCTTGTAACTTAGGAATACTGGGATTATAGATAATATATATCTTGTCATTGTTAATGAAAGATTTATATATTAAGCGATCTTTGACTTCATAGCAGTAATAAGAAAAAGGATGATTATTAATAGTAATAGTGGCTAATTTAAAGTCTGTTAGTGTGCTGTAATTCATAAGTTAATTATACAATGTTGAATAAAAAAGAAGCAATACTATGATTACTTCTTATCGTTATTATCTTCCTGAGTTTCGGAGTTTGAGCCTGAAAAAACAACAATTATTTTAAAAGTTTTACGTTCATATATCAAAGATATATGGACTTTTTTAATTCTTCTAAATTTTATTATTTTTCTACTTGTATTACTTGTATAAAGTGCTATAATATGAATATGTCAGATAAGTTCATACTAATAAAACACAAAAGAAAAGATCACACATATATTTCAGTTGCCACATCAAATGGATATGGGAAAGGATATAGTAACCAAGTTGGAATTGGAAGATTAGAAAAACTCGAAACATTATGTTCGGACCCGATAAATGTAATTAAAAATGTATGTGAGACTTTAAATATTGATGATTCAAAAGAAAAAATTAAGCAAAGCATAATGTTTGCATTAAATTCTTCTCAAACCGAGGTATACAATGTGAATTATGGTATTAATACACTTTACAGTGTAATTGATAAATTTGAGATTTTTAATGCCCTGCCAAAAACAAGACATAAAGACCTTGAAAAACTTTTAAAATACACAATTGCTAGCAGAATCATTGATGCGAAAAGTTACATATTAATGCATAAAGATAAGTATAAATATGAAGGTGCTCCAGAAACAAGTAAAGATGGATACTATACACTACTAGATCTGGTTAATCAAAATAAAAAGCAATTCTAAATAAAGTTAATGAAAAAATAATGAAAAACACAACAAGAAAAGTTGAATTAGTTTTCTATGACTCAACAACAATGTATTTTGAAAGTTTTTCCCGTTCAGGATTAAGACACAGTGGATATTCAAAAGATGGAAAATTCAAAGAAGACCAAGTGGTGGTTGGAATGGCAACAGATGGAAATGGAATTCCAATTCATTTTAAAACCTTTAAAGGAAATACAGCAGACGCAAACACATTTATCCCATTTATTTTAGAAATGCTTAAAACATACGAAATTAAAAATGTAACCATTATTGCTGATAAAGGAATGTCAACTTCTAAAAACCTTAGATTTCTAGAGCAAAAGGAATAGATTATGTAATTTCTTATAGATTAAAAACAGGAACTAAAGCTTTTAAAGAATACGTGCTCGATGAAAGTAATTATCAAGGAAATGAAGAATTCAAATTTAAAGAGCAAGAAGTTGTTTCACTCTTTAATAAAAAAGACCTAATGGTATAGTTAGAAGAAGAATTGTTACATTTAGTAAAAAAGAGCAGCAAAAGATAAAGCAGACAGACAAATATTAATTGATAACTTTAACAAGTTAAAAAACAAAAATGGATTAGTTGAAGCAAGCAAGCTAACCAGTGGTAAAAATATAGATTCTTTAAGAAAATTGGAAGTTCATTTTATGAATTAGATAGCCAAAAATTAAGTCAAGACAGTCAATTAGATGGATTTTATATTTATGAAACTTCAAGACATGACTTATCACCAGAAGAAGTGGTGAATATTTATGCAAAACAATGACAAATAGAAGAAAACTTTAGAACAATGAAGTCATCACTTCAAGTTAGACCTATGTATGTATGAACTGATGATCACATTAATGCGCATTTAATTTTGTGCTTCATATCTCTTGTTATTATAAAATTTCTACTTCACAAGATCAATACAGTTCTTGCAAGCACAGGAGTTATTGATAAATTTTCTAATGATAGACTTATCACAGCGATAAAATCAGCTGAAAAGGTAGTGAAAGTTGTAAATGGTGAAGTTAAAGAAGAAATTTATATTAAAAACACTCAAAACTCAGACCATATTTCAGATTATGAAACAATCGAAACGATATTTAAAAAATTTGTACAAGTAATTTAATGTATGAAAAAACGAATAGCCCCATAATATAGGACTATTCGTTTTTTTGACCCTTAAAACTCCGAAACTCAGGAAAAGAAGCAATACTATGATTACTTCTTATCGTTATTATCTTGATGAATTTCTTTTTGAGTTTGCGCATATCTTTCTTGAGCTTGTTTGGTGTAATTGTAAATTAAAGACGCTAGTTCATCCTTAGACATGTCTTCATATCCAGAAATGTTTAAGATAGCAGCCATTTCGAACAATTGTTGATTTGGCATTGATAATAATTTTTCCATTGCTTTATCTTTTTCTTCATCCATTGAAGTAGCAGGATTATAAGGTTCTTTTTTAGCAGCCTTTTGTTTAGCTTCGTGATATTGACGAGCAATTTCGTCTTCTTCTTCGGAATTTCCTTCGCTTGCATCTTGTGCATTAGCGTTAAATTCAGCAGCCATATTGTTAAATATATTGAAGATATCAAATGGACTACTTCCTCCATTTGCTTGGCTTTCTTGGAATTTCTTTTGAATTATTTTGAATTGAATGTTTTGAACTACGAATACATTGTATTTAACAAGTTTTCTAACTTGACCAGCTGGTATAAAGTAAATTAAGATATATAAGATTGAAGATACTAGTTCAATTGCAAATATTGCAATAGCAAATGGTGCATATTGATTTAATGCATTATTATACATATATTGAATTAAGTTAAATACTGCATAAATAGCAACGACAAATGTAAGAATTCCTAATCACATATTTTGTCTAATAAATGATTGATTTTTATTTGCTGTTACCTTGTAACTAATTATTGAATAAATTAAATAAGCAAAGATTAAAATATATACTACAATACTTGCAACTCTATATATATAAACATTTAACATCACGTTTGGATTTTCTTTTGAGACTTGAATTGCAGCTGAAGATCCCATCTTAAAGTAATAAGCATTTAAAAAATCTTTTTGAAAGACTAATGTAATAACAAAGTCTGCAACAAGTAATGCAAAGCAAGTAACTACTCAAGCTAGTCAAACTCACATTCATTGATTAAACTTATTTTTATAGTCTTGAAAAAATGATTCTACTGTTTCATATTTTTCTAATTCAATAGTTTGATTATTCATTTTTGCCTCCTTGAGTTTCTGCTTTTAAGAATTGATCGAAATCGAAGTCTGCAATTTCAAATTCTTTTGGTGGTTTAGCAAAAAACACCATTTCTTCTTTAGTCACTGGATGAATAAAGGTTAATTTATAAGCATGTAATCTTTGCCCTTTATCATCGATAGCTTTATTGTATACAGGATCTCCATATACTGGATTCTTAATATGAGCCATATGAACTCTAATTTGGTGAGTTCTTCCGGTTTCAAGTTCACATTTAACTAAAGATTTTGGTAATCCATCTAAATAAAAACCTTTAAGTAATGTTACATAAGTAACAGCAGGTTTCGAATTATGGTTAGTTACTTCCATTTTTGATCTGTCTTTAGTTGAGCGACCAATCGGTAAAACTAATTTAAGTTTAGTATTTTCGATAATCCCATCACAAATCGCTAAATATGAACGTTTAATACTATGAGTAGCAAACATTTCGGCTAATAAATTGTGAGCCTCATTTGTTTTAGCAACAATTAGTAGTCCACTAGTATCTTTATCGATTCTGTGTACAATTCCTGGTCTAAGTAATCCATTTTCATTTGATAAATTATTTTTAAAATGGTGTAATAAACCATTTACTAGGGTGTCATCATAATGACCTGGAGCAGGGTGTACTGTAAGCCCACTTGGCTTATTTAAAACACATAAGTAATCATCATCGTATAGTATTTCCAAAGGCATTTCCTTAGGTTCAATCTTAATTTCTTTATCAATTACTTTTGTAATTTTAATAATCTGTCCTTCACGTACAGTAAATTTTGGTTTATTAACCAAAATGTTATCAACATAGACACAATGTTGTTCAACTAATTGCTTAATATCATTACGTGATATATCGCTGTTATTTGAAACGTATTTGTCTAATCTTTCTGGATATTTTACTTCTATTTCTTTCATAAAAGATATTATATAAGTTTTTTGAAATTTATTAGCTATTTACTTATGTGTTGTATAATAATTTTATGTTAGATTTTTTAGAAAAAAGAATACAAAAAAGCTTAGCTAAAATGGCTAAGAAAACAACTTTAAATGAAGCTGATATTTTAGAAGTTACTCGTGAAGTTAAAATGGCTTTACTAGAAGCTGACGTTAACTTGCGGGTTGTAAAAGAATTTGTAAATAATGTTAAAGAAAAAGCACTTGAAGAAGGAAAAATTATTGGGAGACTTAATCCATCACAAACAATGATAAAAATCTTTAGAGATGAACTTGTAAAGGTTTTGGGAAGTGAAACTAAAGAAATTAAAATTGACAAAAAACCTTATATCGTAATGATGTGTGGTTTACAAGGTAGTGGTAAAACAACAGCAACTGCTAAATTAGCTTATTACTTAAGAAAGAAAAAATATATTTCTAATCCATTGGTTGTGGCAGCAGATATTTATCGTCCAGCAGCAGTTGATCAACTTGTTACTTTAGCAAAGGGAATCCAAGTTGATTACTACGAACAAGGTGTTAATATACCTGCAGAAACTATTGTTGAAAATGCACTAGTAAAGGCACATGAAAATAAAAATGATTTAATTATCATCGATACTGCTGGAAGACTTTCGATTGATGAAAAATTAATGAATGAACTAGTTAACATTAAAAAGATTGCTCACCCTGATGAAATCTTTTTTGTAGCTGATGCATTATCTGGACAAGATATCATAAATGTAGCAAGCACTTTTAATGATAAGCTTAAATTGACAGGTGTTATTATTACTAAACTTGATTCTGATGCACGTGGTGGTGCTGCATTAAGTTTAAGACAAGTTCTTAACATTCCAATTAGATTTATTGGGACAGGAGAAAAAACTTCTAATTTAGATCTTTTCCACCCAGATAGAATGGCTGAAAGAATTCTTGGTATGGGTGATGTTATGACACTTATTGAACAGGCCTCTGAAAACATTGATGAAGACAAAGCTAAAAATATGGTTGAAAGAATTTTCTCAGGTAATTTTACACTTGATGATTTAATGGAACAAATTAAGCAAATGAAACAAATGGGAAAATTTTCTAAATTACTAAAAATGCTCCCAGGTAATTTAGCAAGCAAAATTGATGAATCAGAAATAGATAAAGCCGAAGAAAAAATGCAGTTATATCAAATTCTAATGTCTTCTATGACTAAGCAAGAAAGAAAGAATCCTAAACTACTTAAACAAGCTTCTCGTAAAGAAAGAATCCTTAAAGGGAGTGGTAGAAGTGCGCAAGAATACAATAAATTGCTAAACGATTTTGATGCTATGAGCAAAAAAATGGCTCAAATTGCTCAAAACTTTAAGAAAACCGGAGGCTTTGGTGGCTTTGGCGGAGGAATGGGTGGATTATTCTAATACACACCTAGATAATTATGTAGTTTTGGATATAGAAACTACAGGATTGCAGCCTTATAATGATGAAATAACTGAAATTGCAGCTATAAAAGTTAAAAATGGAAAAATAGTTGAACAATTTTCTAAATTAGTCAAAATTCAAGGGGTAATTCCTCCATTCATTGTCAAAAA
The DNA here is from genome assembly GCF_048074525.1 of Mycoplasma aquilae ATCC BAA-1896. Taxonomy (NCBI): domain Bacteria; kingdom Bacillati; phylum Mycoplasmatota; class Mollicutes; order Mycoplasmatales; family Mycoplasmataceae; genus Mycoplasma; species Mycoplasma aquilae. The sequence goes on from NZ_CP182208.1 coordinate 55,261, forward strand.
GACGCATATTACAAATGAAATGTTGCGAAATGAAGACCCTATTGAAATTGTCCTTGCTCAATTTCTTGAATTCATTGAGGATTTGCCTTTAATAGGCCACAACATAAAATCATTTGATTATCGTTTTTTAAATTATTTTTCAAATAGCAGATTAAATTGAAATATTTCAAACGAAATTATTGATACATTATTATTAGCTAGAACAAAACTTTCTTTAGCACATAACACATTAGGTGACTTATGTAATTATTATGCAATTGAGTATTCAGCAGAAAAAAATCATAGAGCATTAGCTGATGTGATTTGTACTGATAAAGTTTATAAGAAATTGTGTAATGAAAAAAGCAAGGCAAGAAACTGAAATTTAACAAGAACGAAAAGAAATTTTGAACCATATTCAAACAATAAAATGCAACTAAAAAGTAATGCTTTGCATAGCAATCTGCTTGAAGGTTTTAATATCGCTATTACCGGTGAAGGAATGTATAGTAGGGAAAGTCTAGAACGAGTAATTGAACTTAATGGTGGAAAAGTAAACAATTCAGTTTTAAAATCTACAACATTGCTTATAAGTTGTGATGATCAGACGACAACTTTAAAATACATAAAAGCTCAACAGTTGCAAAAAAGAATTGTTAAACTAGAAGAATTTCTGGAATTACTAAGAAAATTGGAAATTATAGATTAATTTATACATACGTTAATAATATTTTGGTATTATATTATTAACGATTTGCCGACATAGCTCAGCAGGTAGAGCACTTCCATGGTAAGGAAGGGGTCGCTGGTTCGAGTCCAGTTGCCGGCACCATTTGAATCCAGTATTGGATTTTTTTTATTTGCTTTTTTTAGCATGAAATAAAGCTGTATAAATATGCTGCATTTCTCAAAATTTAATAGAATATATTTATAAAGAGGTAAATATGAGAAATAAGAAAAATATCACAATCAAAAGCGTTTTAGTTCTTAGTGCCACAGCAGCTCCTGTTTCTATGATTGCAACCAGCTGTAATGATACACAAGCAGAACAAAACAATTTAATTGTCAAGTTTCAAGAACTTAAAAGCCAGCTAGAAGGATTAGAAAATAAATTAATTGCAAATCAAGTTACGGATTTAGCACAACAAATTAATGAATTTATTATAAATAATGATAATTATGAAAAATTAAGTGAAAAGCAAATGTCTGAAGTTCTCGCTAGTGGGCAAGATCTAATATCAACTATAACTCAACAATTTAATAATCTTATTACCAATGTTTTAAATCAAATTAAGGCAAATATTGAATTTTTAAAGAAACTAATTGATAAGTTAGATGATAGTCATAATAATGAAAAAGCTATAATGCAAGAAGCAATAAATCAAGCTAGTGTTTTAAATAAGGATACAATACTACCGACTTTAAATGAATGGAACAATAAACTTGCAAAAATTTATAATGATTATAAAGATTTAACAAATAAGCCTGTTATCGAACCTGATGCTGCACAAAAAGCAGAATTGATAAATCAAATAACAAATGAAAAAGCCCAAGCTCAAAATGAGTGTGATAGTTTAAAAACTAATGGTTATAACCCAGAAGTATTAGAAGAATGTTTGAAGAATATTAACTTAGATAATTTACCATCATGTTCACTAGATAAGTTGAAAGAAATTTTATCAACATTGCAAACAACACAGAGTGAAGTGCAAAAAAACTATACACTAGCTTGCGATGCTATAAAAGATCAAATTAATGCTGTTGTTAAAAATATTGAATCTTTAAATGTTTCAAATGAAAAGCAACCTGAAGCATATCAAGCAATTAGTGAAGGATTGAAAAATAATGTAGTAACTAAAACAAGCACACTAAATGAATTAAAAGCATTTCTTGCTAATTTAACTGCTCTATACAATAAATATAAAGACATTAACAATAACCCTGATAATAGCCAAGAAGTAGCGAAACAACAAGCTATTGCTGAATTAAAGCTTGCTATTGCTACAGCAACTGGCCAAGCTAAAGTGCTACTTAATAATGGATATGAGCCAGTAGAATTAAATAATTATTTAAAAACTTTAACTGATGAAATTATTGCTAATTATTCATTACCAGAAGTACAATCAGCTATTGCAAAAGTTCAAGAATTAGAAGCAAGTGCAAATAAAAAGTATGCTACTGCGAAGGATAATGCAATTAAGAGCTTAAATGATGTTATTTCAAAAATTAATAATATTGGAATTACTCAATCAATGAGTAATAACATTTATCAAGCTATTCAGGCTGCCCTAAGCCTTAATAATTTTAATTCAGCAGATACACTTGCTAATTTAAAAGCAAAATTAGATAACTTAAATAAAGTTTATGAGCAATATAAAAATAGTGCAGTACAGATAATGCAACAAACAGTGCAAGAAGCTAATAATGCACTAGCTGCAGCAAATGCATTAGTTTCTTCGCTTAAAGAAAAAGGCTATGAAGCTACTGAACTATCAAGTTATTTATCTGGCATAAAAGTTTCTAATTTATCAACTTATTCATTTGACAAATTAAAAGAAATAATTTCTAAAATTTCAGACCTAAAAGTAAAAGAAGAAGCAAATTATAAGACAGAATGTGCAAACATTAAGGCTGAAATTGATGCTATAAAAACTCAACTTAAGAATTTAAACTTTAATGAACAAGATAATCCAAAAGCTTATAAAGCTATAAATGAGGCATTAAAAATTTCTTATTCAGATACGGATAATTTGAATAGCCTAAACAATGCTTTAGCTAGCTTAACAAAGGTCTATGATGTATATAAAAATGCAGCAAAAATTGATCCAGCTGTTCAAACTTTAAGAACTGCTAAATTAGAATTAGTCACTGCACAGGAAGCTTACAACAAATTAATAGAATATGGCTATACTGATGCGCAGTTAGGTTCTTTACTAACTAAAATTAATAATTCAACTTTAGAATCACTTTCAATCGAAGAATTAACTAAAACAACTAATGAATTAAAACAAATAACTCAAGCTGCTTGAACTAACTATAATCAAAAGATAGCACAGTTACAAAGCGAAATTGATGCCCAAATCAGAGCACTAGATGAATTAAATGTAAATAAAAAGAAATACCCTGATGCATACAGTGCTATCCAAAATGGAATTAGTCAAAACCGATATACTGATTCAAGTACATTAAATTCTTTAAACACTTCGTTAAGTGCATTAAAGAATTTATATGAAAAATACAAAGATATAAATAATTCGCCATCAGAAAATTATAATTGAGGAGACGTTCCTCTACCAAAAGTGGCAGACAATCAAATCACACAAGAAATGCTTGTTGATATGTTTGATAAGATGATTGGTAATCAAGTTGTTAATTTCACACTTGGTGATAGATTAATTACTACAGACGCTTGAAATAATGCTTTTCTTGAGTGGCAATTTACTAAGAAAACTAATTACTCATATTTTACAGTAGACTCTAACCAAATGGCGTTTACTTACAAGAATAAAGATGGTTCAATTCAGTCTGATGGATATTTCCCAAATACTCCGCAATATGTAAACGATACAACATGATATGTACGAACAGGTAGTTTCAAATATACTTATATGGAAGCATTCAGAACTCCTGGTAAAGTACAAGATGCAGTCTTTAAGTTTGTTAGAGACGGGATGAATCAAATTAAAGAAGGTATGTCTGAATGAGATAAAGCATTTGCTTTATGAAAATATGTAAGAATGTGATTTATTTATAAACCCGTTGCCAGATTAGATTTAGCAATTCAATTGCATACTGGTGTATGTAGAGACATGGCTTCTTCATATGCTATTCTTTTACAAATGGCTGGTATTAAAGCTTTTGCATGGCCTACAGGTAAAGCAAAAGATTTACCAGAAGATGAAACCAGCGGTGGACACATGGTTGTTTGAATGAAATTACCAGTAAATGATCAAAACCAACCAGATCCTAGTTCAAAAACCTACAAATGATTCGATTCTGACATTACATACGAATCACCTGAAGCATATTATTTATATCCTTTATCACATTATAAGGGTGACTTTGGTGGTGTTATAACAGCGCCAAGTACTTCACAATTTGTGCCAAATGTTTCTGGGGTTTTACTACCATATACATTTAATAACTTATATGGATTGCCTTACAACACTTTATATTTAAATAATGAAGTAATGTTAAATTCAGAACGTGATTATTTAGCAAAGACTACAATTATGGGTGGAAAAGCAAATGGTGGAAGTACAGCAATTTCTCCAAATTATGTATATAACAATGGTAAATGATATGGATTTAGTTATTCACCAAAAAGGGTGGACACAGATGGTAAACAGTTACCAGCTACTGGTTTTATAACCGAACAAACTTTTAACCAATCAATCGGTACAGAAGTAACATGAGACATACAAAAGATATATAAACAAAAAATATTAGACGCTATTTCAAGAACATATAATCAAATATCATGGTCTATGCCTGCATTTAGTGTAAACCTTTATTCATATAAAGACTCTATTGCTATTCCAATCTATGATAAAACTGATGGATATTCAATATTAATTTATGATGTTAAAACAAAGGCACATACAGTTTCGAAAATAGGCAATAAAGATAAAGTTTTATATAACTTTAACATTCAAAACGATCAAGTTTATGTAACATGAACTGATAATACAAAAATTGAAACTAAAATGGAAGATCCTAAATTAGTAACATGATTTAATAGTCAACCAAAATACAACAAACAAGATCTAATTAATGAGTTAGCATATTATAAATTTACTCTTGGTGGTTATACAATAGGTTCAAATGTATACCAAATTTCTGAGCAAAATAAAAAGAACTTTTTAGATAAGTGAAATGAAATTAATGCTAAAACTCATGAAAATCTTTCGAATGAGCAAATTAATCAATTAGTGCAAGAAGTGCGTGATAATTACAACAACAATTTATTAGACCCTTCTTATGCAAATGCAAAAACAATTGTTATAACACGTAATTTAAATGAATTTGACTCTGTTTCTCAGGATTTATATAATGAGTATGGATATCAAATTAATATATCAGCAATAAATGATAAAAGCCAAATTTTAGGTGGTAATTTATCATTAAGAGCTAATGTATATTATTCTGAAACAAAGCTAAAACCTGGAGAAGCGGGTTGAAAACAAGTTATTTCTAATAAAACTATTGATGCATTAAGCTTAAATAAAAACATAATTCAAAATCCACAAGGATATTACTATGTTGAAATTTACAATGAAATATTCCCAAATGATATTGTAAATTCAGAAGTTTTATATTTAGAATGTAGTTCAACTTCACCAACATTTGATGCATTTTCACAAATAACAGTAAATGGGAACTCTCAAAATTCAAACTACAATGCAAATGATAGTTTATGATACCAAAATACATCACTTGAATATTCATTTATGTGAACTTCAGTTTCTACATACCCAATTAATGCCAAAATTCATTTTATAGATTTCGCAACTAAAACAGATACAGTAATTCAAGAGTTTAATAATACAGAATTGGCAAAATTAACTAAATGAAATAAAACTTTAGGCCTTGCAGATAGTAATAATAGTGGTATTTATTATGTTGAATACACAATAACGGATAACGCTAATAATCAACAAACATTTAAAGTTATTTCAAAATTAGGTTTTGTCTTTACACAAGACAATTGAAACACAATTACTATGAAAGAACTAAACGATTTAATTAAACCAATTTATTAAAATTAATCAAAAAATATCTAGATTTTTCAAGTCTAGATATTTTTAATTTATTTTTTAAATTGATAATCTTGTGGAATTTCTTTTACACCTTTAGGGAATAATTTTGTTTTATAGTTATCACCATAAATTTTTTGAAGCGCTTGACGATATGATGTTCTTTGGTTTGGCCCACCACCATAAATTAAATCATATTGTTCTAAATTATATTTACCATATTGCCCATTATAGTTATATCCAGGTGATCTTAAGGCTTGTGTAAGCGAAATTAATGAGTTGAAATTTGCATCAGCAGCAGCAAATGTTAATCCAATTATATTTCCATTAATATCACGTACAGATGAACCCGAACCACCTTGTCCTGGTTGTCAGTTTTGCAATATATATCCTAGCCCATAGTTAATGTATTCATTACCTGTGTAAGTAGAACCTTTTTCTTTTAAGTATCTAATTTCAAAACCTTTATGATCAGTGGCGTTAATTATTGGGTTAGAGATTAAAATATCAGTTAATCCAGGCTTATCAATAAATGTTCTTAACGCAACATTTTGAGATAAACCACCACCAAGTTGGTTATCTTTATTATTCTTAGATTTATTTACTCACACAGATGAAGTTGTAGCTAATGAAGGAATTTCATCTTTATTACTTGTAGATATAACTAAATCATCATCACTTTTTGCATTAGGGAAACCTAAAGCTAAAAAGTCATAATTAATTTTAGATACATTTTCATCATTTACTTTTAACTTTTCAGCAACTAATCTATCATAATCAGTTAGTAAATCATAATTTGCTGGTTTAGATTGGTTATCTTTATTTTGGTATGCTGAAGTCAAGAATAACACATAATTATTGAATGAATCAATTTTATTGTTATCAAGCCCACTATCTGCATTAGGAGAACTATATGGATATGAATCTGCATTAGGGTTTAAAGTAAATTCTAATACAGCAAAATCAGCCATTTCCTCTAATTTAGCATATGGAGAAGAACTATCTAAATAGCTTGAAGGAGAAGTGCTTAAGAAGTTTGCACCAGTATAAACAATTTTTACATTTTTAGGATCAAAGTCAAAATATGCTACACGAGTGTCTTTATCAGTTTGCTTTAATTGCACACCTACTGGAGTATCAGGATCAAAATGAGCTAATCTAATTTTTTGGGTAACACCCACAATCTTAGCATCAGCAGCTTTAACAGCTTTGCCGGCTTCATCATAAGGAATTAATGCTTCATTATATTTTTTATTAAATGCTGCAAATTCAGGTGACTGATCACCGTATTTAGCTAAAACTTCTTCATATTCTTTTTGAAGTTTGAGAATTGCAGGGTTCATTGCTTCCCATTTGCTGTTAGCTTGAATTAGATTATCAGCATTTTGTTTCATTACACTATCAGGTAATATATTTGTATAAATTGAACCATTATCTGAACTAGAAGTAATATCTGCTGCTACGTGCAGGTTTGTAGCTAAATATAATTTCGAAATTTGACCTTTACTATCAGTTGCATAATCAAGAATTCATGCTGTACCTTGAGAGAGACGTGATGGTGGCAAGCTAGTAGGTGTTAAATATTTATTTTCATTACTAATGATAATTGAATATGTTTCACCTAATATTTCCTTATATAGGTCATTAGGGATATATCTTGCTGTACCACGATCCCCATCAGCATCAGCTCAGTATTTTCTTCTACGTATTTGACCTAGAGGGTTAAGAACTAAATTATTTTCGTTATCTGTAACTGAAAAGTTTTTAGCATAAGAATCTAGAAATGCAGGTAAGTTTAATTCAGAAGCGCTATTATCAAAATCTTGTACGTGTTTTTTGCTGTATGTTTCATAAATTTCATTATAAGCTTCTGTTACTCCACCTGGTCAAAGAGATTTCACTAAAGAATTAATATATGCTGCTTCATCAATGTAATATTTTTTAAGTAATGAAGCATTTTTATATTCAGGTGTATTAGCATCATCTGGCGTTGTAGGGTCTTTTTGAGGTTGTGGATTGAACGGATTCCCACCAATAACTGGTGGTTCAGGCACAGGTTCACCTTCACCCGGATTAATTGGTTTTATAGGATCTATAGGTTTAGGCTTTGAATCGCCTGGGTCAACAGGTTTTTCTACTGGTCTAGCTGGATAATCATGAAAACATGAAACTGGAACTAAACTAAGAAAAGTTGACCCTAAAATTAAAAGTGAATTTTTTAGTATTTTATTTTTCATCTTGAATATCGTCTACAGTAGCTATGAATGAGAATTTTTCAGGGTTAACATCTATAAATTCACCATTAATTATTCTTTCTACTGATTCAATTGTTTTAGATAATGGGACATAAACCCCTGGCATTTGAGTAAAGTGTTGAGTTGTGTGGAAGTATTGTGAGAAAAAGTTTTGTAGTTGTAAAGCTTTTTTAACAATAATTTTTGATTCATCATCAAGCTCATCGATACCTAAAATTAAAATAACATCTTCAAGTTCTTTGTATCTTTGTAATATTTGTTTAACTTTCATAATAGCATCGTAATGTTTTTGACCAATGATTTGAACATCCACTGTAGCAGATGATGATTCAAGTGGGTCAAAAGCAGGATAAATATTTTTAGCTACAACATCACGAGAAAGAACTAGAGAACCACCTAAGTGGTTAAATACTGCAAGAGCAGATGGATCAGATAAATCATCCATTGGTAAGAAAACAGTTTGGAATGAAGTAATTGAACCATTTTCGTTTGAGAATAATCTATTTTCTACAGAAGAAATTTCAGTATTTAATGTTGCTTGGTAACCTCCTAATGAAGGTTTTTTATCAAGTGAAGCTGAGATTTCATTTCCAGCTTGAAGGAAACGGAAAATGTTGTCGATAAATAATAAAACATTTTCTTTTTCTTTGTCTCTTAAGTATTCAGCTGCTGTAATTCCTACAGGAACAATACTCATTCTAGCTCCAGCACTTTCATTCATTTTAGAAATAAACATCATAGAGCTTTTCATAAGGTCTGATTTAGTTAAATCATCATATAATTCAACCCCTTCCCTTGAACGTTCACCAGCTCCAATAAAGATTGAAGAGGTATTCTTTTCTTTCTTAGATAGGTTGAAGATAATTTCTTTCATTAAAACTGTTTTACCAACTCCAGCTCCTCCAAAGATTCCGATTTTAGAACCCTTTAAAATAGGGATAAAGAAGTCAATAGCCTTAATTCCGGTTTCAAGTATTTGAGGTTCGAAATTAAAGTCATTATTAGTTACAATAGTTGAATCCATTGGAACACGTTTAAAACTTGCTTGTGGGTTATTTAGTGATCTACCCATAACATCAAAGATGTTATTTTTAGCACTAGGACCAACTGGTACCATAAAGGTATTGTTGGTATCAAAGTATTCTTGATCAATTCCTATAGTTTCATTTGCATCAATGATAACTGCATAAACAATGTTTTCATTAACAATTTTTTTAACTAATAAGTGAGTTTGATCACTAGCAGAAGCTAAAATATTGTTAATTTTAGGTAGTTGATCTTTAGGGAAAGAAACTTCAACTACATCTGTTCAAATTTTAGTTACTATACCTTTTGTCATTATTTATCTCCTAATTTATCATCGATGAATTTTAGGACGTTTTCATCTATGTCCATGAATTTTTGGTTAATTTCAATTTGTCAATTGAGTTGTTTATATTTTGCATATTGTGCTAAAGCAAATGCAAAGAAATCTTTAGCCATATTATCATCATAAGCTTGATTACTAATCATGCGATCTAAGATATCTTTAGTAATTGGATTAAAGATACATAATTCTTCAATGAATTTTAAAGCCAGTGGAATGTTAGTTACTTTCTTTAAAACACCTCATGAAATCAGTTTAGCTGTAAGGAACATTGTGCTGCCTTTGTAAACTGAGATACCTTTTTGAGTAAACATTTGTTCAACTAAAGAACCATTAGTTAATAGTGCGCTAGTTTCGTCGTTTAAGTCATATTTAAGTGAAGCGAGTTTAATTTGTCTCTTGTAAGCTTTGTAAATTTTAGCTATCTTACCAGCTACTTTTGCAATGTAAGGTTTTTGAACCGATCCACCAATACGTGACACAGATAAATCGATATCAATAGCAGGCAATTTACCTTGTGCAAAGAGATCTGTATTCATAACGATTTGTCCATCAGTAATTGAAATATCATTTGAAGCTACTAAAGAAGTAATATCATTTTCAACGCTTTGTAAGATAGGAAGTGCAGTAATTGATTTTTTGCCTAAAAACTTTCCACTACGTTCAAGTAATCTAGCATGTGCAAAGAACATATCCCCAGGGAAGGCTTCTTTTCCAACAGGTTTATTAGTTAATAAAGCGATTTCACGGTAAATATTAGCATGAGCTGTTAAATCGTCAAAAACAATTAAAACATCATATTGGTGTGCTAGGTTTTCAGCATGCGCCATAGCTACATAAGGAGCTAAGTATTGTGCATAAGGTTGATCAGCAGGTGCGTTAATAATAATAGTGTAATCCATTGCTTTATTATCATTTAATGTTTTATAAACTGAAGCAATATCTGACTGTTGCTTTCCAATACCTACATAGATACATTTAACATTTTGATTCTTTTGATTAATAATGGTATTAAGTGTTAAGTGAGTTTTACCTGTTTTTCTATCTCCGATAATTAGTTCTCTTTGCCCTTTACCGATTGGAATAAGTAAATCAATTGCCATGTAACCTGTGTGTAATTGTTCTTCTAGTGGTTGATATGAAAGTAATGCATTAGGTTTATTGAAGGCAAGAGACTTGTGTGAAAGCATAGTTTTACTATCACTAGCAGCTGGATATAAAATGCTTCCATCAATGCTAATGATTTTTCCAAAGTAGCTTAAAGAAGTTTCGATATAGTGTTGTTGATCAGTTGGGATAACGCTTTCTCCAATAAGAAAGTCTCCAATTTTACCTTCTGAAAGACAGTAAGCTTTATTTTGGGTAGCTGAGATTAAAATTAAATTGACTTCAGGGTTATTTGCTAAAGTAAAAATTTGATTCTGGAAGTAAGGATACTTACCAGTAATCTCTACAACATAGTCAAATATACCTGTTATTTTAGGATAGTTATTATTTGTCATTATAGACCTCCAAGTCCGATAGCAAGTAAAATAATTGCTATTATTAAGAAAATTGAAGCTAGCGAACTCATTAATATTGTTTTATTTTTTGTGTTTTTTATGTGGAATTTATTGTGTGTAATTCCTAAAGTAGAAGCAATTAATATTAGAATAAATGCTAATGATAAGAAAATTGCTCCTAATGTGTAAAGTAGCTTTTTATTAGCTGCTGGCTGTGTATATGGTGTTTGAGGCATTGCTCAAAGAGAATCAAACATTTGTGTGATTTGTTTTTTATTTTCTGGAGAATTCGTTAATAGAGCTTCATGTAAAATAATGTATAAATCTCTAAATGTCTTGTTTATACGATTAGTTAAGTTGGTGTATTCTAAATATTGAGAATATAAATTAAAACTATTATTGATTGCTAATCCTTTTAAAAAGGAAATATCATCACTTAATACATCTAATCCTTGGTTAACTCAGCTAATATCAAGATAGTTAATCTTGTAATATTCATTTAAAACTTTAATGTTTGATTTAATTAAATCAATTTTGTTTTTAATTCCTTCAACTAATAAATTATAAGTATTTGAATAGGCATCAGGAAGTAATGCGAAATAATATGTATTGTGTATTACAGTATTTTTTAAAGATGATAAAACAAAATAATTTATATCAGTACCAAATTGAGTTTCTAAATTATCTTTTAAATCAATTGAACTAACACTTGATGCATTCTTTTGAATAATATTATTTAAATCTGTTTGATATTCAGTTTGATAAGTATTTTTCATTGCACGTGAAATCATGTTAAATAAAACATTTGCCAATTCTTGATCAACTAATTGTTGATAATCGATTTGGGCATTAACTCCAAGCGCTGTGTATAACTGTATAAAGATATTTCTAATTAAGGCATTAGCAGCTTGTGTTGCAAGTGTTATTTGCTTATCTGCTAGTGTCCGGATAGAAAAACTATATGTACGTAAGTTATTTTTGTCTACACTATCCTGAATTTTAACATCTGCTAATAATTCATTATTTGAGTCAAGTTTAAGTCCAGTTACCATGTATTGATATCTAGTGTTAATATTGTTGTTAAAAAAGAAATAAATAGGAGAATTCTTTTCCACATTCTTATTATATTTGGCTATAAAAGCTTGTTTTAATTCAACTGTATTTAAACTCTTAAAAGCATCATACATAGCTGAAGAAACAATTGGGTGTAGAGAAGGAATGTTTTGGATTTCCTTAGATTGCGCAGCCGGGTCCTGAATTTGAGGAAGAGGTGGTATTATTGGAGAAGGTGGTTTATCTTGTTGCTCATCTTCTTTAGAGTTTTGGTCTAAATCAAATTGCAAGAAGCGAACACTATATTTTGATTTAATATAATCATCTCAAGAATCAAAACCTTTTGGCGGATGTAGGTTGAAATTACCGGATGAATTGTAGTCAATAGATGTTGTTTCAAATGTTGGAATATCATCGCTATTTTGAAAAATATCATCAAATTCACCAGCTAGTTTCTTGAAATATTCATCAACTTTTGCATTAAATTTCTCTTTAGTTAAAGTATTTGTTAAGGTTTCTGAAGTATATTCCTTTAAGTCTTCAATTTGAGATGGTACTAAAGGTAGATTCTGATATGGATTAGTTGAGTCTTGCTCAGCATTAATTAAGACTTGTTGATAAGTTTTAGAATCAAAAGTTAAGACCATGCTTTTGAAAGATTTTGATGAAGCAAGTATTTCTGGATAGAATGTAAAGAAACCATTATCTCTAGGATTCTTAATAATTGCATCTTTATGTGTTTCTAAATAAACTGCAACCTTTTTTAAATACATACCTTTTATGATGTCTTGTGCATCTGTAGTTGTAGTATTTGTTAGTAAGGTGTTAGCTTCATTATGAAGATCTTTAATACCTTGTTCTAAAATATTATTTAATGATTGTGTTTGCGCTTCTTTTTCTAGTTTAGCAAATTCATCAAAGTCAGGAGATAAGTTTTTGCCTTCCTCAGAGTTTGCATTATCACTATTAGGAGTGCTTTCTGAATTAGGAGCAGAAGAAAGAACAGCGAGGGGAAGAGTGGCACTAACTGGCCCTAAAATAAGTCATTTTAGTTTTCGCATTTTTTCTCCTCTGGGTTTAAATTAAATAAGGTAATAGCATTCAAGATATATATTTCATTTTCTAACTTGTAAATTGCTATTTTATTTATATTGTCTACCGAAAGTTGCTTACAACTACGATAGTAATTTAAATCAGCTAATAAGCTTTTAAGTTTTTCTTCATTGTTGTTAATAAAATCATTATTCTTTTTAACTTGTAAATATGATCTAAAGCAACCTCTATAAGTGATATGTATCTCATTGTTTATATAGGTAAGGAAGACGTTATCTAAGATATAGTATTTGACTACGCCATCATTATTTTTTGTTCTAAAAAAAGCTTTGTTATATGAACCTACTGAGTTAGGCTTTAATAATGTTCATTGGTCTTCGAGATTAAGATTTAATTCTAAACTTGTAATATATTCTTTTGTTTCATTTAAGTTTTCTGAGATGAAAAGGCATTTTATATTATTCATGAGCATTCTCCTTTTCATCGTGTAATAAATCTTTTTTCTTAGAAAGAATTGAAATTTGTTCTACTTCTAATTCACGTTTAGCACGCAGTACTTCAAGAGCTAAACGTTTTTGTTTTTTCTCAAGATCGTTGATTTTTTGATTAATTGCAACTAAAGAATATTTTTGATAAATTAAATTTGATTCGCTTAATAAAGCCAATGTCATATAAGTTAAATAAGCTTTTAGTTGTGATTTAATAAAGCCATTTATATTAGGATAAATATTTAGGCCTTCTATAGACATAAAGTTACTTTGTTTATGATATAGGTCTAAGTCGAAATTTAATTCGCTTAAAGGAATTACATTTAGGCTCAATTGCTTAGTTTTTGAAGAGTTTAAGACAAATTTAATTTTGCAAAAACCATTAGCATCTAAATAAGCTTCTAAAAAGTCAGGCAAAATATCTGTTAAATAAGCAACATCATTAAAGTTATTTTCAAAAATGATATCTAAATTATTTTCTTGGGCAAAAGTTTTTGCTCTATTACCAATTACAACAATTGAGTCGTTTTTAGCAAAGTTTTGAAGCAAGTATTTTTCATATTTTTGATATGAGTTTGTTTCGTATTTTTCTTCTTCTGTTATATAAACTCAAATTGTTTTATAAGTGATTGAGTTTTTAGGTGTTAATTTGCTTAAAAATGTAAGGTAATGATTATTTACTGGTTCGATTAAAGGATTGGCTACAGCATAATTACTAGCGAGATAATCAATGTAGGATTTAGCTTGATTAGCTCTTTGACAATACATACCAATTTGTTGAGAAAGACGCAAGATATTAATTAAGTTAATATTTTTTTGTGATTCGACAATGGTTAATATTTTATCTAGTGATTCAGCTTTTTGTTTAATTTTCTTTATGTGCATTAGGAATTAACTCAGGTGAGAAGTATAAGTTGTAATCCTTTAAATCAAAGTTGTATTTAACAATAATGCCAGGAATAATTTCAACAGGGCAATCATTGTTTATTAAATAATCATGTAAATATTCGTTATATTTAGTTAAGATATCTTGAATTTGATCATTTTCAGCAGTTACTCAAGATAATACTTTAGTGTTAGAATCAAAATTATGAGAAATAACAGGAATTAAAATCTCTTGACTAAATCTTGGGTTTATACTTCAAGAAATATAAAAGTCTTTAAATGCGATTTGATTTTTGTGTAACATAAATTCGTCACGTTCATTAACTAATTCTTCTCATAAACCACCAGTTTTTTGGATGTTGTTTAAAATAAGAAATTGGTTAGTGAATATTTGATATGGAATAAAGTTACTGTCTTCTTGAATTTCATTATAAGTTGCAAATATTGTATTTAAATAAGTTTGCCTTAGCATTTCTTGAGCTTTGCAAGCTTTATTTTTTTGTCAATTAGTTAGAAAGGTTAGTTTCATGAGATGCTCCTTGAGTTTTATTGTATTTGTAAACAATATATGTAGCCTTAGCTCAAATACTTAGCTGAATAATAACTTGTAGCAAGCAAGCAATTATTGGAATAATTATAAATATGTCAACTAGCGTAAATTCAAATGGAATTGAAGCAGTTAGATTATTGCTTCCTTGATTTAATAAAGCTGATAATACCGCGAAGAAGACAGCTATGCTTAGTGAAGCGAAAATTAAGACAAGGGTATAACGTGTAATATAAGATAAAGTATTTCCTGCCAGCTTGTAAATAAACAATAAAGCGAAATAAGAAATTACTATAATTAACACAACCATGTAATTGTTAAACTTGTCAGCATTTAACATACGAATAATTAATAAGGCAAATAAATAGACAATTGATAAAATGATTAAAATAAATCCTTTAGCAGTTTTATTTAAGTTATTTAGTGGCTTTCATTTTAGTAAGAAATATATAGGTATTAGTAAAAGGAATGCAATTACTAATGTTAAGATTCATAAAATGTGAACAGGCTTACGATCCATTAATGGACCATCATTTATATTAATAATAAAGATGTTTGCGAACATTCAAATAGCAAATAATGCTAATGCATAAAAGTTAAAGTTTAGAGCTTGTTTAGATAATGCTTTAGCTTGAATTTGTGAATTTTCTAAAACAAATAAGTTTGCGACTTTAAATCCTCAATAGCAAATAAAGCAAGCGCCCATTGCAATGATTGCGATCACACCTCAGGCTGTATAGTTATAGAATAATATTCTAAAGCCTTCTTTTAAATTATTTTTAACAGTAAATAGTGTTTCAGGTGTGTTTCCATTAATAAAGTTTGCTAATAATAATCATCCTGCGATTAGTAAAATAAATTTAGCTGTATTAGTGATAATAAAGTTACGAATATATTTTTTGATTCCTGTATATACCTTAATGCAATAGAATAAATGATAAATTTCGAAAGCAAAATTAACTAACATTAATACTGTAAATGGAATAGTACTAATTAGTAAATGTGAAATATTAGTATTTTCTGTAATTGGATAAGCATACAATATTGTGAATGATGCAATTATAATTGCTAAATATAAAATTGATCATGGAAGATATTTAACAAAGCTTATAGGCTGCTTACTTGCATTTCTTGCTAATCAGAAAGGAGCAAGAATTAACGGAACTAATAAAATTATGAAGTTATATATAATAACAAAATTCCGCCCTTGAAAATTAGGCTGTGAAATATCTAAAAAATTCTCAATTGGTAAAAATGGCTTTGCAACATTTAAACCAGTATTATAAGGCTTTCAACCTAAAAGAGCAGACAGCGAGAACAAACTAACTAATAATAATATCCCCATTATTAAATAACTTATTAAGTTCTGTCAGTAAAATAAGGTGTTTTGTTTAATTTTTATTTTCATATATACCTCTATTTGTTTTTAACAATAAGTTTATAGCTTGATCCAAATGCTCCTCAAGCCTGTGAACTTTTAATTAATTGTTCAGCTTCTAAATTATCAACTACAATGGTGTCTAGTGATTGTTTTCCGGCTTCAAGTAATCCATATAAATGAATTCCGTAATTTTGACCAATATCACTAGCCTTACCTGTTAAATGTAAAATGTGAGTTGCAGGATTGTCAAAATACATTTTGGCACGATCTGGTCCTTGTACCACAAGTGAGCCAAATTGACCAGATACAATTTCACCAATTGGTAATGAGAAAGTATCTCCGTCTGCATGTAGTGTAAGTTTTCTAAAGACTCTTTGGTTTAAAGGAAGGTCCTTCATTGATTTTATATTGTGATTTAATGATAAGTCAATTCCCGTTGGATATCCTCCGACGCCAAATGTTCCATTAAATATTTTTCAATTAGCTTTAGTTTTAAGTGCTATATTAAATCCATCTTTAATATCTTGGAAGTTAGTATGTTTAGATGGTCTAATAGTATTAAAGATGATTGAGGCAGCTCTTTGGCCTGGTGCTTGAGCTTCTCAAGATTCAATTGTTCCACCTTCAAATGAAGCAAATTTAGTGTTTTTAAGTCCGACTGGATCAATTCCCCAATCATCTTTATCATTACGCTTGTCTAAATTTGGCATTGTTGTATAAATACCAACTTCATCTAAATGAAGATTTTCAAGACCTGCAATAGCTGTTGTATCTTTTGTATAGAAGAAAAGATTTACAGCTTTAACGGAACTTGGTAGTTGAGATAATAATTGTCTCAATGAGTCATTTTTATCACCATAACCAATTTTGTCAACTCTCACCATTGTAATAGATGGATTTTCTTTTAAAATTTGCAAAAATTTGTCATATCCAGATTTATTAGATGCATCAACTGTAAGCATTCTTTGTGGAGTTTTATTTTTGCTGAAATCATCTTTACCATCAGGAATGTATTCATAGACTCTTAAGCCATCATCGCCTTTGATTTGCTTTCCAGTTTTAGGGTCATATGAAACTTTATTACGATCTTTTTCTGGGGTTATACCTTTAACAGTTCCTGAAACATCAAATTTCTTTCATCCAATATAATCACCATTTAATATTCCGCTAGGTTGGCGATTATATTTTCCACCATTAGACAAGACACGACTTTGATTATCTTGTATCATTTTTTGAATACTTGGATTATATTTATCATCCATATAATCAAATTTTATTGTCACATCATAACCAAAAGTATTACCAGTTACTTCAAATACCGGCACTCTACCAGCCGCAATTTCTGATTGCATAATTCTTGATGCAGCTTCAAGTTGTGCCTGTGCAATTTGTCTAATTTGATCTTTTGGAATCAAAGGACGACCAGGCATTTGTATTTGACCATTCAAGTATTTAGCAAAAACTTCAAGTAAATCAGGATTTTTTTCCCATACTTCTCTATAAATGTCTTTTAGATCATCAGCAGTAAGATCTTTATTAGAACGCAATAAATCTTTATATTCATTTAATCTTTTATATGAGTCGGTAGCAACTTCCTTAGGTACTTTTCCTTTTGGAACTTCTGGTAGATCTGGATCTTTAGTTGGTATTTGTAAGTTGTTGACATCAACAGTTTGCCCTTGACGTGAATTGACAAGTTCTTGAACTTGTTTCTTTTCTTCAGGAGTTAAATCAGGTTTTGTCACAACAGGTGGCTTAGGCGGGATAATTGGAGTCACTTGGTAGGTCTTACTTGAATTTTGTGGCATTTGATTAGCTTCATAAATGTTTACTAATTTATATCCACTTGGTAAAAAATCAGTAACTTTAGGAATTGAGTCATCATAATATTTACCTGAAACTTGATCAATTATTTTGGCCCCATCTTTAAATATTAAAGTGTATGAATATTCAATTTTATCCTTAGCTATTTGAATATCATTAGTCTTGCCTTTAATAATAATAGGTTCTGCTGTAACATGGTAACCTTTTGGTAAATAATCTTTTCAATTAATTGGTTTTGTATCGCCTTCAAGAGTTGTAAAAGTATGTGGGTTGCCTATTGTATTCCCATTATCCTTAAAAATAATTGTAGTAGTAATTTCTTTAAGTATTTTACTTACTTCAATAACATTTTCTTGTCCGAGTTTAAATGCATATGAAGCTTTTTGAACTATTTGATATCCTTCTGGCACATATTTTTTAACTTCATCGAGTGATATCGAGGTAACATCTGGTGCAGTTATAATTGTTGCTATTTTACCTATTTGAACATTATTTAATACAAATTTAAAAGTTGTTTCGATAGTTTTTTTGATTACATTAATTACAAAAGTTTGACTCGCAAGTTTTACAACAACTGTTTGCTTATCATTTTTCGGCAATTCAAAACCTTGTGGCATGTAGCTTGAGGATGATAAATCAACATCAGTTCCTTCTTCACCTTCGATTTTAGCAGTTGATACTATACGACCATTTCATTTGTATTCGACTATTGCAGTAACATTATTAACAATTTTTTCAATTGAAATGTTGTTTACTTGGCCTGGAATGATTTTAACTTCATTTTGAACAAGTTTATAACCTTTTGGAATTCAGTTATTGTCAAAAGTTATATTTTCATCATCATATGTTTGAATGCTTAATGGCTCACCAATTGATGTACCATCCTTAGAATCAATAAAACGAATAGTTGTTGTTATTATCTTTTTAATTTTAGTTACTTTTATTGTATTAACTTGCCCTAAGATGATACTAATATTATTTTGCCCTGGTGCAAGTTGATAATTTTTTGGTAAATATTTAGTGTAGTCAATTTTAGCAAATTGATCAGTCGTAATCTTTTGAGATTCCACTATAACATCGCTACCATTTTGAACTTCAACAAAGTTTAATGTAGTTACAATTTGTCTTGGAATTTCGACAACTTTAATTTCAAAAGTATTATTATCAGCTGTAATAGTTTCTGGGACATTTTCTGCAAGTTTGTAACCTTCAGGAATATAACGAAGAATATTTACAACATCACCTTTATGAGCCTTTACTGAAACTAGCTGTCCAATTTGCTTATTATCTGACATAAACTTGAGGTTAAATGTCACATCAACTTCTAGTTTTTTAACATTAAACCTATTGGTATATCCAATTATAAAAGTAGGAATTTGGCTACTTACAAAACCATATCCCTCTGGAAGTAATTTTGAAAGGTCAAAATTATTTTCTGAAGAAATTTCATCATTATTTTTCTTAACAGTTTTGATATTTTCCTGTGCTCCATTTTCACCTTGCGTGTAAAAAACAAAAGTTGTTTTAGTTTGAGATTTGATTTCAGGAACTATATAGATAACATTATTTTGTCCAATTTGGGCTGTAATTGTTGTTTCATCTGCATATTTAGATGGATCAAAATTATACCCATTAGGAATTAAATTTTGTATTTGCATTTGCAACTCATCATTAGAATTAGTGAGTAAGACAACAGACTTAACCACTTTATTATTTTTTGAGTCTGTAAATGATAAAGTTGTTTTCACTTGAGACTTATCTGAATCATCTTTTTTGGCAGATTCAGTATTTGAATCAGTACCAGACACTTGTGAAGGAATCAACTTAATTGTGACCTTTGTTAGGTTTTGTTTAGTCATATCACTTAAAGGATATTGATAAGTTTTACCATGTTGATTAATAACTCCAAAAGTTATACCAAAAATAACACCTGTTAAAAGTGCTCCACTTCCTAAAATTAAACTTGTTTTTATAATCTTTCTTTTCTTTGCTTTAAACATAATAATACGCACACCCACCTATCATTTTATTAATAATAAAATTATATATTTTTAGTAAAACATAGGTTCTAAAAAAAAAAAAAAAGTAACAGTAAAAGTTACAATTTTGCTTATAAAAAAATAAACAAAATTTAGCAAAAAAGCAGAGTGTATTACCCCTGCTTAAAGTCCTAAAAGTTGTTTTAATTCAGCATAAGGTTTGTAACCTAAGAATGTTGAAACTAAAACACCATCTTTGTAAACACGTGTATAAGGAATTGAAGCTACATTTGCTTCATAAGCATAATCTCTGTTTTCATCTATATTAATTCTATAAACTTCAATATTATCTTTTTGTGCTAATTCTTCTAAGACAGCTTTAAACATTTTACATGGACCACATCATGAAGCATAAAACACTTCTAATAATAATGATGGTTTAGTTGTTAGAACTTCATTTACTTGAGTTTTATTTGATTCGTATAACATATTTACTCCTTTTTTCGAATTAATTATACAACAAAAAAACAAAAAGTTATTTTTTTATGTTTTTTTAGTTAAAAAATTAACTTTTTGTTTTTTAGATAATAAAAAAAGTGTAAAAAAACAGCGGTGCCCTATTTTCACATCTCTGCTATCGTCGGCGCTAGAGGGCTTAACTACTGAGTTCGGAATGGTATCAGGTGATCCCCTCTGCTATAACCACTGGAAATATTATAACACAATTATTTTTTAGCAAAATAATTTTTTAATATTTTTTCATATTTAGCGAATTCTGCTGTTTGGTACTTTTGTAAGTAAATTGTACCTAATTTTTTAAATAAGATAATGTTTG
Organism: Mycoplasma aquilae ATCC BAA-1896; assembly: GCF_048074525.1. Taxonomy (NCBI): domain Bacteria; kingdom Bacillati; phylum Mycoplasmatota; class Mollicutes; order Mycoplasmatales; family Mycoplasmataceae; genus Mycoplasma; species Mycoplasma aquilae. The sequence goes on from NZ_CP182208.1 coordinate 76,164, forward strand.
ATAATCTTTGACCACCAATTTGTTGAAGTTGGTCAGCTGGAATAATAGCTGAAAGCTTTTTGTATTCTGAATCAACATCTTCTTGAGTAATAATGAAGTCAAATTTCTTCATTGCTAGAATAGTTCAGAAGTAGTTTTCAATTGTAGAAACTACCACTTCTTTTTTATCACCTTTAAACTCAGATGAAAATTCAAAGGCTTTAATATCATTTTCGATTAAATCTTCTGGGATTACAAGTTTACCTTTATTTGATTGTAAAATTAAGCTCATAATTTTTTCACCATAAGAGAAAATTTCGTCATTTACTGTTTGAGCTTGTGTTACTTCAAAAATGTGAGCTTTAACATCAGCTAATGATTTAATGTTAGGAATGTTAAGTAAGTGAACATTTAATTCAGTAATTGGCATTTCTTGGTATGAGAAAATCATTAATACTTCTAATTGGAATTTAGTTCCAAAGGCTTCAACTTCTTGAACTTGATTTACTTTTAAACCAACTAAAGCTTGTTCAATTGGATTTTTTGATTCTGCATTTGCTACAGCATTGTATTTTTCAGCTTGATCTGGAGCTTGAACTGGTCAAATCTTGAATTCAACATTGTCTCCAGCTTCAACAGTTTGCTTACTGCTTTCAATCTTAAATCTGTATTTTTGAATAAAGTTTTGAGTAAATAATTCAACTCTTTGTTCAAAATCAGATGGCATTTTGAATTCAATATTTGGGTCAATTTCTAAATTAAATTGGTCAAGTTGGTCTTGATAGTAAGTTTTTAAATCAAAGCTCATAGCTTCAATGGTAAATTTCACATCAGAAGCAATAGGTAAGAAGTAAATTCTATCTTTGTATAAGTCATTGTTAGTTTGTAATTCTGTATTTCTATAGAAAGTTAAAATATTGTGAGCAGCTGTTTCTAAAATTAAAGCTTGTTCAATTTTTTGGCCTTCTTTTTTATTTCTTTCAAGTTGGCTTAATGCTTGGTGTTGCGCATTAATTCATTCTTCTTTGTTTATATCTATGTGTTTGGTTTCGAATTGCATTTGTCCTCTTTTCGTTGTAATAATTATATAGTAAAGTAACTAAATGAATAGAAAATTTAGCAAATAGACACCTTATTTGCTTAATTAGATATTAAGTAAGATAACGATAGAATTGCGATGCATTCTAAAAATTAAAAGTTATAATATAAATTATGAATGTTAACAAATCAAAAAAAGAAATTGCGCAAGCTCGTATTGCAGAATTAACTAGCTATTTAAATAAGTTAAATAATGCTTATTATAATTTAGATAATCCAATGGTAGAAGACTATGTTTATGACCAATTACTCCGCGAATTAGAGGAATTAGAAATCAAGTATCCTGAATTCATTTTACCTGAGTCACCAACTAAGAAAATTGGTGGAGTACCTAGTTTAGATTTTAGTAAGTATACTCACCAAAAACCTATGCTTTCGCTAGCTAAAGCATATACCTTTGAAGAAATTACAAAATTTGTTGATGATGTCAAAAGTGAATTACTTAATAAAGAAATTAGTTTTAATTTAGAACCTAAAATTGATGGGCTTTCTATCTCACTAATGTATCAAAATGGTCAACTAATTAGAGCTGTAACACGGGGAGATGGAAAAGTAGGCGAAGATGTTACTAAGAATGCTATTTTAATTAGATCAATTCCAAAAAGCATCCCTTATTTAAATGATATTGAAATTAGGGGTGAAGTTTATGTAACTAAAGATAAACTGATTGAAACTAACGCAATGCTTGAACAAGAATATGAAGAAAAAGTTGATGAATACTATAATATCAAACTTCCTAAATACGAAAAAGACTTAGCTGCAGGTAAAAAAGTAACTAAGCCTATCGAACCTAGTGTGCAACAATTTGCTAATACCAGAAATATGGCAGCTGGAACCTTAAGACAAAAGAATTCACAATTGTTACTGCAAAGAGACTTGCAAGTTCTTATGTATGATATAGTTAATCCACTTGAACATAATATTTTTCACCAAGATAAATTGCTGCAATTTATCAAGGAACTTGGACTTCCAACTCATGAATATGGTTATGTAGAAACAAATGCACAAGGAATTATTAATCGAATTAATGAATTCGAAGCTTATAAAGATAAGTTTAAGTATGATTGTGATGGATTTGTTATCAAACTTAATCAATTGCAATATTGAGATGCCTTAGGAAAAACAGCTAAATTCCCTCGTTATGCAATTGCTTATAAATACAAAACTGAAGAAGCCTATCCTATAGTTGCGAAAATTGAAACCACTGTAGGACGTACTGGAAAAATTACTTATGTTGCTGAGTTTGAAACTGCTGTGGAACTAAATCAAACTATGGTTAAGAAAGCAACGTTGCACAACTATGACTTTATCCGCAATTTACAATTAAACATCGGGGATCAAGTTGTGGTAATTAAATCTGGTGAAATTATTCCTAAAATAATTGATATGAAACAAAAGAATACTGCAGATATCTTCCCTAAAACATTATATTGTCCAGCATGTGGAAGTGAACTAGTAGAAATGCTTGGAATTGTTGATCAATTCTGTGAAAATGATGATTGTGAATCTAAGAAAATCAAAAAACTTATTCACTTTGTTTCAAGAAAAGCTCTTAATATTATGACTCTTGGGGATAAAATTGTTGAATTATTTTATGACAACAAATTTATAACTGATTTTGTTTCGATTTTCCACCTAGCTGATTTAAAAGAAACAATTATTCAAGGTAACTTCAATATTAAAGATAAGAAGATGGATAATATTCTGGAATCAATTAAGGTTTCTAGAAATGTCGAATTATATAAAGTTATTTTTGGGCTAGGAATCAAAAACATTGGACTAGAAGTAGCTAAATTAATAGCTAATGAAGTTAACTCCTTAACAGACTTATGTAACTATAACTTAGACTTATTAATGCAAATAAATACTATTGGCCCTGAAATCGTTGATTCATTAAGAAATTATCTATCTGATGAGAAACATGTTAAGCAAATGCAAGCTTTAGATCAAGAATTGCACTATACTGTAGTTAAAAAAGAAACAACAGGATTACTAGAAGGTCTTAGTTTTGTGGTAACTGGAAAAATGGCAGTTAGTCGTGAAGAAATGTGAGAAATTATTGAACATAATTCAGGTATTGTTCATAAGTCAATTTCTGGAAAAACTAATTACTTAGTCTGTGGAGAAAATGTTGGTGAAGTCAAAATAGAAAAGGCTAAAAAACTAGGCACAAAAATTATTTCAGAAGCAGAATTCTTTGCCTTAATTGACCAAAAAGCCTTGGAACAATAATCAAAAGTACTTCTAAATAAAATAGAAGTATTTTTAATATAATTCTTATATGAAAAAATATATATGACAAATGATTCTAGGAAGTAGTGCAATTATTGGACTAGTTCCAATTGCTAGTGCATGCGATCAACCATCTGCACTAGAAAAAGAAAAACAAGAAAAATATCAACAAGCTGTGACGGATTTAAATCTTCAAGCCAATATGCTTTCAGTTAGCATAAAAACTGATGTTAATATGAAGCAAACTTACCCATCACAAATTATTTTGACTAACTTAGAAATCAATGGGGTTAATACTAAAGAATATACATTACAGCTATCAGGTAGTTATAAAGGAAGAGCTTTAGGGCTTGAAAGTGATGATCGAAAAGGAATCATTAAGCTAACTTTAGCTCTTATTAGTAAGGGATATCCAGAACTTGGAAAATTAATTACCAAGGAAATAGGAGGTTTTAGAAAAATAGGTGATGTTATTGAGACACCTAAACCTCAACCAGAACCACAGCCTAGTCCAACCCCTGAACCAATTAAGCCTACACCAGAGCCACAGCCAGTTGTTCCACCTGTAAATCCAGAGCCACAGCCAGTTGTTCCACCTGTAATTATGCCACCATTTAATCCAGCAGCAGCAATTATGCAAGCAAATAGTTATCCAGATTATGTTTCAAAATATAAAGCAGTTAATGCAGATGCTATGTATAAGGAAATTTGAGATAGAACATTCTCAATTCGCCCAGCAACATTAATAGATCCTAATGGAGAAAAGAGATTAATTCAAGATCAAGGAACTGGATGAGTTCTTGATTATCATAAGGTAGACGATAATCACTATAAGTTATTTATAGCAACTAACATGCACGTCCTAGGAAATTATGGTAATACCAATACTCCAACTATTGATAAAGAGCTTAATTATAATGACCCAAGTGGAAATACTCCTGGAGGATTTGCTCTTGGAAAAAGCAATATGCCAACTTCCTTTGGTTCAATAGCTAATGAAAGTTGGAACCAAAACCTCAGTCAGATAGGTGGATACGTTAAATATTATGCTAACAATTCATTATTAACTACTGCAGATTATAGTTCACTTAATAATACATCATATTCAGAAGCTTTTGGCAATCCTAAAGTATTATTTGCTGCTGTTGATTACATGGATCAAAGCACATATGACCAATTTGCTGATGAAATAAATACTAAATGAGCTGCCTTTAAGATTCAAAAGCAAAAGGAACTTGATAATAGTTTAATGGATGACGATACACGTAAGAACTATCAAAATTTTATAAATCAAAATCCAAGCAAAATACCTTTCTATACTGACTTTGGAATTTTAGAACTAGATGTTGACCTTACGAAGGCAGATGCTACATTAACAAATTGAATTAAACAGGCGCTTAATGCTGTTGATGCTTATGTTGCAAGAATGAAACTGAAACAAGCCTATCCAAATTATGATGCTAATAGTGCTACATATTTACCTACTTTAGATTACTTGTCTAAAGGAAGAGACTTATCACAAAACAATCCAGCCTATGGCACAGGCTTAAGCAATGCAAAAGACCTTTATATTGCTGGATATCCAAGAAATGATATGAAACTTACTTACTGAATGCAAAATAATCCATTAGAAAGATATAGCGATCAGATATTACCGCAATATAACCGTAGAACAGGAGTTGCTAATGGAATAGCTAATAAGAAGTTATTTGATTATGCAACTAATGATGCTGAATCACCAATTGAAACTGGAAACATTCAAATATATTCAGAATTATGAAATAGACCTTATGCAAGTTTTTATGGATTTAATTACAATATTAAGTTTTCATCCCTATACTATGGAGCCAGTGGTTCAATAGTATATAATGACTTTGGAGAAATAGTTGGTATCTATAATGGGGTTGATGCTAGTGTTCAATTTGGAAATAATATGTCTTATGCAACATTTGCTCCTTTATTACAAACTGCTAATATCCCAGTAGCTGATAATAAATTTATTTATGGATATAACTTAATTGATAATACTGGTTATGAACACCAAACTCGTTCATATCGTAGCAATTTAAAATTATTCTACCCAAATGGTTTTGATAATAATGGAAATAAGAAGACAGCTTTATTCCCTGAAGGATTTTAAAAAATAGCCAAGAGTGGCTATTTTTTTATGGGCAAATTGATTAATTGTTGTTTCTTTTGATTTCTTTAAGACGTGCTGATTTACCTTTACGATCTCTCATGTAGTATAATCTTTGTCTACGAACCTTGTTTGAACGAACTACTTCGATGTGTGCAATTAAAGGTGAGTGTAGAGGGAATGTTCTTTCAACACCAACTCCGTAAGAGTCTTTTCTAACTGTGAAAGCTTCTCTTGTACCTGATTCTTTTTTGCTGATTACTAAACCTTCAAATACTTGGATACGTTCTTTTTCACCTTCACGAATACGAACGTGAACTCTAACGTTATCACCAGTTTTGAATTCTGGTAAGTCTGAACGTAATTGTGACTTTTCAACTAACTCTAATAATTTATTTCTCATGTTTTATCCTTTCAATAATGTCAGGGCGATTCTTAAGCGTTTTCGCTCATTGAGCCTGAACTTTTCATTCTTCAATTTTCTTATGATCTCCACTGAATAATACTTCTGGAACTTTCATTCCTTTATACTCACGAGGGCGAGTATATTGTGGATAATCTAATAATCCAATACCTTGAAATGAATCATAGATATGTGATTCTTCTTTTATAACTCCAGGTAGTAGTCTAATAATACTATCAGCCATTACCATTGAAGGCAATTCACCACCAGTTAAGACGTAATCTCCAATTGATAATTCTAAATCAACTAAATCAACTACACGTTCATCAAATCCTTCATATCTACCTGAGATAAAAGTAATTTGATCATATTGAGTAAGCTCTTGAGCCATTTCTTGTGTAAATGTCTTTCCTTGTGGAGATACAAGAATTTTGTATCCACCACGATTTGGTAATGAATCTAATGCTAAGTCAATAGGTTCAACTTGTAAAAGTAACCCGTGTCCACCTCCGTAGATTTCATCATCTACTTTTCGGTGTTTATCTTGACTAAAATCTCTAAAATCAACTACAGAAAAATCTACTAATTCTTTTTCTTTAGCTCTTTTAATTATACTTTCGTTTATAAAAGGTTCAAAGTAATTTGGAAATAATGTAAGAAAATTAATTTTCATTATTTTTTAAGTTCTAAAGTTAAATTGTGAGCTCTAAATAAGTTAGCTACTGTAACAGTTGGTTTAGCACCTTGTTTAATTCATTTTGAAGTTAATTCTTTATCTAAAACAAATTCTTTTGTTTTAGGGTTGTAGTGTCCTAAAGCTTCGATAAATTTACCATCACGTGGAGCTCTTGCATCAGCTGCAACAACTTTGTAAACTGGTCTGAATTTATCACCCATTCTTTTTAATCTAATTTTAACCATTTGTCCTCCTTAGGTGTCAAGCACTATTGCTTGACAGTTAATAAATATGAATATATTATAATAGAAACCAGAGGAATTAAAAATCTTTTTTAGGTTTTTTTATTTAGCAACTATATTTTGTAAAAAAGTAGATCTTAAAGTGATTTCTTAGTTATCAAATGAAAAAGTGTATATTTTAGATGAGAAAAATACCACTATACTATAGTGCTATATGATATATATCTGAATGAAAGAAACATTTTCATAAAAATAGCCCTGAAATTCACCAAAATTAAAAAATATATTAGAATTAAATTAAGAAAATAATTTTTAGGAGAGAATATGAAGAAAATTAAAACATTCTTACTTTCATTAGCTGGATTGTCTATTATTGCTATGCCGGTAGTAGCATCACAATGTAATGGAGAAACAAATAAAAAACCAGATGGCGATAAAACCGGAGGTACAACAGCGCCAAGTACTCAAAATGGTGGAAATACATCAGGTGAAGGAACCCAAGCAGGTGGAAAAGTAACACCAGGAAACCAACCAGGAGCAAATACATCAGGTGAAGGAACTCAAGAAGGTGGAAAAACCTCAGGAGCAGGAACTGTCACAACACCTGGAACTCAAGAAGGCGGAAAAGAAACACCAGGAACCCAAGCAGGCGGAAAAGAAACACCAGGAACTCAAGAAGGTGAAAAAGAAACACCAGGAACTCAAGAAGGTGGAAAAACCTCAGGAGCAGGAACTGACACAACACCTGAAACTCAAGAAGGTGAAAAAACAGCACCTGTAACTCCGGGAACAAGTACAACTGCTGTGGATGCTGCCTTAACTGATGCTGGTTTAAAAGATGGCAATAACCTATTTGAAATGATTCCTAATGCTGTGACTCAAGATGTGATTAATAAATTACAAAGTGCTAAAACAGTTTCATTTGACTATAAAAATAAAACTATAGCACTAAGAAGAAAAGGAACAGGATTCATAAAAACTAAAGATGCTTTTAATAATGCTAAATTCCAACTTGCTAATGTTAACAAACTAACTTTTACAACTAAATCAGGAAAAGAATACCCAAATGGAGATGTAGCTTGCATATTTGATAAGGCAACAAATACTCTTACAATAACATATAAGATTGCGGTTGAACAAGCTGACAAGAGCTTTAAATACAGTGATAAGACCTATACAAGTGCAATTAAACTTACAGTTTCTGAAAGTGCTGCAAATAATAATTCAGGTGATAATAATACAGTTGCTACAGGGGAACAAGTTAATAATTTAGCTGCAATAGCTGTTCCAGCAGCTCAAAGCAAATATACATACAGATATGATAATACAAACGATTACTATGCAGCAGCAAATGGAAAAAGTGGACTTGAATTATTAAATGCACTTCTTGAAATTCAAAAGAAACATTTAAATGGTATTAAACCTGCTAGAACTGGCTACAATTATTTAAAAACTATATATGATAATTCAGATGCATTTAAAGATAAGTACTATGAAAAAGATAACAGTATTTTAGACATTTATTCTGAAAATCCAGTAGGAAATGATCCGTACGAATATGCTAAATATCAAATAGAAGTGGATGAAAACAAGACTGATGAAGAAGGAATAGGAATGAATCGTGAACATCTTATTCCCCAATCTTGATTTATCGGAAAAGGTGCTAATAAAAGCGAAACAAAAAGACTTAAAGAAGAAAACACAGTACGTAATGATGCACAATTTGTTTTCCCAACAGATATTTATGTAAATAAAATTAGAGGAAATGTAGCTCATGATGATGTTACATCTGCAACTACAACATTTAAACAAGGAAGTAAATTTGGAACAAATAGCTTAGGACAACCTGCTATGGAACCTCTTGATGCCTTTAAAGGTGATATTGCTCGTGCTTACTTATATTTCATGGTAACTTATAGAGATAGAAACATTGGATATTCAGATTCAGTTTATACAGACAATACTGTTGTTAAATTATTACCTCACTACTTAAACACATATCTAAACTGAGATATGAAAGATGTAGTTGATCCATGGGATGTTACAAGAAATAACGAAATAGCTAGAATGGAACAAATGCGTAACCCATTTATTGATTATCCAGACCTAGCAGATAGCTTATTTGGTAAAAATCCTAAGCCATTTGTAAATAAAGGTATTCTAGTTGAAGCTATCTTAAATAGTAACAATTAGGTATAAAAAATTAGCCAAATTAAAAGGCTAATTTTTTATATTATTCTAGTTACTGTATATCATGCAGGTAAGTATTGTGGATAAACCATGTTGGTAATTAAGAATGCTAGTATTCCAAGTAAGAATAAAGATACTAATAGATCTATTCAAGTTGGTTTAATTTTTCTATACTTTGTACGTTTAGCATAGGGATCATAACCACGAGTTTCCATTGAGTTAGATAAGTCTTCAGCACGTGCAAAACTAGAAACGAATAGTGGAATAATTAATGTAGAAAAGGCATTAATTTTTTCTTTTAAGTTTCCGTGCTTAAAGTCAACTCCACGTGAAGATTGAGCCTTCATAATTCTATTAGCTTCATCAATTAAAGTAGGGATGAAACGTAAAGCAATTGAAATAATCATGGCAATTACGTGAGTTGGAATAAAAATCAATTTTAGAGGTCATAAAATATCTTCAATTGACTTTGTTAATAAGATTGGACGAGTGGTATTTGTTAGCAGTGCAGTAATCAGAATCATAATGTAAATTCTAAAGAATAAAGACACTGTACGATTAATTGAATCTAATGAAACACCATATTGAATAGGCAATTTGGTAGCAACAAATTTATAAGTATTTGTAAGGGCATCAAATTGTGGAACAAGCATTTCTTCTTCTCTGCCACCTGTATTAAAGGCCCAAAAAGTATTGTCAGGATTATACATATTAAATAATCAGCATCGACTATCTTCATTTGGAGCTGAAGTATAAATAGTTTGTAAGTCTTTATAAACTGTTTGATTGGTAATAGTATACATGTTGACAAAAAAGATAATAAATGAGATAAAGAATGGCAATCACATTAATTTAAATAATGGACGTACACGCTTATTGGTGGTGATATAAACTACTAATAATGGAATTAGTAAGATAATCATATCAATAAAGTATCGCACCATGAATACCATTACAATATACAGGATAACTGTTAAAAGCTTAATTCTAGGATCTAGGTTATATAAGAAACCTTTTCCAGGGATATAACGACCAAAAACACTTTTCATTATTTCCCTCCCAGATATGAATTTAAATAAGTAATTAAATCAGCTTCAGATAGTATCTTAGGTACAGGAATACCTTTAGCTCTAAGTTTATTAGCAAAAGCTAATAAATGTGGTGGTTGTAAATTGTTTTCTTTAAGAAATTCTACATCATTAAGAATTTCATAAGGATCACCATCACGAGCAATTTGGCCTTGTTTAAATAAGATGATTCTTTTAGCATACTTCAAAATATTATCTAGATCATGAGTTACATTGATAATAGTTTTACCAGTGTTATTTAGACCTTGTAAGATTTCGAGTATTTCATTAACTCCTACTGGATCTAGCCCAGCTGTAGGTTCATCCACTACTAAGAAATCAGGTTCCATAGCTAAAATACCAGCAATGGCTACCCGACGTTTTTGGCCACCGCTAAGTTCAAAAGGACTTCTTTGAAGATATTCAGGTCCAAGTCCAACTAATTCTAGACATTGAGCAGCTAATTGGTAAGCTTTTTCTTTAGCAACACCAAAAGCCATTGGTCCGAAAGCAATATCTTCTTGAATAGTAGCTTTAAAAAGTTGATATTCAGCAAATTGGAATACAATACCAACATGCTTACGTAATTGCTTAGGATCTTTACCAAAAACTTTACCTTTGGCATTTTTGGTAAAAATAATGTTATCTTGAATATACTTTAAACGATGAATTTCTTTCCCAAGTTCACTTTCATATATGTAATTAAGTTTAAATAGCTTGGTTTCGGTAGCAAGAGCATGCGTGAATTGAATTTTGTTTTCATAGCTATTTGATTTTTGCTTAATAAAGTCAGTTCTAAACGCATCTACAGCTAGAGCAACTTCTTTATTAAGTTGTTTCTTAAGTTGCTTAATGCGAGCATTATTTGTTTTTAAGGTGCGCTTAATTTCTTTTGCACGTTGTTTGTATTGAGCTTTATATTGAGTTGAATTGGCAGGATATTTAGCTAGTAATTCTTTTTCTAGTTTTGCTAGCATGTATTTTTTAGTGATAGTAACATCATCATAAAAGTCTCATTCAATTTGGCCAGTACTTGGGCTCAGTAATTGATTCAAGTGCTCAATAAAAGTAGTTTTACCTGAACCGGTTGAACCAATAATTCCAATATATTCGCCATCATTAATTTCACAAGAAATATTTTTTAAAGCAGTAAATTCTCAAGGAGACTTAGGACTAAATGTGTGCGATAAATCTGTAATTTTTATTTGCATAATTGTTCTATTAGCTCCTTTTCATTGTAAGTTGGCTCAATGCCATTTAGTTTTTCACTGATCCGATAAATGAATGGTGATTCAATTTTAGCTATATCAATGATTTCTTTGTTTTTCAAGATATCTTTTGGTGATCCAGCTGCAACCAGTTCTCCACCAGCAAATACTAAACACTTATCAGCTAAAATAGCTTCATCCATATCATGAGTAATTGAAATTAATGTTTTAGCTTTACTATCTTGAATTTCTTTGATAATTTCAAGCACGCTACTTTTACCTTTAGGGTCCAACATAGAAGTGACTTCATCAAAGATAACAACATCAGGATTAAGTGCTAAAACTGAAGCAATAGCAACTCTTTGCTTTTGCCCTCCAGATAAGTTTTCAGGTTCCCTTTCGAGATAATCAAGCATATCAACTTTGGAAGCGTATTTAGTAATTAGAGGTTTCATTTCATCATGCGGGATGCAACGATTTTCAAGGCCAAAAGCGATGTCATCTTCAACTGAAGAACCAACAAATTGGTTATCAGGGTTTTGAAAAATAATTCCAATTTTTTTTCGAATTTGAGATAAGTTTTCCTTGTTGTATTCAATTCCATCAATACTTAAAGAACCTGATTGAGGTTTCAATAAGGCAACTAAAACTTTTGAAAGCGTACTTTTTCCCGATCCATTGTGGCCTAAAATGGCAACATATTGCCCTTTTTCAATGGTAAATGAGACGTTGTTAAGTGCTGGTTTGATATCATCTTCCCGATATCTGAATGTAATATTTTCTGCTTTAATCATTATGTTTAAATTTTAATAGAAAATATTATTTTTAATAATATTTTTATTTTGGTTATAAGTCTGCAAATAAATATTAAAAAAATCCCTTAAAGAGATTTTTTAGCAATAATGTTGGCTACTGGCTTATATTTGATGCGATGAATAGGCGTAATTCCATAAGTTTCAAGGGCACTCATGTGTTTTTTGGTTCCATATCCCTTGTTATTTTCAAAGTCATATTGTGGATAAATTTCACTATACTGTAGCATCATACGATCACGAGTAACTTTAGCTAGAATGCTAGCTGCTGCTACTGAAAGTGAAATATTATCTCCCTTAACTAGATTTATTTGTGGCAGTGTAGTATTAATGTGCTCAAAGTCAGTTATAACTAAGTTAGGTTTTAAAGGCAACTTAGCTAAAGCTAGCTCCATACCAAGACGTGATTGAGCTTTAGGATTTGAAGTATTAATATCATCTAGGCTGCGAATTTCAACACTATAGGCAAGGGCTGAAACTATTATTTCATCATATAATTCTTCCCTAACTTTTTCACTTAGCAACTTTGAATCCTTGATCCGAGGATTGCTATAATTAGGTGGAAAGACCACGCAGGCCACAACTAATTCACCAGCTAGACAACCACGTCCAACTTCATCTAAGCCTGCTATTAGGGGATATTTAGTTCAATAATCTTTTTCAAAATCTAACATATATAAAATTATAGTCTATAATTAAATTATCGGAGGTCAAATGGGATCAATTGTAAAAGCACACTGCCCTGAATGTAATTATACTTATACCTATGTTTTTGGTCTAGTGCAAGATTTAATGCCATATCAAATGTTTATCAATCTTTTCGCTAAAAAGCAAAAAGATTTATTCGTTAAAGATATTTTTAAAGCTGTGATGTACGAAGAATTAGAAACAGACATCATGTTTATGTTAAAGGATAAAACTGAACAAGAACAAATACTAGAGGAAAACTTTAAGAATATTAATAATTTCTTCTCAGAAGAAGAAAAACAACTTATGAAAAGTAATATTGTTTTAGGTGGAGAAGTTGAATCTTATCCAGTTTTCAGAATTGATGTTGAACCTAAAAACAGAGAGCTTTATAATGTACCACTAGTTAAGCTACAATTCATGAATAAAGAACTATATCAACGTAAATATAATCAATATGTTTACTATGTACAATTTGCTCCTGATCATTCAGTGCTAACTTGTCCAAAACACCAAGAGTTATGTGCTGAATTTGAGTCAGAAAGAGAAGGATAAAAGCTGCTATGCAGTTTTTTTAATGCGAATAGAAGACTGTTTCCATATAAACATGATAGAATAAAATTAGAGGTAAAAATGAAAAATAATTTTAAAAGACAACTCGAAAAAACAAAGACATATTTAATAATAGTAATTATTGCATGATTCCTATCTATTATTTTTGCAGTTTCATCATATTCAATTAGTACTCTAATGGTGATGAAAACTGCAACCAATGATGCTAGTGTTATATCAACAGGGATGATAATTGCTCAAAGTATTTTATCAATATTCTCATTTGTAAGCTCAATTATAGGAATAGTATTCGGAATTAAGTTAGCTGTATTAAGTAATGATGTAAGAAAACTATTTACTAAAATGGTTTATGAAACAAGTTTTAGACGTCAAATAGAACAAGCAAACCTAGTTAAATTATTAGCTTATTCAAGAACAATTGAACGTTTATTTATCTTCAATTTAATTGGTATTTTATCAGGTCCAGTTCTTCTAATCATCAATCTATTTTTTACAAGAAATGCTTTAATGAGTTCAAAAAATGTGTTGGACTTAATTGATGATGAGCCAGAACAACAAGTAAGTGATACTACAGAAGTAGTTTCAAATTAAGCCTAACTATAGGCTTTTTTGTTAAAAAAATGCAGATACCTGCATTTATTTTTTGCCTTCTTGTAGTAATTGTAAGTAAGCAGCTTGTGCAATCATTGCACCATTATCAGTTGCATATTTTAGTGAAGGAATTATTGTATTTGGATGAAGAGTAATAAATTCTGAACGAAGTAGTTTATTAGCTGATACTCCACCACCAAGTACCAATGTTGCTACTGGATAAGTTTCTAAAGCTAACTTAGTTTTTTCAATTAAGTAATCTACAGCAGTACGTTGGAATGAGACAGCATATTGAATTGGATTAATTTCTTCATTCTTCATTTTTGCTTTATTAACTTTATTTAATACTTGAGTTTTTAGCCCTGAAAATGAGAAGTCAAGTGGGTTATCAGTGTGTGGTTTAGTAAATGGAATAAAATCACCTACATAAGTTTGACTTAATTTATCAATTAATGGTCCACCAGGGAATCCTAGGCCTAAACGTGAAGATACTTTGTCAAAAGCTTCTCCAACAGCATCATCAAGCGTTTCCCCTACAATTTCAGTCTTAGTTGGTGAGGTGGCATAAATTAATTGAGTATGCCCTCCTGAAACTAGTAAACATAAAGCTGGAAAAGTAATATTTTCAGTCAGAGTCGAAGAAAGGAAGTGCCCAATTAAGTGATTAATCGGAATCAAAGGTTTTTTGATGCTTTGTGCAAAGGCACTAGCAAATAAATAACCAACTTGTAAAGTTCCAATTAGACCTGGTTCCTTGGTATAGGCAACATAATCGATTGAGTTAGGATCATATTTTTCTTGGAGCATTAATTGAATTAATGCTATGTTTTTTACATGCTCACGTGAAGATACTTCTGGGATTGTTCCTCCAAATTGCTTAAAGATATCAATTTGAGAAATAGTCCACATATCTAAGACTTTACCATCTTCCAAGATGGCAAGAGAAGTATCATCATGTGAGGTTTCAATTCCTAAAATACGCATTATTTTTGTCCTCCTATTTGAGGTTGCTTAATATATAAAGGTTCTATACTCATTGTTTCTTGAAATTTAAAGACTTTAGCATAAGCTTCAAAATCATTAATCATTCTAACAAAGTTAATTTTAGTTAACTCTTGTCCATCATTTTCAACAACAGTTATCTTGTTATAATAGTTTTTTGAGTCTATCTCATAGTTATATTGATATAACTTGTTACCTTGTGCATCGCTTCATAAATAATTGCTATGTGGATGTTGCAACTCTAAAATATCCATACTTGTAGTTACATACATTTTAATGTTATTTAATAAAGCTAAGGTACGGAAGAAAACTAGCGAGCTTCTAATTCCGGTAAAAAACCCAGGCCCTATATTGGTATATAAACCATCAATTTGTTGAATTGATAAATTGTTACGTTCAAGTAAGATAGCAAATTGGTCAGTAATGAGTTGAACTTTCTTTTTATAACCTTCTAATAGAATAAAATCAAGAACTTTAAATTCTTGATTGAATAAAACTAAAACAAAATCTTCACTTGAGGTATCTAAATAAACATTCATTATCTAACCTCCGTAATTTCAAAGACATGACGTAAGTCACGGTCAATGTATGCATTAATTTCGACAAAGTTACTAAATTGATATTTCTTTAAGTTAGCTCATTCAATAGCTACTATATTATCATCAAAGTAATCTTCGAATTCTTCTATATCACCTCGATAGTTATAAAGATCCATGTGAATAAGACCTGAATAATCTTTCATGTATGAAAAACTAGGTGAGGTGATATTTTGCTTAATGCCTAGTTTTTTGGCTAGCAACTTAACAAATGTAGTTTTACCAGCTCCTAAGTCACCATTTAATAAGATGATTCTCTTTTCTTTAAATAAGTCTAAATTTGCATCAATAAATTTATCTAAGTCTTGCAATGTATCGCAAATGATTTTTTGTTGCATTATAAAGCTGCAATTTCTTGATCAGTAAGCTTACGTCCAAGTTTAATTATAACGATAGCTTCTGGTCCGGTGTGAATTGAGATGCAATTTGGTAATGAAGAAGAGAATACACGATTGTTTTTATAGTTATCTTTAACGTATTTAACTACTTGAGCATGCTCTGCACAGTCATTTTGTAAGATTAATAAGTCTGAATCAGAGTCTTGTAGCTTTTCATCAATTTTATTTAAAATAGTTTTAGCAAAAATTCTTCCTTTACCTTCTTTTTCAAGCTTCCCGTGATAAAAACTAATAATTGGAACAATTTTTAAAAGTTTAGCCACTGTGGCAGCTGATGGTGAAAGTCGCCCACCTTTAACTAGGTAATCATTATATTTTGGCACTAATGAAACAAGCATTTCTTCTTTTCATTGAGCTGCTAAATTTAAAGCTTTATCAACATCCATATTTTCTTTTTCAACCAAGTTTAAGAATTCATAAACTTGGAATGTTAGTAAGATGGCTATGTATTCAGAGTCAAAAACCCTTAATTTAGGATATAAAGCTTCCATTCCTTTCAAGTTTTGATATTGTGATGATAAATGTTTTGAAATTGGAAAGACAATCACATAATCATGTGTTGCAGACAGCGATTCCACCATATCTTCAACAAGTCCAATAGGTGTACAAGCTGTTTTATATGTCTTTGTTTCAAGTGAAAAGTAACGGAATAGTTCGTTACTTTTCAAGTTGTCCCCATCATTATAGATTTTGTCATCTAACTCTATTTTTAGTGGTAAAAAATGTCACCCAAGTTTTTCAACTTGTTCTTTTCTTAATCCACATGAAGAGTCTACTACTATAGCTATTTTTTTCATAATTGTATTATATTATAAATTATTGTAAAGAAGGTATAATATCTCTATGATATTATTTAATAATTTAGATAAAGTATTTAAGAATACATCAGTACTTTTTGTTGACTCAAGAATCCAAAAAGTACACCAAATTAAACATGAAGATTTAGTTTTCTTTGTGGATCAAGACAACAAGGTAGCAAGCATTAATGTGCTAAATAATGCTAAATATTATATACCTGAAGATGTTAAATTTGGCTATCTGCCTCAAGCTGGAGAAGATTTAATTCTTGCAATGGCTAAGGAATTAAATCTTGAACTTGTACATGACCAAAAATTTATTTATGGCTTAATTCAAGAAAGAAAAGCTCATCCAAAAAGTGAACGCTTATTTGTTTTAAAAGTACAAATTAGTCCTGATTCAAGCATTCAATTAGTAACTAACACATTAGATTCTCAAGAAGGCAAAGTAGTAGTTTTAGCATTACCTGGAAGTACTACATTGGCTGGAACAGATGTGCTTAGTGGAGAAATGCTTAATGTAGCAAGTCAAGGAATGCTAACTGGATATAAAACATTAGGATTAGAAGGTGAAGGATTAATTTTTGGCCAAGTTAGCCAGATCGGAAAGGATTTTAAACTATCATAATGACTATAATTGAAGACTTAAGTGCTCGTGGAATATTAAAACACATTTCTAACGAGGAAAAATTTAAAAACTTACCTCAAGATGCAGCTGTATATTGTGGATTTGATCCAACTGCAACTAGCTTACACTTAGGTAACTACATTCAAATTGCAAACTTATTAAGATTTAAGCAACATGGCTTTAAAGTATTTGCAGTATTAGGTGGAGCAACTGGAATGATTGGTGATCCATCTTTTAAAGATGCTGAAAGACAATTACTTGATGATGCAACAATACAACTAAATAAATCAAGAATCAGAAGCCAACTTGAAAAATATGGATTAGAAGTAATTGACAACTATGACTTCTACAAAGACATGAACATTTTAGTGTTCCTTAGAGACGTTGGTAAATTAGTGAACGTTTCTTATATGTTAGCTAAAGACTCAGTTGCTTCTAGAATTGAAAAAGGACTAAGTTTTACAGAATTTTCATACCAATTAATTCAAGGGTGAGACTTCTTAACTCTATATAAGACTAAAAATGTAAGAGTTCAATTTGGTGGTTCAGATCAATGAGGGAATATCACAACTGGACTTGATATGATTTCAACAGTATTTGGAAATGAACACCAAGCTGTGGCGATTACAGCTAATCTATTAACTGATGCCAATGGTAATAAATTTGGTAAGTCAACTGGAGGTGGCTCATTATGATTAGATCCGGAAAGAACTAAACCATATGTTATGTACCAATTCCTTTTAAACCAACCAGATAGCGAAATTGAAAAATTATTAAAATGATTAACTTTCTTACAAGTGGACCAAATTGAATTAATTTTAGGCAAACATAGAGCTAACCCAGCTGAACACATTGCACAAAAAGCACTTGCTTTCAATGTTATAAAACAAGTTCATAATATTGAAGAAGCTGAAAAGGCAGCTCTTGCCTCAGAAATCTTATTTAATAAGAAACTAGATTTAAATACTATACCATTAGAAAGTATTCAAGACCTTAACGATGTGTTAAATGTTATTTCTATGCCTAAAGGAAGCGTTTTAGTTGAAGAATTAATTGCGCAAGGAATTATTAAATCAAAACGTGAAGCTAGAGAATTTTTAGCAAATGGAGCAATTAAGCTAAACTTAGTTGCAATTGAAGAAAATGCTCTTGTTGAGTCAAATATTTGAAATAATCAATATGCCTTATTACATGTAGGTAAAAAACAAATTTATTTAATAAAAATTAATTAATGGGCGTGCCCATTTTTTTATGCAAATGCAGAAAAAAAGATAGTCTAGCTATCTATTTTCTAAATAAGTCATTTTTCTTCTTATAATCATATTCTGCTACAACTTCTTTTAGGCGCTTAATACAGTTAGAATCGTCAAAAGGTTTAACTTCTTGAGCGTTATCTCATAAAATTGTTAGATAATAAACTAAAATCTTTTGTTGAATTAAGTATTCTTCTCAGTAACTATCATATTGTTCTAAGAAATATTGTTCTTGTTCACTAGTTAAGTATGATCCACAAATAAAGTAAGCTAAATCAAAGTGCTTATCCCCCATTGAACAGTATTCTCAATCAATAAAATAAATTTTACCTTGCTTAGAAAGCAAAATGTTATTTAAGTATAAATCATTATGTAAGGGACGATTTGCTTGTGAATTCTTTAAAATCATATTAATTCTTTTATAGTAGTCATTAATCACATCAATTTTAATGTTACGTTCATTAAGAATTTTACGATATTCCTTTACCCGAGCAGCCACGTTTGTTTTAGGAAACTTTAAATCTGAATCATGTAAGGTTTTGAAATCGTTTGCTATTTGTTTTAAGGTATCTTTGTTAAAAACTAGTGGCTGAGTTTCAATCCATTCTCACTCAATTTCACTTTCAGTATCCTTGATTAATTTTGGCACAAAGTCAAGTTTGCTTAAGCAACTATAATCCAATTTATGATTAAACTTGTTAAAAACTTTAGTTTGCAGCATAGTATTGTGGTCTGTTTTATAAGAAATGTTAGTATGTCCAATTTCGATTAATTCTTTTTCCATATATATCTCCATTTATAATTTTGTTCAGTTATAATAAGTATATCAATATTTATATTAAAAAAGTGAAGGTAATATGCAAAAAAATGAGACCAATTATTTAGTTTTTGATATTGGAAATTCCAAGATCAAATTCCATTATATCAACAATAGTAATGAGACTCTTTTTAGTCTAAATTGACTATGTACAAGTGACGAAAGTATTGAACTTGAAAATATTTTAGCTTTATGTATGCCTAGTTATAGTGACCAAGTTATCATTGCAAGCACTAATAATAATTCAGCATACCAAGACAAATTACAAGCTAATTTAAAAACAATTGGATTTAGCAAAATTACTATTTTAGATAATTCTTATGGAGCTAACTTAGCAATTGATAAAAATATCGATAGAAAGCAACTTGGAATTGATATTTTAGCTTGCGTGCAATATTGCGCTAGCAACCAGATTTCAAACGCTTATGTTTTTATGTTTGGAAGTGCCTTAGTTGGTTTAAAAATAACACAAGGTATGTTGCAAGGAGCTTCAATTGCACCTGGAGCTTACGTTTCTTATTTACATTTACAAGAAAAAATTGCGCAATTAAGCATGCCATATACTAGTGAAACAAAATTGGGTCAAAATACTATACAAGCCTTAAATTCAGGACTATACAACTTACTAAATGGTTTTATTTTATCACACTGCCAAGGACAAAATGGCTATGAAATCCTACTTACAGGTGGAGATGGAATCTATTTAAAAGATCATTATAGTTACAATCCAAACTTAATTGCTCAAGGCTATATTTACTTATTTTTAGAAGCAAAATAATACCTTAATTCCCTATAGGATTGCTGTCTAATTCAAGACCAAAAAGAAAGGAATTTAATATAATAGATATATGAAAACAGAAACACAAGAAAGACAAAAAAACTTTTGACTAAATCGTTTTATACCAGCTTTAATTATTGTTGCAGTCTTAGTACTTTTAGTTATAGTTTTAGCATACTCATTTAGATCAGACTTATACCAAGGCTTTTCTACAGCAGGATTTTGAACCCTTAGAGCCTTTGCTATAGTATTATTAGGAGTTATGGTCGGTTGAATATTCTATGAGCTATCACATGCTTATAGCAATATGCTAATTCCTTCAGTTATTTTAACTATATTTTATGTTTTATCAATGATGCTAGGGCCAAATATGTTTCTTGAAGTACTTTTTGGTCGTGGAGCAGTTGCTTCAAATGCACTAATTAACCTACCAGTTAATAATGTAGCAGTTAATGGAGAAAGCAGTGCGTCAAGTTACTATTTTGGAACATTATTTACTCAATATGTTTTTGATTATTGAGCACCTTTAACTACCTTTATTATTGCTTTAGTTTTTTTCTTAATTAGACTAGTTGTAATTGATAATGTTAATATTCTAGCTTTAATTATCAAAACTATTTCACTTTGATTCATGTCACTATTTTTAACTATTTTTGTTAAATCATTTATCGTGCTGATGACACAAAAGATTGGTATTGAATTAGTAATCTTAATGATTGTAGTAGCTAGCTCATACGACATTGGAGGATACTTTGGAGGAAGATTTTTAGGTCACAAATTCTTCAAAGCCAAACTAGCACCAGCTATCAGTCCTAAAAAAACTTGAGAGGGAGCAATTGTGGGTTATTTAGCTTCATTCCTAATTACTTTAATTTATATTTATGCAGTTTATGGAATTAGAGGTCTTGATAAAAACTCAGTTGCTGGAGTACTTTTAGACCCACACTCTAGATTCTTTCCATATTTATTAGCCTTTTTATTCATTTCACCAATTATTGCTTTATTAGGCGATTTATACTTCTCATTAATTAAGAGAAGAAATGAAATTAAGGACTTTTCAAATATTTTAAAAGAACATGGAGGTTTACTTGATCGGATTGATTCAATTTCATTTGTCTTCGTGTTCTTTGGTGTACTAGCTGCAAGTTCGACTCTATAGGAAAGGATTAATATGCAATATTCTGATAAAATATTTCAAAAACTTATGGACTATTTAGGCCTAAGTTTTTTATCATCTCTACAAGATGCTAAATTTGATAACAAAAAGATTGAATTCAAAAGAGGAAACCAAAACGAAATCAAATATCAAAAGGTTTTCCTAACAAGTCCCTTACCAACATGAAATGATTTTGAAACATTATTTTATGCATGTAAAAAAGAAAAGTTTTGAATTGAATGGCAATTTGAAAATCTTGATTTTAGTAATCCTGAGTTTAAGAACTATATTCTAGGGATATTAGAATTAGAAGATGAACTTAATAACTGCACATTGCATCAATATTTAAGAGCATTTGACTTATTAAGTTACAATCCTCACAACAATGCTTGAGAGTTTTCTTATTCTGACCAAGAGCAAGGCAAGGAATTAGAATTCCAAGCCGGTATGCTTTCTAGTGCAATACGCAATTTTGGCTTTAAAAGCTTTATTTTATTACCAAAATATCTGCCAAATTTAGACTCGGATATTGATAATCAAATTAGAAGCCAATATCAAAAGAGTACAGCGATTTATTCTAATGATAATTATGAAGGCGAAAGCAATTTTGAACGTAAGGTTGCTAATAATAAATACAATCAAAATCGTAACTTTAGAAGAAATAATAAATCCAGAAATTACTCTGCTGTAGCTATAAATTACATTTCTACACTAGCACCTGAAGTAATTGATATTCCAGTTATGGTATCGGGATTAGTTTACAAAGCTGAAGTAATAGAAAAACCTGAATTTAAGATTTATAAGATCAATGTTTCTGACTATTATGATGCTGTAGAAATTAGTTACTTTGTTAATAATGACAATTTACCTGAATACATTCCTGAAGTAAATGATTATGTTGAAGTCTATGGTACAGTTGCAAACCCTTATTCATACCGTGGAGAAGGTCCATTAAATAAAATTATTAAAGCCCACTACTTTGTAAAAATTGATAACCCAAGAAATACACGTAGTGATACAGCTGATTTTAAACGTGTTGAATTATCAACTCGTTCAAAAATGAGTACCATGGATGGATTGCTAGATCCTAAAGAAATTATTAGCATTGCAAAAAACTTTGGACACAGTGCAGTAGCCTTAGTTGACTCTAATGGTGTGCAAGGCTTCCCTGAGTTTTTTGCGTCTGCTAAAAAAGCTGGAGTTAAACCAATTTATGGTGTTTCTTTTGATGTAATTGACAAAAATCACAACTTCTTACTTAATTATGATGGTATAGATCGTAATATTTTAAGTAGTCAATATGTGGTGCTAGATATTGAAACTACTCACCTATCAGCTCAATATGGAGACTTAATTGAATTTGGTGCTTCGGTAGTAGTTGATGGAGAAATTAAGGAAACTCACCAATTCTTTATTAAATCTAGAAAACCCCTTTCTTCAACCACAATTAATTTGACCAATATTACTGATAAAATGCTAGCAGAAGAAGGATATAGTTTGCAAGAAGGGTTAGATAAAATTTATGAAATTATTAACAATCGGATTTGTGTTGCTCACAATGCACATTTCGACTCACACTTTATTTACCAAAAATTCATTCAAGAAGGAAGACAATTACCTCATACCTTCTTTATTGACACCTTAATTGTTTCAAGATACTTATTTAGCGAAAAAAGAGAACATAATTTAGGGGCCTTTTGTGCCAACTTATCAGTTATTTATGATGCTAATGTAGCTCACCGTGCTGACTATGATGCTGATGTTTTAGCTCAAGCTTGAATTAAAGCAATGCAACTATTATCAGAAAGAGGCATTAATACATTTAAACAATTAGATAGCATCCAAGATATTAGTATATATAATCGAACAAGATCAAGTCAAATTACTGTTTTGGCCTTAAATCAAGCTGGATTAAAAGAACTATTTAATTTAGTTACCCTATCATTAACTCAACGTTATTTTGGATCACCAAAATTATTCTTTGAAGACTTGCCTAAGAGTAAAAACTTATTAATTGGATCAGGAGGATTAAAATCTAGATTACTAGACCACATGTTTTACTCTTCAAATCTAGCTATTGATAGTTTAATTGACAAGTTTGACTATATAGAAATTCCTCATATTTATGCCTTAGATCACTATATTGAATCACCTGATAAATTCTCCCAATTTGAAGTGCAAGATACCATTTTAAGAATGGTAAGAACTGCTTTAGAGCATAAAAAGATTCCTGTAGCAATTGGAGATGTTAGATATCAAGATAAATTAGATAAAAATGTATTCAAATGTTTAGTCTATTCAAAAGGAATTGGAAATGCAACTCACTTCCTATTTGACTATCGTAAAGCTCAAGCAAAAACTATGAAACTACCTGATTTAGAATTCTTTACCACTGACCAAATGCTAGAAGCTTTTAGCTTTATAAATAAGCCTGAATTAGTGGAAGATTTAGTTATTAACAATCCAAATCATATCGCAAGTTTAGTAGATGATGATATTGAAGTCATCCATAATGACTTATATACGCCTAAGTTTGATAATTCAAAAGATAAGTTATATGAACTAGTTTATAAGACTGCACATGAAAAATATGGAGAAACATTACCTAAACTAATTGAAGAAAGACTTGAAAAAGAAATTACACCTATTTTAAAATATGGGTTTGATGTAATTTACTGAATTTCACATAAGTTAGTTAAGAAGTCTCTGGACAATGGATACCTTGTAGGTAGCCGTGGAAGTGTTGGTTCTTCTTTAGTAGCAACTATGTCAGGAATTACTGAAGTTAATCCACTTCCTCCACACTATATTTGTCCTAAATGTAAGAATTTTGAATTAGTTAATATAGAAGGAATAACTTCTGGATTTGATCTAGATGATAAAAACTGTCCTAACTGTAATATTACAATGGAAAAAGATGGACAAACTATTCCTTTTGAAACTTTCTTAGGGTTTAATGCTGATAAGGTTCCTGATATCGATTTAAACTTCTCGGGTGATTACCAAGCTGAAATTCATAATGAAATTAAGCGTCTTTTCGGAGAAAGCCATACATTTAGAGCCGGGACTATCTCGACTATTAAAAGCAAAACTGCCTATGGGTATGTTAAAAAAGCTGTTGAAGAGTATGGTTTTGAATTTAGCGGGCCTTATATTGATTTCTTATCAGCCAAAATGGAAGGTGTAAAAAGAACAACTGGACAACACCCTGGAGGAATTATTATTATTCCTAAAGAGTATGATGTTGAAGACTTTACCCCAATTAATTATCCAGCTGATGATACTACTTTGGATTGAAAAACAACGCACTTCGATTTCCACGCTATTCACGATAATGTTTTAAAATTAGATATTTTAGGGCACGTGGACCCAACTGCAATCAGAATGCTAGAAAGATTAACAGGGCTAGATGTTAAAAAAGATATTCCTAAAAAGGACCCTGCAGTAATGTCGCTTTTTAGCAGCACAGCAGCTTTAAAAATTGAACCTAAGGATATTGGTGGAGAAATTACGGGTGCACTTGGATTGCCGGAATTTGGAACCAACTTTGTTAGACGGATGCTATATGAAGCTAAAGCTGAATCATTCGCTGACTTAATTTCACTTTCGGGTCTATCTCATGGGACTGATGTTTGAACAGGAAACGCTCAAAGTTTAATTAATGAAAGAGGATTTACCTTAAAAGATGTTATCTCATGTCGTGATGATATCATGGTTTATCTAATTAACCGTGGTGTAGAACCTTTATATGCTTTCAAAATAATGGAAAAAGTTCGTAAAGGTAAAGGGCTAACTGATGAAGAAGTGGCATCATTGCAAAGTAGTAATGTGCCTGATTGGTATATTGATTCAATGAAGAAAATTAAATATATGTTTCCAAAAGCTCATGCTACCGCATATGTACTAATGGCTTGAAGAATTGCATGATTTAAGCTATATTACCCACTTGAATACTATGCAACGTTCTTTACTACTAGAGTTGAAGAATTTGATATTCAAACTTTAAAAAATGATTATGGTGCAGTAAAGATTAATAAAAAAATTAAGGAAATTGAATCCTTAAGAGATAAAAAAGTTAAAGAAGAAAACTTATTGCAAACTTTAGAAATAGCTCGTGAGCTATATGCTAGAGGATTTAATATCTCAAATATCGATTTAACTAGATCGCTTGCTACAGAATGAGTGGTTGATCGTGAACACAAAACCTTAATTCCACCTTTTTCTGCAATTGGGGGACTAGGTGAAGCAGTGGCAACTAAGATAATACAAGGAAGAGAAGAAGCTCCTTATATGTCTAAGGAAGATTTCAAAAAACGTAGTGGAGTCAATGCTAGCTTATATAAATATTTAAATGAAGAATTAGGAATTCTAGATTATTTAAACGAAACAAACCAAATGAAATTATTTTAAAATGTACTTTTTGAGTGCATTTTCAAGCAATTAATAAAATAATTACATTTTTCTTGAAATATAAAAAATTTGATAAAATTACATTGCTAATATAAACGGACAGGATCTGGATGAAAGACCAGACTTAAGGTTGGTTTTAGCGCTAAAACAAAAATAACTTAAATAAAAAAATAATATCTAATTATATTTATATAGAAAGGATTACAAATATGGCAAAATTAGATTTTGATCGTTCAAAAGAACACGTTAACGTTGGTACAATCGGACACGTTGACCACGGTAAAACAACTTTAACTGCTGCTATTGCTACAGTTTTAGCTAAAAAAGGTTTATCAGAAGCTCGTGATTACGCTTCAATCGACAATGCTCCAGAAGAAAGAGCACGTGGAATTACAATTAATACTTCACACATCGAATATCAAACAGAAAAACGTCACTATGCTCACGTTGACTGTCCAGGTCACGCTGACTACGTTAAAAACATGATTACAGGGGCTGCTCAAATGGATGGTGCTATCTTAGTTGTTGCTGCAACAGATGGACCTATGCCTCAAACACGTGAACACATTCTTTTATCTAAACAAGTTGGTGTTCCTCGTATCGTTGTTTTCTTAAACAAATGTGATATGTTAGAAGGTGAAGAAGATATGATCGAATTAGTTGAAATGGAAATTCGTTCACTTCTTTCAGAATACGGATTTGACGGAGACAATGCTCCAATCATCCGTGGTTCAGCTTTAAAAGCTCTTGAAGGTGATGCTAAATACGAAGACAAAGTTATGGAATTAATGGATGCTGTTGATACATACATTGAAACACCAGTTAAAGAATTTGACAAACCATTCTTAATGGCTGTTGAAGACGTATTTACAATTACAGGACGTGGAACAGTTGCTACAGGACGTGTAGAACGTGGAACACTTAAATTAAACGACGAAGTTGAAATCGTTGGATTAAAACCTACTAAAAAAACAGTTGTTACTGGAATCGAAATGTTCCGTAAAAACCTTAAAGAAGCACAAGCAGGGGACAATGCTGGATTATTACTACGTGGTGTAAACCGTGAAGACGTAGAACGTGGACAAGTTCTTGCAAAACCAGGATCAATCGTTCCTCACACAGAATTCGAAGCTGCAATTTATGTACTTAAAAAAGAAGAAGGTGGACGTCACACACCATTCTTCAAAAACTACAAACCTCAATTCTACTTCCGTACAACAGACGTAACAGGTGGAGTTGAATTCGAACCAGGTCGTGAAATGGTTATGCCAGGTGAAAACGTTAACTTAAAAGTTAAATTAATCGCTCCTATCGCTGTAGAAGAAGGAACAAAATTCTCTATTCGTGAAGGTGGACGTACAGTTGGTGCTGGTTCAGTAACAAGAATCATTAAATAATTTATTCACAAACCAAAAGTGTGCATGCAAATGCATACTTTTTTATTTTTTGTTCACTTTCAGTTCTTTATTTGTCTTTTTTAATTTATTAGATAAATAAATGAAAGGACTATATGGAAGAAAAAGAATTAGAACAAACCAAAAATGAAGCTAATATTTCTCAAAGCATCAAGGAAACTATTAAAGAAATTAGCAAAAAACTAGGGGAAGAATCTATTATGGTACTAGGAGATATACCTTATATATCAATAGATACATTTCACAGTGGCAGCTATATTTTAGATAAGATACTAGGGATAAAAGGTTTTCCAAAAGGCAAAATTATTGAAATATTTGGACCAGAGAGTTCGGGAAAAACAACTTTAGCGCTCAATGCAATTGCAGAAGTACAAAAAGAAGGAGGTATTGCTGCTTTTATTGATGCAGAGCATGCTATTGATTCTGAATATGCACAAAAAATTGGGGTTGATATTAGTAAATTAATCTTATCTCAACCAGATTCAGGAGAACAAGCCTTAGAAATAGTTGATATTTTAGCTAAAACAGGAAAAATTGACCTAATTGTTGTTGATAGTGTTGCAGCTCTAGTTCCAGAAGCTGAACTCAATGGTGAAATGACTGATCTGCAAATTGGTGCGCAAGCTAGACTAATGTCAAAAGGACTGAGAAAAATTACTGGAAATCTGAATAAAAATAAGACTACTATTATATTTATTAACCAAATAAGGGAAAAGGTAGGGGTAATTTTTGGAAGCCCTGAAACAACACCTGGTGGAAGAGCTTTAAAATTCTATTCTAGTGTAAGAATTGAAGTTAGAAAGGGATCTCCTATAGTAGAAGGAAAAGATATAGTAGGATGTGAAATCAAATTTAAGGTTGTTAAGAACAAGCTTTCTATACCTTATAAAACTGGGCAATCTGAATTATATTTCTCTCTCGGACTTGACAAGTCAGGTGAATTAGTTGATATTGGCTTAGAAAATGGAATTATTGAGAGAAAAGGTGCATGATTTAGCTATAAAGGTGAAAATGTAGCTCAAGGAAAGAAAAACATGAAGTCTTATATTCTTGATAATCAGTCTCTATATAATGAAATATTAGCTACTATATAAAAAAATAATTTTTTTAATCGCGCTTTGCGATTTTTTTGTTATCATATGTTTACTCATTTAGTAAGCGATAATGTATTGCGGAATGAAATAAAAAAATATTTATCTTTTTATTTCATAAAATAAAAATCTGTTATATAATAATATCGCAACTTAAATGAAGCAAAAGTTCTTTGAAAACTAGATATATACAATGTACATGACAGTCAATTTTTTCGAGAGTTTGATCCTGGCTCAGGATGAACGCTGGCTGTGTGCCTAATACATGCATGTCGAGCGGAGTTCTTCGGAACTTAGCGGCGAATGGGTGAGTAACACGTACTTAACGTACCTTCTAGATTGGGATAACGCTGAGAAATTAGCGCTAATACCGGATACTTATAAGAAACGCATGTTTCTTATATAAAAGGAGCCCTCAAGCTCCACTAGAAGATCGGGGTGCGGAACATTAGCTAGTTGGTAAGGTAATGGCTTACCAAGGCTATGATGTTTAACGGGGTTGAGAGACTGATCCGTCACACTGGGACTGAGATACGGCCCAGACTCCTACGGGAGGCAGCAGTAGGGAATTTTCCACAATGGGCGAAAGCCTGATGGAGCGACACAGCGTGCAGGATGAAGGCCTTCGGGTTGTAAACTGCTGTTATTTAGGATGAAAAAATAGTAGAGGAAATGCTATTATCTTGACAGTACTAAATCAGAAAGCAACGGCTAACTATGTGCCAGCAGCCGCGGTAATACATAGGTTGCAAGCGTTATCCGGAATTATTGGGCGTAAAGCGTCTGTAGGTTGTTAGTTAAGTCTGGCGTCAAAACTTGGGGCTCAACCCCAAATCGCGTTGGATACTGGCTAACTAGAATTGTGTAGAGGTTAACGGAATTCCTTGTGAAGCGGTGAAATGCGTAGATATAAGGAAGAACATCAACTTGGCGAAGGCAGTTAACTGGGCACATATTGACACTGAGAGACGAAAGCGTGGGGAGCAAACAGGATTAGATACCCTGGTAGTCCACGCCGTAAACGATGATGATTAGCTGATGGGAACCATCGGCGCAGCTAACGCATTAAATCATCCGCCTGAGTAGTATGCTCGCAAGAGTGAAACTTAAAGGAATTGACGGGGATCCGCACAAGCGGTGGAGCATGTGGTTTAATTTGAAGATACGCGTAGAACCTTACCCACTCTTGACATCTTCTGCAAAGCTATAGAGATATAGTGGAGGTTAACAGAATGACAGATGGTGCATGGTTGTCGTCAGCTCGTGTCGTGAGATGTTCGGTTAAGTCCTGCAACGAGCGCAACCCTTATTCTTAGTTAAATGTTCTAAGGAGACTGCCCGGGTAACTGGGAGGAAGGTGGGGACGACGTCAAATCATCATGCCTCTTACGAGTGGGGCAACACACGTGCTACAATGGAAGGTACAAAGAGAAGCAATATGGCGACATGGAGCAAATCTCAAAAACCTTTCTCAGTTCGGATTGTAGTCTGCAACTCGACTACATGAAGTCGGAATCGCTAGTAATCGTAGATCAGCTACGCTACGGTGAATACGTTCTCGGGTCTTGTACACACCGCCCGTCACACCATGGGAGCTGGTAATGCCCGAAGTCGGTTTAGTCAACTACGGAGACAACTGCTCGGAGCAGGACTGGTGACTGGGGTGAAGTCGTAACAAGGTATCCCTACGAGAACGTGGGG
Source organism: Mycoplasma aquilae ATCC BAA-1896 (assembly GCF_048074525.1). Taxonomy (NCBI): domain Bacteria; kingdom Bacillati; phylum Mycoplasmatota; class Mollicutes; order Mycoplasmatales; family Mycoplasmataceae; genus Mycoplasma; species Mycoplasma aquilae. The sequence continues at coordinate 106,101 of NZ_CP182208.1, forward strand.
ATGGATTACCTCCTTTCTACGGAGTACACATAAATAACATTTATTGTTACTTAATTACCTTTTTATAAAACAAATAATTTTGTCATGGGATATATCTAGTTTTGAGAGAACTTTCTCTCAATGTTCTTTGAAAACTGAATAGTAAAGATATTAATATAACAACGACATCAAAAAATAAATTAGTCAATTTGTTTTGTGATACCGAGAAATTATTAGAAATAATAATTCGTTAAAATGTCTTTGAATACATCAACAACAATAGGAAAATATTGTTACAACTTTTAAATAAGTAAGAGTTTGTGGTGGATGCCTTGGGTCTGAAAGTCGATGAAGGACGTGATTACCTGCGATAAGCCTCGTGGAGCTGGATATAAGCAACGAAACGGGGATTTCCGAATGGGAAACCTAACTAGAGTAATGTCTAGTTGCTATGGAATGAATAAAATAGTTCCATTTGCGAGACACGTTGTGAACTGAAACATCTTAGTAGCAACAGGAAAAGAAAATAAAAATGATTTCATCAGTAGCGGCGAGCGAACGTGAAAGAGCCCAAACCAGTTTTTAAACTGGGGTTGTAGGACTATCTACATAAAGTTACAAATCTTTGTTATAGCAGAATAGTTTGGGAAAACTAAGCATAGAGGGTGATACTCCCGTATGCGAAATGGCAAGGACTTTTGATAGTATCCTGAGTAGGGCGGGGCACGTGAAACCCTGTCTGAATCTGCCGGGACCATCCGGTAAGGCTAAATACTAATCAGACACCGATAGTGAACTAGTACCGTGAGGGAAAGGTGAAAAGAACCCCGGGAGGGAGTGAAATAGAATCTGAAACCACTTACTTACAATTAGTCAGAGCCCGTTAATGGGTGATGGCGTACATCTTGCAGTATGGACCGGCGAGTTATGTTAACATGCGAGGTTAAGCAGAAAAAGCGGAGCCGCAGAGAAATCGAGTCTTAATAGGGCGACTAGTATGTTGACATATACCCGAAACCATGTGATCTATTCATGAGCAGGCTGAAGCTTGGTTAATCCCAAGTGGAGGGCCGAACCGTAGTACGCTGAAAAGTGCCCGGATGACTTGTGAATAGCGGAGAAATTCCAATCGAACTTGGAGATAGCTGGTTCTCCTCGAAATAGCTTTAGGGCTAGCGTGTGATGTTAAACTTTGATGGTAGAGCACTGAATATGGAATGGCCACGTCTAGTGGTACTGACTATAATCAAACTCCGAATATCATTGTGTATTATCATGCAGTCGGAACCGGGGTGCTAACGTCCCGGCTCGCGAGGGCAACAACCCAGATCGTCAGCTAGGGTCCCAAAATCGTGTTAAGTCAGAAAGGTTGTGAGATTTCATAAACAACTAGGAGGTTGGGCTGAAGCAGCCATCCTTTAAAGAGTGCGTAATAGCTCACTAGTCAAGAGATCTTGCGCCAATAATGTAACGGGAGTAAAACACGATACCGAAGCCACGGGTACATTTAGTACGTTAGAGGAGCGTTCTTAATGCGGCGAAGTCAGACCGTGAGGACTGGTGGAGCGTTAAGAAGTGAGAATGCCGGTATGAGTAACGATTTGAGGTGAGAATCCTCAACGCCTATTGGGAAAGGTTTCCTGGGGAAGGTTCGTCCACCCAGGGTTAGTCAGGACCTAAGGAGAGGCTGAAAAGCGTATCCGATGGACAACAGGTTAATATTCCTGTACCACCTGCGTAAGTGATGGAGTGACGAAGAAGGATAGCACTACCTATTATCGGATTTAGGGATAAGTGATTACTGGTGAATATAGTTAAATGCGTATTCTATAACCGGGAGTCATTATGTAGAGCCACTTGTGGCAAATTGTGTGATTTCATACTTCCAAGAAAAGCTTCTAAGCGTTATAAAACAAAAGGTGCCTGTACCGAGAACGGACACACGTTCCCAAGATGAGTATTCTAAGGCGAGCGAGAAAACCAATGTTAAGGAACTCTGCAAATTAACCCCGTAAGTTCGCGAGAAGGGGTGCCAACTTCGGTTGGCCACAGTAAATTGTGAGGGGCAACTGTTTATCAAAAACACAGCTCTCTGCTAAATCGTAAGATGAAGTATAGGGGGTGAAGCCTGCCCAGTGCCCGAAGGTTAAGCGGATTTGTTAGCTTACGCGAAGCATTGAAGTGAAGCCCGGGTGAACGGCGGCCGTAACTATAACGGTCCTAAGGTAGCGAAATTCCTTGTCGGCTAAATACTGACCTGCACGAAAGGCGCAATGATCTCTCAACTGTCTCAACATTGGACTCGGTGAAATTATGGTCCCAGTGAAAACGCTGGGTACCCGCATCAAGACGAAAAGACCCCATGGAGCTTTACTACAACTTCGTATTGAAACTTGGCCTAACATGTGTAGGATAGGTGGGAGACTTTGAGGCTAGGACGCCAGTTCTAGATTAGTCGACCTTGAAATACCACCCTTGGTATGTTGAGTTTCTAACCTGCCACCGTTATCCGGTGGGGAGACAGTGCGTGGTGGGTAGTTTGACTGGGGCGGTCGCCTCCTAAAAGGTAACGGAGGCGTTCAAAGGTACACTCAATACGGTCAGAAACCGTATGCAGAGCGCAAAGGTAGAAGTGTGCTTGACTGCGAGACTTACAAGTCGAGCAGGTGCGAAAGCAGGACTTAGTGATCCGGCTGTACGTCATGGAACGGCAGTCGCTCAACGGATAAAAGTTACCCTGGGGATAACAGGCTTATCTTGCCCAAGAGATCACATCGACGGCAAGGTTTGGCACCTCGATGTCGGCTCATCGCATCCTGGAGCTGGAGTCGGTTCCAAGGGTTTGGCTGTTCGCCAATTAAAGCGGTACGCGAGCTGGGTTCAGAACGTCGTGAGACAGTTCGGTCCCTATCTGATGTGGGCGTTGGAATATTGATGAGAGCTGCTCTTAGTACGAGAGGACCGGAGTGGACGTACCGCTGGTGTTCCAGTTGTTCCGCCAGGAGCATAGCTGGGTAGCTAAGTACGGAAGGGATAACCGCTGAAAGCATCTAAGTGGGAAGCCTCCTCAGAGATAAGTATTCCCTTGAAATTCCTTGTAGACTACGAGGTTGATAGGATGGAAGTGTAAGTGTAGTAATACATTCAGCTGACCATTACTAATAAATTGATAGGTTTAAAAGTTAATGTATTCAGACATTTTAATGAATTATTTAATTACTATTCAGTTTTCAATGAACATATAAATAACGCTAAAGGCGTTTTTTTATTTTCAAAAATAAGATATAATTACGCTGTAATACAAAAAAAGGGGAAATTTTGCGCACTTTAATATTTAAAATAAAGAACCAATGAAATAATTTCTGAAGCAATAAAGAATTAACCAAGAAGGTTATTTTTACCTCATTCCTTTTGATAATTTATATTATGGGTACAACAATTACTGTTCCATTTGTAAGACTAGTTAATGCAGATGAAATAGGTAATAACTCATTTTTAAACACCCTTAACTTAATTGGTGGTGGTGGATTAAGACAATTTTCATTATTTGCCTTAGGAATCAGCCCATTCATCAATGCCTCATTGATAATGATGATCCTTCAATCCAAAATCTTCCCACCAGTTCATAAATTAAGTCAAAGCGGACCTCAAGGAAGAAGAAAGATAAATGTAATCACAAGATTTCTTACTCTTATTATTTCATACCCTCAAGCTGTCTTCTTACTTAAGACTTTAACAGCTGGAGGAAGAAATTCATTTATTGGATTCGATCTAGCAGGTACAGGAATATCTGAAGCTACAATGGCTTATTTTATACTTCCAGTTATTCTTACTGCTACTTCATTATTTGCTCTTTTTATTTCTGAGCAAATTACAAATAAAGGTGTTGGAAATGGAACGAGCTTAATTATCTTTACAGGGATTGCTGCCAGACTTCCATTTCAGTTTAAAGAAGCATTTATTCACTACATTGGATTAGAACCTTCAAAACTTTCTAGTTCATTAGTAGGTATTGTAAACTTTTCAACATACATCCTAGTGTATTTAGTAATCATTATGATTATTGCGATTGTTTATACAGCTGAAAGACATATACCTATTCAACAAATCGGGGCGGGTAGATCAAAGAGTAAAAAAGATATGGGTAATTTACCTATTAAATTAAACCCAGGTGGAATTATGCCTATTATTTTCGCTATGATGGTTTTATCATTCCCTACTATGATTGCTAATATACTTCCAGATACCAATGCTTCTAAACAATGAATTAACCAAAACTTACAATTTACACAACCTATTGGATTTACACTCTTATTAGTTATTATTTTTGCATTCTCTTTAGTAATGGGGATTCAACAATCTAAAGTTGATAAAATTGCTGAAGACTTTGCAAAGAATTCAACATTTATTCCAGGAGTTAGACCTGGAGAAGAAACACAAGACTATTTAATTGCTATTGTGTTTAGATTAAGTGTTTTCTCATCTATTTATTTACTAATATTAGGTGGAATGCAATTTGTTGAAATTATGGCTGGAATTCTACCAAGCGTAATTTCATTCGGTGGTACAGGATTAATGATTTTAGTTAGTGTATCACTAGAAACAGTGAGCCAATTACAAGCTCGTAGAAAAACATATAGATTAGCTAAAGCTAAGAGAGAATCAATGAAAAATATCGAAAACTATGAAGCTAATAGCGTCGAAGGACTATTATGATAAACAATTTAAAAACTAACATTATTTTTATGGGGCAGCCTGGAGCTGGAAAAGGGACTATAGCCTCATTAATTGCAAGCAAAAGCAATTTAATCCACGTTTCTACAGGAAATATATTTAGAAAAGAAATAGAAGAACAAACAGAATTAGGATTAAAAGTAAAAAATATTGTTACAACAGGTGGATATGTACCTGATGAAATTACTAATGCAATCGTTAAGAATGCACTAGAAAAATTAAAGAAAGAAAATAAATATTTTATTCTTGATGGTTTCCCTCGAACAATAGCTCAAGCAGAATTTTTAAAAACATTAACTGACTTTAAATTTGTGGTTGTCGAACTAAAAGTTGACAAAGCAATTATTTTAGATCGTTTAAGTGGAAGAAGAACTTGTTCAAAATGTGCTGAAAGTTACCATGTAAAATACAAACCTTCAAAAGACAATCGTACATGTGACTTATGTGGTGGAGAATTAATTCAAAGACAAGACGATACAGAAGAAAGAATCGCACATAGATTAGATTTATATGAAGAACAAACTAAACCATTATTAGATTATTATGCTAATTTAAACGAATTAAATGTGATAGATGCTTCACAAACCCCTGATTTAGTGGCGGATAAAGTTCTTAAATTAATTGAAAAAAATGATAAAATATAAAAACTTTAGAATAAAGTAGAAAGGATTTTTACTATGATAACTATTAAAAATCCAGCAGAAATCGAAAAAATTTCTAAATCTTGTAAAATCTTGGCAGAAGTCAAACAAGTTATATGGGACTTTGTAAGACCAGGTGTTTCTTTAAAAGATATTGATCAATTGGCTTTTAAAGAAATAATAAAACGGGGAGCTAAACCTGCGTTTAAAGGTTTATATGGCTTTCCTGCTACAGCATGTATATCTGTAAACGAACAATTGATACATGGTATACCAAGCGATTATGTTCTTAAAGAAGGTGACTTAGTTAGTGTTGACTTAGGTTGCATTTGAGAAGGATATAATAGTGATAGCGCATTTACTAAAGGGGTTGGCCAAATCTCAGCAGCTGATCAAAAATTAATTGATATAGCAAAAGAATCATTTTATGCTGGATTTAAAGCTATCAAAAAAGGTGCAAGAGTCGGAGACATCTCTTATGCTATTGGTAAATGCATTAAAGAAAATGGATTTTATACACCAGCTGAATTCTGTGGCCACGGAATTGGACGTAAGTTACATGAAGATCCTTATGTTCCAAACGATGGTGTAAAAGGTACAGGACCATTGCTAAGAGATGGCATGGTTATCTGTATTGAACCAATGATTACGCAATATCCTAAGATCAAAACTCTTAAGGATGGATGAACTGTAATTAGTGCCGATGGAAGTAATAATTCACATTATGAACATACAGTACTAATAAAGAATGGCAAAGGTGTCATTCTGACGAAAGGAATTTAATTGGCTAAAGACGCAATTAAACTAACAGGCATTGTTAAAGAAGCATATTCAACAGATGATTATTCTGTGGAATTAGAAAATGGCGTAGTAATTAAAGCGCATATCTCAGGTAAAATGAGAGTAAATCACATTAGAATCTTACCTGGAGATGCAGTAGATGTAGAAGTAAGTCCTTATGATTTAACTCAAGGACGTATTACATACAGACACAAATAAAGGAGAACTAATGAAAGTTAGAGCAAGTGTTAAAAAAATGTGTAAAGACTGTAAAATTATCAAACGTAAAGGAATTATCCGTGTTATTTGTGAACAACCAAAACACAAACAAAGACAAGGATAAGAAGGGAAATTAAATGGCTAGAATTTTAAACGTTGAAATTCCTAACAATAAACGTGTTGTTATTTCATTAACATACATTTATGGAATTGGAAACTCATTAGCAAAAGAAATCTGTGCTAAAGCAAACATCAGTGAAGATGCTCGTGTAAAAGATTTATCAGAAGAAGAATTATCAAGAATCCGTGAAATTGCTAAAGAATATACAACTGAAGGTGACTTACGTAGAGAAGTAAGCTTAAACATTAAACGTTTAATGGAAATTAAATGTTACCGTGGAATGAGACACCGTAAAGGATTACCTGTACGTGGACAAAGTACTAAGAAAAACGCTCGTACACGTAAAGGACCTAGAAAAACAGTTGCTGGAAAGAAAGGTAAATAATCATGGCACGTAAGACAAAGAAAAAGAACATTACAAGTGGTGTTGCACACATCCACTCAACAAACCAAAATACAATTGTTACATTTGCAGATGAAAATGGTAATGTTATTGCTTGATCATCAGCTGGAGCAATTGGATACAAAGGTACAAAGAAAAAGACTCCATATGCTGCTGGATTAGCTGCACAAGCTGCTGCAGAAGCCGCTAAAGAACACGGAATCAAAACAGTTAAAGTTGAATTAAAAGGACTTGGAGCTGGTAAAGACGCTGCAAGAAAACAAATCGAAGTTAGCGGAATTACAGTTACAGAAATCAAGGACGTTACACCAGTTCCACACAACGGAACAAGACCTCCAAAACGTATTTTAAAACGTGAACGTATGAAGAAATAATTCGTAAACATAAAGGAAGGTACAAACAATGGAAAAATTTAAAAAACCAAATTATTTAGAAAAACCACAAATTAGAGAAACTAGTGAATATGAAACTACATTTTCTTTACAAGGTTTAGAAAGAGGATATGCTAACACTTTAGGAGTTGCACTTAGACGTACACTTCTTTCAAGTGTTACAGCACTAGCACCATTCTGCGTTAGAATCGAAGGTGTTACACATGAATTCCAAACTATTAAAGATGTAGTCGAAGATGTACCAAGTTTATTTATGAACCTAAGAAAAGTTAGATTCACATATGATGCCAATGAAGTTTCAGATAATGAAATTATCAAGGTAACTTTATCTTCAAACGCGATTGGACCTGTGACAGCTAGATCATTAAAAGTTGTTAATAATCCAAGTGTGCAAGTTCTAGATCACAATGTGTATCTAGCAACAGTTTCAAGTGAAAATGCATTAAATCTAGAATTATATTTACGTCCTGGACGTGGATATATGTCATTTGATGAAAACAAAGCTTATGTATCAAGAAGAGAAGCAGAATTAGCAGCTTTAACAGACATTAAAAAGGTTAACTTTATTGCTATTGATTCAAACTTCTCACCAATTACAAAAGTTGCATATTCAGTTTCTGAATTAAACTCATCATCACCAAAACTAGAAGAAAAATTAGACTTTACAATCCACACAGATGGAACTGTTAAAGCTAAAGATGCTATTAAATCAGCTGCTGAAATCTTAATGGGATTATTCCAAGTAATTGGATCAGTAGAAGACATGAAACTTGACATTTTTGAAGAAGAAGCACCAAAGGTTGAAGAAAAAGAAGAAGATGATTTAGATATTGCTCAAATGGGACTTTCAGTTCGTTCAGCAAATGCTCTTAAGAGAATTAAGAGAACTAAATTATCTCAAATTAGAGAACTTACATTGAACCAACTTGAACAAACAAAGAACTTAGGTAAAAAGTCAATTCAAGAAATCATAGACAAATTAAAAGAATATGGTTACGAATTAAAAGAAGGAGATGAGTAATATGGCAAATCCAACTCAAATTTATTCACGTGATACAAAATGAAGAAATGGTGTAATGCGTTCATTAGTGAGCGAATTATACGTTAACGGTAGAATCGTAACAACTTTAACAAGAGCAAAAGAAGTAAGAAGACACGCTGAAAGAATGATTCAAAAGGCTAAAAACCCAACATTAGCTAATAGACGTGCTGTTGCTGCTTATTTACGTCCAATCCAAACAAAAGATGGAAAAGAAGTATTAAAATACTTATTCGAAGATATTGCACCAAAATACGCTGAAAGAAATGGTGGATACACAAGAATTATTAAATTACCTCGTCGTCAAGGTGATTCAACACGTATGGCAATTATTGAATTAGTTTAATTTTACAATTTTAATTACACGCAATTAGGTACTTATCGGATAATAAGATAAGTACTTTTTTATAGCTTTATCCTATGATAAAAAATTGAATAATTGGTATAATTTAGCTATTAATTAATAGCTATTTTAAAAAATAAGCTTGTAAATTTGAAATAAGCAAATGCTTATTAAAAGTAATAAAGGAGAAAGAAATGAATCAAAAAGTTTTAGTTATTAATGCTGGAAGTAGTTCAATTAAATTAAGTTTATTTGATAAAGAAACTTTAGAACTAATTGCTAGCGGTATTGCTGAAAGAATTACCTTACCAGAAGGAAACATCGTTTTAAAATACAATGGTGAAAAATATGAAAGAGTTGTAGCTATGCCTACACACGAAGAAGCAGTTAATGAGTTATATAAATTAATGCAAGAAATTAACTTAATTTCTAATCCTGATGAAATCTCTAACATTGGATTTAGAATTGTGCAAGGTGGAACATATTTTGATCGCACAACTAAAGTAACAGATAAAGAAATTGCTTTAATTGATGAATGTTCAATGTATGCACCTTTACATAACCCAGGAGCAGTTCAAGCGATTTTAGGATTTAGAAAAGTTTTCCCACACGCTAAATTATCTGCTGACTTTGATACAGCATTCCACACAACAATAGATAAAGTTAATGCAACATATGCAATCCCTAAAAAATTAACTGAACAATACAAAATCAAACGTTATGGTGCTCATGGAATTTCACACCAATACATCTCAGAAAAACTAGCTCAAATCCTAGGCAAAGAAACTGTAACATTTGTTAACTTACACTTAGGAAATGGTGGTAGTTTATGTGCTATCAAAGATTCAAAATCATTTGATACTTCAATGGGACTAACACCACTAGCTGGAATTATGATGGGAACTAGAAGTGGTGATATTGACCCTTCAATCCATGAATTCGTATGCAAACAAACAGGTATGGGAATTGAAGAATTTACTAATGTGCTAAACAAACAAAGTGGTTTATACGGAGTTTCAACAGTTTCAAGTGATATGCGTGATATTACAGCAGCTGCTCGTAACGGAAATGAAGATGCAGCTTTCGCTCTAGAACTATATGCACAAAAAATTGCTGACTATACAGCTTTATACGCTAACAAAATTGGTGGAAATCCAGACGCTATAGTATTTACTGCTGGAATTGGTGAAAACGTAGCATTAATTAGACAAATGGTAATTGATAAGCTATTTTTCAAAAACATTAAGCTAGATAATACAGCAAATACTGCACCATTTGATGAATATGCATTAATTTCTACACCAGATAGTGAAGTTAAAGTTTTCGTTATCCGTACTAATGAAGAATTAGTTATTGCACGTGATGCATTAGAAATCTATGCTAAATAATAAAACTGCCTTGTATGCCGGATCATTTGATCCATTCCATCCAGGACACCAAGCAATTGTGACTAAAGCCTTGCAATTGTTTGATTGACTTTACCTTGTAGTAACATGAAACCCTGATAAGGATAATTGCTCGCAGGTTAGCAAAAATTATCAAATTATAAAAGACTTGTACCAAAACGAGCCTAGGGTAATTGTGCTACAAAATACCACTAAATTAACCGCACACCTAGCTAAAGAACTAGGGGTACGATGACTAATTCGTAGCGCCAGAAACAATAGCGACTATGGATATGAATTAGAATTAGCTTGTGGAAATAAAGAATTAAATCCTGAGCTAGAAACTATATTAATAGTCCCAGATTGCCAAGATATTAAATATCAATCTAGATTAATCAGACATAAGGAAAAATTCAATGTTTAAATTCGTAAAATCAGCTACTAAAAAAGAAAATTGATACGAGCATCCCTATAATGAGATCGCTTTTTGGGGACGCTCAAATGTGGGCAAGAGCTCATTAATTAACACGATTGTTTCAAATAAGAAACTAGCTAAAGTGTCTAAAACACCAGGAAGAACACAACTTTTAAACTTCTTTCAAAATGAATATGGAGCAGTCTTTGTTGATCTACCCGGTTATGGATATGCCAAAGTGTCAAATTCTATCTTAGTTGAAATGAACAAAATGATTGATGAATACATTATTAATCGTAGCAATCTAAAATGTTTATATTTATTAATTGATGCAAGACATGGGATTACTAAAACTGACGTTGAACCAATTGAGTTTTTAACTCGTGTTGGTGTGCCTTTTAAAATCGTTTATACTAAAGCAGATAAATTAAAACAAAAGGAAAAACATCAATTATTAAAGGATATACAAACTGCTAGGCAGTTATATGGGCCATTTCAATATTTTATTGTCTCAAGCGAAACTAAAATAGGAATTAATGACTTAATTAATGATATTAATGATACCTTATCAGGAGAAAATTATGAAGAAAAGTAATAAGCTATTTATAGCCTATGGAATAATTGGGGCCTTTGCACTTGGTGGGATAATTGGAACATCTATTTCAATTGCACAGCAACAAAAGAAATTAACTCTAGTACAAGAATTAGATAAGTATCAATTGCAAAAAACCTCTAGTTTAAAACAAGATGTCTTAGCATCACAATACGCAAGTAATCGACTGCAAGAAGAATTAAAAGAAGAAAAAGAAAAGTGAGATAGTGGTGTTTGAAGTAAAGAATTAAAAATCGTTGAATTATTAACTCAAAAAGAAGTAGTTGATAATGATGGTAAAAAACCAAAGGTAAAATTTTATCTATATGATAAATCTAAACCATTAGCAGCAATTTTTAATAAAGATGATTATTCATTAATTAAATTTAAGTCATATGCCAACGATTTTGAGGGTGTTTTATATCTTGAAGTAACTTACCCAGTTACAAGTGCTATGAAAGCACAAGATGCTTCATTACAAGACAGTGTAACTAAAGTATACACACTTTCAGGTTTTAAAAAGTTCCCTGAATTTAACTCATATCAATCAAGTAATACTATTTCGATTTCTGCTAAAGAATCTGATATTACACATGACTTTGATTCAGTAGCTAAATTTAAAGCAAGTTATGATCAAATGCTAGCGGATATAACGAAATCTAGCCAAGCTAGCGTGGATCGAGAAACTTGGTTTAAGAAATATTTCGACTTTATCTTAGCTCCGGTAACAGCAATTGATTGAGATAAAGTTACTTTAGAATTCCAAAATAATACTGTTCAAATTCATTATACTTATGGTTATCAAGTACTTGCGGCAAGTAAAAATGACCTAAGTAAGGTAAGAAGTTTTTACCCACAAAATGATGCCCAAGGTATCCAAACCTTTAATAATATTTTTAAAGCAGAAGAAAAAAATATTGCTTAATAACATTCCTTGTTAATTTTCAAATTAACAAGGTTTTTTCTATGCCTTGCGCATTGACATAAATGCGCCAAAATGCATTTTTTAAAAACTTTAAGTCCTAAAAATAGGTAAGAAATAAATTTTTAAAATTGTTGTTATTAGTGATAAAATACATATATAAAAATTACTTATAGGAGTATTATGAAAATTACTGATAAAAGAACTAAATTAGTAGCTACTATCGGTCCATCAAGTGATAACTACGACATGTTACTTTCACTTGTGGAAAATGGTGTTACAACAATTAGAGCTAACTTTAGCCACGGTTCACACGAAGAACAATTAAACAAATTCAAATTAGGAAAAAGAGTTTCACAAGAACTTAAAATCCCTGTTTCATTAATGTTAGATACAAAAGGACCAGAAATTCGTATCGGAAAAATGAAGGATGGTGCTCAAGTAGTACAATCAGGTTCTGAAGTTTTAATTCACACAACAAGTGATAAATACCAAACTTTAGAAGGAACAGCTACAGAAATCACAGTTGCTTACGATATGGCACAAGATTTAGCTGTTGGAAACCAAGTTTTAATTGATGATGGTAAATTATCAACAGTTGTTACAGAAGTAGGTAAAGGATACGTTAAAGTTAAAGCTGAAAACACACACAAATTAAAGACAAACAAACGTGTTAACTTACCAGGTGTTGACTTCTCATTACCATTCTTAGCTGAAAAAGACATCAACGACGTTAAATTCGGAATTGAAAATGGAATTAACTACGTTGCTGCTTCATTTGTTAACTCAGCACGTAATGTTAAAGAATTAAGAAAATTACTTGATGAAAATGGTGGAAGCCACATTCAAATTTTCTCAAAAATTGAATCTCACCTAGGATGTGTAAACATCGATGAAATTATTGAAGCATCAGATGGTATCATGGTTGCTCGTGGAGACTTAGGACTTGAAATTCCTTACTACGACGTTCCTTACTATGAAAAAATGATGATCAGAAAATGTCGTGAAGCTGGTAAACCAGTTATCGTTGCAACACAAATGTTAGACTCAATGGAAAACTCACCTCACCCAACACGTGCAGAAGTAACAGACGTTTACTATGCAGTTGAATTAGGTGCTGACTCAACAATGCTTTCAGGAGAAAGTGCAAACGGATTATTCCCACTTGAAGCTGTTAAAACAATGTCTGCTATCTCAAGAAGAGCAGAAAAAGAATTCTACGCAAGAAACTACTATGATGTGCAACTTGAAAAAGTTTGAGCAAATTCAGACCAATCAAACAAACGTTCACAAATCGCTTACAAAATTGCTGAAAAAACAAAAGATGGAAAATACAAATTTGTTGTTACATTGTCTAGAACTGGAACATTATTAAAAGAAGTTGCTAAATTTAGACCAAATTCAACAATCATCGGTGTAGTTAACAACCCATTATTAGTAAACGCTTTTGGATCATACTCAAGTGTTTGAACATCTGTTGATTCTGAAGCTTTATTCCCATTAATTAAGAAAGATCACGAAAATGCTGTTACAGCTCTTGAACCATACGGAATTCAAAAAGGTGACCAATTCTTAGTTGTTGAAAACGATGTTATTACAGAACACGTTGTTAAATAATTAACTATTTAAATATTCGCTAATTGTGGCGGATATTTTTTTGCTTTAATGTTATAATTAAGCTAGTTAATAAATAATTATTAATTTTCATACAATCACAAAATAATACAACAGGAGAAAATAATGGATAATGTTAATATTTTTGCTCTAGGTGGGCAAGACGAAAATGGTAAGAACTGCTATATTTTTGACCATAATAATGATATTTATGTAATTAATGCAGGCGTAAAGGTACCAATTGATGCAAATAATGGTGTGGATACTTTAATTCCTGACTTTAGTTATTTAATTAAAAATAAGGATAAAATTAAAGGTATCTTTATTACTGATATTAAGAATGAAACGTTCTCAGCTTTACCTTGATTATTAATGAAAATTCCTAACTTGCAAATTTATACTTCAGCCTTTAATAAAGTTATGGTGCTTGAAAGAATTTCAAAATATGGAATTGATCAAAAAAGCTTTAAAATCAATACTTTAAGAGGTAAAACTAAAATTGGGTCAGTAGATGTTATTCCATTTAATTTAACTGGTTCAATGCCAGGGAACACTGGATTTAACTTTTCTACAGCTGCAGGTGATTACATCTTTATGTTTAACTATGTAGAAGGTGATTTAGGCATTTATGGAAGAACTAATTTTAAATCTCTAGCTAACTATTTTAGTCACAAGCCAGTTATTGCTTTAGTAACTGATGCAGGACGTAGCAATGTTACTGGTCGGGCAATTGATAAATATAAATCAAACCCTAAACTTAATGCTGCCTTTGAAAATACTGCTAAAGATAAACGAATAATTGTAGGGGCTTATGGTGAGGAAATGGTTTCAATACAACAAGTAATTGATCTAGCTATCAAACACAATCGCCCAATCATTCCTTATGGAAAAACATATGCTGACTTACTTTATTTAATTTCTAAATTTAGTGATAATGTTAAGCTACCTGAAGTAGTTGATTATAAATCAATAACAAAATATGATAATGCAGTTATTTTAGTTACAGCAGCTACTGAACGTTTATATAATCGTTTTGAAAGAATTGCTTCAGAAAAAGATGTTTATTTAAAACTTAATAGTGATGATACTATGATCCTTATGGCGCCTCCAGTAAATGGACTTGAATCTAAGTATGCTGAAATGATGGATTTAGTTGCAAAAATCACACCTAATATTTATGAAATATTGGATAATGATTACTTCTATTTGCGTCCAACTAAAGAAGATTTATTAAATTTAGTAAAACACCTTAAACCAAGTTACTTTATTCCGACTCAAGGTTTATATCGTTATTTAGTAGGGGCTAGTGAATTCATTTGTGATGAACTAGGCAAGAAACAAAGTATCGATCCAGTTGTGCTACTAAACGGGAAAATAGCGCACTTCCAAGGTGATAAGTTATTTAGTCACAATGGTAAGATTAAAGAAGTTGGAAACACCATTATTGATGGTTTTGGAGTAGGTGATATTTCTTCAGAAGTTATTGCTGAAAGAGAAGCTTTAGGAAGAGAAGGAGTTATAGTTATTAATGGTCTTTACTCACCTAAAACTAAGAAAATTGTTGGACAATTACATATCAGCTATATTGGTGTAATTGACCAAAGTGAAATTGAAGAAACTAATGCATTAATTACAGATTTAATTGTTGAAGTATTTAAGACTAAAACATTTACCTCAATGAGAGAAGTTAATGAAAAATTAAGAAAAACTATCCGTAAAAAGATCTTTAAACTTAAAGATAAAGACCCGATGGTAGCTTTAACATTAACTACAATTTAATAATTCAAAAAACACATTTATACTGTAAAATAATACAGATAAATGTGTTTTTATTTATAAAGGAGAAAATATGTTTAAACAAATGTCTTGAAAAGATGCACAAGCTGTTATTGAAACTAACCCTGCTGATCATCTTTTATTTTTAAATTTTACAACCACTTGATGCGGCGATTGCAAGATGATGAAACCAATTGTTGAATCAGTAGCAAATGAATATGAGCATAATAACAAAATCACTTTCATTAATATCGATGCTGAAGAAGCTAAATTATTTAGAGAACATGATAATAAATGAAAAATACTTAAGGTACCAACTATGTTATTACTTCAAGGTGACGAGATTTTAGAACGTGGTTACGAGTACATGCCAATGCAAATTTTAAGCAACTGAATTAGTAAAAAAATCTCATAATAGCCTTCGTGATACACCAAGAGCAGTTGTTAAAAAAATAAGCAGAAAAAACCTTTCTGTTTTTTTATTTTTTCAATATAATACAAAAGCAACTATAGCTGTGATTTTTAAAGGTTGCTAGCTTGCCAAGATTCAGTTGTCGAGGACGAGTTAGGTTTTTTAAAAGGAGCTATTGTTCAAAAGAACAAAAGGAGACAACACATGAGTAAACTAAATATCAAAGTTAAAGGGTTTGACCACTCATTAGTTGATCAAGCTGCTAAGAAGATTTTTACAGTAGCAAAATCAGCTGGTGCTGAAAAAGTTAGTGGACCAATTCCTTTACCTACAAAAAGAGATGAAGTTACTATCTTAAGATCTGTTCACATTAACAAGAAATCACGTGAACAATTCGAAAGCAGAACACACCAAAGATTAGTTGTAATTACCAATCCTTCTGCTGAAACACAAGATAAATTAAACAGACTTGAATTACCAGCTGGTGTGGATATTCAAGTTAGAGTAAAATAAATTTAATACCCAATTTAAGGAGAACAAATGAAAGGAATCTTAGGACGTAAAGTTGGTATGACTCAAATTTTTACAGAATCTGGTAAAAGTGTTCCAGTTACTGTAATAGAAGTACAACCAAATGTTGTGTCAAAAGTTTTAACAGCTGACAAAAATGGTTACGTTGCAACTCAACTTGCTGTATTTGATAAAAAAGCAAATCGTGTTAACAAACCTGAATTAGGTCACTTTAAAAAAGCTGATACAACACCTAAGCGCTTCGTTAAAGAAGTTCGTGATATGTCAGGTTATGAACTTGGAAGTGAAATTAAAGCTGACATATTTACATCAGGTGAATTAGTAGATGTTACAGGAACATCAAAAGGAAAAGGATTCGCCGGAACAATTAAAAGACACAATCAACACATTGGACCTAAATCTCACGGTGGAGGTGGAGGATCTCAACCTGTTAGACAAACTGGATCACTTGGGGACATCGCAGGTAACAGAGTGTTTAAAGGTATGACAATGCCAGGGCAACTTGGAAATGTTAAAACAACAGTTCAAAACCTTGAAATCGTTAAAGTTGATGTGAAAAACAATTTAATTTTAATTAAAGGTTCAATTCCAGGACCTAAAAAATCTTTCGTAGTAGTTAAGGAAGCTGTTAAAGGTCTTCCAAACCGTGAAGGAATCAAACTTGTTGACATTGAAGAAGTTATGTTAATGAACGAATTAATCGAAAAAGCTAAAAAATTCAACATTGAAGTTACAGTTGGAATGAACTCAACTGAATTATCAGCATTAATCCAAGAAGCTGAAGAAAAAGGAGATAAATAGTTATGGCTGAAACAGTTAAAAAATCAACAAAAGCAACAACAGCTAAAAAAGCTACTGCTCCTAAATCAGCTAAAGTAACAGTTGCTAAAGACAAGAATGTTACAAAAGCTGCTTACAAAGCTGAATTACCTGCTAAATTATTCGCAAGTGAAAAAATTTACGAACAAGCAATTTTCGATTCAATTCTTTCAGAAAGAGCTTCAAGAAGACAAGGAACACACAAAGTTAAATCACGTGCAGAAGTTTCTGGTTCAGGTAAAAAACCATGAAGACAAAAAGGTACAGGACGTGCAAGAACAAGTTCTACACGTACACCTATCTGAGTTGGTGGTGGTAGAGCATTTGGTCCTACAGCCAACAGAAACTACTCATTAAAAGTTAATAAGAAAGTTAAACTTGCTGCATTCATTTCAGCATTAACATTATTAGCTCAAGACAATGCAGTATTAGTTGATGATCTTGCTTTAGAAGCAGTATCAACAAAAGCTATGGCTGCTAAATTAGCTGAATTAAACTTAAGCAACTTAAGAAACGTATTAATCGTTACTGAAAGTGAAACAGTTTACAAATCAGCAAGAAACATCTCAAACGTTGTTTTATCAAAAGCTAACTCATTAACAGTTGAAAGATTAATCGGAGCAGACGTTATGGTTATTTCAAATGAAAGCTTAAAACTATTAGAAGGGAAAGTTAAATAATGGAATTAACAAGAGTTATCATTGCACCAGTTCTTACAGAAAAATCAGATATTCAAAGAGCTAACGGTGTTTATACTTTCAAAGTAGATTACAAAGCTAACAAACACCAAATCGCTGAAGCTATCGAAACAATCTTTAATGTAAAAGTTGAATCAGTTAGAACAATTAAAGTTGAAAAACAACCTAAAAATGTTGGACGTTTCCACGGATTTACAAACCGTTATAAGAAAGCTATGGTTACTTTAAAAGCTGGTTCAGATATGAACTACTTACCAGCTGATGAAGAAGAAGCAACATTAGTTGCTGAAGAAACTAAAGCAAAAGAAGCTGCAAAAGCTGACAGAGCTGCTAAAAGCGCTGATGTTGAAAAGAAAGCTGCTGCTAAATTAGCTGCTAAAAAATCAACAGCTACAAAAGCAACAAAAACAGTTGCTAAAAAAGCTACTACAAAACGTAAAGTTGGTGGAGAATAATAATACTCCGATGAACTTTCGGAAAACAATTTAATTTAATGGGGTAAAAAAGCTTGCTTAAAAGACAGACCCCCAACTATTTTTAAGCAAAAGGAGAAAAGACACAATGGCGATTAAACATTATAAGCCAACGACAAATGGTCGTAGAAACATGTCTTCTCTTGATTACAGAACAAACTTATCAGGTCACGCTCCAGAAAAATCACTTTTAGTGAATTTAAGAAACAACGCTGGACGTAACAATCAAGGTAAGATTACTGTTAGACATCACGGAGGGCGTGTTAAAAGATTCTACAGAATTGTAGACTTCAAACGTAACAAAGATAACATCCCTGCAATTGTTAAAACAATTGAATATGATCCAAATAGATCAGCAAACATTTGCTTATTAGCATATGCAGATGGAGAAAAAAGATACATCCTTGCTCCTAAAGGTATTAAATTAGGACAAATCGTAGTTTCAGGAACAGAAGCTGATATTATGGTAGGTAACTCATTACCACTTGCAAACATTCCTGAAGGTACATTCGTACACAACATTGAAATGCAACCAGGAGGTGGAGGGGTTATAGCTCGTTCAGCTGGAACTTCTGCACAAATCTTAGGTAAAGACGAAGATGGTAAATACGTAGTGTTAAGATTAAAATCAGGTGAAACACGTCGTATTTTAGCTCGTTGTCGTGCAACAATTGGTGTTGTAGGAAACGAAGAACACTTACTTGTTAATGTTGGTAAGGCTGGAATCAACAGACATAAAGGTATTAGACCAACAGTACGTGGATCAGTTATGAACCCTGTAGACCACCCACATGGTGGAGGGGAAGGTAAGCAACCAGTTGGACGTAAAGCTCCACTTACACCTTGAGGTAAGAAAGCTCTTGGAGTTAAGACAAGAAAAACTAAGAAATCTTCAAATAAACTTATTTTAAGAAGAAGAAAGGATTCTAAATAATGGCACGTAGTCTTAAAAAAGGTCCATTTGCTGACGAACACTTACTTAAAAAAGTAGATGCAATCGTTGAAGGAAATGCACCAAAAAAACCAATTAAAACTTGATCAAGACGTTCTACAATCTTCCCAAGCTTCGTAGGATTAACATTCGCAGTACACAACGGAAAACAATTCTTAGAAGTTTACGTAACAGATGACATGGTAGGACACAAATTAGGAGAATTCGCACCAACAAGAACATTCTCAGGTCATGGTGCAGATAAAGGTAAGAAGAAATAATGGCACAACAAGCAAAAGCACACGTTAAATTACAAAGAGTTAGTGTTTCTAAAGCAAAATTGGTAGCAAACCTTTTCAGAGGAAAAGATGTTACTGTTGCATTAGGACTTCTACACAACGTTAACAAGAAATCAGCTCCTATTTTTATCAAGTTATTAGAATCAGCAGTTGCAAATGCTACACACAACCACGGTATGGATGCAACTAAATTATATGTAAAAGAAGTTTATGTAAATGAAGGCCCTACTCTTAAGAGATTCCAACCAAGAAGTCAAGGACGTGCTTACTCAATCTTAAAACGTACATCTAATTTATCAATAGTATTAGAGGAGAGAAATTAATATGGGACAAAAAGTTAATCCAAATGGATTCCGTTATGGTGTTACAAAAGCACACAACTCAACATGATTTGCAGACAAAGATAACTTTGGAACATATTTAGTTGAAGACGCTAAAATCTATAAATTTTTCGATAAATTAGTACGTCAATACCAAATTGGTCAAGTAGAAGTTAAACGTAACAGAGATAATAAAGTTACAGTTGTACTTCACACAGCAAAACCAGCAGCAATTCTTGGAACAGAAGGTAAAAATGTTCAAGAATTAACAGTTCAATTACAAAAGAACTTAAAGAACAAGAACTTAAATGTAAACATTCAAGTTGTTGAACTTAAAAACCCTGATTTAAACGCAAGATTACTTGCAGAAATGATTGCTACAAAATTAGAAAACCGTGAAAGTTTCCGTTCAGCACAAAAGATTGCTATTAGAAATGCAATGCGTGCTGGAGCAAAAGGAATTAAGACATCAGTTAGTGGACGTCTTAACGGTGTTGATATGGCTCGTACAGAAGGATATTCTGAAGGTGAAATGAAATTACATACATTAAGACAAAATGTTGACTACGCTACAGCAACAGCTAGAACAACATACGGTGCTATCGGTGTTAAAGTGTGAGTATCATTAGGTGAAATTTTGGAAGGGGAAAATAAATAATGCTTCAACCAAAAAGAACAAAATACAGAAAACCATTTGTTGTTAAACACGACAAACGTAGAGCTACAAAAGGAAACACAGTAGCATTTGGTGAATTCGGATTACAAGCTACAACATCAGCATGAGTAACAGCTCGTCAAATCGAGTCAGCTCGTATTGCTGCTACACGTAGAATGGGTCGTGAAGGACAAGTTATTATCCGTATATTCCCACACTTTGCCAAAACATCTAAACCTATCGGAGTTCGTATGGGTTCAGGTAAAGGTACACCAGAATTATGATATACAGCAGTTAAAGTAGACACAATGATGTTTGAAGTTGGTGGAGTTCCAGAAGATGTTGCACGTGATGCTTTACGTCTAGCTGGACACAAATTACCTGTTAAATGAAGAATCGTTAAAAAAGAAGAAGGAGATAAATAATGCTTTACAACGAATTAAAAGAAAAATCAGTTGAAGAATTACAAACTCTTGTAGCTCAACTTAAAGCAGAATTATTTACTTTAAGATACAGAAATGTTACAGGTGATTTAAAAGAAACACACAAAATTGCACTTATTAGAAAAGACATTGCTAAAGCTCTTACAGCTTTAAATGAAAAAAAAGGAGCTAAATAATTATGGAAAGAAACACAAGAAAAACACTTGTTGGTACAGTTGTTTCTGCTGGTAAATCAGCTAAAACAATTATTGTTGCAGTTGACACATACAAAACACACCCATTATATTCAAAACGTTTCAAATCTACAAAGAGATTTGCAGTACACGATGAAAATCAAGTTGCTCAACTAGGTGATATCGTTTTAATCATGGAAACTAGACCACTTTCAAGAACAAAACACTTCAGACTAGTTGAAGTTAAACAAGCAGCTACAGAAGGACAAAACTAATGTTACAAGAATTATCAAAAGCAAACGTTGCTGATAACTCAGGTGCTAAAGAAATCGGAGTTATCCGTATCTTAGGTGGGTCAAGAAAGAAAGTAGCAAACATTGGTGATATTATTGTATGTTCAGTTAAAAAAGCTATTCCAAATGGAATGGTAAAAGAAGGTCAAGTTGTTAAAGCAGTCGTTGTTAGAACATCATACGGAGTACACCGTGATAATGGTTCATACATTCGTTTTGATGATAACGCTGTAGTATTACTTAAGGAAGATTTAACACCACGTGGAACACGTGTATTCGGACCAGTTGCTCGTGAATTACGTGAAAAATTCCCTAAAATTGTTTCACTTGCACCAGAAGTATTATAGGATTTAAGGAAAACAAATTATGAACAAAATTAAACTTAGAAAAAATGACGAAGTAATCGTTATTGCCGGTAAAGAAAAAGGTCAAACAGGAACAATTGAAAAAGTATTACACAACGAAAACAGAGTTATTGTTAAAGGATTAAACTTTATCAAGAAACACAACAAACCTTCACAACAAAACCAAGATGGTTCAATTACAGAAAAAGAAGCTCCAATTCATGTTTCAAACGTGCAATTATTAGTTAAAAAAGCAACAAAAGACAAACCACACCAATCTTCAAAATTAGGATACAAAATTGATGCTAAAGGAAACAAAGTAAGAGTAGCAAGAAAGACAGGAAAGGAAATCTAATATGCTTAAAAATGTTTATTTAGAAAAAGCAGTTCCTGCTTTAAAAGAAAAATACAATTACAAATCATCAATGGAAGTTCCTAGAATTGAAAAAGTTGTATTAAACATGACTGCTGGAAAAGAAATTAATAATTCAAAAGCAATCGAAGAAGTTTTAAATGAATTAACATTAATTTCATCACAAAAACCATATCAAACAACAGCTAAAAAATCAAACGCTTCATGAAAATTACGTGAAGGAATGCCTATGGGTGGAAAAGTTACACTTCGTAGAGACAGAATGTGAGATTTCTTAGACAAATTAATTAACGTGGCAATGCCTCGTATTCGTGACTTTCGTGGTGCAAATCCTAAAGCATTTGACGGAAGAGGAAACTACAACCTTGGAATTAAGGAAGAAATCATCTTCCCAGAAATCGAATTTGACAAAATTCGTAGAATCAAGGGACTTGATGTTATTATTGTAACAAACGCAAAAACTGATGCAGAAGCAAGAACATTACTTGAATCAATCGGTGTACCATTTGACAAAAAAGGAGCTAAATAATGGCTAGAAAAGCATTAATTGAGAAAGCAAAACGTCACCCAAAATTCTCAACACGTGCTTACACACGTTGTGAATTATGTGGACGTCCACACTCAGTATTAAGAAAATATAAAGTATGTCGTATCTGTTTTAGAAATCTTGCTCACGAAGGTAAGATTCCAGGTATGAAGAAAGCGAGTTGATAATTATGTTTATTACAGATCCAATTGCAGATTTAGTTGTTCGTATTAAGAACGCTAACATTAGAAAACATAAAACAGTTACAATTCCTTATTCAAAACAAAAAGAAGCTATCGTTAAGCTTATTTTAGATGAAGGGTACATTGCATCATACGCAATCGAAGGTGAAGGCGTAGATAAAAATATTGTTGTTACATTAAAATACAAGAAAAATAAATCAGCTATCGTTGACTTTAAGAGAGTTTCAAAACCAGGTCTTAGAGTTTATGTTAAAGCTGAAGAAATTCCAAGTGTTATTTCAGGATTTGGTACAGTTATTATTTCTACATCAAAAGGACTTATGACAGGAAAAGAAGCTAGAAAGGAAAATGTAGGTGGTGAAGTTATCGCTTACATTTGATAATAGGTAATTAGTATGTCTCGTGTTGGAAATCGTGTTATCAACGTTCCTGCTGGAACAACTATTACTGTTGAAGGAAACAAAGTTACTGTTTCTGGAAAACACGGAACTCTTGTTAGAGAATTCAGTCCTTTAATCACAATCAATGTAGAAAACAACCAAGTTACAACAGTTCGTGCAAACGAAGAAAAACACACCAAACAATTACACGGTACAACAAACTCATTAATTTCAAACATGATCAAAGGAGTTACAGAAGGATTCCAAATCGATCTTGAAATTAAAGGGGTTGGGTACAAAGCTGAACTTAGAGGAAATGAAATCGTTGTTAATGCTGGATATTCACACCCAGTATCTAAAAAGATACCAGCTGAATTAAAAGTTACAGTTGCTAAACCAACAGAAATTTCTGTATTCGGAAACGATAAAGAAATCGTTGGACAATTTGCTGCTGTAGTTAGAGCTATTAGAAAACCTAATGTTTACTCAGGTAAAGGTATTTCATACAAAGGCGAAAAAATTAGACGTAAAGAAGGGAAAACAGCTTCTAAATAGTTTAGAGGTTGTTAGGTTACAATTATGAAAGCAAAATCAAGAAACGCAGCTAGAAAAGTTAAACATGTTCGTTTACGTCAACACATCAGTGGTACAGCTTTAAGACCACGTTTAAATGTGTTTAAATCACACCAAAACTTTTACGCTCAAGTTATTGATGACACTAAAGGTGTTACATTATTATCAGCTACAACACTTCAAAAAGGTGTTTATGCAGGTAACATTGCATCAGCAGCTGAATTAGGTAAAAGAATGGGACAAGAAATGGTTAAATTAGGTATCAAAGAAGTTGTATTTGATCGTGGTGGATACTTATACCACGGTAGAGTAAAAGCTTTTGCAGACGCAGTTAGAGAACAAGGAGTTAAATTCTAATTATGGAAAACAATAAAGAAGTTAAAGCAACAGAAGTTGCAGGTACACAAGAAGTTGTAGCTAAAAGAGCTCCTAGAGCTCCAAGAAAAGCTAACGAAGCAGAACAACAACGTCCACGTCGTAATGCTGGCGCAAATAGAAAACCACGTGCTCAAAGATTTGAATCAGAATTTAGTGAAAAAGTTGTTGACATTGCTCGTGTTACAAAAGTTGTTAAAGGTGGAAGAAGATTTAGTTTCTCAGCATTCGTTGTTGTAGGAAACAAAAAAGGTCTTGTAGGATTTGGACACGGTAAGGCTAACGAAGTTCCAGATGCTATTAGAAAAGCTATCAAAGACGCTCAAAACAACCTTGTATCAGTTCCAGTTGTAAACGGAACATTACCACACGAAATCAATGCTAAATTCTTAGCTTCACGTGTATTATTAAAACCAGCTCCTAAAGGAAAAGGACTTATCGCTTCAGGTACAGTTCGTGCAGTTGTAGAACTAGCTGGTTACACAGACATCGTAACAAAAACATACGGATCACGTTCAAAATCTAACGTAGTTAAAGCAACAGTAAAAGCATTACAAAACTTAAGAACAGTTGAAGAAATTGCAGAAATCAGAGATAAACAAGTAAAGGATTTTCAATAAGATATGGCTATAAAATTAAATAATTTAAAATTTTCTGAAGGTTCAAGACCTGACAAACACCGTAAAGGTAGAGGTCACGCAGCTGGTAAAGGTAAACAAGCTGGTAAAGGACAATCAGGACAAAACAAACGTAAGGGTCACAGACTAGGATTCGAAGGAGGACAAACTCCTTGATTCCGTAGAATTGGTAAACGTGGATTTACAAACGTTAACCACATTGAATATCAAATTATCAACTTATCTGATTTAGAAGCAAAATTCAACGATGGTGATGTAATTACTTTAGAAACATTATTTGATACAAACTTAATCAAAAGACAAATGCCTGTTAAACTTTTAGGTAATGGTGAATTAACAAAGAAATTAACAATCTATGTTCACAAAGCATCTGCTTCAGCTAAAGAAGCATTTGCTAAAGTTGGTGGAACAATCAACGAATTATAATAATCATTTCAAGCCAAGCGCAAGCTTGGTTTTTTTATTTTAAAATAACGCTTAAGATTGTGTATAATAAAAAGAAATAAACGAGGTAATATGATCACAGTAATTAATCACCCTTTGATTAATATCAAACTAACAAAAATGCGCCAAGAAAGCACTACACATAGCGAATTTAGAAACAATTTAAATGAGATTGCATCTCCTACGTTTCCTGAGTTTCGGAGTTTTATGGGTCAAAAAACGAATAGTCCTATATTATGGGGCTATTCGTTTTTCATACATTAAATTACTTGTACAAATTTTTTAAATATCGTTTCGATTGTTTCATAATCTGAAATATGGTCTGAGTTTTGAGTGTTTTTAATATAAATTTCTTCTTTAACTTCACCATTTACAACTTTCACTACCTTTTCAGCTGATTTTATCGCTGTGATAAGTCTATCATTAGAAAATTTATCAATAACTCCTGTGCTTGCAAGAACTGTATTGATCTTGTGAAGTAGAAATTTTATAATAACAAGAGATATGAAGCACAAAATTAAATGCGCATTAATGTGATCATCAGTTCATACATACATAGGTCTAACTTGAAGTGATGACTTCATTGTTCTAAAGTTTTCTTCTATTTGTCATTGTTTTGCATAAATATTCACCACTTCTTCTGGTGATAAGTCATGTCTTGAAGTTTCATAAATATAAAATCCATCTAATTGACTGTCTTGACTTAATTTTTGGCTATCTAATTCATAAAATGAACTTCCAATTTTCTTAAAGAATCTATATTTTTTACCACTGGTTAGCTTGCTTGCTTCAACTAATCCATTTTTGTTTTTTAACTTGTTAAAGTTATCAATTAATATTTGTCTGTCTGCTTTATCTTTTGCTGCTCTTTTTTTACTAAATGTAACAATTCTTCTTCTAACTATACCATTAGGTCTTTTTTTATTAAAGAGTGAAACAACTTCTTGCTCTTTAAATTTGAATTCTTCATTTCCTTGATAATTACTTTCATCGAGCACGTATTCTTTAAAAGCTTTAGTTCCTGTTTTTAATCTATAAGAAATTACATAATCTATTCCTTTTTGCTCTAGAAATCTAAGGTTTTTAGAAGTTGACATTCCTTTATCAGCAATAATGGTTACATTTTTAATTTCGTATGTTTTAAGCATTTCTAAAATAAATGGGATAAATGTGTTTGCGTCTGCTGTATTTCCTTTAAAGGTTTTAAAATGAATTGGAATTCCATTTCCATCTGTTGCCATTCCAACCACCACTTGGTCTTCTTTGAATTTTCCATCTTTTGAATATCCACTGTGTCTTAATCCTGAACGGGAAAAACTTTCAAAATACATTGTTGTTGAGTCATAGAAAACTAATTCAACTTTTCTTGTTGTGTTTTTCATTATTTTTTCATTAACTTTATTTAGAATTGCTTTTTTATTTTGATTAACCAGATCTAGTAGTGTATAGTATCCATCTTTACTTGTTTCTGGAGCACCTTCATATTTATACTTATCTTTATGCATTAATATGTAACTTTTCGCATCAATGATTCTGCTAGCAATTGTGTATTTTAAAAGTTTTTCAAGGTCTTTATGTCTTGTTTTTGGCAGGGCATTAAAAATCTCAAATTTATCAATTACACTGTAAAGTGTATTAATACCATAATTCACATTGTATACCTCGGTTTGAGAAGAATTTAATGCAAACATTATGCTTTGCTTAATTTTTTCTTTTGAATCATCAATATTTAAAGTCTCACATACATTTTTAATTACATTTATCGGGTCCGAACATAATGTTTCGAGTTTTTCTAATCTTCCAATTCCAACTTGGTTACTATATCCTTTCCCATATCCATTTGATGTGGCAACTGAAATATATGTGTGATCTTTTCTTTTGTGTTTTATTAGTATGAACTTATCTGACATATTCATATTATAGCACTTTATACAAGTAATACAAGTAGAAAAATAATAAAATTTAGAAGAATTAAAAAAGTCCATATATCTTTGATATATGAACGTAAAACTTTTAAAATAATTGTTGTTTTTTCAGGCTCAAACTCCGAAACTCAGGAAAAGAAATAAACGAGGTAATATGATCACAGTAATTAATCACCCTTTGATTAATATCAAACTAACAAAAATGCGCCAAGAAAGCACTACACATAGCGAATTTAGAAACAATTTAAATGAGATTGCATCTCCTACGTTTCCCAGCAGTAGCATAATAAAATAAACCAGCCACAGTGAATGCTGTAGTTGGCTTGAAACTTTATTTAATATTTAAATGATTAAAAATATTTAATATTAATTGGTAGTCTTCCCAGCTTTGTTGTAAGGCTGGGTTTTTAATTTCGATTGTATTTATAAGTTTTTTGTCAAAATAGTGTTCAACTTGTTTAACATCATTAATCATAGTAATGATTCTAGATGTAGTCATTTTATCCTTCTTAGCAAGACCTAAAAAATCATTAATTTTATAGGTAAGGAATTTTAACATTACTAAAGAAAGAAAACATAAACAAATATATCCTTGTATATTTTTTCATGTAGAAAGATACATTGGTCTTAATGATAATGCGCCTTTTAATGTTCTAAAGTTTTCTTCAGCCTGTCATTGTTTTGCATATAGCTCAACGATTTCAGTTTCTTTAAGATCAACTCTATTAGTTTCGTAAACATAAAATCCATCGAATTTTTCATCTTCTAGGACTTTATCATAGTCTAATTCATAAAAACCTGACTTATCTGTTGGTTTAAAGAAACGATATTTCTTTCCTCCAACCATATCTTCATATGACACTTTTCCATTTTTAGCTTTCTTATTGAAGTTATCAATAAGAATTTTTCTATCTTCATAGTCTTTTTTGCTCTTTTTTCACTAAAAGTGATTATTTGTTTTCTAGTGTGACCATTTTTTCTTCCATTACGGTATAGAGATATTATCTCTCTGCTCTTATATAAGAGTCCATTTTCATTAATGTAATCCTTTTCGCTAAGAACATATTCTTTGAATTCTTTTGAACCTTTTTTCATTCTGTATGAAATAATGTAATTTAGTTTTTATCTTCTAAAAATCTTATATTTTTATTTACAGACATTCCTTTATCAGCAATAACAGTAACTGTGGTTATGCTGTATATTTTTGCAGTTCAAGTATAAAAGGAATAAAAGTGGATGAATCAGCTGTATTTCCGGGGAAAACTTTGTAGTGCACTGGTATACCATTACTATCAGTGGCGAGTCCAATAACGATTTGGTCTTCTTTAAATTTTCCATCTTTTGAATAACCTGGTTTCTTATAACCATCTCGACTAAATGTTTCAAAATAAGCTGTTGTTGAGTCAAATCAAACTATACTTACATCTCTTTTGTACTCATTTTTCATGGTTTCATTTATATTGCTTAAGTATTTGATTTTTGTTATCAGCAATATATTCTAGTGATCTATAAAACGAATTTTTAGAATAAAAATCTTGTTTTTCTTTAGTTGCATTTTTGTACGTAGCATAAACACTTAGTGGATTTTTAATTCTTTGATATATTTGTTGCTTTACAACATCATTTAAACTTACTGATTTTGTAGTTTTACAATCCTTGAAAATATCAAAATAATCAATTAATCGAGAAATTAAGTCGAATCCAACAAATTTTTCATATGTCTCATTTATTTTAGGGCTTTTATTTTTGATCTTTTATTAATTTCATTAATAACCTCTTCTTTTGTCATTGAGAGAGGAAGAGTTTTTATAATTTGTTTTATTTTTTCGACTGAATTTTCTTGGTATTTATCAAAATCTTCTTCATATCCTATCCCGAATCTTACAGCATATCCTGTTTTGTTTGTGCTTTGATATCCAACAGATATATAAGTTCCTTTTTGTCTTTTAGATCTTGAAATTATTCAATTTATTTCATGTAGGTTCTTCTTTTTCATGAATATATTATACCACATTTAGTAGCATAGTAGCATAATATTTATATTTTTTTCAAAAATATAGCCACCTAAAAAGTGACTATATTTGGCCCAAGTGGGAAACGCAGGAAAAAGAAATAAACGAGGTAATATGATCACAGTAATTAATCACCCTTTGATTAATATCAAACTAACAAAAATGCGCCAAGAAAGCACTACACATAGCGAATTTAGAAACAATTTAAATGAGATTGCATCTTTGATGGTGTATGAAATCATGCGCAATTATCAACCTAAAAATATTAGAATTACCACTGCACTTAAAAGTGAATATATTGGTTATGCTTATGATAAAGAAATAGTTATTATTCCGATTTTAAGAGCTGGACTTGGAATGGTTGATGGGATTGTTAATTTAATCCCTCAAGCCAGAGTAGGGCACATTGGAATGTACCGCAATGAAGGCACAGAACAAGTAACTGAATACTTTTATAAGATTCCGAATGTAAGCCTAGATAGCAAAATGATAGTTGTTGATCCTATGCTTGCTACCGGGACATCAGCTTCAGATGCAATTTGCAAACTAGAGTCGCAAGGTTTTAAAGATATTACATTGGTTTGTTTAGTGGGGGTTGAAAAAGGTATTAAGAAAATTCAATCAATGCATCCAAATGTCGATATCTTTTTAGCTGCACAAGATGATTACTTAGATGAAAACAATTATATTAGACCTGGACTTGGGGATGCTGGAGATCGCATCTTTGGTACAAAATAAAAAAATAAAAAAATTCTATATTTTTTAAAAAGTTGCTATATAATAATATAGCAATTCAAATGGGGGGATAGCAAAGCGGCCAAATGCGGGTGGCTGTAACCCACTTTCTTAGGATTCGGGGGTTCGAATCCCTCTCCCCCCACCATTAATTGCCCCATAGCCAAGCGGTAAGGCAGCGGGTTTTGGTTCCGCGATGCGTTAGTTCGAATCTAACTGGGGCAGCCATATCACCTTGAAAAAGGTGTTTTTTATGCAATTTTAAAAAATGAAAATTAAAAAACTGCAGTGCCACCTATTAATATCAATCTAAATACAAGGATTAATATAACTTTAAGTGGTATATTAGGAGAAAATTTTAAGACACATTCCAAAATTAAGAAAGGAATGTGTTTTTTATGTCAAGAAAACAATTCACTGTAGATCAAAAATTAAAATATATTAATCTTGCTTTAAATAAAGGAATTGAGTATGCTCAAATAGAATTTGTTGAAGAATTTTGAGAAGAAAGATACAAAGACGTATACACTTCATATACTAGAAGAAAAGGTAATGTTAATCCATATCGATACGCATACAAATATATCAAATATTGAATTAACATATATAATACTGATATGACAAAATTAGAATCTCAAACCGGAAAATCTTCTAAAAAAGGGAAAGCATCAGGTAGGCCACCTAAACGTAGAAGTATTAATGAATTCGATGATCATGATAGAAATTTATATCAAGAAATTATGGAAGAAATATTAGAGGAAAATGGTATTAATCCAAATGTAATCATTCAAAAGATAAAAGAAAGAAAGCAAAAAAATCAATCATTTCATAACAATAAATAAGCAGCTGAGGTATTTCATGTAAACAGAACATCTATTTACAGCACATATGAAAAAGCAGAAAAAATAGATAGAAGAAATCAATATTTAGATGATACTGTTATTGATTGGCTAAAAACACAAATCAAATTATCAAATAATGTTATTGGAAGAGATAAACTTTTTCACAAATACGTCTATGAGACAGGGCATAAAATTTCAACTTATGCTTTTAGAATTAATTTTGATTCTTTGGGTTATAAATCAAATGCATATAAAAATAGAAGAAAAGATAAACCACCAAAGGAAGAAAAATATGATAGAGTTTGGGCTCCAGATTTGATTAAAGGAAATTTCGTTTCAAGTTATTTTGGAGAAGTTTTACATGCAGATATTAAATATGTGAAAGTAAATGGTGTTTGACATTATTTACATGTGGTTACTGAAACTTATTCTGGTGCGATACTTGGCTGAACATTATCTATTGATAGAACTGCACAAGCAAGTATAAATTTATTGCAGGCATGCATCGATAAATATAATATAAAACCAAGTGTTTTTCACTCTGATCATGGTATCGAATATGCAAACAAAATGTTTTCAAATTTTTAAAGTCTCTTAATATAGCTCAATCAATGTCTCCAAAGGGCAATTCATTAAGAAATAGGCCATCAGAATTCTTATTTTCAATATTTCAAAGAGAACTTTTTGACTTTTATAATACATCCAATTTAGAATATGAAATAGTTTATAATTTAATTAATTCATTCGTGTTTTGATATAACACAGAAAGACCACAAAGAAATTTAGAATATAAAACACCATATGATATTTCTAATCATATGGCGCTATGTGTCTAAAATTTTTATCCTAATATAAT
The DNA here is from genome assembly GCF_048074525.1 of Mycoplasma aquilae ATCC BAA-1896. Lineage (NCBI taxonomy): Bacteria > Bacillati > Mycoplasmatota > Mollicutes > Mycoplasmatales > Mycoplasmataceae > Mycoplasma > Mycoplasma aquilae. The sequence goes on from NZ_CP182208.1 coordinate 137,729, forward strand.
ATAACTTTAAGTGGTCGTTCATTTTTTTAATAAACAATTTTAACAAACGATAACTTTCTTGCTTCGTAAAAGTCGCAATGTTATATAATATAAAGTGGAGAATAAATGTTAAAGAGAACGAACATATTAATATTAACATTATTAGCTGATGGTATTAAGAGTCTTGATGCCAGATTTAAAGCAGTTAAAAATGGCAAAAAACATCTGATTTTTGATCTTAAACAAGCATTGAATATATGACCAATGGTGCTAGTTGAAAGACATGATAATAAAGAATGTACATCACCAATTGTGCCTGTAGTTGATAATGTTGTATTAAATTGTAAATATCATGACATTATTCAAAATTTACCATTTGTTAAAGAATTAAAAAATATTTTTTCAAAAGAAACTTTTGATGATTTTTTAGATGTCTTTTACTGATATATTGGTGAACCAGTTGTTGAATACTGTGATAGATTAGATTTAAGAGCGCTTAGCAACCCCGTTAGTTACATCGAACGCCTTTTTGATGGGACATTAATTAAAAATGATGCAAGCTTTTCTTTAGGTAATTATAATTTTGATTTAAATAATGATGAAAGTTATAATTATTTCTTTTGATCACCTAAATTTTTCACGCAAGATACAATGGACGATGATGTCCTTCTTTTGGACTCGTTAAATCGCCCATTTTCTTATACAAATTTTCAAGAAATTGCCAACTTATCTAATTACATAGTTGCTAATTATTCACTAGATCTTTTTAAAGCTCTAAATAAAGAAAATATTGATTTTTGCTTGCGCTTAAACAACTTACATGACATTTATAAAAACATTTATACAAAAGGGCGTAAATTATCTGTAAAACTAATGCAACAGTATAATAATAATCTTATGGATCGGCCTTTCTTGCTCAAAATAATCTCTATGAACTATAAAAAATACTATTTATATTGTTATTTTGTGCCAACTGCTAATGAAGTCTCAACAGTAAAACGTGACTTACTTATTGATTTTTGATACTCACCGCAAAATCAAAAACATTGTTTTGAAATATTTCAAGAAACATATGTCAAATTTTTCTTAAGCAGCAAGAAATTGGTTTTAAAAAAATTAAAGCTACTGCCAGTTTATAATTCAGACCTAGAATGAAACCAATACATATTAGATAAAGTTAACTATCTTTCAGAAACTTCAACTAGAGGCCACACACCAAAATCAATTTATTGCTTAGGATTGTATTTACTTTTTGTAGAGGCAGCTTTAAGTGATATCGTCGCTCGTATTAATGCGATTATGCAAAACATTTATTGTTCAGATCACCATTATAGTTTGAAAGATGTAGTGGAAATATTAAAATTTAATGAATCACTAAGCGGAATAAATGCAGCTACTTATAAAGTTTCAACCTCTCCTGCAGTCACATTGGACAAATTACGTTATTATAAAAAATTTTTAGAATTGCTTGTATCCATTATTACCAATAATCAATAAATTTTATATAATTCATTACATGAATGGTATAGGAATAGATATTACAAATATTTCACGTTTTTTAAATAAAGGTGAAATATTTTGAAATCGCGTTTTATCAGCTGATGAATTAGTTCACTTTAATAAACTTGATACACCCGATTCAAAGGCTAAATTTCTAGCACGCTCATGAGCTATCAAGGAAGCGATTTTTAAAGCTGATAACACTTATATCGATTTTAGAAAAGTCAACATTAAAAAAGACAGTGAATCTAAACTATGAAAATTTAAAGATTTTTTAATTTCAATTAGCTATGCTGATGACTTTGTTATAGCTGTTGTTGCTAAACAATAGAAAGGCCTTTATGAAAAAAACTGCATTAAACATAACTTTTAAGAAAATTATTTTATCTCCATTATGAGCTGCACGCTTTTTAAACTTAAAAATTAAATATCGTAAATATAGAAAAGACGCTGATCAAATGCAATCTATTGAGCGCTATAAATATTTACTAAAACTAAGCAAAAAAATTCTAAAACTATACAACATTGATGTTGTAATTGAAAATTACGATAATCTACCTGCATCTGGTAGCGTTTTAGTCATGCCAAATCATAAGTCACTTTTTGATCCACTTATTATGCTTGTGGCTTTAGAAAAGCAAACTTATGAAGCGAGTGCTAAAGAATTAATCCCAACCTTTGTTGCTAAAAAAGAATTAGCTGATGCTAAATTTATTAAGAGTGCGTTATATTTACTAAATACATTCTTTGTTGATCGCAATAGTATTAAACAAAGTTTAGTGGAAATGAATAAATTTGCAGAATTTATTAAATTAAACAAAACCTATGGTGTGATTTTCCCAGAAGGAACTAGGGTTTTAGATCAACCACTTGGTGAGTTTAAAGCAGCTCCTTTTAAACTTGCACAGAAAGAATATCTTACAATTCAACCTGTAGCGATTTTACACTCACAGGAAGCTGATAATAGTAAGCGTAAAGGCAGATTAACAGTAACAGTAAAATTCTTGACACCACTAAAACCTAATAGTTTTATTACTCAAGATTCTGCAAAAGTCGCAGCTCATGTACATTCAATAATTTTAAAAGAGGTTGATACTGATGGCGCTCAAAACTAATCCTTACTACAGCGAATACACCTTTCAATTACAAGATTTTGATGGACCATTAGATTTACTGTTATCTCTTATCAAAGATAAAAAAATCAGCATTTTTGATATTAACTTAGTTGAACTAGCTGATCAATATTTAAAAATTATTAATCAATTAAAAGATAGTGAAATCGATATTGCCGGTGACTACTTAGTTATGGCTGCTACTTTATTAAAAATTAAAGCTAGCATGGTTTTACAAGATCCAGAAGCTGAGGAACCTGCTGAAGTTGTTGAAGAAAAGAACAAATTGATTCAACAACTTGTTGAATATCAACAATTCAAAGAAATTAAAGAAGCGCTAAGAACATTTGAATCTGACCGTGAAGACATGTTTATCAAAGCGCCTTCAAACGTAGATGATTTTATTGTTGATAGTGATGATTCAAGATTAGATGGTCATTCTAACCCAGTTAAACTTATTTCAGTTTTAAGAAAAATGTTTGAAAGAGTTTATGCGCAACACTTAAGAACAACTAAATTAGAAACATTTAACTTATCACCTTCTGACCAATTCCCATTTATTAAAAAATTACTTAAGGAACATGAAGTATTAACTTTTGAAATGGTCTTTACACAGCCATCTCTAAATCACTTTGTTGTTACCCTACTTGCTGTTTTAGTATTAGCTAAACAACAAGTCTTAGTAATTGAACAAAAAGAAGAATTTGGTGAAATAACTATTAAACGAGGAGAGCTTTACAATGAAAAATAAAATTTTAGAAGCTTTATTATATATTCAAGGAGATGATGGTTTAACACTTGAACAAGTGAAAGATATCTTCTCTTTAGCTACCTTAGCAGAAGCTAAAAAAGTTATGTCTGATTTCCATGCTTATTTTAATGATATGGAACTCGGAATTAAAGTTGTTAACTTTAATGAAGTTTATAAATTTGCAACCAGAGAAACATTTAAGGATTATGTTTCAAAAATGGTCTCAATTGTTAAAAAACAAAGATTATCTAATGCTGCAATCGAAGTTGCAGGAATTGTTGCTTATAAGCAACCAGTTACACGTAGTCAAATTTCAGTAATTCGTGGTGTAGCATCTGATCAAGTAGTTAATACATTACTTGTTAAAGGTGTTATCGAAGAAGTTGGAATTGCACCAACACCTGGAAACCCAGTTTTATATGGTGTTACTAACAAATTTTACGACCACTTCAAACTAACCAGTATGCGTGATTTACCTAAATTAAACGAATTCAACTACGTAGAAGGTGTTGAAAACGAAAACAGCGATTTCGATTTATTTTCATCACAACGTGAAGAATAAGTTGGCGAAGCCAATTTTTCTTTTTTAATAATATAATAATATAAAGAGGTTTTTTATGCTAGAAATAAAAGCGACAAAAAATGACGCTGGTAGAAGTGTATTTAAAGTAATTAGTAAATATTGTTCAACATTACCACTAAGTCGTATAGAAAAAATCTTCCGTAAGAAAGATATCAAAATAAACAATGATAGAAAAATCACAAAAAATCAAATCATTAATGAGGGCGATTTAATTTCAATTTATGGAATTTTGGAAGATAGCGCTGAATTTAAGGAGGCTGAAGTAAGTACAGCTAAACCTAATTTTAAGGTCTTATATGAAGATGAGAATATTTTAATCATTGATAAGCCAACTGGTGTAGAAGTTCATGGAGAAGATAATTGCCTTGATAATCAAGTCTTAACTTACCTTAACTTTAAACCTGTAGATAGTTTTAAGCCTTCTCACATTGGGCGTTTAGATAAAGAAACCAGTGGTATTATTCTATATGGAAAAAATTATCAAACAGTTTCATATTTTAATGATCACTCAGATAACCTAATTAAGAAATATACTTTTTGAAGTAATATAAACCTAGAAAAATACACTAGTATAAATCCATTAGAAATTACTTTATACTCAGCTAAGGATGAGCCTAACAAGCGTATGAAAGTTAGTCCTAAAAAAATTCAAAATGGAAAAATTACAACTACTTTATTCTACATGGAAGATGACAAAAAAGTTGCTCAACTTGTTACTGGTCGTAAACACCAAATTAGAGTAACATTGAAATACTTGGGATATCCAATTTATGGGGATAGAAAATACCATGGTCCAAATGCTAAAAGATTACAATTACATTCATATAGTTTAAAATTTCAAAATATTACTGGTGATTTAAAATACCTAAACAACTATGAGGTATTTTCATTACCTAACTTTAAAAAATAGGAGTACAAATGAAGCAAATTTCAAGAGAAAAATTAATAGATATTGTGCAATCTTTAATGTTGCGCCCAAATGATGATGTTTTAGATAAAATTTTAGTTTCTTGAGAGCAAATTCAAGCAGACCTTGCAGGGCTCAACGCTTTAAATTTAGAAAATCTAACACCAATGGAAAGAATTAATGAAGATTTACACATTGATCTGTTACGTGAAGATGTTGAAGATGATTCATATTCAATTAATCAAGCTAATATTTTAACTAATGCTCCAGCAACTAGCGGAGAATTTGTTGCACTAACAAAGGTGGTAAAATAATGAGACAATATCACAATAAAGGAAATTATGCAAAAGCTTATAGCGAAGTAAAAAACGATACTAATAATGCTGTAGCATACCTATACCCAGAAAAAGTTTACCAAGAAAAAGAAGCTACATTTAATAATGTTATTGCAACAATTAAAGATGTTTTTGCAACAAATGATGCTCCTACAAGAGCTTCTAGTTTAATACTTGATAATTTTCAACCTTTTTATAATGCCACTGTAGTTCAAAAATTAATTGATGCGAATGCTAGAATTATAGCTAAAGTTAATAATGATGAATTAGCTCTTGGCGGAACTGGTACATATAGTGCTTATGGGCTTGTAGTTAATCCGCGTGACCCAGAAAGATTTGTTGGTGGTTCATCATCAGGATCAGCAGCTACAATGACCACTAATATTGGTTTTGCATTAGGGAGCGATACTGGTGATAGTGTTAGACTACCAGCTGCCTTTAATGGTTTAGTTGGGTTTAAGCCATCATATGGGGCTATTAGTAGATATGGCATGTTTGCTTATGCTTCATCATTAGATACTGTAGCTTATTTTACACACAATGTTAATGATGCTATAATTGCTGCTCAAACATTATTTGGAAAAGATTATAAGGATATGACTAGCGTTGATGTTCAAATTACTAACGCTACCAAGACAAAGCCGAATAAGATTGCTTTCTTAGATTTTAGTCCTTTTGTCAAACCTTATGTAAATCAAGCAATGGCACAATTTATCGAAAAAATCAAGGCCAATGGAACAGAAGTTGAAATTATTGAGCCTAATTTAGAAGTTCTAAACGCTATTAATATCGTTTACCGTGTAGTAAGCTTCTCAGAAGCAAGTTCTAACTTAGCTAACTTAACTGGAATTGGTTTTGGTAGTAGAGTAAATGGTGATTCTTGAGAAGAAATTATGCTTAATACTAGATCTCAAAAGTTTGGAAAAATGGTGCAAGAACGTTTAGCCTTAGGAAGCTACTTCTTATATACAGAAAATCAAGAAGAAATCTTTATTAAGGCTCAAAAAGCACGTAGATTAATTAAGAACTACTATGCAGAATTACACAATAAATATGACTGTGTACTTTTCCCAGCTTATTCAGGAATTGCTCCAAAATTTGATGAAGATACTTCAACAAATAAGGTAATGAACTTTATATTAACAGGAGCTAACTTAACTGGAAACCCTTCAATTACAATACCACTTGGTATGCATCAACATATGCCATACAGCTTTGCACTTGAATCAGCTATTTATAGTGATGAAAAATTATTAGGGTATGCTGAATATCTTGAAGAATTAAGAGGAGAAATCAATGGATAATTTTGAAGTAATTATTGGTATTGAAATTCACGTTGAATTAAAAACCAAAACTAAAATGTTTTCACCTGCAGGAATTGATTTTAATGCAATTCCCAACACTAAAGCAAATCAAATTGACCTAGCTTACCCTGGGACATTACCTCAAGTTAATAAGCAAGCTGTTAAATATGGTGTAGCTCTTGCTAAGGCTCTTGACATGGAAATTGATGACGAATTACACTTTGATAGAAAGAACTATTTCTACCCCGATTTACCTAAAGGCTACCAAATTACTCAATTCTTCAGACCTATTGGTAAAAATGGTTCATTAGTTATTCCTACTAGCTTTGGCCCTAAAACAATTAAAATTGAAAGAATTCACCTTGAAGAAGATACCGCAAGACAACACCATGATGAAGCTGGCACAAAATTAGACTATAATCGTGCTGGTATTCCACTTATTGAAATCGTAACCTATCCAGTTATTCGTACAGCCGAAGAAGCTGCTAACTATGTAGATATGATTAAGAAGACTGTCCTTGCTTTAGAAATTTCTGAAGGGAAGCTTGAACAAGGTTCATTAAGGGCTGATATTAACATTTCACTTAGACCTTATGGTGTTGAAAAATTTGGAACTAAAGTTGAAATTAAAAATATGAACTCAACTTCTAATATTAAGAAAGCGATTGAATATGAAATTAAATTGCAAAGAGAAAAATTACTTCGCGGTGAAGTAATTCTTCAACAAACTAAACGTTTTGATGATAGCAACAACCAAACAGTGGTCATGCGTACTAAGACAGGAACTACTGACTACAAGTATTTTGCAGATCCAAATATTCCTATCATTAAGCTTTCAAAGGAATTTATTGATAGCGTTAAAATCAATGAATTACCTAATGAAAAACTAGCTAGATATACTAGCTATGGTATTCAAAATATTTATATTCAAAGTCTTATTGACGATTATGATTTAAGTAAATATTTTGATTCAATTCCTTATGAGGATAAAGATAAATTATCAAAGGTATTTTTTGCTGAAGTTGTTTCATTAGCTAACTCAATGTCTACACACACTACTCAATTAGCCATTGATCCTAAATTATTAGCTCAAGCTTTAGAATTACTTCAAGAAGAGATTATTTCTGGTAAGTCACTTAAAAAATTAATACCTTTATTAGTTAACTACCGAGGTGATTTGGAACAATTATTGGAACAACATAACCTTAAACAAATTACTGATCCAGTAATTATTAAAAATCACATTATCCAAATAATTGATAAAAACAAAGAGATGCTAGCTGAATATAACACTCGTCCTGAAAGAGTTATTAAGTTTATTCTAGGTGCATTAATGAAAGAAACTGGTGGTCAAGTTAGCCCAGTACTTTCAAACCAAATTGTTGTAGAATTATTAAATGAAATGACAAAGTAAAAAAAATGATTTTTATTACAAGCTAACAAAAAGCAAAAATAAAAATCGCTATATTAAAAAGCAATTCCATCAAAACTTAATTTTTCCTGATCGTTTCGTTATTTTCTTGATTTTATACGAGTTCTTAATAAAGAAAATTTTAATCACTTTCTTTGCTAAGTTGCTTTTAAGAGCAAGAAATGATAGTGAAAATCGTAAGAGAATTAAGGTTATTGATAATGTTTATACAAACTTCAATAGCAAAGAATATAACTTCATTTGACTCTCAAGTGCTTTTTACCTTCTAATCTCTTTTGTGCCTGTAATTTATATTGTTTACCTACTTAATCTTTTTGCAAGCAATATCCCATCCTTTTATAACTTTGTGGGCAAAGATTTTGCCACTGAATTCTCCTCACGTACATTAGGGAGATTCTTACCTGGGTCACAATCTTATTTAATTAATATTGTTGCTGACCAAAGTGCAGGCTTTTCTTCTAAAACTATCTTGCCAAACTTACTTTTATTCCTTTCATCGCTTTACATTTCAAGTACAGGATATGGTAAGCTAATTTCTTCAGCCAACTATATTTATGAACATTATAAAATGGGGACTTACTGAGGAAATAAAATAAAAGGATTTTTTATAGTGCTATGTGTTTCGGTACTGTTTTGAGCTTTTGCTACAGCTGATATTATGCTAGAAAAGCGCATTGACCCGAAACCTAATAATTGGCTCAATTTAGTGGTATATTTCACATTTACAACTATCTTTGTATTTGTTTTATTAATTATGTTATTTAAACTCATACCATCATTTAAATTGAACTTAAAAAGTATCTATAAAGGAGCTATGTTATCTGCGACTCCAACCATTTTACTTGTATTACTATTCAATACTATTAATAGTTATTTCAACTATGATAAATTCGGTGGGGTTGTTGGATTCTTCTTCACAATAGCCTTCTTTATAAACTGATTTGTTTACTTTATGTTTTTAGGAATTACCTTTAATAATGCATATTATAAAAACTATATTAGTACACGCACAATTAACAAAAGACAATGATTATTTTAAATTTATTTCATTTATCATGCTAGTATATTCTGGCATGATATTTTTATTTACTCCTATATCATAGGGATTAAAAAAAATAAAATGTAAAAAATATTATTTCTGATTAGAAAAAAATAGTGTATTATATCTATGGGACATGAGAATGTCCTGTATACTGCTTAAATAGTAAACTATTTATTATTTTGTACTAAGTTATTGTGCTTAAAAAAGTCGCATTTTAAGCAAATCATTTATATATACATATTTATTTTTTATTTTACAACTTGTTTTTTATTTCTTATATATCTTAATATATTTTATAAATTCTTACACATCCAGTATTTTATTTTTATACATATAATATATAAGGCCACAGGTATCTGTGGTTCTTTTTTATACTTTTATAGGATTTTGTTTAATTTGAGTACTTTTTTAGCTAAATTTAATATATAAAATGTATGCAAAAGAAAAAAATCTGACTTTATTTAATTGGGCTTTCATTAGCTGGCGCCATTTCAGGTTTTGTCCTTTCTCAAAGATTAAACCAAGGGCAGATCTCTGAAGGCCAAAACAAAAAAGATAAACCAGAAAAAATTTACCACTATCGACTTAGTGGCAATGTTTTGCATACACATGTCGAATCATTAACTCCACTCACATATCGCGAATTATTTTTTTTAGCACAAGCTAAGACTGGCTCAAAATTTGATAAATTTAAGTTAGATGAATATGCTGATGATAAAAAAATAGTTTTTGTTCCTAAATATGATTGAACACTATATTGAAGCGATATTAAATCTATGAGCGATTTTATTGCTTTTGGGATAGATAAAAAATATGCAAAGATCTTATTTGACTATCACGAGAAACATAAGCAGGATACAGTGACATGAAAAGATATTGAATCAATAAAGGGCGTTGGCTACAAAACTTTTCTAAAATTAAAAAAATTCTTAATTTTAGAATAATGTGGATCAACTTCTTTATTTGCTTATCTCTTTTTGCTTTAATGGTAGATACAAATCAATGACTCTTAGCTATTCCAATTGCAATTTTAATAGTCTATATTGCTTGTATAAATTTAAAGTTTATGTGGCTTATATGACTATGTTTATTTCTTTGATTTATATTTTGAAATATACATAACTATATCTATTTTATTAATTGATATGAGTTTAAGGAAGTAAGTGGACGTTATACAGTAATTGATGTAACTGAGAAAAATGTTTATATCCAGGATCAATACTTGCGCAAACTTGTAGTATGAAAAAGTGACCTATATCCAGATATTACCTTGTATTCGCAATTTTATGCTAGTGGTAAATTAATGCCTATGGACTATAATTCAAATTATTATGCGTCAAACAATATTTATTATATTCTCAAAGTTACTCACTATACCAAATTAGAACATTGATGAAATGTCAGATATTGGTTTTTTAAATATTATTTGCAAAAAGATCTAGAGTATTATCAATTAATAATTCCGTTACTTTTTGGTTTTAATATTCAGGTCCATAATGAAATAATTCAATCGCTTAAGGATATGGGGGCAGTGCACTTAATCGTTGTTAGTGGCTTACACTTTGCTACCATCTTTGGGTTAATAAAATTATTAACTTATAAGATTGATAAAAGTAAAATATTATGCACGATTTTAATAATTATTTATTTCTTCTTTGTTAAGAAGTCGATTTCGGTATTTCGTGCTTTTACCTTCCTATTAATTCAACAATTTTTAATTAAAAAGCACTGACACCATAGGGTATCATTGCATCAGATATTATTTTGAATATCTTTTGTCTACTTGTTATACTCACCTAAAAATGTCTTAAACCTTGGTTATTGACTATCCTTTATTTTAACTTTCTCTTTAGTGCTTTATAGTCAAGGACAAGCTAAAATTGAAGAAGAAAAGCACAAAAACATCACATATATGAAGGCTTTATACTTATTAAAGATTTACTTTCTCTCGTGATTTTTATCAGTCACTATAATATCTGTGCAACAACATGCATTTAGCATTTTAAGCTTTCTTTATATCTTGCTTTTGACTCCTGTTTTTCAATTTGCAATTATCTTTTTTGCCATATTTTTTCCATTAACCTTCATATGTGGTCCCATTTCCTATCTGCTAAGTAAATTAATCAGTTTGCTCCATAGCTTTAATTTACGGGTCGAACTCCCAAATAGTAACTATCTTTTAGCACTATATGTATTGGACTACTTAATCTTGCTGAAACAGTCATTAATTTACAAAAAAAGTGAAACAAGAAAGTATAATTAAGATATGACGATTATCACTGGAACAAATCAATATTTTATTAATCAAAAAATTAAAGAAATTAAGCAGCAATATAGGCCAGATTCTATATTTGAAATAAAGGAAGACTTATCCGACTTAGACTTCCTTAGTAATATATTGCTATCTAATTCTTTATTCTCGGGAGACAAACTTTTAATTTTCTATAATCCTAAATTTTATAAAGAAAAAAGTTTCCTTAAAAATAACAAAATCACCCTTGAACAGTTGGCTGAATTATTCAATCAGTCAACAACAAAATGTTTAATTTATCTAGAAGAAATTAAACCAACAGACAACAAATTCCTTTCACTTTTACACATTGAATATAAATTCGAATTTCATTCTTATAATGAAAAAGAGTTTAGCCAATGAGTTAATAAACGTTTTGCTGAATATGGATTAAAAATTAATTATAGTGACTTATTATATTTTCTAACAAAAATCCCTAATGATATTGTTATAGCGCAGAATGAAATTGATAAATTAGCACTATTAAATGAGCCTATTAATAAGGCGTTAATTGATAGTTTTATCACACAATATCCAATTGATGATCCATTCTACTTTTCAAATGCTCTAGGGACAAATAATTTGTATGAAATATATTCAAAATACATCCTATTAAGTGCACAAGGTGAAGATGTAACTAAGTTAATATATACCATTAGTAATACAATGTGCTTGTTAAATAGATATTTTGCGTATTCTAAAGCTATTACACAGCGCGATTTATTATCCAGCAAGCTAAACATTTCATTAAAACGACTATTTGTGATTGAGAGAATTGCAAATAACTATAAGGCAAATGATGTGAGAAGAATTCTCACTGAGTTAGGCGACCTTGACTACAAAATTAAAACTATGGGGGTAGACTCAAATGATTTATTCCAATCTTTCTTGACAAAAAACTTCGGAAAGTAAAATTAATTCTTTTATTTTCCTAGACGAAGAAATCCTTAAAAATAATGAATTAATTGTTTCGGTAAAATATTTTGAAAATATTTTAAAGAAACTAGGGGAACTAAGTGCTTTTAACTATGAGGTAGGCATAGTAGTACCTGATTTGTATAATTTTTATAACTATCATCTTATGTTACTAGATGATGAAAATGAGAACCTGGCTAAAAAGAGAATCAAGAACTTGCATCTATTTTTATCAAAGGCAGCAAAGTTAAATACAAAATTCTACTTTACCTTAGACTTTCATAGTATTGCATCTTTTTCAGATGTACTAAGCAGAGTTGATCTTAATAACTTTGAAGTTAAAGAAAATGTTGATAATCACTCATCTCTAAAATACAACGATTTACTCTACACGCAAGTTATAAAACTTAAAAAAGATAATGCTGAAAATGAATTATATAACCACATAAATAAAATTTATGCTGGTTTATCAAAATATGTTGAAATTGAAGGTTTCTTTATTAGTAATTTATTTGATTTTTGCCAAAATAAACAAAACCAAGTAGCTACAGATGATTACAAGTTTCTTGTAAATACATTTCAAAAAGTTATTAACACCATTCACATAGATGTAAACATCTATGAATCAAATAATAAAGCAGCTTTATACTTACGCAAGAAGTTAAAACCATTAGAAGTTTATACTGATGTAGTTTTAGCACCTCAATTTAGTGAAATCATAAAAAATATTGAGTCATTATATAAGAAAGATTTAAACGTAATATTTAACTCAAACAAGTTTTTATCAACACGAAGTGGATCTTTATCATATAAAGATACTCAAGTGCGCATAATTCTTGAAAATCTTTCTGTCTCATCAAAAAATTATTGTTATTACTTTGCGTTTGAAAATAAAGAAGATGAGTGAAAAGTAAACTTATTTGACTATCTCTTATTACAAGATAATATTAACAGTTATTTCATTTCAACCCTTTACAAACGCAATGATATATTGCATTATAATCAACCAGGTAATGTAGCAAAAATTGTAACCTACTGTTTTAAAGCTAATACCTATAAGTATATTAATACTGGTGATTCTGAATTCAAATTCAGCTTTAGATATCAAAATATTAGACAACACATAAAAATCATGTGAAAAAAAATCCATAAGGAAGTTCATTCTTATGGATATAAATGAAATCGAATTAAATAATTCGAAGCGAGAACTCTATGTTCTCGTTATTTTGATACTATAAATAATTTTGTGTAAATTTGTAAAGATAAGTTTTATAATTCTTATGGTATACAAATTATACATAATTTATTAAATGTTTTTAAACCCACAATGTTTGTATTGAGAATTCTATAAATTAAAAATATGATTTTCCACTAAAGGTCTAATTTTGATTGTAAAACCAATGTTGTTTTAATTTTAAAGGTTTTTTATAAAAAAAGCAGTAGAAAAGGCACCTCACCCATAAAAATTTGATGAGGTTATTTTAAAAGTTTGCTATTTTTAACAATATGTTGAATAAAATTCATATGCACTCATGCGCACAGTGTATAAACTACCCGGAATTTTATATTCTCTTTTGAGCTATTGATAATATGGCAAATGTTCATTATGTTTTGATCATTTATTCAGGAATAATATTTTCCTTTTGGAATAAACTTTCGTAATTCTTTGTGTCAACATTCAATTCCACCTTTTTGATACGAAGAATAAGGGTCACAAGTATAGATTTTTCCTATTCCTGGAATTGTGTGCAATAATGTGTTTTCAGAGCCATTATCTATTGTTAATGTCTTAATTGTAAGACCATAAAGTTTAATGATTTTTGGACAGTTTTAACAACTGATTGAGCATCTCTTTTTGAAAGCATCGCATATCCTAATCTTGATTTTCTTTCATAAACAGTTACTAAAATAAGTTTGCTAGACTTATTAAACACAACTGTATCCATTTCGTAATGTCCAGCTTCTTCGCGGTTGTTTATGCTTTCATCTCTATTATGAATAGAAGTTGCGCCTTGAATTTTTGACTTTGTGTATTTTCGTTTTTTCTTCTTTTGAGATTTGTCAAATGATGAATTGCTCATTCCTTTTTACCCACAAACATACTGAAGTCGATATCTAATTTAGTGTCTATTGCATTATAAAATGTCTTTAGTGTAGGGATAAACACATTTTGACCTTTATATTTCTTGGTATATTCATCTAATAAACGAGCTGCTGATACTTGCATGGTATATTTAATATTTTCACCAAGATCCATATCAGGATTTTCTTTTCTTAATTTTTTGTATTTCTTTCTTAAATTACTTCACTCAATCAAAAAGTCTTGTATTGGTTTTAATCTTTCACAACTTTTCATTACATTTGACTCATAAATATTCTGAGCTAATGCAATTTTTGTATAAGTTCATTCTTCTAGCGATAAATATGTAACAGTCATCATCTTTGATTTACATCTCTTACATTTTGCTGTTGTTGTATATTTGTATTCTTCAGCAGCGTTTTCGATGTTACTTTTGATTGTTTTAATATTTATATTCATCACTTTAGAGATTTCAATTAAGCTATTGTATCTCTGTAAGTTATCAAACAAACAAGATAAGTTACTTAATTGGAAATAATTAGTGTTTTGCTTTCTAGCTTTGTTAAGTTCATTGTCAAGTTTAGTCTTTAATGTTTTATCCTTGTAAGGTCTCAAAATAAAATGTTCGCATTTTGTAATTTGTTTTTTGTGTTATCAAAATTGTCTATTCTTATTTCTGTTTCAACACAAATTATATTTTTCTTGTGCATTTTAGTTGCAGTTATCATATAATTAAATTGGTTCCTTTCTTTTGTTTTTGTACACTAATTTTACAACAGGAACCAAAAAGATGACAGCTCCACTTTACCTTTAGTGGAATGTCATCTTTTAATTTTTAGTATTGAGAATTCTTAAAATTGTACTCTTCAAACATTGCAACAAGTATTTTCTCCGCAGCTTCTACTGTGGAGAATTGTTTTTACCCTTTAATTGTCTTTTTATTTGTGAATTTAATGCTTCTATTAAGTTAGTCGTATATATTGATTTTCGTATTGCATAAGGAAAAGAATAGAACGCAAATAAATCATCCGCAATTTTAAGGAGTCCTCTTGTAATGTTTGGGTATTTCTTGTTTCACTTATTTAAAAATGAATTGAATTTTTGAATAGCTTGTTCTTCATCGGTTTGATTGTAAATTAATTTTAAGTCTTGGATAATTTCAAAATTATCTGATGGTTTCACTTTTGTAGATATATTACGAGATATATGCGTTCAACATCTTTGAAATTTAGTAGATGGAAAGTTTTTGAAGATTACATCTTTAATTCCGGCTAATCCATCAGTAACAAAAAGTTCGACGTTCTCAACACCACGATTCTTTATATCTTGAAGTATTTCATCTCAGCTTGTTTGCGCTTTCATTAGGATTAATATCAAAAGCTAGTACCTCTTTATTTCCTTCAAGGCTTATACCGAGTGCTATATAAACAGCTTCTTTGCTATATGTACCACGTTTAATGCTCAAAAATGTTGCATCCAAGTAGACAACTTTATATTCTTTTTAAGTTGTCTTTTCTTAAATTCTTCAACATTTACCAAAAATTTATCAGTTATATTTGTTATAGATTGTTTAGATAACTGCTTTCCAAATAAATCAGTCGTGACATCGATAATATCTGAATAATCCATTCCCTTTTAAATAAAATTTTGACTAATTTTGTCACTTCTTCTTGTGTTCTTTGATATTTTTTAATTAGTTTATTATTGAAATCCCCATTTCTATCTCTAGGAATATTTAGTTCAATTTCTCCGATTTCTAATAATAATTTTCTTGTGTAGTACCCATTTCTATAATTATCAGTATCTGCTCTTTTGTATTTCTCGTATTTAAGAAATTCAGTTAATCCATCTTTTAATAGTTCGTTTAATATATGTTGAATATCGTTTTTGTATTGTTCAAGCATTAGTTTCATAAAGTCATCAATACTATTTATACTTTTAGAAAAGTTTTTAATAAAATCTTGGTTTAATAGTTTAAAATTATTCATAGATAAGTTCCTTTCTTGTTCAAAAAAATTATAAGGTAACTTATCTTTTCTTTTTACCCTTTTTTGGGTAATTTTAAATTTACACAAGATTTTGGATAGTATCGTTATTTTTTTATCTTAAGTAGTATGTTAAGATAAGTTCGTTGAATTCTGCTGCGAGTATATCTTTTTGAAACACAAGCATCTATAAAACTGTTATAGTCATTATTTAATTCCACTTGTTTTTTAAATAAATTCTCAATGCCTTCATCAACAAGTTTATATTGAGCTAATTTACTTGCAGATTGTTTTATTATTATTTTTTTAAACTTAGGATAAGTAGCTGAAATATCCCTCTTTGCATCATAAACTAATCGCATAGGAGTATAAGCTGAAATATCTTCATGTTGGTTGATCATCTCTCTAATTTTAGAAGCACTAGCGAATGATGATTTTACCTCTGAAGCATGAAATTCTATTGTTCTTTGCATGCTAATTGGTTGAATTAGAAAATCATTATTAATAATAGTTTTAACATATTCAAGGCCAAGAATATCATTTGGCATTTGTATATTTTGTCCCATTAATTCCTGAATTGCTAAGTTGTTTGCTTTAGGATAACTATTGCCACCTGACTTTAGATATTTTTTCACTAAAGCATTATATTCAGTCGGATTTGATTTAATTGCTTTAGCAATATTAATTAAGCTTTCAACATCATTGCTTTCTGATCCGAAAACTAAATAATCAATCTTATATTTAGCTAATAATTTAACGCCTGATTGGGCAAAAATATGTGCTGCTTGAATTACGTCTCTATCTTGCATCTTAACAACTTTATTTACTCCAAAATCCCTCGCAGCCTTTTTGCGAGCGCTAAAACTAGCACAGGCAATTTCTCCTCTTTGGGTAAATTTATTTGACATAGCTACTATAATATAGGCATTTGGGATGTTTTTTCTGATCCAGTTAATTTGATAAATATGTCCATTGTGAAACGGGTTATATTCAGCAATTATTCCTACGCGATTTTTCTTATTTTTTTTCACAAATAAATTATAATTAGATTGCTTAAAATAAGTATGATATTTTTACAAAATTAATAACTATTTTTACTAATTAAATATTTTTAAATTTTAATTTTTATAATATAATAAATTAGCTTATTAATTAATACATACTTCAAAGGGGGTAAAATGGCTATTGTTCCAAAACGTAAAACGTCTAAACAACGTAAACACAAAAGAAACACTCACTCAGCTTTAGATACACCTAACCTTGTATCTTGCAAAAACTGCAGTCAAAAAATTGAACAACATGTTGTATGTCAATTTTGTGGATTTTACAAAGGTAAAAAAGTTGAAGGCTATGTTGCATTAAACGACAGAAATAAATAATAACTTTATTAATTAATCATTCTTATAAATAATTAAAGCACTGGAAATAGTGCTTTTTTGTTTACTTTTAGTTCTTTTTAGCTCAAAAATAATTTAAATAATGAGAGATGAAAGAAAGGTAAATAATGAAACTATATATTATTGGAGAAATTGTTTATAAAAACAAGAATAACATCATACTAGAGTCACGCTCAGAAGGATATCTCATGACTGTAGCTGACGAGTCTAGATATGAAGTTGGACAGAAAGCAAAAATCTATTTGTATGAACATCGAACTGAATATAATGAATGCACATACGCATTTAAAGATTTTAAAGAACGCTTATTGTTCATTGACTTAGTATCTGTTGAAAAGATCGGACCTAAGATTGCGATGATTTTACTTGACAAAGGCTGAGAATACATTGCTCGTTTAATTGCAAACAGCAATTATCAAGAATTGGCTTCTATTCAATTTATTAACGAAAAGTTAGCAAATCTAATTTGTGTGCAATTATCTGAAAAATGATCAAAGATCATTTCAAATGCAGATAACAAGAAAGCTGAAAAATCACAACTACGTGAAGAATTAAATAAGACATTACAACAATTAGGCTTCCAAAAGAGTCAAATTGATTTAGCAATGAAGAAAATTAAATTCACAGATAACATAGATAATATGATTGAAGAAAGCATTAAACTCATAGCTAACGAAAGCAATGACATATCTAGACTTGAGGCCTAATAAATTTAGTGAATTTATTGGGCAACATAAATTAGTTAAAACACTTCAAGCTATGATGCGAAGTGCTAAAATTCAAAACAAAATTCTAGATCATATCTTACTTTATGGATCACCCGGAATGGGTAAAACCACACTAGCAACCTTGATTGCAAAAGAAAATCAATCTCGTATTCACTATATTCAAGGGGCTAATATTGAAAAGAAAGCTGACTTAATCAGTGTGCTTTCAGTCATTAACGAAGGGGATGTAGTATTCATAGATGAGATTCATAGTATAAATAAAAATGTTATTGAATTCTTATATGGTGCAATGGAAGATTTTGTTTTTGACTTAATAGTAGGTGCGGATGGCAACTCACGTGCAGTAAGAATGAAAATTAAGCCCTTTACATTAATTGGCGCTACAACTAAATTAAATGAAATCTCTCAACCTCTTAAAGATCGCTTCGGTTTTGTTGGTAGAATTGTTAACTATACCCCTGAAGATATCTTTAAAATCCTAAGCATATCTAAAAATAAACTAGCCATTGATGTAACAGATGATATTTTAAAAATTGTTGCAAGTTACTCACGCAGTACGCCTCGACTTGCTAATCACTTGCTCGAACGGATAAATGATTTTGCATTAGCTCATAATAAAGGTGTAATTAATAAAAGAATAGTTAAGAAGACCTTTAAATATCTTGATCTTTATGAGTTCGGGTTAACTAAAGACCATATTGAATACTTAGAAGTACTTAAGGAAGGATTTGAGGAGAAGTATGTTGCTTTAGATACAATTACAGGCTTACTTTTACATACTAAGGAAAGCATAGTAAATGAAATTGAGCCTCCTTTACTATTGTTAAAATTAGTAGAAAAAAGTTCCAAAGGTAGACGGATTACTTCTGAAGGAATTGACTATTTAATTAGGCAAAATTTATACTAAAATTTATAAAAAAGTCAAATATTGCTATATTTACTAGCTAATATTTGACTTTTTATAATTTTGAGAAATAGGATAAAAGAATATAATATAAAGAATTATGGGAATATTTAAATTACATGCAAATTATCAGCCATCAGGTGATCAACCTAAGGCAATTCAACAACTTGTTGATGGAATTAAACATCACGACCGTGAACAAGTACTTCAAGGAGTAACGGGTTCTGGAAAAACTTTTACAATTGCTAATGTGATCAAAGAATTTGATCGTCCAGTTATTGTTTTATCACATACTAAAACATTAGCTTCACAGCTATATAGTGAGCTAAAAAGTTTCTTTCCCGAAAATGCTGTAGAGTATTTTATTTCATATTTTGATTACTATAGACCGGAAGCATATATTCCTGCAACTGATGTTTATATTGATAAAGACTCAAAAACAAATGAACAAATCGAAATTCTGCGTCTCAGTGCTATTAATTCATTGCTTACTAGAAAAGATGTAATTATTGTCGCTAGTGTTAGTGCTATTTATGGTGCGCTTAACCCAGAAGTCTATAAAGATTCTTTCTTTAGATTTTACATACATCAACCTATTTCTATTAAGGAATTTATTAATAAACTAATTCAAATTAAATACGATAGAAATGATACTGTTCAGGAAGCTGGAGACTTCACTGTCAAAGGTGATGCTATTTTTGTGCGTCCAGCTGACAATGAAGAAATAACTATTAGAATAACTTTTTTTGGTGATGAAATTGAAGAAATAGCTGTTGTAGACCCGTTGACAAAAGAAGTACAACAAAAACCCAAGATTTATGTACTTTCACCTGGTAATGCTTATGCAACAGAAAATTCAATTTATGATGTAATTATCCCTAAAATTCAAGCAGAATTAGAAAAAAGTATTGCCCAATTCCAAAAGGAAGGCAAAATATTAGAAGCTTCTCGCCTATCCCAAAGAATCCAAAGTGATATGGATGATATGAAGGAATTCGGGATCTGCAAGGGTATTGAAAACTACTCAATGTACCTAGATGGTAGGGATTTTGGTCAAAGACCTTATACCATACTAGACTATTTCCCTAAGGATGCATTAATGTTTATTGATGAGTCACACAAATTAGTCCCACAAGTTGGTGGTATGTATGCTGGAGATCGAAGCAGAAAAGAAAACCTTGTAAATTATGGTTTTAGATTACCTTCAGCCCTAGAAAATAGACCTCTAAATTTTGAAGAATGAGAAGATAACTTTGATTTTTATAAAATTTATATTTCAGCAACACCTAGAGACTATGAGCTAAATAAATCAGAAGGTAAAGTAGCTAAGCTCTTTGTACGCCCAACTGGACTAGTGGACCCTGAAATTATTGTAAAGCCTACTCACAATCAAATTGAAGATATTTATGACACTTTAATTAAACAAAGAGAAACTAATTCACGCACATTAATTCTTACATGATCTAAGAAGCAAGCTGAAACCTTATCTACTTACTTACTTGAAAAAGGCATTAAGTCTGCTTACTTACACTCAGATTTTAATACATTTGTTAGAAATGAAATCTTAAGAAAACTTCGTAAAGGTACTTACGAAGTGGTTGTTGCTATCAACCTATTGCGTGAAGGTATGGATATTCCAGAAGTTTCTAAAGTTCTTGTTTTGGATGCTGATAAAGAAGGGTTTATGCGTAATGCAGAAAGCTTAATCCAAATCACTGGACGAGCAGCAAGAAACGTAAATGGACAAGCTATTTTCTATGCAGATAAAATTACTCCAAGTATGCAAAAGTGCATCGAAGATAACTTAGAAAAACGTACAATGCAACTAGAATACAATAAGATACACAATATTACACCTAAAACAATTATCAAGCCTATTCCTGAGCCTATTCAAGGTCATGATATCAGTAATGCAATTGAAGCTATTATAACTAAGAGCCAATCAAAGGGTCGAGTAAGTAAAAAAGAAAAACAACAAGCTATTGATGAAATTCGTAAGCAAATGGAACAAGCTGCAAAAGAATTAGATTACGAACGCGCCATTGAATTGCGTGATATCTTGCTTGAATTACAAGTAGATGAAAAACATAAAATTGAGGAGGACCAAAATGAGTAAAGAAGATAAATTAATTATTCAAGGGGCTAGAGAAAATAATTTAAAAAACGTTAATTTAACCATTCCGAAAAATCAATTGATAGTATTTACAGGTCTAAGTGGCAGTGGTAAAAGTTCATTAGCTTTTAACACTATTTATGAAGAAGGACGCCGTAGATATGTTGACTCTCTTTCATCATATGCTCGTATGTTTTTAGGAGGAACTAAAAAACCAGATGTAGATAAAATCGAAGGGCTTTCACCATCTATTTCAATTGAGCAAAAAACTGTGCATAATAATCCAAGATCTACAGTTGGAACTGTAACTGAAATTTATGATTATTTCAGATTACTCTTTGCTCGGATTGGTAAACCATTTTGTCCAAATCATAATATTGAAATTAGTTCTCAAACTACAAAAGATATATTAAATTCAATCTATCAATTGCCAGAAAACTCAAAGCTCATTATTTATGCACCTCTAGTTGAGGGTGAAAAAGGGACCCATGCTAACTTACTTGAAAAGTTACACAAAGATGGTTTTATTAGAGTTAAAATTGATGGTCAATTCTATTTACTAGATGATCAAATTGAGCTTGCAAAAAATAATAAGCATGATATTGATTTGGTTATAACTCGTGTTGTACTTAATGAAGAAAATTATGTCAGAATTGCAGAAGCTATTGACATTGCAGCAGAACATTCAAATGGATTAATTAAAATTGAAGATGTAGAAAATAATAAAATTTATTCATTTTCAAAAACGCACTCATGTATATATAAAGACTTTAATATGCCTAAAATTGAAACTAGATTGTTTTCTTTCAACGCTCCTTACGGAATGTGCGAAAACTGTAAGGGTCTAGGTGTAGAGTTTAAAGCAGACTTTGATGCTATAGTTCCTGAACCTTGAAGAACAATAAATGAAGGTGCTATTAAATACTTCGAAAACACTATTAATACAGCAAATTTAGAATGACAAGAATTTGACCAGCTCTTATTGCACTATCACATAGATAAAAACACTCCAATTGATGAATTAACACAACAAGAACGTGACATTATTATGTATGGTTCAACTAAACCAATTGCTTACGCTTTAAAATCATCTTCAAATAATATAATTCGTCGTGATCGTCAAATTGAAGGTATAGTTACTAAAATTGAAAAACTTTACTATGAAACTTCCTCAGATCGCAGACGTGATTATTTAAATAAATACATGGGTTCCTTTACTTGTTCAGTTTGTTCAGGATCTCGTTTAAACCAAGCAGCAAGAGCTGTACGAATCGATAATAAAAACATTTATGAATATACATTAATGTCAGTTGAACAATGTTTAGAAAACGTTCAAAGTTTAGTAGGCAAGTTAAGTGAACAAGAGAAACAAATTTCAAACCTCATTACAAAAGAACTGATTGATCGTCTTTCATTCTTAAAAAATGTAGGATTAGATTATTTAACTCTTAACCGTAGTGCTGAAACACTAAGTGGAGGAGAAGCACAAAGAATTAGACTAGCAACCCAAATAGGTTCCAACCTAACAGGAGTATTATATGTCCTAGATGAGCCTTCTATTGGTCTACACCAAAAAGATAACTTAAAGCTTATTAATACACTTAGAAAAATGGTTGATATTGGTAACACACTAATTGTGGTTGAACATGATGAAGATACAATGTATTCAGCTGATTATATTGTTGATATCGGCCCTGAAGCCGGAATTCATGGTGGACAAGTTGTTGCACAAGGACATTTAGAAGATATTATTTCCAATCCTAATTCAATTACTGGAAAATACCTATCTCATGAATGAAATATCCCAGTGCCCCTTAGTCGTAGAAAAGGCAATAAAACTGAAATTACAATTAAAGGTGCTAGAGAAAATAATTTGAAAAACATTGATGTTACTATACCTCTATGAATGCTAGTTGGAATTACTGGTGTTTCTGGTTCTGGCAAAAGTACACTAATAAATGAAATCTTTGTTCGTGGTATTCAATATTCTTTAGGCCTACTGGATGGGATTAATCATAAAAAAGCTAAGTTTAGTTCGATTCAAGGTTTAAGTAATATTGATAAAGTTATAGCTGTCAACCAATCTCCAATAGGAAGAACCCCGAGATCAAATCCAGCTACATATACTGGTGTTTTTGATGATATTCGGGATATTTTTGAAAATATTGAAGAATCTCGGGCACGTGGTTATACTAAATCACGTTTCAGTTTTAATGTGCCGGGCGGAAGATGCGAAAAATGTAGTGGTGATGGATTCATTAAAATCGAAATGCACTTTCTACCAGACGTTTTTGTGCCATGTGATCAATGTGATGGTAAAAGATATAATCGTGAAACTCTTGAAATTAAATATCATAATAAAAACATTTCACAAATTTTAGATATGTCTGTTGAAGAAGCCTTTGAATTCTTTAAACATAAAACTAAAATCATTGAAAAATTACAAATTTTAATGGATGTTGGACTTGGATATATCCAACTTGGGCAAATGTCAACCACATTAAGTGGTGGTGAGGCACAAAGAGTTAAACTAGCAACTTATTTACAAAAGAAACCTACAGGTAAGACTGTTTATGTGCTTGATGAACCAACAACCGGATTACATACGCATGATGTTAAAAAATTAATTGCTATTTTAAATCGAATTGTTGATAATGGTGATACAGTAGTTGTTATTGAACATAATTTAGATGTAATTAAATCTTGTGACTATTTAATTGACCTTGGCCCTGATGGTGGAATTCATGGAGGACAAGTTGTTGCTCAAGGAACACCAGAACAAGTTGCTCAAAGTCCAAAAAGCTATACTGGAGAATTCTTAGCTAAAATTTTAAAAAATTAATTATCTTATTAAAAATAAGATAATAACTATATATAATTTAATAGATTTTATTTAAGGAAGTTTATGAGTAAAGATAAAAAGAAAATGAACGTCAAAAAAATTATTGAGTTTTTTGGCCTAAATATAGTTAATGACAAAGATGTCGAACTTGAATATAATGATATTTATTTGCCAGCAATTAAACGTGTAGGTTTAGAGTTAGCAGAACACTTTGAAAATGATCGTATTTCAAAAAATGTTATTGCTTGGGGGACAGCAGAATCAACTTGATTTAGTTTGATAGGTAAGACTAAGTCTTATGAATCATTAGAATGAGTGTTTTCTCGCAAGCCACCCATTGTCATTCTTTCAAAAGGATTTAACAAGCCAGCTATTAACTGAGTAATAGATGTTGCAAACAAATACAAAATTCCTGTGGCGTTGGCTCGCATGTCAACTTCGTATATTTCAACTAACATTGGCTCATATTTAAATAATTATTTTGGTGAAGTTACACAAGTACACGGAACATTAGTTCTAATTGGTGGTACTGGAGTACTTATCACTGGTGAATCAGGGATTGGAAAATCGGAAGCTGCATTACAATTAGTGCAACAAGGTAGTGTGCTTATTTCTGATGATGCTGTGTTAATTAAAGACAATGGTAACATTTTTATAGGTTCTTCACCAGAAATGACTCGTAACTTCCTTGAAATTAGAGGGATTGGGCTAGTTGATATAACCCAGCTATATGGAGTCTCTTCAGTAGCTAAATCTTCAATTATTGATTTAGTTATTGAATTAGTACGTCAAGAAGGCAAAAATGACTTCGATCGCTTAGGGACAGATTATTTAGAATATCCAGTTTTTGGTAGATCAATTAAGAAAATGCAAATCCCAATTAAAGAAGGGGGCTCAGCTGCTTCCTTAATTAAAGCTGCTGTCAATACATATTTAGCTAGAAATGCTGGTATGAACGTAGTTGACATGTTATATGAAAGAGCAGAAAAGGAGAATAATGAATAGTAATTTACCTTCATTTTTACCGTCAGCTGCAATCAGAGAAGGAACCCCTACAATTTTATTTAATATTGGTTCTTATCAGATGCACCTGTATTCTTTAATGATAATGTTTGGATTCTTATTTGCTATCCTTACAGTATTATTTTATTGGTATAAAGAACAATGAGATTTAAATATCTTATTTGTAGTCATCATAATCACAGTTCCTGCCGGAATCTTTGGAGGACGTCTTGGATTTATAATTGAACGTTTAATTTATAATCCAAGTAATCCATTCCCCAACTCACATTGATATGCGATTTGAGAAGGGGGTCTAAGTATTCAAGGGGGAGTTATTCTAGCTGCTCTTCTAGATATTGCTTACTTATATTCAAAACGTCAATATGTTGATTTAAGAAAAGCTTTTAGCTATATTCTACCTGCTGTTTTAGTTGGGCAATTTGTTGGTCGTTTTGGTAATTATGCTAACCATGAAGTTTATGGAAGAATTGACTGAAGTGGCTACAGCGTAATTTCTTTAGGCTCTACTTTTGCCTCAAACATGTACATTTCAGATGCTACAACTGATGCATTAGGACTTGTAGGGGCTTATAGATATCCACTCTTCTTATATGAAGGACTAGCTAACTTAGTTGGTTATATTCTTCTTTGTTGAGTATTCAACTATTTTGGTGTCTTTAAACCAGGAGCAACTGGTGCATTATACTTATTATGATATGGTGTAACTCGTGCTGCTATGGAACCTTTAAGAGAAGAATCATATAATCTTTACTCATATGTAGCATTAGTATTTATTATCTTAGGAGTAATCCTATTTATCTACTTCCAATTCTTTGGCTTAGTTAAATACAATAAAACTTTTGCTAAATATAAATGAACATACGAAATCAAAAATAAAGAACAATACAACAACTATGTATACAGAACAAGTTTTAAATACTTAGTATGTCAAATAAAAACAAAATTAATTCATAAATAAAAATGCATTTATCTAAATGCTTTTTTTATAAGAAAAACAAAGGAGTATATATGAACGAATCATATGATTTAGTAATTATTGGAGGTGGACCAGCTGGGTTAAATGCAGCCCTATACGCCTCTAGAGCAAATCTCTCTGTTGCTTTTGTGGAAAAAAGCACTCCTGGTGGAAAACTTTCTGCCACAAGCAAAGTTGAAAATTGAATAGGAACAGAAATGATTGAAGGATGGCAATTGGCTCAAGAATTCTTTGATCACTCACAAAAATATGGAGCCAAATATATCTATGGTGATGTAGTAGAAGTTAAAAACATAGATACTACTCACAAAGAAATTTATCTAGCTAGTGGACAAATGATACAAGCGAAAACTATTCTAATTGCTACTGGTATGAAAAATAAAATACCAACCTTTATTAAGAACATAGATAAATTTATGAATAGAGGTGTTAGTTTTTGTGCTATCTGTGATGGGCCATTATTTGGCAAGAATCCAACTATGGTACTAGGGGCTGGTAACTCAGCTGTTGAAGAATCAGCTTATCTTTCAAGTATAGCTTCAGAAGTGCACCTAGTAATAAAAGGCGGAGACTTTACAGCTGAAAGACGTCTTGTACAAGACTTATATAGGATTCCTAATGTTAAAATTCATCGTTTCTCACAAGTGCTTGAGCTTAGAGGAGAAGATGCATTAGAAAGTGCTCTTATCAAGGATGAAGATGGAAATGAACAAGAAATAAAAATTTCTTCTTTCTTCCCTTACATCGGTATGGAATCAACAGCCTGATTCTTGCAAGATTTAGATATTCTTGATTCTAAAGGTTTTATTATAACTGATGAAAATATGCAAACTAAAGTTCCTGGCATCTTTGCTGCTGGAGATATTAGAGTTAAGGAAATACGTCAAATTGTTACAGCTGCAAGTGATGGTGCTATTGCAGCTAAGAAAATCGTTGACCTCGTAAATACTGAAAAATAAGAACTTTTTTCATAAATGTGGAAATTTCCACATTTTTTCTTTCTTTTTATTAAATCTATATATGAAATAATTAAATAATAGTATGAATAACTTTTCCTGAGTTTCGAAGTTTTAAGGACCAAAAAAACGAATAATCCTATATTATTGGGCTATTCGTTTTTTCACACATTAAATTACTTGTACATTTTTATAAATATCGTTTCGATTGTTTAATAATCCGAAATATGGTCTGAGTTTTGAGCGTTTTTAATATAAATTTCTTCTTTAACTTCACTATTCACAACTTTCACTACCTTTTCATCTGATTTTATTGCTGTGATAAGTCTATCATTAGAAAATTTATCAATAACTCCTGTGCTTGCAAGAACTGTATTGATCTTGTGAAGTAGAAATTTTATAATAACAAGAGATATGAAGCACAAAATTAAATGCGCATTAATGTGATCATCAGTTCATACATACATAGGTCTAACTTGAAGTGATGACTTCATTGTTCTAAAGTTTTCTTCTATTTGTCATTGTTTTGCATAAATATTCACCACTTCTTCTGGTGATAAGTCATGTCTTGAAGTTCCGATTGAAAAAATAAATTACAAAGTGGCCTTATGGGCTACTTTTTGTATAATTTAATTAAGGGATAGAGATGATCAAAAAAGATTTAATAGCTAGATTATTAGAAATGATGGCAAAAGTTCTTTCTGACAAGATCGAAAGTGACAAAAGTCAACTCCGGAACGAAATAAGTTACAAATACTTAAATGGCTTGGAGCTTGATATAAATGAGCTGAATAAACAATATTCACCTAATGTTATATCACTTGATAAGCCTATACGGTATGTTGCATTAGGCGATTCAATTTCAGCAGGATTCGATGGGTTTATCGATAAAGATTACCCCGGACAATTTGTTGATGGTAAAGTTGTTAATGGTTGCTCACTTGGATCATATTTTGCTGAAATATTGGCTAAAACAAATAATTTAGCACATTTTGCAAATTATGCAGTTTCAGGTACCAGTATTACAGATTGAATAAATTATTTAGAAGATGATGAAAGTAAAATTGAAACAAATAATATTGTTCAAGATGCACTCGAAAAAGAAGGATATGCCCATAAGCAAGTGCTTTTAGATATTAAGCAAGCTAATTTAATTACCATTACAATAGGAGCTATGGATTTCTTTTATTTAGTTTTTTGATACATTTTTAATAACAAAACTCAAGAACTCTTGGATAGTATTGATTCTCAAGATGGATATCAAATCTTTAGCAATTATTTAAAAGATGGCTATAACAACATTATGGGTATAGCGACAAATTCACTGCAAGAATTTGTTAACCGTATCAAAGAATTAGCAGCTCCCGATGCAAACATTAATATTATTGCTTATCCTGTACCATTTCTAATGCTACAAAACGCTTTACAAGAACATATCTTTAAGCTTGATAATATCTCTTCTTCAGGAACTAATGTACTTGAAAGCCTAATTGGTCTTTTAAATAATAACTTAAAGACAATTAGCTATCGCTCAGGGCTCAACTATGTTTCACTTTATAATAACGATTATTGACATGCACACGCTAGCCAAATGAGTGCTATCTATTATGATATTCATCCAAGTTATATTGCTTATAAAAAGATGGCTATGGACTTATATATTAAATTATCTACTCAACAAGTAACAATTCACAATTTAACAGAATATGATTTTAATAAAACTTATTGGCTATCAGATTATAGTTTTTATCAATATCAACTTGAGCAATATCCTAACTTATTAGATATCTTTGGGACTAGCACACAGGATTATTTAGATAATATTAATGAATTTGATAGAAATATGATTCCACGTAGAAATTATAAAAATTATCCTCTACGTCTATCTCAATTTACAGGTTGAATCCTAGCTAGCTCGACTAAAATTTCACGTAACATATTTAATACTGATTTATATGCTGAATTAGATCCTGATAAACTACTAATTAAATATATTGAACAATATACTGACATAGATAGTTTAATTAATCAAATTATGCAATCAGGAATTAAATCAGACCTACTTTCTGATGTGCTTAATAACCTGCAAGAAGGCTTAGATAATTTAATTCATACACAAACCATTACCGGCGATGATATATTGAAAGTTGTTTTTAGCATTTTTAGAAATAAAAATCTAATTCTCAAAGCCATTTATACATTGCTTAATTCAAGTCTAGTACAGTATGATAAAGAACAATTTATTAAAATTACTAAGGTTATTATTTATAATCTAGCCACCTATATTGCTCCAAAAGTTATTAACCTGATATCTAACTTAGCTATTTCAACATCCAAAGAATTTAATTGAAATTATGAAGCAGAAATAGCACAATTGAAAAAAGAGTTAAAAGAAGAGCCACAAATTAATGTATTTACCAATGATATTCCGACCTTGATTCTAATTGTGCTAGAGCAACTAATAAGACACAGTAATCAATTAACATCATATGATAAATTAATATATGTACTAACTAATAGTTCTAGCAATAAGCACTATATGCGTTTATACACAGATCTATCATGATATATTTTAAAATGAGTAAGATTATGGTTTGCACAAAAACCTTTAAAGAAAATTACATTTACCTTAGCTGATAAATGAGTGCTCAATAGCACAAGTGATAAAATTACTAGTATAGAATTTAATCAGCTATTTGAAAATGTTTTACATCTTATGTTAGCTGATGAAAACTTATTAAAAGCTTTAGACTTTATTAACTCTACTATTAAAGTTGTTTTTAAAGATATCTTATCAAGCAAGGATTATCAACAATTTATCTCTAGTCTCAAGCGCAAGCTTTTATACAATCATAAAATTAGAAGATACTTATTATTTATCTTTACCAAACTCAATTGAAAAGACAAGAAATCATTGCTCAAAATCTTATGATACATTAGGTAACATCATCCAGTCAGTTTTGACTGGATTTTTCATTTATTTAAAAAATAGCCTAAAAAAAACTGTAAAATTCAAGTGAATTAAATTAAAGAGGTTTTAAATGAACAAAAAAGAAACTGTTATTTTTGGAATGAAAAATGCCCAAAAATTAGCACAAACAATTTCAGATCTAATTGGAATTCCACTATCTGAAATTAACCGTACAGTTTATGCTGACGGAGAAGTTATGATTGGGGCTGCTGACACCGTTAGAGACAAAGATGTTTTTATTATTGCTAGCACATCACGTCCTGTAAATGACAATATAATGGAATTATTATTATTTATTGATTCACTTAAACGTGCTAGTGCTAGAACTATAAATGTTTGTTTAAGTTACTACGGATATGCACGTCAAGATAGAAAAGTAAGTGGAAGACAACCAATTGGAGCTAAATTAGTAGCTAACTTATTGCAAACGGCCGGTGTTACAAAATTAACTTGTGTTGACTTACACAATCCTTCTATTCAAGGGTTCTTTGATATACCAGTTGATGATTTAAGAGGTCAATATCCTCTTGCTATGGCTCTTAAAAAACTTAATACATCATTTACAGTTGTTTCTCCAGACCATGGTGGAACAGTTAGAGCAAGAAAACTTGCAGAATTAATTGCAAATACTATAAAAATTTGTATTATTGATAAAAGACGTACTGGTGTTAACCAAACAGAAGTTATGGGAATTATTGGTAATATAGAAGGTCAAAATGCTGTTATTGTTGATGATATTATAGATACCGGTGGTACAATCATTAAAGCAGCGGATACTTTAAAAGAACATGGTGCAAAACGTATTATTGTTATG
Source organism: Mycoplasma aquilae ATCC BAA-1896 (assembly GCF_048074525.1). Lineage (NCBI taxonomy): Bacteria > Bacillati > Mycoplasmatota > Mollicutes > Mycoplasmatales > Mycoplasmataceae > Mycoplasma > Mycoplasma aquilae. The sequence goes on from NZ_CP182208.1 coordinate 168,668, forward strand.
GCAACCCATGGTATTTTTACTAAAGGGTTTGATGTTTTTGAAAATAATCCTAATATAGAAAAAGTTATTGTTACTGATAGTATTGATAATGCTGAATTAGTTGAAAAATACACTAAGCTAGAAATTGTTTCACTTGGAGACTTTTTAGGAAGAGTAATTAACGCAACACTAGAAGGTAGCTCAATTACTAGTGTATATCAACAAATGAAAGAAGAAATAAATAAATATGGACAAAATGACTAAAAAAGAAAAAGTCCAACAATTATGTAATGAACATGGGTGAGATTTTTCATTATTTGAACAATATGCAAATTTAATTGAAGAAAAAAATAAAGTTATGAATCTAACTGGCTTTACAGGAGATCGCTTGTGAGAAGAGGGAATCTTAGAATCGCTTTATTTTATGGAAGAAATTACCAAAGGGCTACATAATGGCCAAATCTTAGATATTGGTGCAGGAGCTGGTTTCCCATCGATACCTTATGTGCTTACTAAACCTGATAATCATGTAACTATCTATGAGCCAATTGGAAAAAGAGTTAACTTTTTAAACGAAGTAATTAGCAACCTTAACTTACAAGACTATGCCACAGTCTTAAAAATGCGTTCCGAAGAACAAGAACAAAAGAATTTATTTGATGTTGTTACAGCCCGTGCTGTAGCTGACGTTAGAGCATTATTAATGTCTTCATTTCATTTAGTAAAAGTTAAAGGCAATATGGCACTTCTAAAAGGAATAAAAGTTCATGATGAATTAAAAGAAGCTAGTGAAATTCTAAGCAAACTTGACTACACTATAGACTTAAAAGAATTCATTAAGCCTGATGTGAAACGTGATAATTTCATTCTTACAATTACAAAACACCGTTCAACACCAAAAGAATTTCCTTATTTATGAAAAGATATAAAGAAAAAATAGAGGCCACCCTCTATTTTTTGTATTATTTTAAGCCATATTTACTTTGTTTACAAATTTTTCATTTGAAGTATCGTTTGTATTAACAATAGTTTCTACTATAGCTTTGCGATCCTTGCGATCAAGATCTGGAATTATAACTCTTAATTTAAGACGTAAATCACCTTGTGATCCTTTATATCTAACACCTTTTTGAGGAATTTTAATAGTTTTCTCATCAGTGTAGCTCTTTTTAAGTTTGATTGAAACATCGCCTCAAGGTGTTGGAACTTTCACACTATTTTCAAGCATTATATCAATAAATGAAACTGGAAAATCTAGTTCTAGATCGAGTCCTTCTCTGTGATAATATGGGTGTCCTTGTACTTGAACATGAATCATCATATCACCAGGTTCTCCACCATTAGTTCCGGGAGCACCATATCCTGCAAGTTTTAGTGTTAGTCCAGAATCAGCGCCCTCAGGAACCTTGATTGTAACAGTCTTTTGAACTTTTAAATATTTTTCACCACGGCAGTGAATACATTTATTTTTAATTATTTTTCCTGTCCCAGAACATGTACGACATGGTTCTTGCACCATTTGTTGGCCAAAGAAGCCATTTACAACTTTTGTTGTATAACCTTCCCCTTTACAGTCATTACATGTTGAGATATCGCTTGCACTTTCAGCACCACTTCCACCACAATGTAAGCATAATTCCCATTTATCAAGTTTTTGTTTTAATGTTGTCCCATGAATTGCATCCATGAACGAAACATTTAACACTGAGTTATAGTTATCTCCTTTTTGTCTCATTGTGCGAGAAGAAGCTCTACTTCTTCTTCCACCACCAAAGCCACCAAAAATGTTTTCAAAAATATCTTGAAAATCACCAGCATTAAATCCACCTGATTGATATTGACCATTAAATCCACCTGCACCTGCATATCCTTTTCCATTGGCTGCATCTGCACCATGCATATCATATATCTTTCTTTTTTCAGGATCAGAAAGGATTTGATAAGCTTCGTTTAACTCTTTCATTTTTTCATCACCTGATCCATCTTTAAGTTTGTCAGGGTGGTATTGCATAGCAAGTTTTCTATAAGCTGTTTTAATTTCTTTTTCAGTAGCTGTTTTTTCTACTCCAAGTACTTTGTAATAATCTTTTTCCATAATGTTTTATATTTTAGCATATTTTTACTTCATTTGCTAATTTTTTATAAAAATAAGTTGAGCCTGATATAAAATCTAAAAATAGTTATCTAACGCCTATAATAATAACTATAAAAAGATTAAATTATCAGTATTAATATTTAGAGGAGTATTTGTAACTAACCTAATTTGCACTAAAAAGTGCAAAATTCTACATTGATTCAATGATTAACTAATATTTTCAAAAATAAGTTAGATTTTTTTGCTTTAATATTAAAATTTATAAAAAGGAGAAAACAATTTATGGAATCAAATGAATATACATTAGAAATTAAGAAGTTAAATAAATCCTTTAAGAAAAATAAAGCTTTAAATGACTTAAGTTTTAAAGTTAAAAAAGGAGAACTATTTGGATTTTTAGGACTAAATGGTGCTGGTAAAACTACTACATTAAGCATTATTTTAGGGATTACTAAGAAAGATTCAGGTCAAATTATTGTTGACGGGCACGATCTTGATAAATCTAATGCACATGAAATTAACCGTAAAATCGGAATTGTCTTCCAAGAGTCAATTTTAGATGGTAAACTGACTGTTTACGATAACTTAATGTCACGTGCAGCAATGTACAAAAAATATTTTAAAGATACTCCAGTTGAAAATTTAGTTCAAGACGTAATTAATGATTTTCAATTGCAAGATTTATTAAAGAAAAGTTATGCATCTCTATCAGGTGGTCAAAGAAGAAGGGTGGATATTGCACGTTCACTTGTACATAAGCCTGAAATCTTATTTTTAGATGAGCCCACTACTGGACTGGATCCTAATTCTCGTGAATTAGTTTGATCAATTTTGAAGAAAATTCAAGCTGAAAGACACTTAACTATTCTTTTAACCACTCACTATATGGAAGAAGCAAACTTCTGTAATTATGCAATAATACTGCAAAAAGGTCACAAGCTAGCCGAAGGTACTCCAGCCGAATTAAAAAATCAATATAGTAAAACCAAAGTTATTATTTATCAAGAACAAAATTCAGTTTTAGAAAAAATCATTGCAGATAATAGTGGGACGATTTCATATATAAACAACAGATATATTGTTGAATTTCCTTCAAACCAAGCTGCTCAATCATTTGTTATGAAATATGGCCCAATCCTAAGCGATTTTGAATTGATTAAAGGTTCTATGGATGATGTATTTTTAAATGTAACTAAAAGTAACAAGGAGGAAAAATAAATGTTTCAACTTCATTGATTAGTTAGAAGAAACTTTTTACTCTTCTTTAAAGATCCGAGAAAAATTTTAACAACTTTTATTTCGCCAATTATCACTGTCTTTTGTTTCATATTATTTGGTAAATATCTATTTTCTCAACAAGTAGAGCAACTACCTATATCTAGTTTAGAAAAAGATATGTTTGTTGATGCTTCCATGCTCACTGGTTTATTAAGTTTATCAACTATTACAACTGCACTATCTTTAGCTGTCTTTATTGTGCAAGATGCTGAAAAGAAAATTTTCAACGATCTTGCTATTACACCAATTAAGCCCTCACTAATTCGTTTTAGTTACTTAATGGTTAACATTCTCTTAAATGTACTAATTTGCATTGTGCTTTATCTACTATTTATTGCTTATATGGCTATAAATGGAACAATTAAATTATTTACAGTCATTTCAGCATTTAATGTTTTTGGTGTAGTGATTTTAGGAGCCATCTTAAATTCAGCAATTTTCACATTTATCTTCAGCTTTGTTAAAAATGTTGCAATTTATTCAGCATTAATGGGAATGATTTCTTCAATGTCAGGATTCTTTATTGGAGCCTTTGTACCACTTGAATTATTCCCAACAGGTTTAAAATACGTCTTATCTGTATTACCAGGGACACAAATTACAAACCTACTTAGATATTACGCAATGTCAGGAATGACTTTTATGTCACATTCACCATCATACTATGAAATTGCACTAGTTGGAAAAATAATCGAACCTTGAATTGCATTCGTCTATGTTTCAATATTTGCGGTAGTTTCAATTGCTTTCTCATACGTTTTTAGATTCAATGCTAAGAAATCAAGATAAGAAAAAACAACAAGTTTTAGCTTGTTGTTTTTTAAAACACTCATTATTTACGAATGTTTAGAGCTTCAATAACTTTGCTGTATTCGTCAAAGTCATTTTCTTTTAAGTGTTTTAATAACACTTTACGTTGAGAAATTTTAGCTAAGAAACCTCTTCTTGAGTGGTTGTCTTTAGGGTTGTTTAAGAAGTGTGGTTTTAATAACTCGATGTCTTCTGTTAAAATAGCAATTTGAACTGCTGTGTTCCCTGTGTCTTTAGCGTTTTTTCCGAATTGTTTAACTAATTCTGCTTTTCTTTCTTTTGAAACCATAATATTCTCCTTTATTATGTTTTAAGCCTAGCTGGTATTTCCATATCAACCAAGTTTAAAATTTATGTTTAATTAATAGTTTTAAGTATTATATAAAATATTTGATTTTATATAAAATATTTTTAGACTTATAAAATAAGAAAATAAAGATATTTTACTTCTTACTACGAGCGAAATAATCTTTTGCTAGAGCAATATCTTCTTCAGTAATCTTATCATCAAAGTTTGAGATAGCAACCCTAATCTTATGTTTGAGTTCACAAACCACAACAGTGTTTTGTACTGAATCATTAATTTGGTACCCGATCAAAAATACTTCTCTTAATCCAATTTTTGTCACATGCAAAATACCATAGTAAACTAACTCCTTAATATGGAATAATGCACAGTACAATCCTGCATGAATTTTAGCCAGTTGTTCAATTACTTCGATATTTTTATCTTTTAAAACACCAGAAAAAGCATAGTCATAAACTAGTAGTGAATTAATAAAATCAATATCACCAAATTCTAAACTTTCTTTCAACTTGGAAGTTGAAATTTTTGCTCCTATATCTTGCATTAATTCTATTTCTTGCACTCTAAACAAGTTTTCATAATCAGGCGTACTAAAATCGCTTAACGCGTAGGCTGCATTAGCACCAAATTTAAAATCTTGCCCAGCTATAAAAGTTACATAATTTCCTTGAGCTAGTTTAGCTAAGAATTCAATACCTTCATAATTTTTAACTTGATTAAAATCAAGTTGTACTATAGCATCTAAAGGTAGGCGAGCTAATTGTTCATATTTAGCATAATTATCAGTAAAAATTGAGTCTTTAAATTTTGGCATACCTTTTTGAGCATTGAAGCAAACCAGAATGACTCTGCCACCATTTGCTTTAGCTTGCTTAAACAATTGATAATGTCCAAGATGGAATGATTCAAATGAACCTAGAATAAAATTATCACCAGTTTGAGAATTAAAGTCCTCTAATTCATAAACAATTAATTGATCCATTAAATTAACTTAAGTTCCTTTAGTTTTAAATAAGCACCATCATATTCACAATCAAGTGCAATGTCTTTAGCAACTGACTTAATTCATTCATTTGCTCTTTCCATAGCTACACCATAGTATGCATCACGTAACATTTCATAATCGTTTGAACTATCGCCAAATGCGATTAAGTTTTCACCAATTTTGTATCCTAACATATCACATAAAATGCTTAAAGTGTGACTTTTAGATACATTTTTAGGTCCAATAAAAATTCCTCTTGATCATTTAGCAGATACTTCCATGTTTAAATTATGATCTAAAATATATTGTTCAACTTCTTTAGCAATTTCATCTGAACCATCAACATTTAATGTAATAACATATAAGTCATCCTTACTTAATTCAGATTCATCAAAATTATAATAATTTGATACAAATGGACGTATAAATCATGAACTTAAATTCATTCCAGGTGTCTTAAATACTTTGTTAAAGTCAGCAACTGCAAAAGCTGCAACTTTATCTTTAAAAGCATGATACATTTGAATTACTTCATCACGATTTAAGGTATTTTTATAAACAAATTCTTTTTTATTATTATCAAAAATAAATGCTCCATTTGCTCCAATAAAGTAGTCTACAGGTTCTAATTGATCAAGAAAGTCTCCTATAGTTGCGAATTCACGAGCTGATGAAATTACGGTTGTAATTCCATTCATTTTAAGAAGTGGAAAAATCTTTCTTGTATTAAGTGAAAATGTAGTGGTACCATTTGGCAAAATTGTTCCATCTACGTCAAAGGCAGCAATCTTAATTAAATCTTTTAACTGTTTCATTTTATATCCTTTCAAGTGCGACTTTTTTGGGCCAGAAAACATTATCTTTTACTTCCCCAATTGCACATATTAAATTATTTGCAGGATTTTGTAATAAATACATCCCGTCAGCAGTTACTATTTTAAATGAATTTCCATGTTCTATCGCTTTAATATTTTCATTTTTTAAAGTTAAAATTGGCAATGAAATAAGATTGCTTATTTCGATTGTTTCATATTCATTAGCTTTTAAATTATCAAGTTTTATATTTCCAACTTGCACTCTTTTTAATCCAGTCATAATTGCATGTTTGTTTAAATAAGCTGCAGTATCAACTAAGATAGTTCTAATATAGGTCCCTTCTGAAACTGATAAATAAACTTCTGCTTCTTGAGTTTGAAGATTAAAACCCAAAAGTTTGTATTCATCTATTTTAATTGCTTGTGGTTTAAGCTCAACTTCTTCGTTATTTCAAGCATACTCATAAGCCTTCTTCCCATTTATCTTTTTAGCACTATAAATAGGAGGAATTTGACTAGTAGTGTGACTTATATAATTAATAGCCATTAGCAGCTGGTCTAATGTTATAGGATCCTCATTTACCTTTTGAACATTACCATCGCTATCATAAGTATCTGAGAAATAGCCAAATTTAACTTTAGCAATATAAGTTTTATTTTTATTATCAATATATTGTAGTAATTTTGTTTCAAAATCAGTGGCTACTATCATAAGCCCTTCTGCTAGTGGATCCAGTATCCCAATATGACCTATTTTATTGGCTTTTAGATCTCTCTGCAAGGAGCGAACGGTTTTATTTGCAAATACTCCTGTTGGTTTATAGAACTTGTAAAACATATGACCTCTTTTAATATAAATATTAAAATAATTATAGCAATATAAAAATAAAATAATGTTATAATAACTTTAATTATGGATACAAAGAAGAGCCCAATTATTATTTTCACTGGACCAAGTGGCGTTGGTAAAGGAACTGTAGAAAGATTGCTTTTTGAATACGATGAGTTAAACCTATCGTTATCTTGTTCTGCGACTACTCGTCTGCCTCGCGAGGGGGAATTAGATGGTATCCATTACCACTTTATTGATGTTGATAGATTTAGGGACAAAATCAAGAGTCGTAAATTTATTGAATTCTCATATCATTTATCAAATTATTATGGAACACTTTATTCTGAATTAGACAAAATTCATGCCAAAAATAAAGTACCGATGTTAGAAATTGAAACTAATGGTGCAAAACAAATTATCAAGAAATTCTCTTCAGATTCAAAAGAAGCTGAAAAATATAATTTAATTACCATATTCTTAGCGCCTCCATCTGTTTCTGATTTACGCGAACGTATTTTAAAACGTGGTTCAGAAAACAGTGAGACATTAAAACAAAGATTGAAGAAGGCTGAAGAAGAAATAGCTGATTCATATCTATTCAAGTACAAAATTATTAACGATGTGCCTGAGAGAGCAGCTGAGGAAATTCGTGCCATCCTTCACAAGGAGTTAGGTATTGAAGATTAATTATTACTTAGAGTCCATGCAAGGAGTCAGAGCTAAAAATGATGATCGAGCAAGTGTTTTTCAAAATGAAAAAGCAACACTTGCTATTTTGTGCGATGGCATTGGTGGACATTCTTTTGGTGATGAAGCAGCTCAAACTGTTATAGACACTTTTAAACAAGAATTCATGCACAATTTTTACGTTAAAAATAATCTAACCGCAAAGCAATGAGTCTTTTCAGTATTTGATAAAGCTAAAAGTATATTAAAACAATTATCAACAACTCAAGCTGGAAAAGAATCTATGGGGACAACAGCTGTTGGTTGTCTTATTTTGCATGAAACTCAAAATGTTATTATTTTTAATTCAGGTGATAGCAGATGTTATATTGCTAAGGAACATGAATTAGTTCAAGTCACAATTGATCATAATGTTGAAAATCAGCTCATTTCTGAAGGTGAAGATATTGAAAAATATAATCCAGAAATGCGAAAGTATTTAACAAGTGCAATTTTGCCAAACTATAATACTTTAATTGAAATTTTTGAGGTATCTCCAAAAGGATTTCATAATATTAAAAAGATTTTATTAACTTCCGATGGGATTCATGGCTTTATGTCAAAAAGTGAACTAGAATATTTTATATTACAAGATAAACCATTGAAAGAAATTGCGAAAGAAGTACTTGATTTAGCTATTGTCTCTGAATCTACAGATAATATGACATTAGTAATATTAGATGTGGAACAAGGGGGTAACAATGGCAACTAATTATAATGTTCCTTCAAGTTCGCGTATTCATAATAAATACCTAATTAAAGGTATCTTAGGTAGTGGGGGAATGGGTACTGTCTTTTTAGTGGTACTAAAGTCTGATCTGAATAAAAAGTATGCACTGAAACTTATGACCAATGTTTATGATAAAGTAGCATATCAACGTTTCCATGATGAAGCTAGCTTACTTGGAAAAGTCCATTCTAAACATATTCCACAGCTTATTGAGTATTATGGTGATAATGTTGAACAATATTACGTTATGGAATACATTTCTGGTAATACTTTGTATAACATAATTCGTGCTAATGGATCTTTAAATATAAAAAAGGCCAAAACTTATATCAATAAGATTGCTGAAGGTATTGGCGAGCTGCATAATAATGGTGTTATCCACCGTGATATCAAGAGTCAAAATATTATAATTGATGATTCACATAATGTAAAAATTATTGACCTTGGTATTAGCTTAACTCCAGAGTCTCAACGTCTTACTAAAGTTAATGCTGTAGTGTGCAGCCCATATTATGCAGCGCCTGAATATACAATTAAAGGTGCTCCAATAACTAAAGCTGTTGATATTTATGCCTTAGGAGTAGTTCTTTTCGAAATGCTCACAGGTCAATATCCATATGAAGGTGCTCGGGACCAAGATACAATTATGATGCACTATAAAAACACTTTCCCTTCACCAAAAGAATTTGTTGACATCCCACAAGCTATGTGTAACGTAGTGATTAAGGCCACTGCTAAAAGACCAGAAGATCGTTACCAAAGTGTGCATGAATTTCAAAAAGACCTAAAGACTTGCTTAAGTCCGGAACGTCGTTTCGAAGCACCATTAAGTCCAAAAACCTTAAAGAAAAAACGTAAGGTAGCAGATATTATTAATTCAAATGCTTTCTTAATAACTGCTTTATGTTTTATTGCAATATTAATTATTGCAGTCACAGTCACCTTAGTAGTATTGGAGTACATTTAATGCAATATAAAGTTACTAAAATAGTTTCAGGCATCTATACCGTGTCAAATAGTACTGAAACCCTACAAATTCCAGCTGCAGGTAAGCTTAGATATCTTGAACAATCCCCGGTCGTTGGTGATGATGTAATTGTAACAAATGGTGTTATTACTGAAATATTACCTCAAATGAATAGCTTTATTCGCCCGAAAGTGGCTAATATTGATCAAATGATTGTGTTTATGTCAATTGAACAGCCTAAATTTCAGCCATTCCTAGTAGATAAATACTTTGCTATTATAGAAAGCAAAAATATTGTGCCAGTATTATTTATTACAAAAACTGACTTAAATCCAGAATATGCAGCTGAAATTGCTTCTCTGTATCGAGATATGCAATATCGTGTTGAGCTAATAGATAACAGTAATCCAGATAATTATTTACCACATTTAGAAAACTTATTTGATGGCAAATATTCTGTCTTTATGGGACAAAGTGGTGTAGGTAAGACCACTACCTTAAATGCTCTAGGTGAACATAATTTTTTAACCCAAGAAATTTCTAAGGCTTTAGGAAGAGGAAAGCATACTACTAGAGTAGTATCTATTGTTAACTTTAAAGATGGCTATTTAATTGATACTCCCGGATTTTCTTCATTAATTTTAGATATGGACAAAGAAGAGTTGGCTAAAAGCTTTAAAGTATTTCGTGAGTTAAGCAATTACTGTAAGTTTCGTAATTGCTTACACGTCAATGAAAGCTTGAAAGATTGTGCAATAAAACAACAAGTTGGAAGCAAATTAATACCTCAAATAAGATATAATAACTATATTAAATTATTAGACGAAATTACAAATGGAAGGAAATAATATATGAAAAAATATGTTACACCAAGTTTATTAAACGTTGAAGCTGATAAGAGACTTCAAATGGCTAATACACTTGTTGAAAATGGGATAAAATGAATCCACTATGATGTAATGGATGGTAAATTTGTTCCAAATACAGCTATTCAAATTGATGAAATAGCAAATATTGCTCACAATGGTAAACCACACATTAAGGATGCTCACTTAATGGTTGTTAATCCATATGACTATGTAGAGGAAGTGAAAGATATAGTAGATATCATCACATTCCACTATGAAGCTATTGAGGATGATTTAGAATGTTTTGAAGAATTCTTAGCTAATAACCACCATGATTTAAAAATTGGATTAGCTATCAAGCCAGCTACACCTGTAGCAGCTATAAAACCATTTTTAGATCGCTTAGCATTAGTTTTAGTTATGTCAGTTGAACCTGGAGCAGGTGGACAAAAGTTCATGCCAGCAGCTTTAGACAAAATCGCTGAATTAAAGCATTTAAGAGACGATAATAGTTATGACTACCTAATTCAAGTTGATGGTGGAATCAACGCTGTAACAGGTCCAGAAAGCTTTATGGCAGGTGCTGATGCTTGTGTAGCTGGAACTTATATTGTTGTTGAACCAACAAAAGAACGTATTGCAACAGTTTTAGGTAAATTCGCAAAATAAGACTTAGGCTTTTTCTTTTAAATCACAAATAACTTTAAAATAAATCAAAACTCTATGCCTTAAAAATCTACGCCACAAAAGTAGGTGTAGATTTCCTGAGTTTCGGAGTTTTAAGGGTCAAAAAAACGAATAGTCCTATATTATGGGGCTATTCGTTTTTTCATACATTAAATTACTTGTACAAATTTTTTAAATATCGTTTCGATTGTTTCATAATCTGAAATATGGTCTGAGTTTTGAGTGTTTTTAATATAAATTTCTTCTTTAACTTCACCATTTACAACTTTCACTACCTTTTCAGCTGATTTTATCGCTGTGATAAGTCTATCATTAGAAAATTTATCAATAACTCCTGTGCTTGCAAGAACTGTATTGATCTTGTGAAGTAGAAATTTTATAATAACAAGAGATATGAAGCACAAAATTAAATGCGCATTAATGTGATCATCAGTTCATACATACATAGGTCTAACTTGAAGTGATGACTTCATTGTTCTAAAGTTTTCTTCTATTTGTCATTGTTTTGCATAAATATTCACCACTTCTTCTGGTGATAAGTCATGTCTTGAAGTTTCATAAATATAAAATCCATCTAATTGACTGTCTTGACTTAATTTTTGGCTATCTAATTCATAAAATGAACTTCCAATTTTCTTAAAGAATCTATATTTTTACCACTGGTTAGCTTGCTTGCTTCAACTAATCCATTTTTGTTTTTTAACTTGTTAAAGTTATCAATTAATATTTGTCTGTCTGCTTTATCTTTTGCTGCTCTTTTTTACTAAATGTAACAATTCTTCTTCTAACTATACCATTAGGTCTTTTTTATTAAAGAGTGAAACAACTTCTTGCTCTTTAAATTTGAATTCTTCATTTCCTTGATAATTACTTTCATCGAGCACGTATTCTTTAAAAGCTTTAGTTCCTGTTTTTAATCTATAAGAAATTACATAATCTATTCCTTTTGCTCTAGAAATCTAAGGTTTTAGAAGTTGACATTCCTTTATCAGCAATAATGGTTACATTTTTAATTTCGTATGTTTTAAGCATTTCTAAAATAAATGGGATAAATGTGTTTGCGTCTGCTGTATTTCCTTTAAAGGTTTTAAAATGAATTGGAATTCCATTTTCATCTGTTGCCATTCCAACCACCACTTGGTCTTCTTTGAATTTTCCATCTTTTGAATATCCACTGTGTCTTAATCCTGAACGGGAAAAACTTTCAAAATACATTGTTGTTGAGTCATAGAAAACTAATTCAACTTTTCTTGTTGTGTTTTTCATTATTTTTTCATTAACTTTATTTAGAATTGCTTTTTATTTTGATTAACCAGATCTAGTAGTGTATAGTATCCATCTTTACTTGTTTCTGGAGCACCTTCATATTTATACTTATCTTTATGCATTAATATGTAACTTTTCGCATCAATGATTCTGCTAGCAATTGTGTATTTTAAAAGTTTTTCAAGGTCTTTATGTCTTGTTTTTGGCAGGGCATTAAAAATCTCAAATTTATCAATTACACTGTAAAGTGTATTAATACCATAATTCACATTGTATACCTCGGTTTGAGAAGAATTTAATGCAAACATTATGCTTTGCTTAATTTTTTCTTTTGAATCATCAATATTTAAAGTCTCACATACATTTTTAATTACATTTATCGGGTCCGAACATAATGTTTCGAGTTTTTCTAATCTTCCAATTCCAACTTGGTTACTATATCCTTTCCCATATCCATTTGATGTGGCAACTGAAATATATGTGTGATCTTTTCTTTTGTGTTTTATTAGTATGAACTTATCTGACATATTCATATTATAGCACTTTATACAAGTAATACAAGTAGAAAAATAATAAAATTTAGAAGAATTAAAAAAGTCCATATATCTTTGATATATGAACGTAAAACTTTTAAAATAATTGTTGTTTTTTCAGGCTCAAACTTCGAAACTCAGGAAAAGTAGGTGTAGATTTTTAGTGTTATACTGCACATAAGAATACAAAAAAACGAATAGCTCTATATTACCGGGCTATTCGTTTTTTTATTCCTTATCAACTTTGAAACACAGGTTCTGATATAAGTGATTTTTTGTCAAGTTTATTGGTTATTTCGTAATATCTTTTAGCAATTTCTTTTAAGTCTTCAATAGGTATTGCATCTCAATTTATTTCACCTTTTTCATTTTTTATTTTTTGGCTTTTAGGTCTTCCACGCTTTTTCTTTAATGCTGGATCCTTTTTTGAAGTTAAAGAATATGTCATGCCTAAATTATATAGTTTTGTTCTATACCTTAAAGTTTTATAGAAACTATATTTTCTACCTTCAGTATATTCCTCCTGTGTTTCCAAGTTGGAGACACTTTTTTTGTATTTTTTTATTAAAAATTAATTTTCTATTTATGAAATAAATAGCTCTAATTTCTGATCCAAAAAATTTTTATTTTTTATTACATAATTACATAGAAAAGTGATATAATAAGGGCATGGAAAAATGAATAGTCGTAAAAAATAAGAAAAAAGATGATTACTACGTAAGTCTTGGAATTTCAGGTGGATATGGTAAAGGTTATAAGAGATCAATAAGTATCGGAAGTTTATCAGTACTTGAAAAGACGCATGAAAATGCATTAGATGTTTTAAAACAAATAGCGAAAACATTGCCTACTGATGCTGATAAAGAGTATATTAAATCTAAAATATCGGAAGCTTTTGAATTAACTAAGGTGGAATTTGGAACTTATAACGTCGGTGTTGAATTACTCTACAAAATAATTAAGGATTTAGAACTTTTTCAAGGGTTAGAAAAAGGAAAAAAGAAACAAACAGAAGAAATTTTTGAATTTCTAATTGCAAAAAGAATACTAGAACCTGAAAGTATGTTGAGAAGTTTTACTAATAAACATAAGTTTATTAACGAAATTAATGTCAAAAAATCAACTGTTTATAATTTCTTAGATTTTGTAGCTGAAAATAAGCAAAAACTAGTTAAAAATGTGAATAATAAAATTTCAGAAGTCACAAACAGAAATGTTAGTCTAGTGTTCATGGATGCCACCACATTATATTTTGAAACATTTGTAAATACAAATGAAGACTTAAAAGAAAAATTCACTCTTAAAAGAGCTGGATATTCAAAAGATGGGAAGTTTAAAGAGGACCAAGTTGTGCTTGGGATGGTTACAGATAGCAACGGAATACCTCTTGATTTTGCACTTTTACCTGGTAATGTTGCTGATCAAAAAACTTTAATTCCCACAATAAATGAACTTGGAGAAATTTATAACATAACCAATGTCACAGTTATTGCTGACAAAGGTATGAATCAATATCAAAACAAAATGTGATTAAAAAATAATGGCCTAAATTACATTTTTCCAGTTAGACTTAAAGGTACAAGTAAAAAATTCAAAGAGTATGTTGTAAATGAAACAGATTATAAAGAAATTGATGGTTTACTTTGTAAAGAGGTTGAACAAGTTAATATTGATGCAGAAAATAATGCAATGAAAGTTAGACAAGTAGTGATTTACGATAAATACAAAGCTAAAAGAGATGCAGCACTTAGAAACGAAGTTATCGAAAGATTTAATAAAATTAAATCTACTGATGGAACAGCCACAGCAAGAAGCATGATATCTTATAAAAAGTATAAATATTTCAAAGAAATACAAGAATCTAAATTCGCCATGGATATGGACAAAGTTAGAGAAGATAAGAAACTCGATGGTTATATAGTTTTTGAAACCACAAGATGAGACTTATCAATTAAAGAAATCTTAGACATTTATAAAAATCAATGAAGAATTGAAAATAACTTTAGAGACTTAAAAACAACTTTAGAAACTAGACCTATGTTTGTCAGAACTGATGAACATGTTCTGGGACATATAACAATTTGCTTTATTGCATTAGTTATTCTTAATTATTTAACATGATTAGTAAATAAAAACCAAGCCCAAAAACTTGGTGTATTAGATAAAATAACATCTCAGCAAATATTATTAGCAATAAAATCTGCCATGGTTAATTTTAAAAAGGTGGATGGTGTAGTCGTTGAAGAAAAAATGTGAAGTTCTGATGAAATTAAAGAAGAAATCGAACTGTACCATTACATTTTAAACTTAATAAAGTAATTTTTCTATGTAATTTTAAGAACAAAAAAACGAATAGCTCTATATTACGGGGCTATTCGTTTTTTACTCCTTATCAACTTGGAAACACAGGTTAATGCTGGATCCTTTTTTGAAGTTAAAGAATATGTCATGCCTAAATTATATAGTTTTGTTCTATACCTTAAAGTTTTATAGAAACTATATTTTCTACCTTCAGTATATTCCTCATCGATCATAGATAAATACTTTTCATAAAGTTCATTATATTTAGCATTGTTGTTATACATATTTATTAGTTCTAGTCATTATAAAGGTTTTATGTGTCTACCCATATATTCTCCTTTGTTTATATAAAAAGCTGACAATTTCTTGTCAACTTTATGTGTCCTAGTTTATAAAGCCAGGTATTTTAGTGTTGCACTGGAGATTACACTCCAGATAGTACATATTGTACTATTAAAATATTATTTAACAATTTCTTGAAAGTCTTTTTCAAGTTTTTCTGCTAATTCTGGGTTAATGTCACTTAAGATTAATGACATTCTTAATGATGAAATTACAAATTCATGTGCAGCTTCTTGTGAGAATCCGAATGTAACAAATTTCTTAGTAAATTCATTAATTTGTTCTGCTGTAGCATTAACATGGTATTTTTCAACTAATGATCTGTAAGCTTCAGCTTTTGTAACTTGGTCAAGAGCTTGTTTCTTGAACTCTTCTTCTAAGTCTTTTTCTGTTGATTTGATTAAGTTTAAGTATTCTTGTTTCTTGATTCCGTATTGTTTTAATGAATTTTCGAATTCTTTTTTGCTGTGTTCTACATGAGCAACAACTAATGATTCGTGGATAACTGGTTTAGCTTTTTCAATAATTTGTTTTACAACTTCTTCATAGAAGTTTACATTTGCTTCAACAAATTTTCTAACTCTTAAGTTTCCTTTTAAAACATTTTCTAATGATTTTAAATCAGTTACATTAGGGTCTTGGAACATTTTAACATTTTCATCTGTTAATTTAAATAATTTTAATCTCTTAACAGAGTTAATTGTTACTTGGAATACTGCTTCTTTGTTTCGGTATTCTTTCACAAAGTAATCGTTAGGGAATTTAACAGTTACATCACCTTTGTATCCAATTTTCTTATCAACAAGTTGATCTTCAAATCCAGGAATAAATGTATTTGATCCTAATTTTAAATCATATCCTTTAGCTTCTCCACCTTCAAATGGTTCATTATCGATAAATCCTTTAAAATCAATATTAACTGTATCACCTAATTTAGTTGTAGCATCTGTATCTTCGACAGCTTCTTCGACTGACATGTTTTCTTCAAGTTCTTTGATAGTTTCTTCAACATCTTTTTTAGCAATTTTAATTGCTGTATATTTAACTTTTAAGTCTTTCATGTCCACATCAAAGTTTGGTTGAAGTACAAATTTATATTCTAATACTAAACCATCTTTGTTTAAATCATATGATAATAAAGGTTGTGAATAACTTTTAATGTTGTTTTTGATTGTGTATTCAATAACTTCACCAAAGTGTTGACCATTAAAGTGTTTAACTGTTTTACCAAGTACAACTTGAGGGTCTAAATGAGCTCTTAATTTTTCTTCAGGAGCTTTACCTGGTCTATATCCTTTAACTTTTACACTTTTCATTAATTTGTTTGAAACTTCATCTAGTTTCTTTTGGAATTCTGAAGCATCAACAGTAAGTGTAACAACTACTTGTGCTTTATCTTTTTCTTCTTTGTGTTTAATCATTATTTCTCCTATTAATGTACTTTAAATATTAATATCTATATTTTACATTGTTTTTAGTTTTTTTGGAATTCTTTAGGCTTAAAAAAATCTAATATATCTTGCTCAGATTTGCCTTCAAATAAGATGCTAATAATGTTTTGTAAGAATGGTATATTAGCAATTTGATACTCAGCAATCAGTTTTTGTAATGTCTTTGCTGTATCATACCCTTCAATAGTAAGCTGTTGCTCTGCTAGAGCTTTATTAATTCCGAATTCAGCTATTTTAGCACCGAACGAAAAGTTACGACTCGAAGGTGATGAACATGTTAAAAAGATATCACCAAATGATGAGAAATTATAACCTATTGTATTTTCTCCATGTGGATACATAGCTTTATAAACATTAAATATTTCTCCTGTTCCCATAGTTAGTAATCCTGCATGAGAATTTTGACCTGGATATAAAACTGAAGTTATTCCGAGTCCGATGGCTAAAACATTTTTTAATGCAGAAAATAGTTCTGCCCCTTTAATTTCACTAAATGGCTTTACATAAAAATGTGAATTATTGAAATATTGAGCAATCTTTGCATTGAATTCTAAATTTACACCAACAATGTTTACCATAGTTAGCTTGCCAGCAAAAACCTCAGCAGCAAATGAAGGCCCCATTATTGATGAAAAGTTAGCGATATTGTCTCCATAATTTTCTTTAATATATTGTGAGAAGAATTGTTTTGTATTTGGTTCTAGGCCTTTTGATAAATTAATTAAATTAATCTTTCTATTCCCTAGAATTGTAGATACCTTTGTTAATAAAGAACCCACTGCAACAGAAGGCACAGCAAGAATGGCTGTATCTATTTGATCCAAGAAGAAGTCTAGATTATCTGTTGCTGAAATTAACTCAGGATTGCGGAATTTTACTTCACCAAAATATTTTGAGTTAAGCCCATTATTAATATCTGCAATTTCAGTTTCTGAAATCCCATACATTACAACTTTGTTCCCATTTTCTACCAGTATGTTTGCAAGTGCAGAGCCGAATGCTCCAGTCCCTAAAACACCGAATTTTAATTTGTTTTCTTTCATATGTGTAATAATTTTACTTTATTATCAAAAAAAGAGTATAAAAAAATGGCAGGAGTAGCAGGATTCGAACCCACAACACACGGGGTTGAAGCCCGTTGTTCTACCGTTGAACTATACTCCTAGCGCATTAGAATTATACTATAAAAATTAATTAGAAAAAATAGAAATTATATCCTTTACAGTTTCAACATTTCTTAATTGTTCATCAGAAATCTCGATACCAAATTTAGCTTCTGCTTCAAATAAAAGTTCAGCTAAATCTAAAGAATCAATTCCTATTTCCTTTATATTATCGTCTTCTGAAATATTCTTTTTCTTTGATAGCTTTTTTAATTCTAATAAAATGATTTCTTTTTTATTGTCCATATTTATATTATAGCTAATCAATAAGAATCTCAAAAGATTTTTCATCCATTGATGTTTTGTTTTTAGCGATATATAAGAAGTCTATAATAGCGTGTTTTTGTGATAGCAATTTATAATCAAAATAAAGCTTACCATCATTTTTTCTTAGCCTTCTTACTACATCTTTTACAATTTCTTGGATAATAGTCTCGTCCATAAATTTATTATTTTTTTGATCTGTTTTTATAAACTTCTCAAAAAATCTTGGTTCTAAGTTGGGTATAAAATTTTCTTTTTTATATTGTGAAAAGTATCTTTTATCCTTGTATATAGAACTGTCTAGTGATTCAATATCATCTTTCGTGGTTTTATTTATTTTTCAAGAATAAATATAATAACTACTTGTGCCAATCAAACTAGCTACACCAATTAAAACAGCAACTAAAAGAAATGACTTAATTCATGAGCTTACGTTTTTTGTTTTCTTCAATTAGTAAATAATCCTGTATTTTAAATTCGTCACCTAGCACATTTATATAGTCAGCTTCTAAATTAATAAGATATTTATATTTAATTTCTTTTTGCGGTTCTATTTCAATTATTTTCAATTTCTTGTTAAATTGTTCATCATGTTCATTAGTTCCAACAACATTATACTTTTTTATTGCTTGTATTTTTCCGTAGGTATAATCGATGTCATATATTACATCAAATGTGCCATCATACTTATATGGTATTTTAAGTGCATACGATCCTTGGGATAGGTTGCTTTTTGTTATTGTTTGTTCCACTTCATTTGTGTATAGCATCTCACCCAAGTGAGCATTATACGCTATACCAGTTTTATAATATATATCATTATTTAACATGATGTTGTTTTTGTATTCATTTTGTGTCGAAAGTTTGATTTTTTCACTATTAAACTGACTTAATAGTATTGAGTCAAATCTTATTGGGATATACTCATTAAAATTCAACTCGTCAGGAAATCGTAGTAGCTTTTTATCATTATATTCGTAGCCTGAAATAATATTGCTGTGATATCCTTTATTATCTAATTGTTCAAAATTTAGAATAATATTGTGATAATACAATTCTTTCCAATATTTTTTATTACTTTCAAAATTTACATTATATGAATATGGAACCTTTACTTTTGCTGTATTTGAATAAGGGTTAATTACAATTTTCTCGTTCTTATCTTTTTCTAGAATTAACTGATATTCCTTTAATAAGGTTCTCTTATCACTAAAAGCTTTTTCAGTTCAAAATTGGATAACTATATTATCGATATCACTGAATTTTTGATTTAACGTGGAATATGGAACACGTTTGATCTGTTTTTTAAATGTACCATTATACGTGCTAAATTCCACGTATATTAGGAGAAAATTTTAAGACACATTCCAAAATTAAGAAAGGAATGTGTTTTTTATGTCAAGAAAACAATTCACTGTAGAACAAAAATTAAAATATATTAATCTTGCTTTAAATAAAGGAATCGAGTATGCTCAAATAGAATTTGTTGAAGAATTTTGAGAAGAAAGATACAAAGACGTATACACTTCATATGCCAGAAGAAAACGTAATGTTAATCCTTATCGATACGCATACAAATATATCAAATATTGAATTAACATATATAATACTGATATGACAAAATTAGAATCTCAAACCGGAAAATCTTCTAAAAAGGGAAAGCATCAGGTAGGCCACCTAAACGTAGAAGCATTAATGAATTCGATGATCATGATAGAAATTTATATCAAGAAATTATGGAAGAAATATTAGAGGAAAATGGTATTAATCCAAATGTAATCATTCAAAAGATAAAAGAAAGAAAGCAAAAAAATCAATCATTTCATAACAATAAATTAGCAGCTGAGGTATTTCATGTAAACAGAACATCTATTTACAGCACATATGAAAAAGCAGAAAAATAGATAGAAGAAATCAATATTTAGATGATACTGTTATTGATTGGCTAAAAACGCAAATCGAATTATCAAATAATGTCATTGGAAGAGATAAACTTTTTCACAAATACGTCTATGAGACAGGGCATAAAATTTCAACTTATGCTTTTAGAATTAATTTTGATTCTTTGGGTTATAAATCAAATGCATATAAAAATAGAAGAAAAGATAAACCACCAAAGGAAGAAAAATATGATAGAGTTTGGGCTCCAGATTTGATTAAAGGAAATTTCGTTTCAAGTTATTTTGGAGAAGTTTTACATGCAGATATTAAATATGTGAAAGTAAATGGTGTTTGACATTATTTACATGTGGTTACTGAAACTTATTCTGGTGCGATACTTGGCTGAACATTATCTATTGATAGAACTGCACAAGCAAGTATAAATTTATTGCAGGCATGCATCGATAAATATAATATAAAACCAAGTGTTTTTCACTCTGATCATGGTATCGAATATGCAAACAAAATGTTTTCAAATTTTTAAAGTCTCTTAATATAGCTCAATCAATGTCTCCAAAGGGCAATTCATTAAGAAATAGGCCATCAGAATTCTTATTTTCAATATTTCAAAGAGAACTTTTTGACTTTTATAATACATCCAATTTAGAATATGAAATAGTTTATAATTTAATTAATTCATTCGTGTTTTGATATAACACAGAAAGACCACAAAGAAATTTAGAATATAAAACACCATATGATATTTCTAATCATATGGCGCTATGTGTCTAAAATTTTTATCCTAATATATGCTAAATTCCACGAATAGTTTTTTATTTATGTAGACTGAGGCATGAACATCAAGACTATGCTTAATGATACTGTCCCTAATCAACTTTACTACATTATGAGGGATTATACTCTCTGTGATTAATGTATTAATATCGGTACTATTAATTAAATCTTTACGTCACTCGTATAGGTTATCTTCAAATCCGAATGTTATATCAGCTAAACCATTTGACGCAATTCGATCTATTGTTAATGCAAATCTTGCATTAAAACCACTTATAGCTTGATCAGAAACTAACGTATTAACTTTAATCCGTCTTTCATTCACTATATAGGTGTCGTTTTGATTAATGTAATCTATATTAATCATAATCTAATTGTAAGAGAAATTTTCCAAACTCTAATATAGCACTATGTTTCTTTTTGTAAAACGTAGTTTTTGAGAAATGTTCGAGATATCAATGCTTATTGTCTTTCGTCTCAGGATCAATATATGTTTTATGAATGATTCATGAGTTTTCAGCACTCATCATTGCCAAGATATAACTAAAAATGCTATTGGTTCTTTTTAGCCCTTGTTCCATTTCATCAATGGTTTCTTTAATTTGTTCGTCTTTTGTAGTCATATATTGAATTCACAGCAATGCTAATCTTTGCTTATTTTTTGACTCTGTTTCTTTATGAGCTGTAATAATATATTTAATTATATTTTCTATTGCATCATAAAGACTTTTTAAATTAAGACCATTTGAGTCATAAATATTCTTTAGAGCATCAATATTACCCGTTTGAGCATATTCTTTTATATCTTGAGCTTCTTTATCTAGCGCAGCATTAAGATTCTTAATAACTTCTTTATAGCCACGAGCTAAAGTCGCTTTATGGGTCTTTTCTTTTTTGTCCATAATTCTCCTTTCTCACTTAATACATTAATTTTTTTATTTTTTGCATGTTTTTTTCTAAAAATTTTTTATTTAGGCAATTTTTGATGATTTTTGGCAAAAAATGAGCAGTTTTTGGCCCTAAATACAAATTTGATCAAAAAAAAGTAGCAAAAAAGCTATTTCCTGTATTCTTATGCGCAGTATAACACTAAAAATCTACACCTAATTTTGTGGCGTAGATTTTTTCTTGCGATTGTTATTTAATTTTACGAAGTGAACTAAGTGCTTTTTTCCTTTCTTTTTTTTGAGTTTTTCAAAAATATCTAGAGCAGATTTTCATTCAAAAATTTTTCTTGGTTTTGAATTAATTTCATTCTCTAATTTCTGCAATGATTTGTCATTTAAATTATCAAAATTTGTTTTTTTATATCTTCTTCTATTAATCCATTTGCATTTTCGTTGGTTCCTCTTTGAAAAGAACAATAAGGCTGCGCCTTGTATATTTGAAAGCCTTTTCTTTTAGCGACAAATTGAAGCTTTTCAAATTCTAGCCCATTAGCTGCAGTGATTGAATAAACATACATCCCTTCACTTTCCATTATTGTTATAAGTTTTGAGAGTTTTTTATTAATTTCAAATAGGTCCTTTCCATGAACTTTTATAATTTTAAGAAGTCTTGTTTGTCTTTCAACTAGAGTTAATAAATGATCATGAATCCCTGCTTTTTTACCTATAACCAAATCTATTTCTCAATGTCCAAATTCACTTCTATCATTGATTTTATGTGGTCTAAGTGCAATTGGAAAAGTATATTTATTATGAGTTAGCCTATGAATTCCGGGTTTACGCTTTGAGTTTTTTGACTTATATCTAGGCTTTTTTAATCAGTCTGGCTTTCAGTGATAATAATCTATTCAACGATAAATTGTAGATATTGATGGCATAAAACAATCCCATTTATTTTTAACTTTATGTCACGTTGCTTCGATACTAATTACACTCTTAGAATATTCAGCCTTAAAATGTTTAAGGAATTTTGAATATTTTTCATCCATTCACGGAAATGATCTTTTAAAATGATATCTGTGCATAGACATTAAGAATGATTTTTGAGACTCATATTCATTATTAACAGTATTTCGTTTTCACTCCCTTGAAATAGTTGATGGATTTCTATTTATAATTTTAGCGATATCTCTTATTGTGTGATGACTAGTAAAGTACAACACCTCAATATTTTCTCTTTCTTTCAGAGATAATCGTTTGTATTTTCTCTACATACTTATATAATTATTTAAGCACTCGGTTCGTCAATTAAACAGGGTGCTTTTCTTATGCAAGAATATACAAAAACACCCCATAAATATTGTATAGGGTGTTGGGCTGTATTTAAGAATCCAGGAAGTAGCAAAAAAGCTACTTTCATTAATATGCTTTAGCAAAAACTACATAACGATTTGTCTCATTATTGCATTCCGGGTTAATACATTTAACATTTTTATTTGGTTTGTTAAGTGACATTGGAATACATCTTGCTGTTGCACCTGTTTCATCTTTAATTTTTTGTTCTACTTCGCCACCACAGCAAAATGGGGCCACAACAAATTTGTGATTTGCAATCTCAAATTTAAAGTCATCATAATTGTAAACATATACTCTATTATGAATAAGTCTTTGTTCAGCTTGTTCATATAAGTTGTCATGAATATCTGTTAGTAACTTATTAATATGTTTCTTAACATCAGCGATTTTAACTTGAACTTTTTCAAGAGTATCTCTACGAACTATAGTAACACAATCATTTTCAACATCTTTAGGTCCAATTTCTATTCTAACAGGAACTCCTTGGATTTCTGAGTTAGAAGCTTTGAAACCAGGATTCTTATCTGAGCTATCTAATCTAACACGGTATTTTCTTGATAGGTTTTTATATAGTTCTTGTGCAACTTGTGATACTTTTGGTTCTTTATTTGAAAATAGTTCTAATATATCTACTTGAACTGGTGCAACAAAGGGTGGAATAATGATACCACGGTTATCACCATGTGTCATGATAAGCGCACCAATTAATCTTGTAGTAACACCTCATGATGTTTGATATGCATAATCAAATTCATTATCTTCGTTTTTAAATGTGATTTCAAATGGTTTCGAAAAGTTTTGAGCTAAATAGTGACTAGTTCCAGCTTGTAATGCTTGTCCGTCTTTCATCATAGCTTCAATTGTTCATGTAGTACATGCTCCAGCAAATTTTTCATTAGGGGTTTTCTTCCCAATAATTGTTGGTATAGCTAAATATTTCTTTAAGAATTTAGCATATAGTTTAATCATATCCTTTGTTAATGCACGTGCTTCTTTAGGATCAGCATGAACTGTGTGTCCTTCTTGTCATAGGAATTCACGAGATCTTAAAAAAGGTCTAGTTGTTTTTTCTCATCTAACAACATTTACTCATTGGTTATATATAACTGGAAGGTCCTTATATGAATTAATAGAATTCTTATATAAATAAGCAAATAATACTTCAGAAGTAGGACGTACAAAAAGTTTTTCATCTAACTTTTTATCACCCACCATAGTAACAGTAACTAGCTCAGGATTAAATCCCTCTATATGTTCTTTTTCTTTATTAAATAATGATTCTGGAATTAAAAGAGGTAGGTTTACATTTTGCACCCCTTTTTCTTTAAAAGCTTCATTTAATCCAGCTTGGATTAATTCTCAAATACCATAAGCATTTGGCAATAAAATCATTGTTCCTTTTGCAGGACCATACATCATTAATTTTCCGTTTTGGACAACATCTGTATATCATTGTGAGAAATCTTGTTCTAATGGAGTAATTTTTTCTAATTTTCTATCTATTTTCATAATCAGGTATATTATAAAACAAAAACCCTTATTTTTGTTTTAAAATTGCATAAAAAACACCTATTGTGAAATAAGATTTATTTTGTCACCCCTCCAAATAAGATTTATTTTGTCACCCCCCTTTAGAAATAATGGTCGATGTCTAAAATTCTTATATGAATTTCAAAATAGACATAAATAAAATAAATGGACTAACAGATTATAAAATAAGAAAAACTCTTTCTGATCTTAAAGACCATCCAGCAGACTTTAAAAATTATTACAATTTAAGATTATAAAGAGCACTAAATATAAAATATTTTTTAATAATATGGGCGCAAACAGAAAAAATTGAAGAGTAGATGTTGAATTATATAGAAAAGTGTTGACAGATGTACGATAGTTAATTATGCTGTATTTATTAAAGAAAAAAGACAATGCAATAACTTTTCTGTAGGCTAAAAGCATTGTCTTCTAATATAAAATATGGTATTTATATTGAATAATTATCATATATCTTTTGCCATATTTCATTAGCTGTAGCGATGGCAAAAATAGAGCTTATTTTGCCTGTCTAGGGGTGACAAAATAGAGCTTATTCTACCCTTATTTTTGTTTTAAAATTGCATAAAAACACCTATTGTGAAATAAGATTTATTTTGTCACCCCTCCAAATAAGATTTATTTTGTCACCCCCTTTAGAAATAATGGTCGATGTCTAAAATTCTTATATGAATTTCAAAATAGACATAAATAAAATAAATGGACTAACAGATTATAAAATAAGAAAAACTCTTTCTGATCTTAAAGACCATCCAGCAGACTTTAAAAATTATTACAATTTAAGATTATAAAGAGTACTAAATATAAAATATTTTTTAATAATATGGGCGCAAACAGAAAAAATTGAAGAGTAGATGTTGAATTATATAGAAAAGTGTTGACAGATGTACGATAGTTAATTATGCTGTATTTATTAAAGAAAAAAGACAATGCAATAACTTTTCTGTAGGCTAAAAGCATTGTCTTCTAATATAAAATATGGTATTTATATTGAATAATTATCATATATCTTTTGCCATATTTCATTAGCTGTAGCGATGGCAAAAATAGAGCTTATTTTGCCTGTCTAGGGGTGACAAAATAGAGCTTATTCTACACTTATTTTTGTTTTAAAATTGCATAAAAACACCTATTGTGAAATAAGATTTATTTTGTCGTTCCTCCAAATAAGATTTATTTCGTCACTTCTTGAACATATGTGAGTAAGAACTTTTTATAACTAAATTTAATTCAATTAATAAAGCTGTTATATTAATAATAATACTATTGCTACAGTAGTTACTGCTTACGAAGAAGGCAATTACTTTTCTACTATTTGATAGTTCATTATTAAGCTTTTTTATTTCAAGATATAAAAAGATTATAAAATCTCGCAGTTGTGTAGATTTAAAAACTACCTTTAGCATTAAATTAAGAGAGTAAAGATTAAAAAATGGTTAATATAATTAAAATAAAAATTAAAAAGATGACATTCCACTAAAGGTAAAGTGGAGCTGTCATCTTTTTGGTTCCTGTTGTAAAATTAGTGTACAAAAACAAAAGAAAGGAACCAATTTAATTATATGATAACTGCAACTAAAATGCACAAGAAAAATATAATTTGTGTTGAAACAGAAATAAGAATAGACAATTTTGATAACACAAAAAAACAAATTACAAAATGCGAACATTTTATTTTGAGACCTTACAAGGATAAAACATTAAAGACTAAACTTGACAATGAACTTAACAAAGCTAGAAAGCAAAACACTAATTATTTCCAATTAAGTAACTTATCTTGTTTGTTTGATAACTTACAGAGATACAATAGCTTAATTGAAATCTCTAAAGTGATGAATATAAATATTAAAACAATCAAAAGTAACATCGAAAACGCTGCTGAAGAATACAAATATACAACAACAGCAAAATGTAAGAGATGTAAATCAAAGATGATGACTGTTACATATTTATCGCTAGAAGAATGAACTTATACAAAAATTGCATTAGCTCAGAATATTTATGAGTCAAATGTAATGAAAAGTTGTGAAAGATTAAAACCAATACAAGACTTTTTGATTGAGTGAAGTAATTTAAGAAAGAAATACAAAAAATTAAGAAAAGAAAATCCTGATATGGATCTTGGTGAAAATATTAAATATACCATGCAAGTATCAGCAGCTCGTTTATTAGATGAATATACCAAGAAATATAAAGGTCAAAATGTGTTTATCCCTACACTAAAGACATTTTATAATGCAATAGACACTAAATTAGATATCGACTTCAGTATGTTTGTGGGTAAAAAGGAATGAGCAATTCATCATTTGACAAATCTCAAAAGAAGAAAAAACGAAAATACACAAAGTCAAAAATTCAAGGCGCAACTTCTATTCATAATAGAGATGAAAGCATAAACAACCGCGAAGAAGCTGGACATTACGAAATGGATACAGTTGTGTTTAATAAGTCTAGCAAACTTATTTTAGTAACTGTTTATGAAAGAAAATCAAGATTAGGATATGCGATGCTTTCAAAAAGAGATGCTCAATCAGTTGTTAAAACTGTCCAAAAAATCATTAAACTTTATGGTCTTACAATTAAGACATTAACAATAGATAATGGCTCTGAAAACACATTATTGCACACAATTCCAGGAATAGGAAAAATCTATACTTGTGACCCTTATTCTTCGTATCAAAAAGGTGGAATTGAATGTTGACACAAAGAATTACGAAAGTTTATTCCAAAAGGAAAATATTATTCCTGAATAAATGATCAAAACATAATGAACATTTGCCATATTATCAATAGCTCAAAAGAGAATATAAAATTCCGGGTAGTTTATACACTGTGCGCATGAGTGCATATGAATTTTATTCAACATATTGTTAAAAAATAGCAAACTTTTAAAATAACCTCATCAAATTTTTATGGGTGAGGTGCCTTTTCTACTGCTTTTTTTATAAAAAACCTTTAAAATTAAAACAACATTGGTTTTACAATCAAAATTAGACCTTTAGTGGAAAATCATATTTTTAATTTATAAATATAATTAAAACTACATTTTAGTTATGTTTTTAGATTTTTTATATTATAATTTACTCGCAATACATAAAGACAGTAACTGCGCAAGCTTAATTTATGGTTACCGAGTGTATCACTTCAAATGTTCAATTGTATTGCAATAAATTTTGAAAGGGGGCAGAAAATATGTCAGAATCAAAATTAAAAGCAGCTAAAAAAGAAGTTGTTTTAGAAATCGTTGACAAAATCAAAAGCTCACAAGCTGTTGCTTTTGCTGAATACCGTGGTTTAACAGTTTCAGAATTAGAAGAATTCAGAAAAGAAGCTAAAAAATTAGGTGTTGATATTAAAGTTTACAAAAATCGTCTATTTAAACTTGCAGCAAACGAAACAGGTATCGGTGAATTAGCTGATTATTTAGTAGGACCTAACATCTTTGCTTTTTCAAACAATGATGATATGTCTGCTGCTAAATTATTAACAAAATTTGCTAAGCTACACAAATTAATGGTAGTTAAAGCTGGTACTTTTGAAGGAAAAGTTATTGATGCTAAAGGTGTTAACGAAGTTGCTACACTTCCTACATATGAAGAAGCACTTGGTATCCTTGCACGTTCAATGATGGCACCATTACAACAAATCTCATTATCACTTAAACTTGTAAGTGAAGGTAAATCAGAATAATATATAAATCAAATTTAAGAAAGGACATTATATTATGGCTAAATTAACAAAAGAATTATTTATTGAATCATTAAAAGAAATGTCAATTAAAGAAGTTATGGAACTTGTAGAAGCAATGAAAGAAGAATTCGGAATCGACCCAACAGCTGCTGTTGCTGTTGCTGCTGCTCCAGCAGAAGGTGCAAGCGAAGAAAAATCAAGCGTTAAAGTTGTTTTAAAAGCTGACAATGGTAAAAAAGTTGCTATTATTAAAGTAGTTAAAGACTTATTAGGATTACCATTAATGGACGCTAAAAAAATTGTTGATACATTACCTGCTGTTATTAAAGAAAACATCAAACCAGAAGAAGCTGAACAAATTAAAGCAGCTCTTGTTGAAGCTGGTGCTGAAGTTACAGTTGAATAATTTCTTATATATAATTTAAAAAAGAAGCACTTGCTTCTTTTTATTTTTTTTTAGCTAAAACAAAAACCACTAGACACAATACTTTCCCACGTGGCTGCTTTATTTCTATCCTGACCAGGTTAGGGTGTTATCGTTCTAATGGCATAATTATTATATCAATTATTTAGTCTATTATTCAAAATTTTATTTTTTTCTATAAATTTTGTGAAATAAGATTTATTTTGTCACCCCCCTTTTAGAAATAATGGTCGATGTCTAAAATTCTTATATGAATTTCAAAATAGACATAAATAAAATAAATGGACTAACAGATTATAAAATAAGAAAAACTCTTTCCGATCTTAAAGAACATCCAGCAGATTTTAAGAATTATTACAATTTTAGATTAAAAAGCGTTTTAAATAAAAAGATTTTTTAATAAATGGTCACAAAGACAAAATTGAAGCGTGGATGTGAAATTAAATAGAAAAGTGTTGCCAAATGCGGGATGATTAATTATGCTGTATTTGACAAAGAAAAAAGATAATGTAATAACTTTTTCTGTAGTCTCAAAGCATTGTCTTCTAATATAAAAGATGGTATTTAATATTGGGTAAATATCATATATTTTTTGTCATATTTCGTTGGCTGTAGCGGATGGAAAATAAGGCTTATTTTATTTGCCTAGGGGTGACAAAATAGAGCTTATTCTACAAAGTAATATTTTTTATATAAAAAATATATGATTTATAATTTTCATGCTATAATATTCTTGCTTTTAAACACAAGGCAAAAATTTGAACGAAAAAAATAAAAAATATTTTTCTTAAATTTTGAATGTGTGCTATAATATATAAGCGATATAAATAAATAAGGAGTGCCGATTTAGCTCAGCGGTAGAGCAGCTGGCTGTTAACCAGTTGGTCGTTGGTTCAATCCCAATAATCGGCGCCATTTATGGTCTGTTGGTGAAGTGGTTAACACACATGGTTTTCATCCATGCATGCACGGGTTCGAGCCCCGTACAGACTGCCATTTGGAAGATTAGCTCAGTTGGGAGAGCGTCGCCCTTACAAGGCGAATGTCATGGGTTCGAGTCCCTTATCTTCCACCATGCCGTTTTAGCTCAGTTGGTAGAGCAACTGACTTGTAATCAGTAGGTCGTAGGTTCGAGTCCTATAAACGGCACCAATAACTGGTTTAAATTGGAAAATTTATCTATTATTGGACGTCATGTTCAATAATTTTTAAACCTTATTTTATGCGCGAGTGGTGAAATTGGCAGACACGCTAGATTTAGGCTCTAGTGCCTCCGGCATAAGGGTTCGAGTCCCTTCTCGCGCACCAATTATCTTATAAAAAGTTTTAAATAAGATAACGCTAGAACTTCTAACGTTATTTTTTTTATTTCTTAAAATTTGTTAATATTTATACTATGGATATTAAACAAAGAAAAAACAAGTTAAAGAGTCTAAAGAAAGCAATCTATAATAATTTAGATGATATGTGCTTAGCGTTAGAAAAAGATTTAGGAAAATCTAAAAATGAAGCTAACATGACAGAGATTTTGCCAATTATTAATGAATTAAATTTATACATAAGAAAGATCAATAAATGAGCAAGACCTAAGACTGTTGCTACGCCAATTTCTCTTTTAGGTACAAAATCTATAATAGAGTATGAACCATATGGCACCGTATTTATTATATCTCCTTGAAATTATCCATTGCAATTAGCGTTCATTCCATTAATTAATGCGTTTGCAGCTGGAAATAAAGCGATCTTAAAACTATCTGAACATTCAAAGCATTCTAATGCAATTATCAAGCAAATTATAGCTAATGTCTTTACAGAGGATGAAGTCAAAGTTGTAGAATGCAGCAGAGAAGAAACTAATTGAATTATTGATAATGAAACAGATTTCTTATTTTTCACAGGATCTCAGGCAGTTGGAAAGATTATGTATCAAAAAGCAGCTAGCAAGATGATTCCTTGTGTACTCGAATTAGGTGGTAAAAATCCAGTTATCATTACTAAGGACGCAGACTTAGTCTTAACATGTCAAGAGCTAATCTTTTCTAAATTAATGAATGCTGGTCAAACATGCTTGGCACCAGACTTTATATTGATTGATGCAACAATTGCTGAAAGCTTTCGTAAAGAGTTTACTCTTCAGTTGCATCAATTGCTAAGCAATCAATTGAATGGCAAAGGACAATTTGCACACTTAATAAATGCAAATAGTATCAGTCGTTTAAATCAAATGTTAGAGCAAGACATTGACTATAATGACCATAAAATTTACCTTTGCCAATTGCAAAAAGAGAGCAAATTAGCCAAAGAAGAGATCTTCGGGCCTATACTTCCAATAAGAATTTATCATGACCTTGATGAATTAGCCTATGAACTAGGACTGTTAGAAGATTCATTATCTGCATATGTTTTTTCAAAAGACAAAAAAATATTTGACACAATAAAAATGTGAGTATCAAGCGGAAGCATTGCTTGAAATGCAACTTCTCAATTTATCTATAATCAAAACTTACCTTTTGGTGGCGTTGGTAATAGTGGAATTGGAAAGTATCATGGTAACATTGGTTTTATTACCTTTAGTCACCAAAGAAGTATTTTTATTGGTAGAAATAAACGCATTATGCCCACGCGTATTTTAAATAAAATAATCTTTTCTAGAGATTTACACAGAATAATAAAACAATCTCTTAAATTTAAAAAATAGGAAATTTTTAAAAATAGGAGCACCATAGAGGGCTCCGTATTTTTAAAATTACTTTTTATCTTGTTTGACAACCATATCAAGCTTTCGAAATCAGTGATTCAGACCACTTTTAGAAATATAAATATTATGTTGCTGTTCTAATAAATAAGATAATTCAGCTAATGAAATTCATTTATTTTCTGACTTGATACGGAAGGCAACTAGTTGATTTTCGTCAAAAGATTGCTCTAAATTATGCTCAAAGATATAGTTAATATTTTCGATATGGCGAATTGTGCTTTGGGCTATTTTATTAATATTGCTTAGATCAATATTATTGATTCGATTAGTTACATTTTCAAAATCCCGCTTAATTATTAAGTTTTGCAAATCATATCATGAGTTTTTAGCATTAATTGCTGCAAGGAAATCAATTAGTTTTTCTTTATTTTTGTTATATATAATAAATTTAGTTCCACGTGCTAAAAAGTTGAAATTAAACTCATATTCATTCAGTTTTGCTTGAATTTGCTGTAAATGAGTTTGATTATGTGAAGCGATTTCTAAGTGATATGAAGTAGAATTTTTACCAGAAATGCTCCCTCCACCACAAAAGACACCAGCAAAGAAATATGTTAGATAGTCTTTATAATCAAGATCTGGATAAATCATTGTATTAGCTAAAATGACAAGTTTAGATTTTCAATTCGCTTGCTTTTGATAAGGCATATGAATTTTATCTAGCTTACGGATCACCTTATCCATTAAATATTCATTTTTAATAGATAAGACATAATTATTATTTTTATCTAGTTCACCAGAACAAAAAACTAACCCATTAATAAATGAGACGATTTCAGGCTTTTTACTAATGCTATTAATTACTTCTTTTTTGACTTCAAAACTAAATGAAGTTGAATGTGTCTTTTTCATAAAATTAATTATAAAAAATTATTTTTGTATTCAAAACGATTGATTTTTTTAAATTTTTTTCATTCAAAATGCCAGACAAAATGAATCCAACCTAAATATAGGCTTATAAGTTATTAAAAAATCCAAATCAAGCAATTTATAAATTTCACAATCATAATTTTTTTGTTAAAATTAAAAAGCAATAGAGTTAATTGCAGAAAAGTAGAAGACACTTCTCACCTGATGACCATAGTCTTGGGTTTAGCTACAATTAAACGTATCATAATTCTGATACCTTTTTTAGTAGATGAAGTGGGAAACCACTTTTTATTAAATTTAAATTTTATTTAAGGAGTTATTATTCAAACAAAAGGAAAAAAACCAGCTTCAGAGCATTACATTAATGGTGATATTCCATTTAAACAAGTTTTCTTATTAGGACCTGATGGTGAAAAACTTGGTGTTAAATATACACCTGAAGCTATTGAAATAGCAAAAAGCTATAAAATGGACTTAGTTTTAATTAGCGTTGAACCTAAACCAATTTGTCGTATTTTAGATTACGGAAAATTCAAATATGACCGTAAGAAGAAAAACAAGGAACTCAAAGAAAAGCAAACAACAATTCAAAATCGTGAAGTTAGATTAACTGCAATGATTGGCGAAAACGATTTGCAAACTAAAGCAAGAAAAGCTAGAGAATTTCTTTTAAAGGGTGACAGAATTAAGGTTTCTTTAAAACTAAGAGGTCGTGAAATAGGAAGAAAAGATTTAGGTTTTGCAACAATTGAAAAATTCTTTGCCTTAGTGCAAGATATTGCAGAAAAAACTTCAGAGCCTAAATTGGTTAACGATCGTTTCCTTGACATGAATCTCCAACCAAATAAACAAAAAATTCAAAAATACTTAAAAGAAAAGAATCTTGAATCAAATCAAGAAGCTAAAGAAGGAGAATTAAATGCCAAAAATGAAAACTAAAAGTGCGTTAAAAAAACGTATCAAAGTTACAGGAACAGGTAAAATTTTAAGAGAACAAGCATATCGTTCTCACTTAGCTCAAAACAAAACAACAAAACAAAAACGTCAATCACGTAAATCTGCTCAAATGTCAAAATCAGATCTTAAAAGATTTAAAGCATTAATCTAATCTTGTTAATCAATTAGATTTCAAATACATAGATAATTACGTTATTAGAAAGGAATAATTATGGCAAGAGTTAAAGGTGGAACAGTTACAAGAGCAAGACGTAAAAAGTGACTAAAATTAGCTAAGGGATACTTTGGACACAAGTCAATTGGTTACAAAGTAGCAAAACAAGCAGTTGTTAAATCATGAACATATGCATTCAGAGACCGTAAACAAGTTAAAAGAAACTTTAGAAAATTATGAATCGCTCGTATTAACGCAGCAGTTAGAGCTGAAGGAATGAGCTATTCAAGATTTATCAATGGACTTAAAAAAGCAAATGTTACAATTAACCGTAAAATGCTTTCAGAATTAGCAATTAACGAACCAAAAACATTTTCTGTTTTAGTTCAAATCGCTAAAGAAGCTAAATAATTTAAGGGCTAGTAATAGCCTTTTTTATTTTATTGGCTACAGCGTAGTAGTAAAAAAAATAAAAAGTAGTTTCAAAAAAACCAACTTTTTTATAAAATATAAACAAGAATTATTTATTAAATAAATCTTACATAACTAAATCAATAAATATGGATTCACTTGGGTGTGCTAATCATAGTGCTAGGTGTTCGAAATATTTATTTTGCAAAAACAAACTAAAGGAAAATTACAATGACAACAGAAAACAAAAAAGAAAAAGTTCAAAAAGAACAAAAAACTCCAATTGTATCAAAGACTAAATTATTAGAAGCTGGTGCATACTTTGGACACAAAACTCACGCTTGAAACCCTAAAATGAAGGAATTCATTGTTCCAAATAAAAAGAACAAAGGGTCACACATTATTGACATTACAAAAACACAAAAATACTTAGAATATGCTTACTCACTTGTAAACACATTAGCATCTAAAGGTGCATCATTTATTTTTGTTGGTACAAAAAAACAAGCTCGTGAAGCTGTTAAAGAAGCTGCTGAAAGAACAGGTTCATTATATGTAACAGAAAGATGATTAGGTGGTACATTAACAAACAACCAAACAATCATGTCAAGTGTACAAAAAATGAAAGACCTTGAAGCAAAAGCTGCTAAAAACTTTGCTGGATACACAAAGAAAGAAGCTTTAGAATTTAACAAAGAATTAGATAAATTACACAAAAACTTAAATGGTATTCGTGATATGCAACGTTTACCACAAGTTATGATTGTGGCTGATCCAAACGAAGATGAAATCGCAGTTAAAGAAGCTAAAAGAAAGAAAATTAAGGTTATTGGTATTTTAGATACAAATGCTAACCCTGATTTACTTGACTTTGGTATCCCTGCAAACGATGATTCAGCTAAATCAATCATGTTAATTATGACAATTTTAGCTGATGCTATTGTGAAAGCTCGTGGTGGACAAGTTAAATTTGCTTACCAAGAAGATGATAAAGTTGTATTACCATCATTTGGAAACAACTCAAACAGAGCATCTGAAACAGAAGCTCAAACAACAGAAGCAAACTAATTAAAAAATTTAGGAGGTTATCATGGCAGATAACAAAATGGAATTAATCAAAGAACTAAGAACTAGAACAAACTCAGCTCTTGTTGACTGTAAAAAAGCTTTAGAAGCAACAGGATATGAAATTGAAGCTGCTATTGCGTGGCTTAAAGAAAATGGAATTGTTAAAGCTGCTAAGAAAGCAGGACGTATTACTGCTGAAGGTGCTGTAACAGCTCTTGGAGATGACAAGCATGCTATCTTAGTTGAAATTAACTCAGAAACAGATTTCGTTGCTAAAAACGACAAATTTATGCAATTATTAAGTGAAGTTTCTACAGCTTTATTTAACTCAAAAGCTAACACATTACAAGAAGGGCTAGATGTTAAATTAGCAAGTGGTGAAACAGTTGAACAAGCTTTAGTTAACGCTACAGCAGTTATTGGAGAAAAAATTTCTCTACGTCGTTTCACAAGAGTAGAAGCTAAAGAAGACCAAGTTTTAGGAATATACGTTCACGCAAACCAACAAGTTGCTGCAGTTGTTACTGTTAAAGGAAACAACACAGAAGCAGCAAGAAATGTTGCAATGCATGTATCAGCTATGAATCCTGAATTTATTCTTGTAAACGAAATTCCAGCTGACAGACTTGAATCAATCAAAGAAGGATTCGTTAAACCAGCTGGTTTCGAAAATAAACCTGAAAAAATTCAAATTTCTATAACAGAAGGATGATTAAACAAACAATTATCAGAATTTGTTTTAGAAAAACAAGCTTTCGTTATGGAAGACTCATTATCTGTAGCAAAATACTTACAAAACCACAACTGTGAATTAGTAAGTGCTGTTAGATATGAAGTAGGTGAAGGGATTGAAAAAGTTCAATCAAACTTTGCTGAAGAAGTTGCTGGTATGGTAGTTAAATAATAAAACTACAATTTTATGTGTAAACGCATATTACTGAACTTTTTCAGTATATATGCGTTTTTTACTTTTTATATAATATAAAGAAGATATTAAGATAAAACATAAGGAAGAATTATGACAAAGATTAAATCAATTTTACTGGCCCTTAGTGCCGGTAGTTTAACACTAGTGCCATTTACTGCATTAGCTTGCAACAATGGTGAAAGTGCTCAAAGAAGAAAAGAATTAAATGTTGAAAAAGAAGCTACATTAGCTACACTGGATGGAAAATTAAACACAATAAATTTCTTATCTCCGGTAGAATACAAATCACTAAAACAAAGAAAAGACCTTTTACAAGCAAAATTAAGTAAGAAAGATGAAAACAATATTTTAGAGCTTGATGTTAAAACCTTACGTGACTTTGCAAAAGAGCTAAATGACAAAATTTCATCATTAAGTACCACTGTCATTGGACATGTACAAGATGAATTAGATATAGCTCAAAACGATGTAGCTACTTTACAAAGTAAAGTGGATAAGTTAACAAAAGAACTCAAGAATTTAGGGGTTGATGTAGATGCTATTTTTAATAACGATGAAGGTGGAGAACTAAAACTAGTTTCATCTGAAAAAATTCAAGAATTAACTCAAGAATTAAATACTCAAAAAGCTCTACTGGATGCTGCTAAAGATAAAGTTGAATCTTTAAGTAAAAAACTTCTAGCCAGAGGTACATCAGCTATTGATGCTATCAAAATGATTAGTCGTTTAAACTTATTTATGATTAACACGGTAAAGAATTTAAAACCAGAAATTTACAATGTTGAAGAAAACAAACGTATGTTTGAACTACAAAGAAGCCAAATTACACAAACTATTAAAGATGCTGATTCTATTGAGCTATCATATGCTAACTCAATTCGGGTATATAATGCACTTAAAGATGCTATGGCCTTTAGTAATGCGCAAAGAATTGTTTTAGGAGATACACTCCAAGTACAATCACCATTTCCAAAGCAAGCCTTTATGGATCAATTATTTGACTGAAGAATTGCTGATTTAGCTAAATTACTTCAATCTCAAAAGGATGCTTTAGCTAAAGTAGAAAAATTAAATGCAACTGAAGAAAAAGATATTAAAGCTAAAGAAGCTAAAATTGCTAAATTAAATGACAATATTAAGGTTGTTGATAGCATTCTTGAAACTTATAAACAAGCTAAAGGTGAAGGAACAACATTAAAAGATCAAATTGCCAAATATATGTTGCTAGAAGTTGAAGCTTTCGAAAAGAAAATTAAGAACCCTTCAACCGCAGATGAATTCCAAGCTAAATATGATGTTAACTACAGAATTTCTGTCTTTCCACTTTTAAATAACATAACAGATCAAGAAGCCTTAAAAGAATTTGAAGCTATTGCAAATAAAATTGCACCATTATATAGCAAGTTTTATAAAGAAAACGAATTTGTTTTAAAATCAGTAATGTATGCAAATTACTATACTGCTTTTAGCAAGGATTTAGTAGATATGAGAAGATTTAACTTAATTCAAGATTTCTTTAGTAAACAATCAATTATTACTTACTTAAATCAATTTAAATACAAACTTGCTTCATATAAAATTGATACAGAGGCTGAGCTAAAGAAACTTCAAGATCAAATTAGTCAATCACGTATCAAAGCAAATCAAGCCATTTATAGATATAATAATCTCGCAAGCCAAGAAAAAGATGGAACAGTAGCTGAACAGTTGTACCATGCTATTGCAAGTCATCTATCAAGTTTAAGAAATAGTGCAAATAGAGTCTTTGAAAGCGATATTTCATCTGCTTTTGATAAGCTATTAAAATTCAAAAAGATCGAAAGCCAAGCAAATACATTTGATAGAATGCTAAATTACTTTAAGAACTTAAATATAACTGTAGATGATGAAACAATGAGTAAATTCCTTAAATTAGAAGCTCAAAGCAAGAAGGCTGATGCTAAAGTTGCACAATTCCAAGAAGAGCTTAATAATACTCAAAAACTGATTGATGCTTACTTAGAAGTTATTAATAAATTTAGAGGAATGAAATTTGATGCTACTGAAGCAAGCGCAATTAAAGAACAAGCCAAAGCAAATGTTGCAATTATTGACAAATTTAAGGAAGAATTAGCAGCTTCAAAAGGAACAGTAGAAGGATTTGGCCAAACTAAATATTACTTTGCTACTGGTGATAGCGAAATGGATGACAAAATAGATAAGTTACTTGATTCAGTGGATGATTTAAAAGCTAAATTAGTTGCTTTAGAAACAACTCCTGATACTGAAATAAGCGCAAAATATGTCGCATATAAAGAACTTGCATATAAACTTGCACTTAGCTTCTATGTTAATGATGAAGATGAAAAAGAATATGAAGATGCTGAACGTTTAGGTGTTCCTTTGGCACCTATCATAAATGCTTTAGATGAAAAGAATAATGCTGAAACTCAAATTCTTGTGCAAAAGAAAAAAGCTAAAGAATACAAGCAAAACTCACTTCTTATACCATTAAATGAAGTTTACATTTTAATTAGACAAGGTGCTATTGCAAATTCTGATTTCTTTACTAATAATTCATTAACCGATCTATATAAAAATCTAGATACTGATGCTTATGATTTAACAACTGGACAACTTAAGAAACTTCAACAAAGCAATGAACTATATAGAAATATTACAGGTGCTAAAGCAGATACTGCTCCAGAACCAGAATATGATTTTGATCCAGTTGAAGAAGCTAAACGACTAAATGAGTTAGAAAAAGCTTACTACAATGCAAACATTGAGTACTTTAAAGCATTAGATAGTAAAGCTCAAAACCTTGAGGCCTTAAAACAAGCTTTAAAAGTTGCTCGTGAGGCATACTATACACAATTAAGAAATCCAAAATTAGATGGAAATGTATATATTGGTGAATTAAACCCATTTGCAAATTATAATTTTGAGTCAGAAGACATTAACAAGAACCCTGCCAAAATTTTAATTGCATTAGCTGATTTCAATTCAGTTAAAGATTTATTAGAATTCATTAAAAGTTCACAACCTCAATATGAATAAGAAAATATCCTAGCGTAGTGCTGGGATATTTTTGAACTTAAACACTTTTAATTAATGAATACATCAGATCAGAAGCTAACTTTTTGTTCAAATCAGCTCTTTTCATATAAAGATTTAGCTCATTTGCTAATATTTTGTTTGCATCTAATTCTCCATAATTATAGATGTATTTTTCAGTTCGAAAGGCAATAGCAGAATCAAGAATAATTTTATATCCTTTAACTAAATAATCAGCAGTTTGTGAGTCAATTTTATTTTTATTAATTTCCTTAGGTATTTTGTCAAGAGCTTGTCTTAACTCATTTTCAAGAGGAACTAGTTGTGCATAGGTTTTTTGACGTTGAACTTCATATGATTTAGCCAAAAATTCCTTGCTAGCTGCATTATGTGCTTCAATTTGATTATTTAACTTATCTTTATTTGAATTGATGATATTAAATGTTCTTTTGAGAAATTCAACATACTCATGTTGAGAAGCTTTTAAGCCTGATTCATAGGCTTTAAAAATATAGTCAATATCAATATCTGATACAGAACAACTTAATTTTCAATCTTTAGTTAATTCCCGAGTTATATGCATATTAACCATGGCTATATTGTCTAATAAGTTGTTAATGTTATTTGATAGCATTGCATAAGAACCCTCAGCTGGAAAATCGATTCCGTATTCACTATCCACCGTTAATGTTTCTATTTCCTCATAATTATTTTCTATTTTATTGCATAAATCATCATTTGGAACATTTTTCAAAATAGTTTCATTTTCCTCAATCATCGTTTTGAGGCGATCACTATAACCTTTATATTGTTCAATCTTTGCTTTTACGTTAAGTGAAATACTTGGTACTTCAGCAGATAAATGTGATGCATTTGTTTGTA
This sequence comes from Mycoplasma aquilae ATCC BAA-1896, assembly GCF_048074525.1. NCBI lineage: Bacteria > Bacillati > Mycoplasmatota > Mollicutes > Mycoplasmatales > Mycoplasmataceae > Mycoplasma > Mycoplasma aquilae. The sequence goes on from NZ_CP182208.1 coordinate 208,695, forward strand.
ATTCCTTTAATCCTTCGAGATAAGAGTCTATAGTTTTAAGCCTTGCTTTTAGCAACATAAGTGTATATTCAATAGGTGAAGATTGAGTCATATTTTCATAATATTTATCGTTATTTTCCTTTGCAAATTGATATGCCTCTTTTAATTTGTTACCTGCAAAGTTATAGTATTTATTTTTACTTTGTTCAATAGTATCTAAACCTTTTTGCCCTAGAGCAGAGGCTAAATATCTTAAATTAATAATTTGATCAATAACTTTATTTTTTATATATTTTTGCTCAATTTGATCAATTTTATCTTGATTTTGTTTAAATTCTTCAATAACTGCATTAACTTCTTTTCCAAGGCCCTTTTGAGGCATAAGGGAAATATAACTTTCACCTAATTTCTTATATTTAATGTTTAAAAAGTGCAAGTAAGCTTCTAAATTAAACTTTTCATTTGTCAAGTTACTGTTATATAGACTAATATCATATTGCAGATTTTGAATCAGATTTTGCTCTCAGATAGAGTTTTTGGTTCCGAGTGTGTTTGACATTGACAAGAAAGCATTGTCATAAGCTAAATTAAATCATGCTGCTAATTCTCTATTTTCTATAATTGATAAGTAGTGAGCATTAACTGATAAAGTTGCTAATAAATCAGCCAATAAATTTTCTAATTTTAGCATTCTATCATCCACTTCTCAAATTACATCTTCAATGTTGTTACTTGTAATTACAATAGATTTCAGATAGTTTAAAAATTCTTTTGCTGCTGTCTGATAGGTTAAAACGCCTGAAAGCGATTTATTTAGGTCAATAGTTTTATTGTCTATATTAATTTTTGGTACATTAGAAAGATCTCCAGTTTGCAGCATTTTTAGAAAAATGCTGAGATATTGATGCAAACTAATAACATAACGAGCTAAATCATCTTTCAGTCTATTTTTACTATTTAAATCAGTATTAATAAGCCTATCTTGTAGGTATTTTTTGTCCCAAATAATGTTATTTGTACCTTGAGTTATTAATAAATTGTAATTGTTATTTCATCAATAGATATCAGATACTAATTTTGAATATACATTACGATTTTGACTAATATTTTGAATTGCTAATAAGCGAGATTCCATTGCTTTAAAGTTCTTATCAGATGTCTCACTAAGGGTAGAAAAACTAGTGCTGATATTTTCATAAGTCTTTTTAGCATCCCTTACCCATGTTATTTTTTCTGGCGTGCTTGATTCTAAATCAACATAGAGTAATTCTCGATTTTCAAAGGCTTTTTTAGGATTTTGTGGGATGTGAATTTTATTTGGCTTAAAAGTTATATCATCAAGTTCATCAATACTTGGGGCTATTGGTTTATTTCTTTCCTTGTCTAAATGTAAATTATCAGGTTGGGTAGCTTTAGCTTTCTTTTGGCCATATACGCTTAGCACACTGGCTAATACGATTATAGATGCTCCAAGAGTAACACCACCTGTAATTAAAAATCTTTTACTTCATTTCTTCATTTTGTCCTCCATTCTATAAATTAAATTTTCCCCAAAGTGAACTAGAAATTAACTTACTCCCTATTTTGTAAATTATGGTAAAATACTTATATTAATTATATTAATATAAGATAAACCAAAATAAATTGAAGAAAAGGATGTGAACATGATTAAAAATTGATCATTAAAAACAAAAGTTTTATTATCATTAGCAACTTTATCAGTTGGTGCTGGTATCGCAATTGGCTCAATGATTGCCTATGCAGAAAATTCTGATGAAAAATTAGGACCTTTATCACCTGCAAATAAGATGCTATTTAACAATGACTATGCAAAGATTTATGACAAAGAAGGAAATCTAAAACCGGAATTAGCAATTTTAGATCCTCAAAAGAAAAATAAAGTTGCTGTAATTTCTTCGGATGCTTCTGAATACTGATTTATTCAAGACCCATCTAAAAAATACAACTTTACTGATTTCTTTAACGCATACTTCGAAAAGTTCAATGAAGCATTTGTTCTAGAAGTAAAATATGGCTCATTTAGTTTCTACAATGAGTATGTTTTAGCTGTGCATCCTGAACAATTTATCGAATTTTCAAACTGGTTTATTAAAAATGTTGCTTGAGGACCTGACCTTTTAACTCTTAATTCATTTAGAATCGTACCTGGGGTTGAACAAAACGGGAATGCAATTACTTTAGGATCTCACTCAACATTACATAAAGAAGTTAGTGAAATTAAATTCTTCCCAGATGCCTTCTTTGGGTCATTACCTCTTTACTCACAAAATGGTGGAAGAGGGAATGCACCTGATGCTTTAACTTATTCAACATTCAAAAGTGAAGTTTCAAAAGCAGTACTTGACGACTATTTAAAAAATATTCCATATGCTTCAGCAATTAAAAATGCTAGCGTTTTACCAAGTTATAGCTCATTTAAAGAAATTTTAATTACAGCCAAACTAAATGGAGAAAAATTTAAAGTGTTGCTTGATCAAAACATTAATGCTAAAGGTCAAGTTATCCGTAACCAAACTCTTTATTTACCTTTTGATGTAACACCAGCTCAATTTGACGAGCTCAAAGCTAAATATCCAGATGAACTTGGACAAGCTACTTTTGAAATGTTACGCCCAGTTGAAATTATCTCAGCTACAACTGCAGTAGATAACAAAAACGAAGATAAACCAAAAGAAATTGAAAAGGACTTAGATTTAAATCTTACTTTTAAATACTTAGATGTTCCAGAAGTAAATGAAACAGAAATTGAAGAGCAACTAGCTAAAATCAAAGATCTAGATAGTGATACTCCTAGCCAACGTGCTGAAAAAAATCTTGAAAGAGAAAAAATCAAGAATGTTTATAGCACTTCATTAAATTTTGCCACCATCCAAGGTAGATCATATGAAAGCTATAAACTATTTACACAAGTAGCTAATGGAAAAATTAGAAACTTCCTAGACTTTTATGACATTGATTCATATGCCGATGGGCATGATTCAATCTTTGTTTATAAACCACGTAATGGTCAACCTATGCAATATTTCGCTTCATTCTTAGAAGCTATCAACTCTGTGCCTGAACTAGCAAAAGCTAGCTACGTAAAACAAAAAGCATTAGTTAAGAAATATTCAATTGCCAAAATGGAAATTGAATATAATGCTGAAGTACAAATGCATACTTTAAATGTAACTTTACAAGATGAAGCAAATAAGAAAAAGGAATTATACCTTTCATTTGCAGCTAGTGAAGCTAACAACTATCAACCTGAAGGCTTTGAACAATTTAAGGATGCTTTAGGATACTTAGGAACTATTAACCCTGTGACATTGTTCTATACACCTGAAGATAAAACTTTAGTCGACGAAAATGGAAAAGCTATTGTTGGGTTGGAAGCTAGAAAATATCAAGTTTATAATGAAGCTTACACAGGATTAATTCAAAAAGTAACAGCTAAATATCCACATTTACTTAGAAAGCTAAATGGACCTCACATTGTAAGAACTATCGATCAAGATGGTGTATATCAATACCAATTGCAAGATGGACCATATCGTGGATTAACTCCTGGAGACAGAATTGGACTTCCTCTAGTTTTAGGTGCTTTAGTTCCTGGATTTAAAGGTGTACCAACTGACTTCTTAAAATATGTCGCAACTCACGAATACGGACACCACTATACACTAGACCAAGGTCAAGCTTGAATTAATGATAAGAACCCAATTATTGTTGGTGGTCTTTCAACTCGTGGAGGAGCTAATGAATCATCATATTACTCATATGAAGCTTTAGTTAACTACCTTGAAGCTAGAACTAACATTGATGTAATTAGAGTTAATGCTAACAATCAACCTACCGAATATGGTAAATTTATTCGCTTTAGATTTGGAATTCTTGATGAAAATGGCAAGGTAACTAAATTTGAAACTGAAGCACTAGCTGATATTTGAGGAACTGAAAAATCAAATGATGATATTTTCAATGTGCTTAAAAATGAAAAACGTCGTTTCTTACAAGACTTTGCTGGAATGGTAAAGGCAGCAAAAGAAAGACATGTAGCTTTAGGTGACTTATTTATCGCTAACTCATTTGATGCTGATTCAGGAACCTTAAACCCTAGAATCTCAGGAATTGCAAAAGCTTTTGAAAAAATTCAAAAAGCTAGCGGAAATTACAATTACAAATTAGTCCCAATTACTGCTCGTGAAGTAATTTCGCAAATGAAAGATGGTGCAGGAAATCCATTAAGCAACATTGTTACATTTAGTGATGATAACAACTTCACAATTAAAATTTATGAAGCTGATGAAAAGAAATCAAACATCATCCGTAAAATTAACATGTTTAAAAAGGATAATTCTCCTGTAATCAATGTGCCTTTAAATGTACCACTTGATGAAGAAAGCTTAAGTTATTTACATGCACAAGCTAAAGTAATTGAAGATTCAATCCGTGCCACAATTAATAAAGACATGTTTGATTCAGGTTGAGATACTAGTGGAACTAGAATTGGTGGTAAGTTTGACTTCTTTACTACTTCATTATTTAACCAAGATAATAATATTGCCCCTATCCTTGAAAGCTTAAAGGGTCGTGCAAATAAAGTTGAAATCGAACCTTCTTCAAATGCCAATGCTGTAGCAACTGGAACAAATAAAGTTCGTAGTGCAAATACTTACTTAGCACTAAGAGCTGGACTTAGAAATGAAATTAATGATATTAATAGATACATTGTAGATATGGCTACTGGACTAAATGGTGATCAATTCAAGATTACAATTTATAGAAATAGCGGGCTTGAACCAGTACTTGCCTTTAGAAAAGATGAAAATGACACTGCTTTAAGTATTGACAAATTTGTTTTCCCTTACATGAGTGGAAATTACTTCCTTGGAGATATAGCTAACTACCGTAATGCTTTTGCTAACAGAATTTCTTCTTTAGCAAAAGACTATGGCACAAATGATACACAAGCTAGATGAAGCAGTCACTTTGTCTTTAGCTTCCTTGAAGGAAGTGGATGAACAGCTAGAAGCAATACTCCTAATGCTAAAAATGACACATTATTTGGTTATGTAGATCGAAACGATGTTTTAATGTCAACTTCAGCAGTTAGAGATTTAGCAGCTAACCCATTAAATAAATTTGGTGAACAAGTTCGTGCTATGGTAATTAATCCATTTTCAAGTGGAATTAATACAAATGATCGTGCTTTATTAAAAGCAATTAACAAAGGTCCAAGTGGCAAAAACTATGCTAGAGTTTCTCTTCCAGGCAACTCTGAAGCAGTAGCAAGCTTTAAGGCAGATTCATTCCATGAATTATTAAATTTTGCTTCAATTGATTATGCTAAAGCAAACTATGATTTGGCTAGTGAAACCTACAATTGAGATATTGCTTATGTTGAGTCTAAATTTGACTTGAACCAAATTGAACTTTTAGCAGCTAATGATAATAATAAAGAAGCAGAAAGCTTACTTCAAGCTATTAAACAAGCTAGCGGAGATAAAAAACAAGCTTTAGCTAACTATGCAATGTATAGATTTAGACATTCTAATTTAGTTCTTTCAGTAGTAGACTTTTCTCCAGCAACTGATTTAATCTCTCACCGTGCAGTCTTTTCAAAATTATATGGAATCACCATTATTGATCCAGTCTTTAATAAGTTCTACATGGAAGATACTTCAAAAGCAACAGATAATACTAACTTAGTTTTTGATGCTGTTAAATTACAAGCCTTCTTACAAGAATTATTAAAAGATAATAAATTAGAAGCACAAGCTGAATACTTTAGCTTATCAGACTTTTTAGCATTAGTTGGAAATAACCTAATGTGAAAAGACCATGGTTTCCTAGATAGTAAAGATGTCAACTTATTTAACGTCTTTTGAGGTGGATTTACTTCAGGAGAGCCTTCAAGTGATGTAATTAACTATAATGACACAAGAGTTGAACCTTTATTAAATGACAAGTTTACGGACTATATTTACAGTATTGCTGAAACTTTAACAAGAGACTATGTTCAAACAGTTTACTCACCTGATACTAAGGATTTTGGTAATACACCTGATTACCTTTCTGGATTAAATGAGGCCATTACTGGTCTTGATTACATCGTTGATGGAACTAAATTAAATTACTTAAATGATAAACGTAATGATATTCAAGGCATTGCTAAAGGACTAAAAGCTACATTAGAATCTTCTAGATGAAATAAATATATTGCTGAAACTATTCAAGATCAAATTACAGCAAACAAAGAAATTGCTAAATTAAAAGCTGAATACGAAGCTGCACTTGAAAAATTCAACAAAATTAAACCTGGTGATGATACATACAAAATTTATGCTAACTACTTACTAACAAAGCAAAATGCGTACTTTACAGCAACTGAAAATAAGATTAAACACAATATTGCTATTAAAACACCTATTTTCAAGGAAATCAGTGATAAAAACTTCCTAACTGCAGATTCATACCTATCATCTAATTACTTTGGAAAATTCATTTCAAATAGCAATGGATTCTTTAAAGATAGATTCGAAAAAGAAACTATTGGTATGGAACTTTATGATACAGATCGAAACCCAATTGTGGATGAAAACATTAGACTAAAGGACTTTAACGGAAATAAAATTACAAGACGTCCTGAAGCTTTCTTCATTTCACAATTATTAAACTATGGTGTTTCAAAAAGAAGTATTTCAGGTATTTTCAGAAACAAAGAACTTGATGCTTTAGCAATGTATGGATACATAACAAATGATTTAGCTGCAAAAGCTAAATATATTAAGTTTACAGATGTTGATACAAAAGAAACGACTTTCTTAAAAATAAATACAAATAAAACAAATAACATATTCTGACTTGAAAAGCAAGGAGATGTAAGCACTAAGAAAACAATTGAAGATTATGGCTACACTTCTTGATTAACAGACTATGCATTAATGGCTAAATATAGAGACGCTTTATTAAAACCAAAACACAGATACTACATTGAATTTGCAGATAAAGATAAAAAAGCAATTCAAGATGTAAATTTAGGAAATGTTGATGCTATCTCTGAAAACGCCAAAGCTTCACAACAATCACCAATTAAGATTATTCCTGAAGTTAAAACAGTAATCGAAAATGGTATAGAAGTTGAGGAAAAAACAGGTAAATCAATTATTAGCATTGATTATCAATTTAACATTACACATTAGAAAGGAGAGTGATGACTAAAAACATTAAAAAAATATCTAAATATCTGCTGTTGGCATCAGCTCCTTTAGGACTGATAGCTACAAGTGTTGCATGTGGTCAAAATAAAACACAATCAATTAAAGTTGATTATGATTTAGGACTAGCAACTGAGCCAATTAATAACCTAAACTATATTAAATATAAGTCAATGGATAAAATTTTACCTTCACTTGTTGATAGTTTCTTGAAAACAGGACCTTCAACAAGCTTGAAAAGAGTATTACCATCTAAAAGAAGCTATAACTTTGTTGTTATGGACAATCCAAAAGACAAGAGTTCAGCTAACTTTGAAAAATACATTCAAGATAATGCTAGCATTCTAGCCCAAGATAACGGGACTAAAGGAATTACTAGTTCTTACTATTCAATTGATCAATTTAATACAGTTGGAGGACTTGCTGATGATTCAGCTAGCGGTTCTGAGTTAAAAAATAAATCCACAGTTTTTGCTTTCAAAAACCCAAGAAACACTAACAACTATATGGCTATTACAGGCTTTGTTAATGCTAAGAAAAATAGATGGTCAAATGGTGATTATGTTTCAGCGCAAGACATCAGAGACTATTTTGAATATATTTTGGACCTAAATACTGGATCTCAAAAACTAGACACTATTAAAAAATATGGTTTCCGTGCTGCTGATAAGTTTATTGATGCACAAAAAGATTACTTAGCTAAATTTAATAAGACTTACAAAAATCCATTCGGGCGTCGTCCTTATGTATTTAACAGTGTGTTAAACACCTACGTACAAGACCCTAAGGCATTAGTTTATCAAAGTCAAACTTTTGATAAGAATGGTAAAGCATTGGATACAAAAGAGGTAGCTGCTATTAAGCAAGCTGCTTTAGAATTTGGATTCTATACAGGTCAACTTTTCCTAGATTTTGACAATAGTTTTATTGCACGGAACTTAAAATACAACCCAGACTTCAGTCTAGATAAAGAAATTCAAGAATTTAAATTTAAAGATAAAGACTCTGATAAAAAAGAAAAAACTATTACCATAGTTAAAAACCCTTATGTTAACCCATATCAAACTTTCTCATTAGATTCACATAATTTAGAAGGTGATATTAAATCTTTATCAAAAGATGAAAATTCATTCAACTTAATATTTGATGAAAACCATACTCCAGATTTATCATACTTACTCTTTACAATTCTATATAACCTATACCCAATTAACCGTAAGTACATTGAAACTCAAGCTGGTGGAATTGACAAATATGGATCAGAACCTGATAAATTCTTAACAACTGGACCTTTTGTTATTCCAAAAGGCGCAAATGGAATCTTACTTGGGCCTAATGGTTATATTAATTTAGTTAAAAATAAAGAATATTATGATTCTGAAAACACAATATCAAATAAGATTAAAATCTTATTCTCAACAAATAAGAATACTAATGCTTTATTCTTTGAAGATGGTTATATTTCTCAAACTTATATCCCAGCTTCTAAGATGACAACTTATTGAGCAGATGAAAATATTAAGAAGTATCTAAACAAAAACCAAGGTTATGGAACAATTGCTTTCGGATTTAACCTAGATCAAGAAACAAATGGTGATAGCTATCTACAAGATCAAGATATCAGAAATGCTATTTACTATGCAATTAACCGTGATGATGCTTTAAAATTTGTGGGTTGAGACTTCTCATTCCCAGTTAATACTTGAACAGCTTATGGACAATACAAGACGTTTGATGGTAAAAACCTTGAAATGTTCTTTGAAGGCATGAAAGCTAAAGCAAAGAATGATAAAGAATTCCCATTACAAAACTATGAATATGTAGTCCACATGGCTAAAGGATTTAACTTTGAAAAGACTAAACGTAGAGATTTAGCATACGATATTCCGACAGCTGAATTCTACATCCAACGCTTTAAACAAGCACACCCAGAAGTAAAACAAATTACCTTACGTTTCTTAAACAATGGACAAGAAGAACAAAAGAAAGCTGGTTCATATCTAAAAGAAGCTATGAACAAAGCATTTGGTGGCTTTATTAACATAGAACTAAAAAGCTTACCTGAAAACATCTTTGCCAGCTTCATTGAAAAAGGTGAATATGACATTATTTACCAAAACTACGACAGAATTGGTGGAAATGGTGCTCAAGATTATGTAATGGCATTCTTTAAAAAGGATGAAGTTGATACAATCAACCAAAAAACAATCGCTTTTAAAGAAAACCCAGTTGGATCATTTACTTATGCTGATTATCTAGCTGACTTAATTCTAGAGCAACTACGTAAACAAGAACCTAATGTTTCACGTTTAAGCCTACTACAAAGTGATTTAGATACTATTAGACAAGTAATTAATGGCAATGCTAATGTAGCCAAAGCCTTTAATGAAACACTTAATAGCACTGAAACAAGCAAAATTTTAGCCTTTACAGATGCTTACTTAGGGCAAATTACTCAAGCTGTGGCTGATAAAAATGCAACCATTACAAATAGATACTCAAAACAATACATCAAGAACTTACTTGAATACTTATTATTAGCTGATAACAAAGAAGATAATGAACAAGCACGCTTCCATAAAGCAAATATTAGACAAGCTAGATTACATTCAGCTTTCATTCTCTTCTTGCCAACCTTTATGAGTGTGCAAGATATTTCAAATCTAACTAATGCAACTCAAGAAAGACTTGAATTTAACCAAGATAACATTTTTGATACAGGTGATAAAGACCGAGAAAAAAGAATTGCTCCTAAATTCTGAGATAAATTTATCGAGCTAGCTTTACCTAAATTTGATGAATCAGCCTTTGATTATACTTCTAGATTATCTTCATTCTTTACAGGAAACTTTTCTGATGAAGAATTAAGCCAAAACTGAGAACAAAGTGTTGTATATCAATTTATCGGATCACTAGAAAAAGTTATTAGAGATGCTGCAATTGTAGTACCTCTAATGGAAGTTGATACTAACTGAGAAGTTACTAAAGTTGGTGGAGTTGATTCACTATTTAGATTCTCACTGCAATATGCCTACGATATGACTAGACCTCCAAGAAATGGTCTACCAACAACAAGGGAAGGATAATAATGAAAAAAGTTACATATCATAACGAAGCTTATTTATTAAATGATGCTAAAGTTACTTTCAAAAACAAAAGAAGTAACGAGCTAACTTTAATGCAAAAAATACTTGCCATAGATTCTCCATTTTTAAGAACCTTTTGAAGAGTATTTAAAATTATCCTTGAATTCTTTATTATCGGGCTTATTGTTATTTCGATCACTTTCTTCCTAATTAACTCAGTTCCAGGTGAAAACCCTTTAACTCAAGGGCTAGATGAGGCATCTAGAAAAGCTGTTGAAGAAAAATATGGTTTAAACTTACCTTTAATCCAAAGATACTTTAATTACTTAAAGGGCCTATTTACAGGAAACTTTGGAATTTCACTTTCATTATTCCCTGGACAAGAAATTAACTCCTTTATTTGGGATAGATTTTATAAATCATTCTTAGTTGGAATTTTCTCAGTTGTGCTTACTGTAGGGATTGGAATTCCACTTGGAATTTGAATTGGTAAGAACCCTGGTGGATGAGTTGATAATATTTCAACAATCATTGTAAGTATTTTCTCATCAGTGCCTTCAATCATTTTTGCCTTAGTGCTAGTCTTTTTAGGACGTGCAATTGGAATTCCTTATGTATTTGATCACACCAACTTTGTTACTTTCATTTTACCTGGACTTGCCCTTTCACTTGGAAGTATCATTGTGTATATTAAATACATTCGTACAGAATTAAATAGAGAATTAAATTCTGTACACGCTAAGTTTGCTTACTTAAAAGGTGTATCAAAAAATAGATTTGTTTGAATGCATGCACTTAAACCTGCACTATTCCCAATTGCAACATTCTTCCCAGCAGTTATCTTTGGATCATTTATCGGAAGTATCTTTATTGAACAAATCTTCCTAATCCCAGGGTCTGGGGATACCTTACTACAAGCAATTCAAACTAAAGACTATAATGTTATCTTATTCTTAATTGTTATGTTTGCTTTATTAACAGTGCTTTCATATGCTTTCCGCGATATTTTATATGAAGCAATTGACCCAAGAATCAGAAGAAGAGGAGCTTAGAATGAAACAAGAAAACGAACAAAATCAACAGTCAAAAAAACCTTCTAAAGCTAAAGCTTTCTTCGAAAAGTGAGCTAATAACATCAAAGAACGTGCTTCATTAGGAAAGCAAAATGAAGCTAATATGCAAGATTTATCAGCACCTAACCCAATTACTCAACCATTTAACTACCAAAGCTGAAAATTGGTTGGTAAAATTATGGATTACCAATCTGACATGCACATGGGGTCAGAAACCAAGGCATTTAAAGAATTTATTAATAGATTCTCACGTTCATTTGCTGGAGTTTTTGGACTAGTTACTTTAGTAACTTTAGTTTTACTAGCAATCATTATTCCATTTACTACTCAAGATCCAACAACTACAAATATTTCAGCTAAATCACTCACATTTAACTCATATGACTCATTTAATATTTATCACTTCTTTGGAACTGATGATGTCGGGAGAGATTACTGAGCTAGATTGTGATGAGGATTACGTTACTCAATTGCGCTTGCCTTTGTAGTAACTGCAATTGAAGTTGTAATTGGACTAACAATTGGAATCATGATGGGTCAATTTGAAATGTTTGATAAAATAATGACATTTATTATTAAGGTTATCTCAATTGTGCCTACAATTATTATCTTAATCTTAATGACTATTATTATTTCACCTAGTTTCTGAGTTATTGTCTTTTCACTCTCATTAACTTCATGAACAGGAATGGCAAACCAAATTAGAGCCCAAGTAAAACGTGCTAAATACTTTGAATGAGTATCAGCTTCTAAAATTTTAGGAACTCCTACTTGAAAAATTCTTAAAAACTACATTCCAGTAATCTTACCAATATTAATTACTCAATTAGTCTTTACAATTCCTGGAGTTGTTCTATCTGAAACTTCTCTTGCTTTCATAGGACTTGCAATTGAAGATGTACCTACTCTTGGTAACTTAATTTCAGATGGACAAAAATTATTCCCAGACTATTTAAGATATGTCTTTGTGCCTGCAACATTCTTAATTCTAATTACAACTAGTGTCCAACTTATTGGTGCTTCTGTGCAAGACTCCTTAAGAAGACAAAGATAGGAAATTATGAAATCAGAACACTTATCAAAAGAACAAAAAAATATCGCTAAACGTCAACGCGAAATTCAACGTGCACGTGATATAGCTGCAGGACACACAATAGGGCATAAATTATGACGTAAGTTTACTGTTTATCTAGCTAATAAATTCTCATTCTTCTCATCAAAAAACAACTTATTTGATTGAGAAGAATTCGAAAAGAATGTGCAATATAAAGTCTTACCTAATGGTGAAAAAGTAAAAATAGCTGCTGAAATCAATGATGTACAGTTATCATTTACTAATCCATCTAGACCTGGTGAAAAAAATAAAGTTTTAAGAGGGCCTTCACTTCAAATTTATGAAGGAAAGGTACATGCTATTATTGGTGAATCAGGATCTGGAAAATCAGTTATTACTTCTTTACTCTATGGATTAACGGGTGATAATGCTGTTATCGATAGTGGTGAAGTAAAACTATATAATAATAATGTAGAGAAATTTACATTTAAAGATTGAGAAAAATCTCACTACCGTGGAAGAGTTGTTTCAGCTGTCTTCCAAAACCCAATGTCAACTTTAAATCCTACTATGAAAGTTGGAAAACAAATCATGGAAGGTATGCTAATTAATAAAGTTGTCAAAAATAAAAAAGAAGCCTACAACAGAGCTGTAGAATTCTTAAAATTAACTAAAATTTCAGACCCTGAAGGGGTTATGAAACTTTATCCTCACGAAATGTCAGGAGGAATGATTCAACGGGTAGTTATTGCAGCAATTGTTGCTCTTGAACCTAAGATCTTAGTTATGGATGAACCTACTACTGCCCTTGACCCTACTGTACAAGCTTTAGTACTTGATGTTATTCAAGACTTACAAAAGAAATTAAATCTTTCAATTGTCTTTATTACCCACGACCTTGGGGTAGTTGCCTCAATTAGTGATTTTATTTCAATTATGTATGCTGGGCAAATTATTGAAGAGGGTACTGCAAAAGAAATCTTGCAACACCCTCAACACCCTTATACATGAGGACTAATTCTAAGTATGCCTGATGTTAATAGAGGTGATCGTTTAGCAACAATTAGAGGTTCAGTTCCATCAAACCTAAATAATATTGTTGGAGATGCTTTTGCAGTTAGAAATGACTATGCCTTAGGAATAGATTTCCAAGAGGAACCTAAATTTTATTACTTATCAGAAACTCATAGAGTTAAATCAGCATTACTTGATGAACGCGCTCCAGAATATCAGCCACCAAAACACATTCAAAAATTATGAAAGGAGTTTTTAGCAAAGTCTAAATAATATGTCACAAAAACCTTATTATGAAACTAAAAGAAAATTCCTTTTCTTTAAACAAAAATACATTCGTTTCAACACACCAGGTGTAGAAGGAATGCTAGAAGTACCAGAAGGTAAAACCTTACTAGCTACTTTAAGAAACGTTGATATTACTTATGGTTCTGGAACCAAAGCATTCCGTGCTGTTACTGATATGAATATGAACATTTACCGTGGAGAAGTCTTAGGACTTGTTGGCGAATCTGGATCTGGAAAAAGTACAATCGGAAGAGCAATTATTGGTTTAACGCCACATAGTTTTGGTGAAATCAAAATTTTTGATAAAGTTGTACCTAAAAAGATGACTAGAGGATTTAAATTTGGAAAAAGACTAAAAGAATATAAAGAAATTGAAAACTTTATGGTTAATAAAGTTCAAATGATTTTCCAAGATCCTGCTAACTCATTAAATCCACACATTAATGTTGAAGCTGTTGTGTCTGAGGGATTAACTAATGTTAAAAATGCGAAAGAAATTTACTTATTTAACATTGACCAAGACGTAGAAAAAGAATTATATACTCAATGGCTACCAAGCAAGAGCTATCCACAATTTTATGGTGAATATAAAAAACAACTCGCTGCAGATATTGCACTAAATGAAAATGTTGCTTTTGAAGCTTTATATAACAAACTAGCAGATGATTTAGCAAAATATCCTGAATTAGCAGATGCTAGCCAATATTTAAAGCAAGCTAAAGAACATCGTGAAGAATTAAATAAATTAACAGAAGTCGAATGTAAAAGAATTTTAGTCCGTGACATCTTAAAATCAGTAGGACTAGATGACTCTGTACTTAAACGTTATCCACTAGAATTCTCTGGAGGACAACAACAACGGATTGGTATTTCACGTGCTGTAGTGCTTCGTCCTTCACTTTTAATAGCTGACGAACCTATTTCAGCACTTGACGTTTCTATCCAAGCTCAAGTGGTAAACATCTTTAATGAACTTAAAGAAAAATACAACTTAACTATCTTATTTATTGCTCACGACTTACGTATGGTTGAATATATTTCAGATCGTATAGCAGTTATGAATAAAGGAAGATTACTGGAAATTGGAACAACTGATGAAATTATGAATCATTCATTGCACCCTTATACAAAATCATTATTAGATGCTGTTCCTTCTATTGAAGGTGAAAAAGGTAGTTTAATTGGTTATAGTTATAATCCAGCAATCCATGGTTACACATCTTTATACCAACCACAATGAATTAAAATTAATAATGATCACTATATTTTAGCAACTCCAGAAGAGCTAGATGAGTGACGTAAAGGAATTTATAAATAAAATAAAGGAATATATTATGAAATTAAAAGGAATATCACTAACTCTTAGTGGTTTAACACTAGCAGCAACTCCTGTTTTAGCTGTTAGTTGTTATCAACCTAGTCAAGAATCAGATACTAAGGATGATAAAGGTACCGATACTGAGGCAAAATTAAATGAAAAATTAAAATCAGAACTAAATAAAACAATTAATAGCATTACTAAATTAGATATCAAAAACAAGGCTCAATACACTGCAGATCAATTAGTAGCTATGGATAAGACTCAGTTAGCTAGTTTAATTACTATAGCTGATGAAAATTTCAACAAAGATCAATTTGGAATCACAGTCATAAAAGCAGAAAAGAAATTAAATGATGAAGGAATTGCCTACGATTTAGATTTAACACTTCAACTTTTCAATAAAGCCAAAGATACAATTACTTCATTTCCAAGAAAATTCAAAAGCTTAACTGGATTTAATATTGCTGAAGCAGACCTAAATGCTTTAATAGCAAGTAAATACATTAGTACTTTTGCTAAAAAGATTACATTAGATGTACCTTCTAAAGCAGAAATGTTAGCAAAAGATGTAACTAAAGAACAAATTACAATCAACATTGATCCTCAAGCACCTTACAAAGATTTATTTACAGCCGAAATTGAAAGCTGTAGACCAAAGGCAGTTTCAACTACTTTAGAAGTTGCTTTAGCAATTTCTGCTAAAGATGGTTCAGTAAAAGAAACTATATTACTAGATATTGAAGGCTTCAAAAAGGATGATACTGAATTAAAAAATGCTGCTTTAAAAGAAGCGCTAGCAGCAAACATTAAAGATATTCGTTTATCTGTAAAAGCTGACAATAAGTTAACTCCTTCTCAAATTACACGCCAAGATATTATTGCAAGTAATTATGATACAGATAACTTTACATTTGCTATTTTAGATGATGTAACTAAACAAGAAGGCAATGTAATTAAAGTTGTTGAACCTGGATTACAACCCCAATTCAAACTTGATCCACTTTTACTTGCTAAACTTGGACTTAAAGTTAAATTTAAATTAACTGCAATTAGCAATCCTGAAATTAGTGCTACTGGTGAATTTGAAATTAAAAATGGATTCCCACCAATGGCAAAAAGCATTTTTACAACTCCATCATCTAAAACAGTAGAAAGCAAGCCAGTTCGTCCTGATAGTCCAAAAGATATTAACTATCTACAAATTCAATACACCAAAAAGGCTGCAAATAAGCCGACAGAAGAAGTAACTGCATTTATTAAAAGAGATTTAGATCCAGTTGCCGATGATGATTTAAATAAGGAACTAAAAGCAAAATATAAAGCATTACGTGAAAAAATTATTGCAAACTTATTTGAAAAATCAACTGATGGAAGTGGCTCATTAAGAATTATTTCTTCTTTAGATAGAACTCAACGTACATATGTAACTAGAATTCTATTCACAATTGATAGACAATATTATGCTGAAAAACCTAAATCAGAGCCATACTTACTATTTAATGCTCCTGCTGAAAAGGATATATTTAAGCAAAATAATCCTTACGGTGTTGACCACATTATTGAAATTGCTAAAAAAACTTCAACTAATGCTAATATATAAGAAAAAATCCAGCCTAACAGCTTAGTTAGTACTGGATTTTTTTACGCTTTGATATCAGGGTCAGCTTTACCTTGAGCTTTTCATTTTTCAAGTAAAGCTTCTCACTGAGCAAAGTTTTCACATTCTAAATATTCGATTTGATCAGCATTAATTGATAGATCAAAACGAGGAGAGATTTTGGTATTAGTATAATAGTTATATCAATTCTTAATTTTAGCTATATCATCAAGGGCATCTTGTTTATTTAGTTTGAAAGCATAAGTTTGTAAACTACGTTGACTTAAATCAATACTTTCAGGATGCTCATAATCTTCAGGACGTAGGAATAAGGCTACAATTGAGTAAGAATCTGCACCTTTTAAGTATGAATATAATTGAGCTTGCTTACGATAAGAAGGATCGACACCTTCTTTAGCTCAAAGGTCCTTTTTCTTTTCACCAGCAGTCTTAATTTCTAAAATCATATTTTTAGCTGGTAAATATCCATCAGGTACCCCTCCAATAATTGGATCTGAGGCAAAGAAATCATAATTGTAAGCTGCTGCTTCATAATTTTCAATTGTAGTATTTGGCATCTTACTACGCAAGTAATCAAAAATACGAGGTTCTAGCACAACTCCAGCATGTACATATTTTTGTGTCAGTACTGGTAGCTTTAAACGGGTAATGTGGCAAAAGGCACTGAATTCATTTTTAAAGGCATCTTTAATTAAAATGTCTGAAATAGAGCTCCCTCCCATTTTCTTATATTTATCAAATTGTCCGGCAGAATGGAGCTTATCATATAGTTGGTCACTTAAGATTAAAACTTGTTTTTCATAATCTATATAGTAATCAGTTTTGTTAAAAAATTTTCTAGGCATATTTTAATTTTAACATAAGGCAAAAATAAAATAGTCATTATGACTATTTATTAATGTGATTACGAATGATGACATCAGCAATAACTTTAACATTGTCAAATTTAGGATATCATTCTAAGTCAATTAGTGTATTTTGAGGAACAATTTCGTCAAAACAAATATTTACTAATTTATCAAAACTTGTTTCAGTTGAGTTATCATCAACTCCAGGTACGAATTTAGTTGCATCCATAAATTTTTCAATTCTGATAGCTAAAACTTTAACTTCATCTCCTTCTTTTACGTGTTTTTCAAGTGATGCTTTATTACCTTTGAAATAATCTAATTCATTTGGGAATCTAAGGTCATCAATAATAAATAAACTGTTTAAGTTTTCTTTAGATGATTTTTCCATAGTTTCTCTAATCTTATCAAACACTTTAGCACATCAAACGTTTGAGTCAATTTTTCTTCCTACTTCACCCATCGCAATTCATAAAGGTCTTACGATTTCTTTATCAATACCATCTCAGTTAATTTCATCTAAGATTGGTTGTGTAATTTGCTTAATTGGTTGAGCAAATGATAAAATGTGGATGTTATCATCGAATTGTTCTTTTAATTTCTTTGATAGTTCAGTACTTAAAAGCCCTTTTCCACTTCTTCTTTTACCATTGATTAAAATAATTAAGTGTGTATTTTTTTTCATTTTGTTCCTCCCTATGATATAAAAAAAGCCACTAGCTTTCTGTTGTTTTGTTATGTTATTATACATTGTAATTGGCTAAGATTTAAATAAATCTTAAAAAAAGCTTAAATATGAAAAAAAGAATTTCCACATTTATTTTTTTTAGCAAATATTCAATTTTTTGCAATAAATAATGTAATATTTCTTACATGAAAAAGATTAAATTATTATTAAGCTCAGTTATTGGAACTACTTTTTTAGCTTTACCAGTTTTTTCTGTAGTTGCTTGCGGAACTACAGAAAAAACAGTTCAAGGACCAGATGTTAAGTCTTTTCTTACCTTATATAATAAATTAGAGTTTACATATAATGGTAATAAAGCTGAAACATATGCTAAAAATGTTAAAGTTGAAAATATCGAAATTAAGGGTTACAATAAAGAAGAATTCCAAATAACTATTAAAAGTGTTGAACCACAATCTTATTTAGCAACAACTATAACTATCAAATATGAAATAAAAGATTTAAAAACTAATGCTAAATCAAACGAATTAGTGTCTACTATCAGTGGATTTAAAGCTGAAGAAGCATCAAAATAATAATAAATAGCCATTTTGGTTATTTTTTATTTTTTTATTAGGAATGTAATAATATAGTGGTATTATTTAATCAATATTTCCAACACACATAGCCTTAAAAGCGAAAAAATATTTAAAAAAATAAATTAAAAATTTGTTGATTAAAAAATATTTTGGTGTTATAATATTATCGCTTGTTATCACGAATAACAAACACAAAAAAGTTCTTTGAAAACTAGATATATACAATGTACATGACAGTCAATTTTTTCGAGAGTTTGATCCTGGCTCAGGATGAACGCTGGCTGTGTGCCTAATACATGCATGTCGAGCGGAGTTCTTCAGAACTTAGCTGGCGAATGGGTGAGTAACACGTACTTAACGTACCTTCTAGATTGGGATAACGCTGAGAAATTAGCGCTAATACCGGATACTTATAAGAAACGCATGTTTCTTATATAAAAGGAGCCCTCAAGCTCCACTAGAAGATCGGGGTGCGGAACATTAGCTAGTTGGTAAGGTAATGGCTTACCAAGGCTATGATGTTTAACGGGGTTGAGAGACTGATCCGTCACACTGGGACTGAGATACGGCCCAGACTCCTACGGGAGGCAGCAGTAGGGAATTTTCCACAATGGGCGAAAGCCTGATGGAGCGACACAGCGTGCAGGATGAAGGCCTTCGGGTTGTAAACTGCTGTTATTTAGGATGAAAAAATAGTAGAGGAAATGCTATTATCTTGACAGTACTAAATCAGAAAGCAACGGCTAACTATGTGCCAGCAGCCGCGGTAATACATAGGTTGCAAGCGTTATCCGGAATTATTGGGCGTAAAGCGTCTGTAGGTTGTTAGTTAAGTCTGGCGTCAAAACTTGGGGCTCAACCCCAAATCGCGTTGGATACTGGCTAACTAGAATTGTGTAGAGGTTAACGGAATTCCTTGTGAAGCGGTGAAATGCGTAGATATAAGGAAGAACATCAACTTGGCGAAGGCAGTTAACTGGGCACATATTGACACTGAGAGACGAAAGCGTGGGGAGCAAACAGGATTAGATACCCTGGTAGTCCACGCCGTAAACGATGATGATTAGCTGATGGGAACCATCGGCGCAGCTAACGCATTAAATCATCCGCCTGAGTAGTATGCTCGCAAGAGTGAAACTTAAAGGAATTGACGGGGATCCGCACAAGCGGTGGAGCATGTGGTTTAATTTGAAGATACGCGTAGAACCTTACCCACTCTTGACATCTTCTGCAAAGCTATAGAGATATAGTGGAGGTTAACAGAATGACAGATGGTGCATGGTTGTCGTCAGCTCGTGTCGTGAGATGTTCGGTTAAGTCCTGCAACGAGCGCAACCCTTATTCTGGTTAAATGTTCTAAGGAGACTGCCCGGGTAACTGGGAGGAAGGTGGGGACGACGTCAAATCATCATGCCTCTTACGAGTGGGGCAACACACGTGCTACAATGGAAGGTACAAAGAGAAGCAATATGGCGACATGGAGCAAATCTCAAAAACCTTTCTCAGCTCGGATTGTAGTCTGCAACTCGACTACATGAAGTCGGAATCGCTAGTAATCGTAGATCAGCTACGCTACGGTGAATACGTTCTCGGGTCTTGTACACACCGCCCGTCACACCATGGGAGCTGGTAATGCCCGAAGTCGGTTTAGTCAACTACGGAGACAACTGCCTGAGGCAGGACTGGTGACTGGGGTGAAGTCGTAACAAGGTATCCCTACGAGAACGTGGGGATGGATTACCTCCTTTCTACGGAGTACACATAAATAACATTTATTGTTACTTAATTACCTTTTTATAAAACAAATAATTTTGTCATGGGATATATCTAGTTTTGAGAGAACTTTCTCTCAATGTTCTTTGAAAACTGAATAGTAAAGATATTAATATAACAACGACATCAAAAAATAAATTAGTCAATTTGTTTTGTGATACCGAGAAATTATTAGAAATAATAATTCGTTAAAATGTCTTTGAATACATCAACAACAATAGGAAAATATTGTTACAACTTTTAAATAAGTAAGAGTTTGTGGTGGATGCCTTGGGTCTGAAAGTCGATGAAGGACGTGATTACCTGCGATAAGCCTCGTGGAGCTGGATATAAGCAACGAAACGGGGATTTCCGAATGGGGAAACCTAACTAGAGTAATGTCTAGTTGCTATGGAATGAATAAAATAGTTCCATTTGCGAGACACGTTGTGAACTGAAACATCTTAGTAGCAACAGGAAAAGAAAATAAAAATGATTTCATCAGTAGCGGCGAGCGAACGTGAAAGAGCCCAAACCAGTTTTTTAAACTGGGGTTGTAGGACTATCTACATAAAGTTACAAATCTTTGTTATAGCAGAATAGTTTGGGAAAACTAAGCATAGAGGGTGATACTCCCGTATGCGAAATGGCAAGGACTTTTGATAGTATCCTGAGTAGGGCGGGGCACGTGAAACCCTGTCTGAATCTGCCGGGACCATCCGGTAAGGCTAAATACTAATCAGACACCGATAGTGAACTAGTACCGTGAGGGAAAGGTGAAAAGAACCCCGGGAGGGGAGTGAAATAGAATCTGAAACCACTTACTTACAATTAGTCAGAGCCCGTTAATGGGTGATGGCGTACATCTTGCAGTATGGACCGGCGAGTTATGTTAACATGCGAGGTTAAGCAGAAAAAAGCGGAGCCGCAGAGAAATCGAGTCTTAATAGGGCGACTAGTATGTTGACATATACCCGAAACCATGTGATCTATTCATGAGCAGGCTGAAGCTTGGTTAATCCCAAGTGGAGGGCCGAACCGTAGTACGCTGAAAAGTGCCCGGATGACTTGTGAATAGCGGAGAAATTCCAATCGAACTTGGAGATAGCTGGTTCTCCTCGAAATAGCTTTAGGGCTAGCGTGTGATGTTAAACTTTGATGGTAGAGCACTGAATATGGAATGGCCACGTCTAGTGGTACTGACTATAATCAAACTCCGAATATCATTGTGTATTATCATGCAGTCGGAACCGGGGTGCTAACGTCCCGGCTCGCGAGGGCAACAACCCAGATCGTCGGCTAAGGTCCCAAAATCGTGTTAAGTCAGAAAGGTTGTGAGATTTCATAAACAACTAGGAGGTTGGCTTAGAAGCAGCCATCCTTTAAAGAGTGCGTAATAGCTCACTAGTCAAGAGATCTTGCGCCAATAATGTAACGGGAGTAAAACACGATACCGAAGCCACGGGTACATTTAGTACGTTAGAGGAGCGTTCTTAATGCGGCGAAGTCAGACCGTGAGGACTGGTGGAGCGTTAAGAAGTGAGAATGCCGGTATGAGTAACGATTTGAGGTGAGAATCCTCAACGCCTATTGGGAAAGGTTTCCTGGGGAAGGTTCGTCCACCCAGGGTTAGTCAGGACCTAAGGAGAGGCTGAAAAGCGTATCCGATGGACAACAGGTTAATATTCCTGTACCACCTGCGTAAGTGATGGAGTGACGAAGAAGGATAGCACTACCTATTATCGGATTTAGGGATAAGTGATTACTGGTGAATATAGTTAAATGCGTATTCTACAACCGGGAGTCATTATGTAGAGCCACTTGTGGCAAATTGTGTGATTTCATACTTCCAAGAAAAGCTTCAGCTGTTATAAAACAAAAGGTGCCTGTACCGAGAACGGACACACGTTCCCAAGATGAGTATTCTAAGGCGAGCGAGAAAACCAATGTTAAGGAACTCTGCAAATTAACCCCGTAAGTTCGCGAGAAGGGTGCCAACTTCGGTTGGCCACAGTAAATTGTGAGGGGCAACTGTTTATCAAAAACACAGCTCTCTGCTAAATCGTAAGATGAAGTATAGGGGTGAAGCCTGCCCAGTGCCCGAAGGTTAAGCGGATTTGTTAGCTTACGCGAAGCATTGAAGTGAAGCCCGGGTGAACGGCGGCCGTAACTATAACGGTCCTAAGGTAGCGAAATTCCTTGTCGGCTAAATACTGACCTGCACGAAAGGCGCAATGATCTCTCAACTGTCTCAACATTGGACTCGGTGAAATTATGGTCCCAGTGAAAACGCTGGGTACCCGCATCAAGACGAAAAGACCCCATGGAGCTTTACTACAACTTCGTATTGAAACTTGGCCTAACATGTGTAGGATAGGTGGGAGACTTTGAGGCTAGGACGCCAGTTCTAGATTAGTCGACCTTGAAATACCACCCTTGGTATGTTGAGTTTCTAACCTGCCACCGTTATCCGGTGGGGAGACAGTGCGTGGTGGGTAGTTTGACTGGGGCGGTCGCCTCCTAAAAGGTAACGGAGGCGTTCAAAGGTACACTCAATACGGTCAGAAACCGTATGCAGAGCGCAAAGGTAGAAGTGTGCTTGACTGCGAGACTTACAAGTCGAGCAGGTGCGAAAGCAGGACTTAGTGATCCGGCTGTACGTCATGGAACGGCAGTCGCTCAACGGATAAAAGTTACCCTGGGGATAACAGGCTTATCTTGCCCAAGAGATCACATCGACGGCAAGGTTTGGCACCTCGATGTCGGCTCATCGCATCCTGGAGCTGGAGTCGGTTCCAAGGGTTTGGCTGTTCGCCAATTAAAGCGGTACGCGAGCTGGGTTCAGAACGTCGTGAGACAGTTCGGTCCCTATCTGATGTGGGCGTTGGAATATTGATGAGAGCTGCTCTTAGTACGAGAGGACCGGAGTGGACGTACCGCTGGTGTTCCAGTTGTTCCGCCAGGAGCATAGCTGGGTAGCTAAGTACGGAAGGGATAACCGCTGAAAGCATCTAAGTGGGAAGCCTCCTCAGAGATAAGTATTCCCTTGAAATTCCTTGTAGACTACGAGGTTGATAGGATGGAAGTGTAAGTGTAGTAATACATTCAGCTGACCATTACTAATAAATTGATAGGTTTAAAAGTTAATGTATTCAGACATTTTAATGAATTATTTAATTACTATTCAGTTTCCAAAGAACATATAAATAACGCTAAAGGCGTTTTTTTATTTACTTTTTTTTAAAAAAACAAATATATTGATATAAAAAAATAATAAAAAGAGATGGATTAAAAATATTAAAAAATGAGCAACTAGTTAATTTAGTTTTAAAAAATAAAAAAAATTTTTAAAATTACCCCAAAAGTGAAAATTATTCCATATGCTATATTGGCATATTGAAAAGTGCTTTTTGTGCCTAAAAAATAGGGATAAACATAAATTTTGCTAGGTGGATAATTCTCTTATTATAATTGGCAAAAAAATTTTTGATTTGAGTTGAAAAAATGCTTGAAATGTGCAATAATAATTATGTAGCAAGAAAAGCTACAACGAATAAACTTAATGCAAAACTATGCAAGGTAACGAGGCAAGACACTTTTATAAGAATAAGAATAACAGCGAAAAATTCTTTTCTCTTATTGGTTCAAATAATAGTATAGCTATTTTTATAAATTGACTGATCCATGACGAAGGACAGTCATTACCTAAGAATATTTCAGAAGATGAATCAATTTCTAACCTAAAATCTAAATCAGCAGCTTATATAATGAACATGTTCAGTTTATCAAGCGATGTTAATATATCTATTATTGCAAGTAATATCAAAAATATAAAGTGATACATTATTGAAACCATTGAAGAGTTAAAGGAATTAATCCTCTATAATTTTTGAAAATTATTAGATGGCAGCAAACCAAAATTTGAAAAAGAAATAACTAAAATTATATTGAATAATGGTAACAGGCAAGCTGAAAAATATTTATGAAAGTGCTTAAAAAACAATACCATAAATTATTTGCAATCCATTTACAATGCACAAGGTATTTTTGAAGTTAAAAACGGAAATAAATGCACAAAATTAAGTTCTTTATATAGAAAAATTAATAATGCACACTTTGCTGAAGGCATTGTTAATAAAGGTTATGAAGTAGGAGTAGTTACTGCAAAAAAAGCCAAAGAACAACGCATGCAAGATGATATTAATATAAGCTACTCTAAATATAAAAATAATAACATAAAGTATGATGACTTATCTATTAAAGAATTACAAGATTTTGCAAGAAAAAAAGAAGTACAAGGTAAAGTTGGCGCTTTTGAGATTAAATTAATTAATTGAAAGGTTTAAGTAAGTTATTTAGTTGTAATTTTCTGCTATAGCCCTTGCTATAATGGCGAGGGTTTCTTTATATACTAAAAAAGCAAATTATCTCATTTATATATCGATAATTCTTATTTTATGTTGTTTATCCCTTATTTTTAGACTAATTAAATTTAGTATTAAATTAGGAAAAAACAACTTTTTTTATATAATAAATAAGCAATATTTATATTGCCTCTACTAGTGGGAGATATCAAATATATCGCTAGACCACAATATCGAAAGGATACATAATGGCAAAAAAAGAAATACAACGTATTGCTAAATTGCAATTCCCTGCAGGTCAAGCTAAACCTGGACCAGCATTAGCTGGTGTAGGTGTAAACATGCCTGAATTTACAAAAGCATTTAACGATGCTACAAGAGACAGAGCTGGAGAACCAGTTCCAGTTCAAATTACAGTGTACAAAGACAAATCATTTGAATTCAAATTATTCACAGCTCCAGCATCATTCAAAATCAAACAAGCTGCTAAAATTCAAACAGGAGCAGCAAATGCTAAAACAACAATTGTTGCAACTATTACAAAAGATCAACTTAAAGAAATCGCTGAATACAAAATGCCAGATCTTAACACAGATGACATTTACTCAGCTATGGCTACTGTAGCCGGAACAGCAAGACAAATGGGTGTTTTAGTTGAAGGATATGATGACATCTTTAAAGCTAAAGCAGAAGCTAAGGCTGCTGCAAAAGCTGCAAAATTAGCAGCTGCTAAAGAAGAAGCTTTAAATAACGATTTAGAAGACCTTGTTAACACAAAAGGTCAAGCTATTGAAGTTAATGTTATTACAGATGAAAAAGCAAACGAAGGAGAAGAATAATTATGGCTAAAAGAGTTTCTAAAAATTTAAGAGCAGCTCGTGAATCATTTGACAGAACAGTTGCTTATGATTTAGCACAAGCTATTGAACTTGCTAAAAAAACTTCATACGCTAAATTTGATGCTTCAATCGACCTTGCTTTCAACTTAAACCTAGATGTTAGAAAAGCTGATCAACAATTACGTGGTGCTGTTTTACTTCCTCACGGAACAGGTAAATCAGTTCGTGTATTAGTAGCTACAAACAATGTTGAAAAACAAAAATTAGCTGCAGAAGCTGGAGCAGACATTGTTGTTGATGCTCAAGCTTTAGAACAAAGAATTAAAGAAGATAACTTTGATTTTGATGTTATGGTTGCTGACCCAGCAATGATGCCTTTACTTGGAAAATACGGGAAAAAACTTGGGCCTAAAGGTCTAATGCCAAACCCTAAAACAGGTACAGTTACTCCAACTCCAGAAAAAGCTGTTGAAGAACTTAAAAAAGGAAAAGCAAACTACCGTACAGATAAAGCTGGAATCGTACACTCTCTTATTGGTAAAGCAAGCATGTCTACAGAAGCTTTAGTAGATAATGCACAAACACTTATTTCATTAATCAAGAAGTTAAAACCTGCTGCAGTTAAAGGTGCTTACATCTTAAACTTAACAGTTTCAGCTTCAATGGGACCAAGTGTTAAAATTAAAATAGAAAAATAATAATTTCTATTGTAAACTAGGACATTAAAAGTTTACAAAAAATTATTTTTGTACATCAGTGCATATTGCGCTGGTGTTTTTCATTCTAAATTTGACTGTATTCTTTCGTTATTGTAAAAATTAATAAATTCACCCGTGAGAGTATCTAACTCTTCTAATGTAAGCAATTTACAATCTATGTACGGCAAAAATTCTGTTTTATAAATTGAAAATCAATATTCTATTTCTCTATTATCTAATGAATTACCTGTTCTTGAATATGAACATTTACCATTTTTACTTTCAATTAAATTCCTGTACATTTCGTGGGTATATTGAAATCCATTGTCAGAATGCATTATAAAAGTAGGCTCATTTAAAGGTAAACTTAGCATAGTATCCATCACTAGATCCATGTTATTGTAATAAGAAAATTTATATCCTATAATTAATTTTGTTTTATTATCCATAACAACTGATAGATAAATATGATTTTGGGGTGCATCTTTAGTAGCAGGGATATATGTAACATCAGTAGATTTAATATTTTGACCTGAAATGTCATTGTAATCTCTTTTCATTAAATCTTTACCTGCAAAACGAGTGTCTTTAATTTCTTTTGCTTTTTTAGGCTTTCTAATGTGAGAATTCATATTATTTTTGGATAAATATCTTCCTAATGTTCTACTATTTACTTCTATACCATAGTCCTTTTTAAGATATTGAGCAAGTTTTTCTCTACCAAAATTTTTGTATTTAGATCTAAGTTGTGCAATTTCTTCTTTGTAAATATTACATATGCTTTTATCAATGTTTGCAGTTTTAGTCGCTGCATTTCTACGTTTTGCTAGAGTTTGTCTACTAATGTTAAATAATGCAAATTTTATATTATTATGGATATTTAATTTTTCTGCTTCTGATATAAGCGATTTTTTGTCTAGTTTATTGGTTATTTCGTAATATCTTTTAGCAATTTCTTTTAAGTCTTCGATAGGTATTGCATCTCAATTTATTTCACCTTTTTCATTTTTTATTTTTTGGTTTTTAGGTCTTCCACGCTTTTTCTTTAATGCTGGATCCTTTTTTGAAGTTAAAGAATATGTCATGCCTAAATTATATAGTTTTGTTCTATACCTTAAAGTTTTAAAGAAACTATATTTTCTTCCTTCAGTATGTTCCTCATCGATCATAGATAAATACTTTTCATAAAGTTCATTATATTTCACATTGTTGTTGTACATATTTATTAGTTCTAGTCATTCTAATGGTTTTATGTGTCTACCCATATATTCTCCTTTGTTTATATAAAAAGCTGACAATTTCTTGTCAACTTTATGTGTCCTAGTTTAGAAATCCTAGTTTTTTATTGCAAGTAAAAGAAAAAACTCACATATGTGAGTTAATCTAATAATTTAATAATCTTGTCATATTCTTCAGATGAGAGATCTTCTTTATTTGAAATAGTATTAATTACTTCATCAAGGTTAGAAATGGTATCTTTTAATGTCGTCTTCTTATCTGTAATACCAAAGAAACTTTGCAAGCTAACAACTAAAGTAGTAATTACTGAAAGTACAGCAATTAGCACGAAATAAACCATAGTTGCATCGGGATATTTATTAAATCTAATTGAATATAAGTTCAAGATCACAATACTTGCAGCAATAAAAATAGCTAATACATTAAGAAAAACAAAGAAACTTCTAGAAATAATATATTTATTAAATGATTTTCTCTTAAGCTTATGAACTTTATTATGTAAGCTGGTATTATTTTTGTGTTCAGTTACTAATGCTTTTAGTTTTTCTTCACTGAGTTTAAAATCATGTTTTTTGGCATGTAAATTAACTTTATCGATGTCGATTAAATGCTTATCCATGTAAATATCCTCCTGTAAAGTCACTTGATTTAAAACGATCTACTTCCATAATTGCTAAGCAACGTTTATAAAATAAAAATTCAGCTTTAATTTTATCAAGATTCTTATAAACAAAGATTCTTTGTTTAAAGATTACAGCTTCAAATTGTAAAATCTTATATTTACTTATATAAAATGTGTATTTCTTGTTAATAACGAAGAATGTTAATAAACCGGTTAAAAAAGTAATTGAAGCATTTATTATAGTGGTCATGATAACATAGTTAGAGTTAGAATTCCCATTCAACATATCGGTATAATAAGGGTTATTATCCGGATAAGTAATCCCATCAACTGTAGCGAAGTTCTTGCTAGCTCCAGCTAAATATAAAATTGCAATCAATCCATTAAGCAAGGTAAATATAATAATTAAAGAGTTTAATAAGTAATACATAAACCCATAAATACCCACCTTAATTTTAACTTTCTTAACTAGGAGTAAATAAGCTTGGTAACTAGTTAAACTATTTTTACTTTTCATTATTTACCTCCATTAGTTAATTCAGATTTTAGTACTTCAGCGATGATAATCTTTTTCCGAGTAGAAGCTTGTTTTCATAAAGCATCAATGATATTATCCATAGTTTCGGTAGATATTTCATTAGCATTATATTTCACTTGTAAGTATGAAATTGTGGTATAGATCTTTTTATACAAATCACTGTGGGTATTGTATCTATAAATTGCTATAAACAAGTTTAAAAAGAATGAAATAATAATAAAACTTGCTAATACAACTACATTGACATAAGATTTATAATCATCTTGTGATTGTTTGTTTGGAGTTTCTTTTGACAAAATTGATAATGCTAAAGAAGCTAGTACAATTGCAGCAATATTTAAAAATGCAATTAAGACTGAAAATAAGTCATCTAGCATTTTATAGCGTCTTAATCTACGCTTATCTTTCTCTAATTTTTTGGTTAAATTTTTGATAATTTCTTGCATATAAAAATTGTATAACATTCTAATTTTTCTCAAACATTTTAGATATGAAAGTAAGCTAAAAAACAACTAATTAGACCTAAAAAATGCATTAAAAAATTGTTTTTATACAGTAATGGTCTATAATATACACATGAATAAAACATGAGCAATTTTTAGTGATGTGGATGGTACAATTTACCCATTTCCACACAAACAATTATCAGAAGTTAATAAAGCTAAAGTAAGAGAATTAGCTGACAAAAATATCCCATTTGTAATCAATACCGGAAATCCACCATTAGAAAAGATTCAACGTCTAGCTGATACACTAAATGCCAGATATTTATGTTGTTCTAATGGAGCAATGATATATGACAATTTAGAAAAGAAAGCTTTACACGTTGAATATATCGACACAAAGAAAGCTGAAGTTATCTGACCATTAGCATTACAACATGGCGTAACATTATACTACATGGGCAGTGATCAATACTACATGTACAATAGCAATGATGTAACTAGAGAATTTCTAACCACTTTTAATGAATATAATGATTGGATTACTGATGGTAGAATTAATCAAGACTTACATAAAATTGAAGCATACGGTACACCTGAAGCTATTTTAGCCTTCTATCAAGCTTGTTTAGCCAGTGGTGTAGAACTAGACATTATTAATGTTTCTAATAAATACATCGAAATTACTAATATTGGGATTTCAAAGGCATCTGGAATGAAATGACTTTGTGAAAATGTCTTCCATGCTGATTTAGCAGATGTTATGGCAATTGGAGATAGTGCTAATGATATTCCTATGTTTTTAACAGCAGGATATTCATATGCAATGGATAATGCTGATGAAGCAACTAAAGCAGCAGCAAAATTCTATACAAGCGCTGTTGAACAAGATGGCTTAGCTGAAGCAATTGATGATTATTTATATCGTTCAGACTTTGAACTAAAAAGAGCGATATCTCAACAAAAACCTAAAAACAAATAATTAAGTGAGTAAGCTCACTTTTTTCTTTTGCTCCCATTTTTCTAAGCAAAAAGAAGCGATCATTTACTAGAATAAGTGCTAGAAGTTTTAATAATTTTTGTTATGTTTACAGCGTAATAATATAAAATTTAAATATGAAGAAACCAGCAATTAATTCAGTCAATAAATTTAAAGTTAAACTTTCGGATTTAGGCCTTTTTCCTAAATGAACCATTCGCAAAATGGTTTTTGTTGCTATTTTAATTGCTATTTCTGTTGCCTTCACTGTAGTTTCAGCTCAAATTATTCCTATTGTTAACATTCCATCTTATAAATTCTCTTTTATTGGCTTACCGGTAAAAATTTCTGGTTTTATTTTTGGTCCAGTTATTGGGGTTTTTGTTGGAATTGTTGCTGATTTAATCTCATTATTATTTGTTCCACCTGCTGGATATAACCCAATTTATACTGCTGCAACAGCTGTTAATGGCTTAATTTCAGGGATATTTGGTTTATACTACATGGGATTTTTACGTTTTGCATTCTCAAAAGAATATCGTTTAAATCGTCTTTCTATTAAGATTAATTTACTTGCCTATAAATATAAGTTTGAATCTGCTGCTGGAAATAGAAAGAAAGCAATTGAAATTGCAAATAAGATTGTGAAACTAAATAATAAGAGACAATTTATTAATCAAGACTCCTCAAATATAGCTTTAAAAAATGTTTATTGCATTTCAGGTGCTTTATTTTTAGTGCTTGCAATTTCAATTATTGCTTGATATATTGGATTCTTTGTTAGCGATGAAATTATCCAAAATGGATTTATTAAAAATAGATGAATTCTACTTGCATTAATGACTTCAGGTATGACACTACTAGTTATTTTCATTCTAGTTGGTCGTTTTGCAATGCGCACTGATAAATACCTAGTTTTTGTTCCTATAATTGTTTTCTGTGCTTTCTTAGAACTTGTTAATATTCCGATTCTTTCATTTGCTGATTTATATTCACTCGGAAACAGTGAAACAGCTGATATTTTTGTATGAATTACACAACATATTTTAACGAGCCCGATTAAGATTTGGTTTAATGTTTTTGTTATTTATTATGCTTATCAAGTGGTTTCTAAGTTAATTAACAAAAATGAACACTTAGCATATTAAGAAGGGTATATGGCAAAAAATAAAAAAATACTAACAATTGAAAATATCTTTATTCCTAAAGGGTATAGTAAAAATAGAACAGGTATTTGGCCAAGTTCTAATATTTCTATCCCCTTTTTATCTATTTATCAAAATAACAAAACAGCTTTCTATATTCCTAGTGATAATGAAAACATTACATTTCATAATTTGGGTAAGTTTATATTAAAAGATAAAAACACAGTTATGACATACTATAATCCAAATGTCAAAGAATACTATGACTTCAATAATTATCAAAACTTTTCAACTAAGAAAAAGGATATTTTATCTAAAGTCTCTTACTTTAATATTAATGAGATTGTTGACCAAGATGACTTAAATATACCTTTATTTGAATTATGAGTTGATTGTCAAAACTCAATTAAAAGTGTAATCAATCTTGCTAACTTAAATAATATTTATTCTAATTTAGACTACACAATGAAGAATTTGATCTTTAATATTTTGAAGAATCACTCTTCAAATATTATGGACACTAATAATGAATTTATTAAAACCATTCGTGGCCTAGAACAAAGCTTATTGTTTGCAAACAACAATAATGATCAAGATGCATTAAGTGGGCATATTGAAAATTTAAATTTTGTAATTAATTCTTATGTTGTTAATACAATTAAGGAATATTTTGATGTCTTTAAAGAACTTAAAAATGAATATCGTAGACTGGAAAGTGGTATTCAAACCAGCAATATCAATGAGCAAAAGAATTTAATCGAGCAAAGTAAAATTAAGCTCTCATATATGAATCAAATTAATAATGTTTCATTGCTTAAAGTTGAAAATGACTTAAAAATACGTGATTTAACCAGCGAAATTAACTATTACAAAGACTTAAAAAATTCTATTGCTAAGTATGCTAAAAAAACCATGTATTACCAAATATCACTAATACATAAGGAAATTAGTTTACTTGAGCAAAAGAAAAAGTTGCTTCCCTCAATTAATGATGAGTATTTTGACTTATTAAAGGATATTTTAATTAAGAAAAAAGAACTAAACATTTGAATTAAGAACTTTAGACGGATCCAATATCTTAATGAGCAACAATTAGAAGACTTAAAATTAATGATTGACTCTGAAATTAGTATCTTTATTACTAATAACTTTACTGAAACTAAAGATAAGTATAAGAATGCTACAGTATCTAAAATTAAAGAGTTTATAAACCAAGAATTCTCATTTAACATTAAGCCTTATATTGCAATGTCAAAAAACATGTATGACCAGCTAACTGAACGTATTGCTAATAACCAAAATGCCATTCGTCAAGTTAAAAATTTACGCTTTAACCATTTATCTAACTATAAAAATGTAGTCTCAGTACATGAGTTAGAAGAAAAAATTAAGTATGCTCAAGCAGAATTAGATTGATCTAAGTATTCTGAAGAAAAACTATTTAATTCCTTATTGAAATCAAAAGAATTCAAACTTAATCGACTTAAATTAAATGTTAGACGTACTGAAAGAACTGTAATTTCTATTATAAATTCTCTCTTAGTTAAAATGACGCTTTTACATAATGAAAATGCAATTAAAACATTAGTTGATTTCAAAAAATTCCTAACTAAAAATTGAATTTTCAACTTGCTAATGGATTTAATTAATTACTCATCTAATAAGCAAAAGGCAAGTAAGAAATTTTTAAAGGAATCAGCTGCTATGATTCGGTTTATTGAATCATATGAAACTGCTTCAGTTTCAATTCCTAACTATGTAAGGCCTTTTAAGGATCTAGATATTATTGATAAAGCTAAAATTAAGCTTACAAAGTTTGGGCTTAGCAAGATTGAAGTTTTATTACTACAAGATAACATGGAAAATATTGCTGAAGAAGCGCGTAGTGAATTCTTACGGGTATTATTTAAAATAGTGGAAGCTAACAATATTGCTACAGTCTTTATTACATCAAACCTAAAATTCATAAAAGAAACAATGGACTACGTTTACTTCTTTAATGATATGCAATTACTTGAGGGAGCTAAAGTTAAAGAAATTTTCTCTCATCCAGTTAATCCGGATATTAAATTGCTCATTAATCATAAGATTTCTTCATTAAATCAACAATTAAATCGTGACTATGTACAATTATTCATCAAACAAGGACTATATACTTTAGATTCTCGTCCTTCACACTTTGTTTACTGTACACTAAGCGAATACCAAAAATGAAACATGATTAATAAGAATAATCAAACCAGTGAATCTGAACGTTTATTTAGTGATGGCAAGCTTTCTGATACTAAAATTAGTGAACAGTTCCAATCAGCTTTTGTTAATGATGAATTCATTTTAACTGATGTAAATGTTAAACTGATACCAGAGCCTTATGATAAAGATGATAAACAATTTACTAAAGAAATTAAATTAAGCAATCACGTTGAAAATCATGAAACTGAAGGTGAAATAATTTCTCCTGAAGTTGAAAGCAAATTATTTTAATTTTATTATATAATTCTTCCAAGGACAGAGGTACTTGTTGAAAAAACAGGTTGAGAAACACTCTTATGAGCTGATCTAGTTAATACTAGCGTAGCGAGTCTTCTCTTTTTACGTTCCTCCCTGTCCAAGGAAGGATTTTTTTATGAACAAATTTAAAACATTACTTATGGGAGCTGCTTTAAGCACAACTTGTCTCCCAATTATTGCATCACAATGCAATAGTCAAAACCAAGAAGTTAAAGAACTGAAACTTGACTTAATTACTCCATGGGAGTTAGCTGGCAAGACTGATGAAATTTCTAACTTAAAAAATAACATTGAAACAAGAATGAATCAATATTTATCAGCCAAAAATGCTGGTTTTACAGTAAAAGTAAAAATGGTTGATGATGATAAATATCAAACAGTTGCCCAAAATATTACTAAGGGTGAAACTGACTTAGGATTTATATCTTCTGGAAGTATTCTTTCAGAAAAGAACTATTTAACTAATTTTAACCCTAATATTATTCAAACCTGAACATCAAAATTTGCTGGTGATATCAAAGACGCTTCATTTACAACCTCAGCTAGTGAGCTCGAAAAAATTGCTCAAAATGAACAAGCAAAATTTGATTTAATACCATGATCTAAAAAATGAAATGATACAAATGATGGAAATGGCTGAAATGGAAGTGCATATACCAAGTTTTATCAAGACTATTCTTCTATAGCTTCTGATAATATAGTTAGCTATCAAAGAGGATTGATTGCAATCGTTGCTGATGATGACTTAACTACAAAAATTAAGCAAGCATGAGCAAGCAAAAACCTAGCAGAATTCATTTCATATGGAATCGGAATGGGAAAACCTAGTTCAGGAAGTAAATATATTTTACCTGAAGCTTTAATGAAAAAACAATTCAATTCAGCTGACAAAAAACAATTTATTTCTTTCGCTGATTTACAGACTAAAAATGAATATCAAAATAAATTGGTTAGAGCTAAATTGACAGAAGCAAGTGATGCAAAAAATAAAAACCTACATATCTTCTTTGATAATGAAGGTGGGTATGCATTTACACACTTTAAAGAATCTAAACAATATGCATATGCTGTAGATCAAAGCATCCGCCCAAATGAAAAAATTACATTCTTATCAGTAACAGATCCATTGCCATATAACGTTGGTATTGCTGCAAAAAAAGTGGGTGATAAACAACTTAAATTAGTTACAGAAGCGCTAAATGATTTAGCTTCTGGTGCAAATCCAATTTATGGAAGAAATATTGGATTTGTATCTTACAGTGATGACACATTACAAAACTTTAAAAACAAAATTGACAAAGTAATAGGAGAATAATGCTTGAATTTAAAGATGTAGCGCTCAGCTATGAAAATAAGGAAGTTTTATCTAATTTAAGTCTGAATTTTCATACCGGTGAAATAGTGGGCCTTATTGGACGCAGTGGTCAAGGAAAAAGCACAATATTAAAATCTATATTTGACCTAGATATAGTCTTAAAAGGTGAAATTATCTATAATGGCCAAGTTGTAAACAAATTATCAAAAAAAAGACTTAAACAATATAAGTCCATTATTTCATTTATCGATGCTGAAACCTTATCTTTAGCAAATTACGATGCCTATAAAAATATTTTGTTTAATTTTAATAACTACACCAACTGTTTAAATGCCTTATTTCATCATTTGACAGTTGCACAATTGAATCAATTATGAGATTTATTTACTAAATTTGAATTACAAGATTATGCCTTAACTCCGCTAAATATGCTATCTAGTGGCCAAAAGCAACGCTTTAACTTTATTGCTGGTGTTTTTAATCGTTCTGAAATTTTACTTTGCGATGAAGTTACAAGTAATTTAGATATGAATAATTCTCACAAAATATTTGCCTACCTAGAAGAATTAAAAGAACAAAAATTAATAATTACCGCAATTCATGATATTGATTTAGCTATGCAATATTGTGATCGTTTAGTAGCTATAAAAGGTGGCAAAATAGTTAATATCATACAGAAACAAGACTACAAAAAAGAGCTTTTAACATTATATTTTGATGAATAAAACAACTTTTATTAGTAAGTTACATAAAAAAACAGCTCTTAAATATGCACTTATCTTGTTTCTAATAGCTTTTTTCCTCTATGCTTTATATAATTTAAATTTTTTCTATACAGTTCAAAATCCAAGCTGGCAAAATGCTTGAGATAACTTTAAATCCATTTTTAGTTTTGCAAGTCATAACAAAGAGCTTTCATCCAATATTTGACTTATCAATTGAAATTACTTTTTAATTACTTTAAAAAGTGTGACTATTGGAACTTTCTTTGGCTTTTTACTTGCAATGGTAACTGGATATTGCAGTGCTGCCAATATTCATAAACGCAAATATTTTTCGTTTTTAGTCAAAATTATCTTGATGTTACTTAGAGCTTTTCCAGTGATTGTTTTTATTTTATTATTTAAAAACGCCTTTAGTGCAGAATTAGCTTCTTTTATTATTTATTTTTGATTTACGTGGCTCTGAATGAATCGATATATCGCGGATTTAATTGAAAGCTGCTCGACTAAGCAATACTTTCGTGACTTAGCCTTAGGAATAAACAAACTACAGTCATTTTATAAGAATATTTATCAACAGGTAAAAATTAAGTTTTTCCTCAATTTTTTCTTATCATATGAGTCTAATATTCGTTGATTAACTATTTTAGGTTTAGTTGGAATTAATGGTCTTGGGATAGTTTTTGCTGATCCTAAACATTATCAAGATAGCTTTGGAATAACATTGCTCTTTATTGCGATGTTTATTCTTGTTATAGAGGCAATCTTATACTTATTAAACAAAATTTTACTTGTCCAAAAACCACAATTTCAGCCTACTAAACAAACAACAAAGTGTTGAAAATATAATTGAAAAAAATATGTCTTATGCTTAATGTTAATAGGCTATTTTGCTGTCATGATATGAGGGCTTATTTCACTTGCAGATTCTAAAATATATAGCATTACCCTGAAACAATATTTTACAAACGTATTTAAATTCGACTTCTCATCCTTTAATTGAGGCGTAATGAAACAATATTTTATAATCTTACAACAAGCATATGTTTCCATAGTACTTGCTTATATACTCGGTGTTATGTATGCATATATACTTGCAGAGAAAATTAATAAAAACTACTCAGTGATTGCAAGTAAAATAGTTTTAACTTTTATAAAAGTAGTACCTACTTATTTTTGATTTTTAGTATTTAATCCACTTATGGATTCAGTGGCTGCGATAACAGTTGCTTTAGTTGTTTCTGCATTTAGAAAAATGACTAAGCAAATTTCCGAATCAATTAATACCTTGCCAAGTAATGTAATTGCATTATACAAAGTAAAAGGTTGAAGTAAACTCAAAATTTACCGTTATTATGTTTTGCCTTATGTTAATAAGCAATTGTTATCAGTCTTTATTTTTCAAGGTGAAGATGCAGTAAGAAATTCCATCTCATATGGTACTTTCGCTAACCTTGGAATTTATAATTTGGTCTTGCAATATCAAGACAAAAATGAGTACAGTAAGATTTTTCCAGTAATACTCCCGGCCTATATATTTTTCATAATTTTAGAAATTAGTTTTTGAATTTATAAAGAAAAAAATATTTTTATACGAAATAAAAGAAATAAAAATCGCACATTAACAAAAATTAGTTCGCACTATACTAGTTTTTATTCAAATCTATAGCGTAGGTAAATAAGTTGTATTTATGTACTAATTCTGTCTTGGAATTAGTGCGTTTTTTATTACTTTTTTAACCTCTTTCTTATACACTAAAAAAGTTTATTTCCTACAATTAAAAAAAATCTTATGTGATAAAATTTATATACCTTATGTAAATATACATTTTAATAATGTATTTTTTAATTAGAGGTCTATATTTTCAGAAAGGATGAGAATAAATATATGGAGCAAAAAAATTATAAAATTCGTAAATTTGGTCCTGTCACAGAGAGAAGAGATTACTCAGTAACAAAAGAATCTTTACCTCTTTTTGATATTCTTGAAACAAGTAAAGAAAGTTTCGAACTTTTCATTAACAAAAGAATTCAAGAATGTCTACTTGAAGTTTATCCAATCGAAGCTGCTAACAAAGAAGTTCGTTTAGATTACGTTAAAGGGTCAGTTAGATTAGAACTACCATTTAAGAAAATTACTAGCGAAAGCGAAGAAATTAAAAAATGTAAAGCTAAAGGAATTAACTTCAGTGTTAAAGTTTATATCAGCTTAAAAAGAGAAATCACAAATACTGGAGAAGTTAAAATTGATGAAGTTCTTTTAGGAGAAATTCCTTACATGACTTCTGGTGGAAGTTTCATCATTAACGGGTCAGAAAAAGTTATCGTTTCTCAGTTAATTAGATCACCTGGTGCCTACTTTGGGCTTGGTGTACGTAACAAACAATCAGATGACTTATTCAACAAATTAGAAATTTTACCAAGAATCGGGTCATGACTTGAAGTGTCACACAAAGTTACATCTTCAACATTAGACACAGTTAAAATCAAAATTGATAAAAACAAGAATGTTAACTTAGCAACTTTCTTAGGGTCATTTGGATTCACACCAAAAACAATTAGAGAATTATTTGGAACAAGTGAATTACTTGAAGAAACACTTAAAAAAGACAAGTTAATTGAAAATTCAGAATTTACTGAAGCTGAAATTCTTGATCAATGTCAAGAAGAATTATTCAGAGGTTTAAGAAAAGGTGATCGTATTTCTGAAGAAGCTAAACGTTCACTTATTCCTGGAATGTTGTTTGATAAAAAACGTTACAACTTATCAACAACTGGACGTTACATGCTTAACAAGAAACTTTCACTTGTTGATCGTATAACAAATACATACTTAGCTGAAGACTTTGTAGTTAAATCAGTTGAATTAGGAGAAAAAGTTGTTTTATATCCTAAAGGAACATTTATCGACATTAAGAAAGCTAAAGAAATTCAAAATGCCTTTAATGAAGGTTTAGTAAGAAGTGAGAAAATTCCTGGTATTGATCCAGAAATGGTATACCACAAGCTTATTAACCAAAACAAGACATTAGCAAAAAGAATTAATATCGTTAAACTAAGTGTATATCCATCAAGAAAATGAATGGAAGAAAAAGAAGATCAACCAGTTTTAGTAATTGGTAACGATCCAAAATCAACAGAAACACACTTATTAATTTCAGACATCGTCGCTGCAATTAATTACTACTTTAACTTAATCGATGGTATTGGACAAGATGATGACCCTGACTCACTTACAAACAAACGTATTGTTTCAGTTGGGGAATTACTTGAAGGCCAATTATCAGTTGCTTTAACTAAACTTGAAAAAGCAACACGTGAACGTATGGGAGCTAAAGAAGCTGATAAAGTTACAGCTAAAAACGTTACAAACAATAAACTTGTAACAAACCAAATGAAACAATTCTTTAACTCTTCAAAACTTTCACAATTCATGGATCAAATCAACCCACTTGCTGAAGTTTCAAACAAACGTCGTGTTACATCTCTAGGGCCTGGTGGTCTTAACCGTGATACAGCACAATTCGAAGTTCGTGACGTTCATGCAACTCACTACGGAAGAATTTGTCCTATCGAAACACCTGAAGGACCTAACATCGGTCTTATCCTTAACTATGCAACATATGCAAAAGTTGATGATTTAGGATTCTTAAAGACTCCTTACTTTAAAGTTAACAATGGTGTTGTTGACTATTCAACAACTCACTATCTAACAGCTGCTGAAGAAATCGGGTTCTCATTTGCTCAATCTTCAGTTAGAGTTGACGATAACAACAAAATCGTTGATCCATATTTAACAATTAGACGTGACTATAACTATATTATAGGTACACCAGATGAAATTGACTATATTGAGGTTTCATCAAAACAAATCGTTTCTGTTGCTGCTGCAGCTATCCCATTCCTAGAAAACGATGATGCCAACCGTGCACTTATGGGATCAAACATGCAACGTCAAGCAGTTCCTCTTCTTCAAGCTGAAGCACCATTTGTTGCTACAGGAATTGAAGCAGACATTGCTAAATACTCTTCATACAACTTAGTTGCTAAAAACCCTGGGGTTGTTACTTTCGTTGATGGATCAAAAATTATGATCAAGAACGAAAAAGGTAACACAGATAGATATTCATTAAGAAACTTCGAAAGAAGTAACCAAGGTACTTTAATTCAACAAAAACCTATTGTTGCTGTTGGACAAGAAGTACAAAAAGGTGACTTACTTGTAGATGGTAGTTCATTTAAAGATGGAGAAATGGCACTTGGTAAAAACGTACTTGTAGGATTCACTACATGAAACGGATATAACTTTGAGGATGCTGTTATCATCAATGAAAGACTTGTTAAAGATGATGTTTATACATCAATCCACATCGAAGAGCAAACTATTCAATTCAGAACATCACGTGCTGGTGATGATGAATTAACAAACGCAATTAATAATGTTTCAAAATTTGCTTTAAGAAACCTTGACGAAAGAGGTATTGTCAAAGTTGGTTCTGAAGTATTACCTGGAGACGTACTTGTAGGTAGACTTTCACCAAAAGGAGAAGACAACCCTTCTCAAGAAGAAAAACTTCTTATGGCTATCCTTCAACAACGTCCACAAACAACTAAAGATACTTCATTAAAAGTTAAAAATGGACACGCTGGTACAGTTATCCATGTTGAAGTACTTTCACGTGAAGCTGGAGACATCTTAGAAGAAGGTGTAGATAAAATTGTTAAGGTTTCTATCGCTCAAAAACGTAAGATTAAAGTTGGGGATAAGATGGCTGGACGTCACGGTAACAAAGGGGTTATCTCAATCGTATTACCAGAAGAAGACATGCCATATTTAGAAGATGGAACACAACTTGACATTATGCTTAACCCTCAAGGGGTTCCTTCACGTATGAACATTGGGCAAGTTCTTGAACTTCACCTTGGAATGGCAGCTAGAAAATTAGGCGTTAAATTCGTTACTCCTTCATTCGATGGGGTTAAGAAAACTGACATTGAAAACGCTTTAGTTGAAGCTGGACTTGACAAGAGTGGAAAACAAACTTTAATTGACCCAATTACAGGTAGAAAATTTGATAAACCTATTTCAGTTGGTGTTATGTACATGCTTAAACTTAACCACATGGTTGATGATAAGATGCATGCACGTAGTGTTGGACCATACTCACTTATTACACAACAACCTCTTGGAGGTAAATCACAAAATGGGGGACAAAGATTCGGAGAAATGGAAACATGAGCTATTGAATCTTATGGAGCTACAAACGTACTTCAAGAAATCCTTACATTTAAATCTGATGACATTACAGGACGTAATGCCTTATATTCAGCATTAGTATCTGGAAAAGAATTACCAATGCCTGGAATTCCAGAATCATTTAATGTTCTTAGCTATGAACTTAAAGGTCTTGGAATGAAATTAGATGCTTCAACAAGAACACTTGATGAAGAAGAAAATATCGATCATACACAATATCAATACGTTGATACAAACGAAATGGGGGGAGAAGGTTATGAATAATTTTGATAAAGAACAAGACGAATTAGTTGAACAAATTAATAAAATTACTCTCTCACTTGCAACAGATCAAGACATCTTAGAATGATCTCATGGTGAAGTTACAAGACCAGAAACCATCAACTATAAATCATATAGACCAGAAAAAGATGGGCTATTTGATGAATTAATTTTCGGACCAGTTACAGATTACAAATGTCCAATCTGTAATACTAAATATAAGAAAAGTGATGAAAATTCTGTATGTACCAAAACCCCTGCTTGTGAAAAATATAGACCTGTTATTTTACCTAAAATCACACGTAGAAGCAGAATGGGGCACATTAAGTTACACAATCCAGTTGTGCACTTCTGATTCTTCAAAATAGATCACTCAATTATTTCAAAATTACTTGGACTTAGAGTTGCTGATTCTACTAAGCAAGTAACAAAAGCAGATTTAGAAAAATTAATTTACTATAAATCTCACATCGTACTTGAAGCTGGAAACTTAACTAGCTTAAAGAAAAACACAATTATTGACATTAACGAAGCTGCTAACATTTATGAAGCTGCTTTAGAAGAAATGCTTGGTAATTACGAAAAAGATACAGATGAATATGAAGATATTGAAACAGCATTAATCGAATTAAGAGAATATGCTGAATCAAAAATTGGGAAAGATTTCGGGATTGACTTTTATCAATACAACGAAATTATTCACGAATATTCAGATGCTAAAATCGACACA
Organism: Mycoplasma aquilae ATCC BAA-1896; assembly: GCF_048074525.1. Classification (NCBI taxonomy): domain Bacteria; kingdom Bacillati; phylum Mycoplasmatota; class Mollicutes; order Mycoplasmatales; family Mycoplasmataceae; genus Mycoplasma; species Mycoplasma aquilae. The sequence goes on from NZ_CP182208.1 coordinate 250,877, forward strand.
GGATCTCGTGCTGTTGAATACTTATTAACTCACATCGATTTAGCTGAAGAAGCTGCAGCTGTTCAAGCTGAAATCGATAAAATTAACTCTGAAATGGACTTAGATAATGGGTTATCATCAACTAAAGAACAAGACAGAGCCAAATTATATAAACGTTTAACAGTAATTAACTCATTTATTAAATCTGGACAAGATCCAAAAAGTATGTTAATTTATAACCTTCCAGTTATCCCTGCTGACTTACGTCCATTAGTACAGTTAGATGGTGGAAGACACTCAACTAGTGATGTTAACGAACTATATCGTCGTATTATCATTAGAAACAATCGTTTAGCTAAATGAAATGAAGCTGATGCTCCTATGCTTATTAAGCAAAACGAATACCGTATGATTCAAGAAGCAGTTGATGCTTTAATTGACAACGCAAGAAAGAAACCAACACCAGTTGTATCAAAAGATTCTCATCCTTTAAAATCTATTTCAGATGCCTTAACTGGTAAAAAAGGACGTTTCAGACAAAACCTTTTAGGAAAACGTGTTGACTACTCTGGTCGTAGTGTTATCGTTGTTGGGCCTTCACTTAGAATGCACGAAGTTGGTATTCCTCGTGACATGGCTGCTAAATTATTCGAACCTTGAATTATTAAAGAATTAATTAAAGGTGAACCTTCAATTACAAGTGTTAAATCAGCTAAGAAAATGATTGAAACTCTAAACCCAATTATTTGACCATACGTAGAAAAAGCAATTGATGGAAGACCTGTTCTTCTTAACCGTGCTCCTACACTTCACAGACTTTCAATCCAAGCCTTCCAACCTGTTTTAATCCGTGGGAAAGCTATTAAACTTCACCCACTTGTAACTACAGCTTTCAACGCTGACTTCGATGGTGACCAAATGGCTGTGCACGTTCCAATTTCAGATCAAGCTGTTCGTGAAGCAAAAGAACTTATGCTTGCTTCTAAAAACATTCTTGGACCTAAAGATGGGGAACCGATTATTAACCCTTCTCAAGATATGATTTTAGGTCTTTACTACTTAACAATTGAAAAAGCTAACGTTAAGGGAGAAGGAAACTTCTATGCAAGTTTCGATGATATGATGCTTGCTTATGAAAATGGCTACATTACTTTACATACAAGAGTTGTACTTCCAATTTCAGCTATGAGCAAAGAATCAGTATCAAAATACACAAATGCTCCTTACTTAGTATCTACAGTAGGTAAATTTATCCTTAACCGTGCTTTCCCATCTGATTTTGAATTTATCTTTGGTAAATATGTAACAAGAAAAGAAGTTACACAAGCAGATGGAAGCATCAAAGTAAGTGAAAGCGAAAAGATTGATACTTCAGATAAAGATTTAAACAAATACGTACTTCACTATGGTGATGACTTTAGAGATAAAATTGCAAATATGCCAGTGAACTTAGCTCTTTCTAAGAAAGACATTGCTAAAATTGTACGTAGAGTATATGAAAAATATGTTGCTGTTGTAACAATGGAAGATATTGCTTCAATTATTAACGAAACAACACAAGATAATTTTGAAGATCGTTTCACAGAATGTGCAGAATTAGTAGACTTTGCTAATGCGCCAATTCCTACTTCACATGCAAGAATTATTTCAAATTCAATTAAAGAACACTTTGAAACAATTAACTACGAATGAAGTAAGAAAAACCCTAATGTAGCAGAAGGAATGAAACCAGTTTGAACTTTAACTGAATACACTAAAGTACTTGAAAAAGTTTGATTCGATTATACAAACTATGTTGCTTCTATACTAGATAGAATTAAGAACCTTGGATTTAAATTCTCTACAATTTCAGGTACAACTATCTCTATGAATGACATTACTACATTAGATACAACTGCTGAAAAGATTAAAAAAGGTGAAGAATATACAGATCAACTTAAGAAATTCTTCGAAGAAGGATACTTAACTGATGATGAACGTTATACCTTAACAATTCAAAAGTGATCAGAAGTTAAGGACTCTATTGAAAAAGACTTGAAAGAAGTTACAAAATCTGACATCGATAACCCTCTATTTATGATGTTTACCTCAGGAGCTCGTGGTAACTCATCTAACTTTACACAGCTTGCTGGTATGCGTGGGCTTATGAACAACAACACCAAAGTGCTTAAAGCCGATGCAGAAAACGACCGTGTGGTTCGTTCAACAGTTGAAATCCCAGTTAAGTCATCATTCCTTTCAGGACTTACAGCTTATGAATTCTATTCATCAACTCACGGGGCCAGAAAAGGGCTTACAGATACAGCGCTTAACACAGCTAAATCAGGATACCTAACACGTAGACTTGTTGACGTTGCACAAGGTATTGTTGTTAGAGAAGATGATTGTGGATCTGACTTTGGATTCGTTGTTAAAGACATTAAAGATACTAAGACCGATACTGTTATTGAATCATTACAAGAAAGAATTGAAGGTAGATTTACAAACAAGGCTATCTTAGATGAAAATGGTAATGAATTAGTAGCTGCAAACACATTAATTACTCCTGACCTTGCAGATAAAATTGTTAACGAATATGGACAAAGTCAAGTTGAAATTCGTTCAGTGCTTTCATGTCACACCAAAAATGGGGTATGTAAACACTGTTATGGAAAAGACTTGGCAACAAACAGAATCGTTAATATTGGTGAAGCTGTTGGGGTTGTTGCTGCTCAATCAATCGGGGAACCTGGTACGCAACTTACAATGCGTACATTCCACACCGGAGGGGTTGCTGGGGTTGAAGATATTACTGGTGGGTTTGGTCGGCTAATCGAACTTATCGATGCTTACGACTTCCCATGAGGAAAACCTGCTGTTATTTCAACAGTATATGGAACAGTAACAAGAATTGCACCTGCTACAGATAAAAATGGAAAAGACAGTAGTGATATCTTACTAGTTGATGTTGAAACTAAAAAAGCTGATGGAACTGTTGCTACTGAAACATACAGCGGAAAAGTTTCACAAAAATTACGTGTTAAACTAGGAGATAACGTTGTAAGTGGTCAAAAGATCTTTGAAGGGCCAATTATTCTTAACCAACTTCTTGAAGCAGCTGACACAAGAGCTGTGCAAAACTACTTATTAAAAGAAGTACAAAGACTATATCGTTTACAAGGTATTACAATTTCAGATAAGTACATTGAAATCATCATTAGACAAATGCTTTCAAAAATTATGATTACAGATCCAGGGGACTCAAACTTCTTTACAGGAAGTCTTGTAGATACCTTTGTTTACCAAAAAGAAAATGGAAAATTACTTGCTGCAGGAAAACGTCCAGCTTACGGGGAAGTTAAGATTCGTGGAGCTAAACAAACTCCTTTATTAAGTGATTCATTCCTAGCTGCTGCTTCATATCAAGAAACAGATAAAATTCTTGTTAACTCATCTATCGCTAAAAGAGTTGATTATCTTGAAGGACTAAAAGAAAACATTATTCTTGGACACAAGATTCCAGCTGGAACAAATGCTAACTATGAATTAAAAGGAAAATACGACATTCGTGATCCTAAAACATACTTCACAGGTAAAATTGATCCAGAAAATGGTGATTTTGAATTAAGTCAAGAAGAACAAGATGAAATTAACTCAACATTTGATGACATTGATATTCCAGTATCATTCGAAGAAGATTCATTGTTATTGCAAGAACATGATGATATGGATATGACTGATGATGAAGAAAATCAAGAAATTTTTGACATTGATGACGATGTATTAGAAATTGCAAATGAATACGACGACGACAGCATGGATGAAGAGTAATAATTCTTATATCTATAAATAATTATTTACAAATACAGTGCTTATGTGCTGTATTTTTTGTATTGCGAGCTTAGCTCTATACAATAGTGATATAAACTCTTTACATAAAAAAATAAAAGTAATATAATACAGCTATGAATTTAACAAAAATTTTTGATATGCAAAAAGAGCTCGATAAACAAATTGCTAAAAAGAGCCAAGACGCAAACCCTGATTTAAATGTTGAAGATATCAAAGTTCAAAAAACACTAGCTTTAATTATTGAAGCAGCTGAATATATTAATGAAGTACAAAGCTTCAAATACTGAAAAATTCACAAGGATATTAAAAAATCTGCAGTAACTGAAGAATTTGCAGACTTAATTCACTTTTTGGTCAATTTTTCTTATAAATTTGAAATTGATCCTGAAATTGAACCTTTAATTTTAAGTGATGATATCAACGTACAATTTCAACAATTATTTATTGCAATAGCTAACATTATGAAAGATATTAATAAAGATAATATATTAAAAGCGTTCCAAGTAGCTCTAGGAAGCTTTGTAATGTTGGGTTATAATTATGATGATTTATTTGCAGCTTATGAAGCTAAAAATCGTAAAAATTATGAAAGAATTGCAAATAATTACTAAAAGCAAATAAAAAAGCTATATAATAATATAGCTTATTGCCTTAGTGGTGGAATGGTAGACGCTGCGGACTCAAAATCCGCTGGAGCAATCCGTGCAGGTTCAAGTCCTGTCTAAGGCACCATATGACTCCTTAGGAGTCTTTTTTATAATCCTAATCTGGAATCATTTCTGGTGTCTTGGGCAGAAATGCAAAAAATATATAATAAAAGTGTGCGGTAATTGCACACTAAAAATATATTAAGACCAGAAGAGGAAAATAATGAAAAAGAATTTATTAATTACTCTAAGCACTATTACTTTACCTGTGCTGTGCACAATTGCTACTAATTGTAGTCATAATAGTGTAAATAATGATGGAGATAATAAGAATGAAAGTCAAAATCTAAAAATTGGTAAAGCAAACATTCCAAGTGAACTATCTGCATATATAAAACGTGATAATGTCGGTGCCAAAATAACTGATAAAGATTATTATAAGCTTATGTTAAAGGCTTATACAAATATATGCTTTTTAAAAAATACAAATGTTGATCAAAGTTCAGAACAAGCAATTAGATCAATTGATAGCGAAATATTGAATGAAAAAGATAAACAAGAATTGATCAATGCTGTTGAAAATTTAGACAGTCTTTCTGAAATAGTTGACAATGATTTTGCGCCTTTCAAAATGAAGAAGATATCTAGTTACCATGGGTTTGAAGCCACAATTGCTAAGAAAAAAATCACTAAGGCAGAACATTTATTCTTGTTAATGTGTAATAGACTTAATGATATTATAAATAATGAAAGTCATACATCACTTACATTAAAAAGAAACTCAGATATGTCTGCAGTTCCTTATAAGATATGGGATTTAGTACAAATGATATTGTGAGCTACATCAAATGGTGACTGCCTATTGGTAAATGCTAAAAAGGATTTTGATGTTTTTGTACCAACAATAAAATTAAACCAATTTTGGGATAAGCAATATATAGAACCAAGTTGTGGTTACATATATAACATTAATTTTGAAAAAGTTAATGATAATCCATACGCAAAAATGAGTGCTCAGATTGCTAAACAAATCATTGATTGAATCTTAAAAGATAAAATATTTATGAATTCTTCAGCGTTGCCGAATGATTATGATGTAATATTTGATTCTAATGAAAATGCAATTAAATATATTAATTTTAAAAAAGAAGTACAATCAAAATTAAATGATAAGAAAGAAATATTTGATATTATCTTTATAGACTTAGAAATACTCCATGTCAATAATAAATGGAGTATTTTTGAATTAAAAATAATTATCACAAAAGCTAACATTTAGTAAAATTGAATAAATGAAAAATAAAGGAGAATTATGAGAACAGTTAAATTCGCAAATAAGGATTATAACCTTGCTGGTACAGCACCAGTTGTTGGCAATGAAGTAGTACTTCAAGGTGCTAAAGAAGGTAAATTTGATCAAAGTATGCCAAAACGCGAACATAAATATTTAGTATTAGGAACATTCCCATCAGCTGATACTATGGTGTGTGATATGCAAATTTTAAAAATGGCTGAATTATCACGTAAATATAAAGATGTTGACTTTGTGACATTTTCAATGGATTTACCTACTGCCTTAAGTAACTATGCAGAAGACCATGAAACTGGAAGAGTTCAATTATACTCAGACTACTTAGCACATGACGTTGCACGTGGACTTGGAGTATTAATTGAACAATTACAATTATGTGCTCGTTCTTTATTCATATTGGATGAACAAAATAAAATTAAATATATGCAAATAAACGAAAACACAAATGAACAAGTTGATTTTAAATCAATGGAAGCAAAATTAAATGAATTATTAAAGGAGAACTAAAATGGATAAAAAATATGAAAAATTAGCTAGTCGTTTAGCTAAATACATGTCAATTGAAGCAATTTCTCGTTTTGAAGAACCAGTTGCTAATGAATTAAGAGCAAACATCAAAAACAAATATGAAATTACCAGAGATGCTTTTGGATCAATTATTTTCCATAAACCTTCAAAAGTTGCTAATGCTCCTAAAGTAATGTTAGCAGCTCACATGGATGAAGTTGGATACATGGTAAAATCAATTGCAGATAACGGAAACATCTTAGTAACTACAATTGGTGGAGTATGACCAAGTGTAGTTATCGGGACTAAAGCTACTGTAGTTTCTAATGCTACTGGCAAAAGATTTGAAGGTGTTTTTGGGCACACTTCAATTCACATTATGGATAGAGACAAAATTACTGTCGCAATCAAGGAAGCTGATTTATTTGTTGATTTAGGATACGCTAATAAGCAAGAAGTACTAGAAGCTGGTATTGAAATCGGAGATAAAATTTTCTTATCTGGTGAAACAATTCACTTTGCAAATAATATTATCGGTGGTAAAGCTATGGACAATAGAGCTGGGGTTACAGCTTTAGAATTTATTGCCAATAACCTAGCTGACTTAGATTTAGCTTGTGATTTATACCTAGTTGGAACAGTGCAAGAAGAAGTTGGAACTAGAGGTGCTAAAACTTCTGTTTCAATTATTAACCCAGATGTAGCTTTTGCTGTTGATACAGGTGCTTCACATGATACAACTGGATGTAAACCTGGTACACCAGTACTTGGTAAAGGTGTTTCTTTACTAGTTAAAGATGGTGGCACATTACCTGATCCAAAATTGCTTGCAGTTTTAATGGATATTTCAAAGAGAAAAGATATTCCTGCTTATAAATATGTAGCTGAAGGTGGTGGAACTGATGCTGCTGAATTACAATATGGTGAAGGTGGAGTTTCAGTAATGACAATTTCAATTCCACAAAGATACTTACACTCGCCAATTGGTTCATGTTCTCTTGTGGATATTCAAGCTACAATTGATTTAATGACAGAATTTATTAAAGAATTTACACCTGAAGTATATGCTGAAAAAATCGCATATAAATAATAAATTAACTAAAATAACTAAAATAACTAAAATAACTACTAGTGCACTAGTAGTTATTTTTCTATAAAAATTTTAAGTCAAATGTGTCATTATCCTGTGTTTCCAAGTTGGAGACACTTTTTTTGTATTTTTTTATTAAAAATTAATTTTCTATTTATGAAATAAATAGCTCTAATTTCTGATCCAAAAAATTTTTATTTTTTATTACATAATTACATAGAAAAGTGATATAATAAGGGCATGGAAAAATGAATAGTCGTAAAAAATAAGAAAAAGATGATTACTACGTAAGTCTTGGAATTTCAGGTGGATATGGTAAAGGTTATAAGAGATCAATAAGTATCGGAAGTTTATCAGTACTTGAAAAGACGCATGAAAATGCATTAGATGTTTTAAAACAAATAGCGAAAACATTGCCTACTGATGCTGATAAAGAGTATATTAAATCTAAAATATCGGAAGCTTTTGAATTAACTAAGGTGGAATTTGGAACTTATAACGTCGGTGTTGAATTACTCTACAAAATAATTAAGGATTTAGAACTTTTTCAAGGGTTAGAAAAAGGAAAAAGAAACAAACAGAAGAAATTTTTGAATTTCTAATTGCAAAAAGAATACTAGAACCTGAAAGTATGTTGAGAAGTTTTACTAATAAACATAAGTTTATTAACGAAATTAATGTCAAAAAATCAACTGTTTATAATTTCTTAGATTTTGTAGCTGAAAATAAGCAAAAACTAGTTAAAAATGTGAATAATAAAATTTCAGAAGTCACAAACAGAAATGTTAGTCTAGTGTTCATGGATGCCACCACATTATATTTTGAAACATTTGTAAATACAAATGAAGACTTAAAAGAAAAATTCACTCTTAAAAGAGCTGGATATTCAAAAGATGGGAAGTTTAAAGAGGACCAAGTTGTGCTTGGGATGGTTACAGATAGCAACGGAATACCTCTTGATTTTGCACTTTTACCTGGTAATGTTGCTGATCAAAAACTTTAATTCCCACAATAAATGAACTTGGAGAAATTTATAACATAACCAATGTCACAGTTATTGCTGACAAAGGTATGAATCAATATCAAAACAAAATGTGATTAAAAATAATGGCCTAAATTACATTTTTCCAGTTAGACTTAAAGGTACAAGTAAAAAATTCAAAGAGTATGTTGTAAATGAAACAGATTATAAAGAAATTGATGGTTTACTTTGTAAAGAGGTTGAACAAGTTAATATTGATGCAGAAAATAATGCAATGAAAGTTAGACAAGTAGTGATTTACGATAAATACAAAGCTAAAAGAGATGCAGCACTTAGAAACGAAGTTATCGAAAGATTTAATAAAATTAAATCTACTGATGGAACAGCCACAGCAAGAAGCATGATATCTTATAAAAGTATAAATATTTCAAAGAAATACAAGAATCTAAATTCGCCATGGATATGGACAAAGTTAGAGAAGATAAGAAACTCGATGGTTATATAGTTTTTGAAACCACAAGATGAGACTTATCAATTAAAGAAATCTTAGACATTTATAAAAATCAATGAAGAATTGAAAATAACTTTAGAGACTTAAAAACAACTTTAGAAACTAGACCTATGTTTGTCAGAACTGATGAACATGTTCTGGGACATATAACAATTTGCTTTATTGCATTAGTTATTCTTAATTATTTAACATGATTAGTAAATAAAAACCAAGCCCAAAAACTTGGTGTATTAGATAAAATAACATCTCAAGCAAATATTATTAGCAATAAAATCTGCCATGGTTAATTTTAAAAAGGTGGATGGTGTAGTCGTTGAAGAAAAAATGTGAAGTTCTGATGAAATTAAAGAAGAAATCGAACTGTACCATTACATTTTAAACTTAATAAAGTAATTTTTCTATGTAATTTTAAGAACAAAAAACGAATAGCTCTATATTACGGGGCTATTCGTTTTTACTCCTTATCAACTTGGAAACACAGGATGTTCTCTTGTGGATATTCAAGCTACAATTGATTTAATGACAGAATTTATTAAAGAATTTACACCTGAAGTATATGCTGAAAAAATCGATACTATAAATAATTTTGTGTAAATTTGTAAAGATAAGTTTTATAATTCTTATGGTATACAAATTATACATAATTTATTAAATGTTTTTAAACCCACAATGTTTGTATTGAGAATTCTTAAAATTGTACTCTTCAAACATTGCAACAAGTATTTTCTCCGTAGCTTCTACTGTGGAGAATTGTTTTTACCCTTTAATTGTCTTTTTATTTGTGAATTTAATGCTTCTATTAAGTTAGTCGTATATATTGATTTTCGTATTGCATAAGGAAAAGAATAGAACGCAAATAAATCATCCGCAATTTTAAGGAGTCCTCTTGTAATGTTTGGGTATTTCTTGTTTCACTTATTTAAAAATGAATTGAATTTTTGAATAGCTTGTTCTTCATCGGTTTGATTGTAAATTAATTTTAAGTCTTGGATAATTTCAAAATTATCTGATGGTTTCACTTTTGTAGATATATTACGAGATATATGCGTTCAACATCTTTGAAATTTAGTAGATGGAAAGTTTTTGAAGATTACATCTTTAATTCCGGCTAATCCATCAGTAACAAAAAGTTCGACGTTCTCAACACCACGATTCTTTATATCTTGAAGTATTTCATCTCAGCTTGTTTGCGCTTTCATTAGGATTAATATCAAAAGCTAGTACCTCTTTATTTCCTTCAAGGCTTATACCGAGTGCTATATAAACAGCTTCTTTGCTATATGTACCACGTTTAATGCTCAAAAATGTTGCATCCAAGTAGACAACTTTATATTCTTTTTTAAGTTGTCTTTTCTTAAATTCTTCAACATTTACCAAAAATTTATCAGTTATATTTGTTATAGATTGTTTAGATAACTGCTTTCCAAATAAATCAGTCGTGACATCGATAATATCTGAATAATCCATTCCCTTTTAAATAAAATTTTGACTAATTTTGTCACTTCTTCTTGTGTTCTTTGATATTTTTTAATTAGTTTATTATTGAAATCCCCATTTCTATCTCTAGGAATATTTAGTTCAATTTCTCCGATTTCTAATAATAATTTTCTTGTGTAGTACCCATTTCTATAATTATCAGTATCTGCTCTTTTGTATTTCTCGTATTTAAGAAATTCAGTTAATCCATCTTTTAATAGTTCGTTTAATATATGTTGAATATCGTTTTTGTATTGTTCAAGCATTAGTTTCATAAAGTCATCAATACTATTTATACTTTTAGAAAAGTTTTTAATAAAATCTTGGTTTAATAGTTTAAAATTATTCATAGATAAGTTCCTTTCTTGTTCAAAAAAATTATAAGGTAACTTATCTTTTCTTTTTACCCTTTTTTGGGTAATTTTAAATTTACACAAGATTTTGGATAGTATCAAAAAATCGCATATAAATAATAAATTAACTAAATTAACTAAAATAACTAAAATAACTACTAGTGCACTAGTAGTTATTTTTCTATAAAAATTTTAAGTCAAATGTGTCATTATCTTGCATTTGCATTAATTTGTTATAAGTTTCTTGATCTAACTTAAGATAAATGTTAAAAATACTTAATTCAACATTTTTAGGGAAATTATAAGATAAAGCAATCTTTTTATTTGGATATAAAACTGTATCTCACCCAGCGGGCACCACGTAATTTTCGTCCTTATAAGCTAGTGAAATTTGTAACTTGTTATTTTGAAATCCTGCAGAAGCAACTAAACTTTCGGGTTGGGATAAAATTACATTTCCTTCTTTATTGAACACAGAGTTTTGTAATATAGAGATCAGGGAAATACCAAGTGATTTTAGTTGATTTTGATTAACTTGTAAGCGCATTAAATAATTTGCGTCAGTTAATTGTTTTTCTTGGGATAGCTTTGTTCCGAAGTTAGGACTGGCTAGATCTTGAATGAAATTAAATTTTCCTTCTTTTTTAGCAACTAGTGCTAAGTCGAATTTAACATTATTATGCAAGTTGCTTCTCAAATGAAGCTTTTTATCATAAAGCAAATCATCAATTATATAATTAGAAATAATATGATAATTTTCTTTTCTTAATTTGTTTAATTCATTAACATAATCAATATTTCCAAGTTGGCTAGCTGCAGTTATAAAAGCATGAGGATCAATAAATAAATAATCAGTTATTAAGTTGTTTCCTTCTTGGCTAATTAGCATTTTCATTTGATTATTCATTGAACTAATGGATGAAGTAAAAACATTATTTTTGTTCAAATCAAGAGATTGGAGATAAATTGTTCCGAATTCATTTTTGTAAATCTCGATAATTTTGTTTAAATTACTAAAAGCAGCTTTTATTCCTGTTTTATAAGAATTGCTAATTTCAATATTGTTATTTTTTATTTGGCATAAACTTTTAATTTGCTTCAAATTGTCTTCTATTTTTTGACTAAAATTAGTTATTTTATCTTGTTCTATTAGCTTTTGAGTTTTTAAACTTGAAAGATTATTCAAAATATGATTGTAAATTGAATTAAGATAATAGATTTGCGATATAGCTTGCACATTGGCAAATTCATCTTCTAAATTGTATGTAAAATTTTGATCAATATTAAAATATTGATTTAATGTGAGTAGCATTTCATTACATTCGCTCACCATTTCATTAACAAAATTCTCCATAGCTTTAGCAAGTGAAAAACTTGTTATATTTTTCTGTTGGAATACAGCTTTAAATTCCTTATATTTAGTATCAAAGATATTATCACCTTGAACTTGATTTTGTGCAAAAGGTAAAAAATATTTATTAAAGCTACTTGGCTTTTGCAATCTATAAGATTCAATTTGTTCTCTAAGTACTAAATTAATTTTGCTTTGTGCTAGGATATAATCAACAATTTGTTTTTGCATTTTAGTATAGTTATTAACAAATACTTGAGCCTCAGCAACAAAAGTCTTAGCATATAAATTGTTTTGAGTTGGATTCTTACTTTGACAGCTACTAGAAAGTGCTATTAGTGAAATACTTGGCAAAGCAAGTAATTTTATTAGAGATGTGAATTTCATAACACTCCTTAATTATTACTTTGTAATCTAAATAGTATGGTCAATAATTCAGTATCAGTCAATTTGTCGATTTGTTGTTGAATTTGATTAATTGGTTCCTTAACTGTATTTAAAATAGAAGTCACTTTATTTTTTATTACTTCAATATCACTATATTGATTGATTTCAAGCCCATGTTCTTGTGCTTTTTGGATTCATTCTTGAATTGTCACTTTAGCATCAGCGATTTGGGAATTCAATGCCTCTATATTTTTATTGTAATTGTTTTTGGCAGTATCTAGAGCCAAGTTTAATTGCTGAATCGCTTGTTTTGCATTATTTTTAGCATCATCAGTTGAATCTTTTCCATCTACAATAGCTTGTTGTTTAGCTTTTTCATCATTAATTTCCTTAACTTGTTCTTCATATTTTTTAGTTAGGCTATCTTTTTGGTCATTAAGTTCTTTAACAGCATTTTGAATAGTGCTTTCGCTTTGATCCTTATTTGGGGCAGCAGCTAAATAATCTAATATATTGCTTAATGCTTGCATTCACTTATCAACTGTAATGTAGTTTTTTCCATCTTTATTAGTAAGAATTTGAGCCAATTTATCTTTGTAGTATTGATCTGAAGTCATATTACTATTAATTTGATATTTAGGAATTAAGAAATTCTTTACTCATGGTAAATACTTATCTTCAAGTACTATTTGTTTATTTTCTAATTCTTGTTTATCTTTGATTAGACTTGTTAATTGTTCTTTTGACTTATTATTAAAGAATTTATTATATAAATCATCATTAATTCCGATGTAAGCTTCCACATTTAATGCTGCATCTTTATTGACTAAGACAAAATTGTAGTTTTCAAAAATTAGTTGATCTCATTGATTAATAATAGATCTATTTCCTTCTAACCCTGCGTATAAGGAATCAAAGACTAATAAGTCTTGCCCTATTAAATAGTTTTTAACTGAATTTAATCCTCTGATGCCAAATGGTAAATAACCATTTGTTTCCTTAAAGAACTTTTGAACTTCTGGACTATTTTGCATAGGTGAAAGAATTAATCCCATAGCTGCAGCAACATTGACGGGAATATTGAATTTGATAACGTGGTTAACACTACTTTTATCAAACTTTTGTGCCAGTCCTCTAGGTGTATCTGATTGTGAACTAAATTTTTTGGTTGTAGAATCACGATTGTATAAAGTTGCGGCAAATCCCCCTGCTTCTTCTTTTTGAGAGTTTGCTAAATATGCTAACTTGATATTAGTATATAAACCATTAGTGAAATTATTAATATCATAACTTGGATTTAAGGTTTTACCGTGATTACTATAATTTTGTTCAAGATTTTTTATAGCCTGACTTGCTTTTTCATTTTTTGTTATAGTTTCTTGTTTTAATATTTCATTTACTGTAATAATTTTGTTGGTATCATGAGCTGAATTGCTGAATTTAATATACACTGGGTTAGCATTAAACTGATCATCTAATACTTTTTCAGGTTGCCTTTGTTGCAATACTTTAATCATGAATTTTGTATAAAAAAGTTTAGCAACATTATTTTCAAAATCATTATGTAATTCAGTGATTACGTCACTTATATTTAAATTATTGCTAATGATGTTTTGTAATTTATATCCATTAACATAGTTTAATCACTTATTAATTCACTCATCACTGCTTTTAATTAGGTTTCTTAATTCTTCATCCGAATTTTTTGACGCTTTATTTAAGTTTGATAGCATATCATGCATTCCATAATTTTTAATTTCTAATTGTAGTAAAACAACTGGTACAATTGAGAATTCAAAAACTTTTGTGGCATCATCTAAGCCTTTAACAAATTTATCTTGATATTCTTTTGCTTTTGTGGGATTCACTTTTTCAGCTTGCCCTAGGATATCAATATAGGTTTGAATGAAGTTGTTATACATATCACCGATTGATTTGTGGTTTTCCAATACACTTCTATAAAAGTCAATAGGCTTTTCCATGTCAACATTTGTTACTTTAGTTAAAATTGCTTGAAATGTTTGTTGCATTTGGTTAGCAAAATTATTTACATTTTTAATATCATTGTAATAGTTGTAGAAAAGATTATCAAGCTTACCATTAGGGCTTGAAAGTGATAATTCGCCATAAAATTTATCAGCTATTGGTGCTAAAAAATTATCATTCTTAGTATCGATAATTACTTGTGTAAAGTATTTATTAGCTTGATTTACATAAAGCTGGCAGACATTTCTGTAAGCTTCTATACTTTTAATAATTTCATTTTGTTCTGTTTTGTTTTTGTTATTGCAGCTGCTTGAAACCATTGGCAAGGTAATACTTGCTATAGCTGAGCTAGCTAATAATAAATTTCTATATATTTTTTTCATAATTATAATTATACTCTCTAAATTTAAAAGCCTAGATAACTTGAAAGAAATCTCTGATAATTTTATCAGTTTTAACTAGACCACTTTACTAATATTCCCATTATATAAGCATATTAGTAAAATTTGCCTTTGATTTTTTGCTAGAAAATATGTATAAAAGTCACAAAGAAAAACAAACTTTATAAGCTAAAAGCTAAAAAGATTTGTTTAAAGCTTATGCAAAAGGATAAAAGGAGACTGGTAAACAACATTTTTTGAAGTTTTTGTGGTATTATTTAAATACTATTTAAATATTTTAGGAGGAATGATGACTTCTTTAGTAGTTGTATTACTAATTATAGGTTTCTTAATTATCATAGTTTCGTTCTTAATGTCACCTGATTCAAATGGTTTTTCAGGGGCTTTAGTTGGATCTGGTGATTTGGACTTATTTAAACATTCAAAAGAGAGAGGAGTAAAAAAGATTTTAAAATATTCAATGATTACACTAGGAACATTAATCATAGTGGGGTCACTAGTAATTAGAATCTTAATGTAATATGAAAAAAAATCTTATTTATGACTATATAAAAAATGGAAAGCCAAAAGCTTTTTTGGAAATTGCAAAACATTTTAAAATCTTACCAAGAGATAACAAATCACTTACAAGAGTGCTTTCAGAACTTCAAGGTGAGTATTTAGTTTTTAAAAATAATCGCGATGAATATTATGCGCCAGTGCTTGAGGAAACAATTGAAGGTAATTTAAATGTTTCTCAAAAAGGAAACTTTGGTTTTGTTGACTATGATATTGACGAAGAAAATAACACTAAGAAAAGTGTCTATGTTAAATCTTTTAACTTTAACGGAGCAATTAATGGTGACACTGTAAAAGTTAATGTTTACAAATCAGATCTTCCTGGAGGAGATGATTTAACCCATGGTGTAGTAACTGCAATAGTGCAAAGAAACAACCAAGATGTTGTTGGTTTTATAAAAGAAAAAAATGACACCAAATACTTTGTACCAGTTGACAATAGACTGAAAACTAGCAAGTGAAAATTAATCTCTTCTACTGTTCCAACTAAGTTAAATGATTTAGTAACTTGCAACATTTTAGCTTACGAAGGAAACTGCATCGATATTCAAGTTGCCCGTGTAATAACAAATGAAGCTGACCCAATGGTTTTTGTTAAATCATATCTTGAACAAATTAAAGCACCATTATCATTCCCAGAAAATATGGCGCAGGAAGTTAGTCAAATACCAAGCACAATTGTAGCTGAAGATTGAAGTAATCGGAAAGACTTCCGTGATGAAATGATCGTTACTATTGATGGTGACGATACTAAAGACTTTGATGATGCCATCACGGTTAAAAAGCTTGCTAATGGAAACTACTTTTTAGGAGTTTATATTGCTGACGTTTCTTACTATGTTAGAGAAGAGACAGCCATTAACGAAGAAGCCTTAAAACGTGGAACAAGTATTTACCTTGTTGATCGTGTTATTCCTATGCTCCCGGTTGAATTATCTAACGGAATCTGTTCTCTTAATCCAAACGAAGATCGTTTTGTTTTAGCTTGTGAAATGGAAATTGACCCACAAGGTAATAATGTCAATGTTGAAATCTCACAAGGGATAATTGAAAGTAAGTTTAGATTAACCTATAAAAATGTTGATAAGTTTTATAAAACAGGTTTATTAAATGAAAATGACGATCCTAAACAAGTTAAATGTTTAAAAGACATGTTACTTACAGCTAAAGAATTAAGTTTAATCTTACATAAATACAAAATTAATGAAGGTTATGTAGATTTCGAAATTCAAGAGCCTAAAATTAAACTTGATGAAGAAGGAAGAGTTAAGAGTATTGAAATTAATCCTCGTGGATTTAGTGAAGTACTTATTGAAGATTTCATGGTTAGAGCCAATGAAACTGTAGCCAAGTATTTATTTGATGCTAAATTACCTGTTCTTTACCGTGTGCATGAAACACCTGATGAAGATAAGCTAACTTTATTAAAGAACTCACTAGCTGCTATTAATGTATCAGCAGCTGAATTAAAAGCTAATACAATTACACCTAAAATATTCGCTGACTTTGTTACAAAAGTCAAAAATGAACGTGATGATGATTTTGTTAAATTAATGTTTTTACGTTCAATGCAAAAAGCTATTTATTCCGATAATAATATTGGTCACTTTGGTCTAGCATCTAAATTCTATTGCCACTTTACTAGTCCAATTCGTAGATATCCAGACTTAGTAATTCATCGTACCATTAGAAACTTTTTAATTAATAAAGAGTATGGCAAGTTAGATGAATACAGAGAAATGCTACCTATTTTTGGAGATTTAAATACTAAGAGTGAGCAAAAGGCTGTTCAAATTGAACGGAATGTTAATGATTTAAAATTTGCTGAATTCTTAAAGAACCAAATTGGAAAAACCTTTAAAGTACAAATTTTAAGTATTTTAAACTTCGGGTTCTTTGTTGAATTTGAATTTAAAGCTAGTGGTTTAGTACATAAAAGTACCCTAATTGATGGTGAATATGAAGCTAATGATGTATTAACTAAATTAGTCTCAGCTAACCGTAAGTTTACTTTAGGGGATTATGTTGATGTAGTAGTTGTTGGAGTAGATTTAGTTGAAGGTAAAGTTGACTGTGTTTTAGCTGATTTATACCAAGACTATATGAATAAAAAACAAAAAGAAGAAGCTGAAAGAAATAATGCAAAGTTTAAGAAACAAAGAAAATAAACTAGTAAAAAACTCTTTAGGTTTTGACTCAAATTTATATGTTTACCAAGATAAAACTATGTTCAACTATTCAGTTGATACTATTTTACTTGGTAACTTTATTTATTTAACTCAAAAAACTACTAAAGCACTTGAAATTGGTACCAACAATGGTGCGTTATCAATTTTTGCAGCTTCACGTTCAAGCAAATTGCAAATTGATGCAGTTGAAATCCAAGAAAAAGCTGCACAGCTAGCTAAACAAAATGTTGAAATGAATCAAATGCAAGATCAAATTAAGGTCATTTGTGCTGACTTTAATGATTTTTGAAAGCAACATACTAAAGAAGCTAGAGCCAAATATCAAACTATTTTTTGTAATCCACCTTTTTATCCATATGATAAAAGTAAAATCAAAAAGGATATTAGTCAAGAAAAACTAATTGCCACACATGAAATTTATTTAAATTTAGAACAATTAATTATGGGCTGCAGTAAAATAATAGAACAAAAAGGGTTTTTAACTATTGTGTTACCTGTTGAACGATTAGTTGATACTTTTGAATATTTACGTAAGTATAAATTTGAACCTAAACGGATTCAATTTATTCTGCCAAGAATTGATGATAAACCTAAATTTGCTTTAATTGAAGCTCGTTATCAAGCTGGGTGAGGAGTACATTTTCTTCCTAACCTTTATTTACATGACAGCAATGATAAGAATAATCATGCTTATTTACCTGAAATTAAAGCTTTATATAAGCCTAAAAAAGTTTAAGGAGCAAAAATGAAAAAGAATTTTTATATAACAACACCAATTTATTATGCAAGTGGTAACTTACATATAGGCCACCTATATACCACTACATTAGCCTGAGTAATTGCTAACTATAAAAAACTTGATGGTTACAATGTTAAAATGCTAACTGGAAGTGATGAGCATGGTTTAAAAATTCAACAAAAAGCTGCAGAACAAGGTATAGAACCACAAGAGTTTGTTAATAATTTAGTTGCAAAATATCAACAAATGTGACGTGATTTCGATATTAACTATGATATCTTTTCTCGTACAAGTGCTCCAAGCCACTGTGAAAGTGTTAAAAATATCTTTTCATATTTCTTAGATAAAGGCTACATTTATCGTGGTAAATATGAAGGACTTTATTCAGTGAGTGATGAAGAATTTTTAACTGAAACTCAAGCTATATATAAGGATGGCGCTTATTATCACCCTCAAAGTGGCCACCAATTAATTAATGTTTCAGAAGATTCTTACTTTTTTAAAATGAATCAATTTGCTCCTTGATTAATTCAATATATCGATTCACATCCAGACTTTTTAGCGCCAAATAAAATTATTAATGAAATGAAAAACAATTTCTTACTCAAGGGACTAGAAGATTTATCAGTAACTAGAACTAATATTGAATGAGGAATTAAAATTAATGAAGATCCAACTCATACCTTATATGTATGATTAGATGCTTTATGTAACTATATAACTGCCCTTGGCTTTGATGTTAAAAACTCAAACCAAAGTGCAGAATTTGAACAATATTGAAATGAGTCCGAAGTTGTTCATCTAATTGGAAAAGAAATTTCTCGTTTCCATATGATTTATTGACCAATTTTCTTGCAAGCTTTAAATTTAAAACAACCAAGTAAAATTCAAGCTCATGGTTGACTTGTTACACCAACTGGAAAAATGTCTAAATCAAAAAATAATGTTGTAGATCCATATGAATTACTTGCAAAATACCATCCAGAAATGATTAAATATTATTTTGCTTCACAAATTACTCTTGGAGAAGATGGAGTTTGAGAAGAAAATCGTTTTATTGATGTAATTAATGCTGATTTAATTAATAACTACGGAAACTTAGTGGCTCGTAGTGTAAAAATGAAAGCTAATAGCTTCCAAAATCCTTTACACTATCAAGCTTCTAATCTTGCTATAGACCTAGCAATTGAAGAAAAAATAGCTAGTTCACTAGTTAGCTACAAAGCACACTTTGATGCACTAGAAGTTGATAAAGCTTTAAAGGTGGCAATTGATCTTTCAAGTGAACTAAATAAATATATTGATGAAACTAAACCTTGAACTTTAAAAGAAGATTTACCACGTTTAGAACAAATTCTTGTTAGATTGTTTAACGGTATTTATGCTGTCTCATTATATTTAGCTCCAGTATTGCCAAGAAAAACTCAAGAAGTGGCTCAAATTCTGGGAATAAATAATTTTTCATTTGATTTATTAACAAACTGGTCTAAATTTGATAACATTAATCAAGGGAAAGAATTTATTCTTTTTTCAAGAATTAAGAAATAGTATTTATTTAAGCAATACCAAATACTATGTTTAGGAGTATTTAATATGATTTTTGCAAAAGCTACAAGATATATAATTAATCCAGAAAAAATGAAGGGATTCATTGATTATTTATATATCCTAACTAAAAAAACAAGAATGAAAGAAGAAAATCTTTCTTTTGAATATGGATTAGAAGCTGAAGATAAAGTTCTTGTTATTGAACGTTGAAGTTCAAAACAGTCTTTTGAAGCTTTTAATCAACTTGATGAATTTAAAAAAGAATTTGGAACTATTAGAAAAATGTCTAAAACAGTCCAAAATGTCTATGAAATAGAGCTCGCCAAATAATAAAAAGCGAGCTTTTTTATATAATCTGCAAATGTGGAACAAAATGTGGAAATAAATTTTTTCAACAGCATAAAAAAATAAATGCTCTATAATTTATTATAGAAATTGTAACTTGAGCAGCCTGTGTTTCCAAGTTGATAAGGAGTAAAAAACGAATAGCCCCGTAATATAGAGCTATTCGTTTTTTTGTTCTTAAAATTACATAGAAAAATTACTTTATTAAGTTTAAAATGTAATGGTACAGTTCGATTTCTTCTTTAATTTCATCAGAACTTCACATTTTTTCTTCAACGACTACACCATCCACCTTTTTAAAATTAACCATGGCAGATTTTATTGCTAATAATATTCTGTTGAGATGTTATTTTATCTAATACACCAAGTTTTTGGGCTTGGTTTTTATTTACTAATCATGTTAAATAATTAAGAATAACTAATGCAATAAAGCAAATTGTTATATGTCCCAGAACATGTTCATCAGTTCTGACAAACATAGGTCTAGTTTCTAAAGTTGTTTTTAAGTCCACTGAGTTTCGGAGTTTGAGCCTGAAAAAACAACAATTATTTTAAAAGTTTTACGTTCATATATCAAAGATATATGGACTTTTTAATTCTTCTAAATTTTATTATTTTTCTACTTGTATTACTTGTATAAAGTGCTATAATATGAATATGTCAGATAAGTTCATACTAATAAAACACAAAAGAAAAGATCACACATATATTTCAGTTGCCACATCAAATGGATATGGGAAAGGATATAGTAACCAAGTTGGAATTGGAAGATTAGAAAAACTCGAAACATTATGTTCGGACCCGATAAATGTAATTAAAAATGTATGTGAGACTTTAAATATTGATGATTCAAAAGAAAAAATTAAGCAAAGCATAATGTTTGCATTAAATTCTTCTCAAACCGAGGTATACAATGTGAATTATGGTATTAATACACTTTACAGTGTAATTGATAAATTTGAGATTTTTAATGCCCTGCCAAAAACAAGACATAAAGACCTTGAAAAACTTTTAAAATACACAATTGCTAGCAGAATCATTGATGCGAAAAGTTACATATTAATGCATAAAGATAAGTATAAATATGAAGGTGCTCCAGAAACAAGTAAAGATGGATACTATACACTACTAGATCTGGTTAATCAAAATAAAAAGCAATTCTAAATAAAGTTAATGAAAAAATAATGAAAAACACAACAAGAAAAGTTGAATTAGTTTTCTATGACTCAACAACAATGTATTTTGAAAGTTTTTCCCGTTCAGGATTAAGACACAGTGGATATTCAAAAGATGGAAAATTCAAAGAAGACCAAGTGGTGGTTGGAATGGCAACAGATGGAAATGGAATTCCAATTCATTTTAAAACCTTTAAAGGAAATACAGCAGACGCAAACACATTTATCCCATTTATTTTAGAAATGCTTAAAACATACGAAATTAAAAATGTAACCATTATTGCTGATAAAGGAATGTCAACTTCTAAAACACTTAGATTTCTAGAGCAAAAGGAATAGATTATGTAATTTCTTATAGATTAAAAACAGGAACTAAAGCTTTTAAAGAATACGTGCTCGATGAAAGTAATTATCAAGGAAATGAAGAATTCAAATTTAAAGAGCAAGAAGTTGTTTCACTCTTTAATAAAAAAGACCTAATGGTATAGTTAGAAGAAGAATTGTTACATTTAGTAAAAAAGAGCAACAAAAGATAAAACAGACAGACAAATATTAATTGATAACTTTAACAAGTTAAAAAACAAAAATGGATTAGTTGAAGCAAGCAAGCTAACCAGTGGTAAAAAATATAGATTCTTTAAGAAAATTGGAAGTTCATTTTATGAATTAGATAGCCAAAAATTAAGTCAAGACAGTCAATTAGATGGATTTTATATTTATGAAACTTCAAGACATGACTTATCACCAGAAGAAGTGGTGAATATTTATGCAAAACAATGACAAATAGAAGAAAACTTTAGAACAATGAAGTCATCACTTCAAGTTAGACCTATGTATGTATGAACTGATGATCACATTAATGCGCATTTAATTTTGTGCTTCATATCTCTTGTTATTATAAAATTTCTACTTCACAAGATCAATACAGTTCTTGCAAGCACAGGAGTTATTGATAAATTTTCTAATGATAGACTTATCACAGCGATAAAATCAGCTGAAAAGGTAGTGAAAGTTGTAAATGGTGAAGTTAAAGAAGAAATTTATATTAAAAACACTCAAAAGCTCAGACCATATTTCAGATTATGAAACAATCGAAACGATATTTAAAAAATTTGTACAAGTAATTTAATGTATGAAAAAACGAATAGCCCCATAATATAGGACTATTCGTTTTTTGACTCTTAAAACTCGAAGCTCAGGAAAAATTACTTTATTAAGTTTAAAATGTAATGGTACAGTTCGATTTCTTCTTTAATTTCATCAGAACTTCACATTTTTTCTTCAACGACTACACCATCCACCTTTTTAAAATTAACCATGGCAGATTTTATTGCTAATAATATTTCTTTGAGATGTTATTTTATCTAATACACCAAGTTTTTGGGCTTGGTTTTTATTTACTAATCATGTTAAATAATTAAGAATAACTAATGCAATAAAGCAAATTGTTATATGTCCCAGAACATGTTCATCAGTTCTGACAAACATAGGTCTAGTTTCTAAAGTTGTTTTTAAGTCTCTAAAGTTATTTTCAATTCTTCATTGATTTTTATAAATGTCTAAGATTTCTTTAATTGATAAGTCTCATCTTGTGGTTTCAAAAACTATATAACCATCGAGTTTCTTATCTTCTCTAACTTTGTCCATATCCATGGCGAATTTAGATTCTTGTATTTCTTTGAAATATTTATACTTTTTATAAGATATCATGCTTCTTGCTGTGGCTGTTCCATCAGTAGATTTAATTTTATTAAATCTTTCGATAACTTCGTTTCTAAGTGCTGCATCTCTTTTAGCTTTGTATTTATCGTAAATCACTACTTGTCTAACTTTCATTGCATTATTTTCTGCATCAATATTAACTTGTTCAACCTCTTTACAAAGTAAACCATCAATTTCTTTATAATCTGTTTCATTTACAACATACTCTTTGAATTTTTTACTTGTACCTTTAAGTCTAACTGGAAAAATGTAATTTAGGCCATTATTTTTTAATCACATTTTGTTTTGATATTGATTCATACCTTTGTCAGCAATAACTGTGACATTGGTTATGTTATAAATTTCTCCAAGTTCATTTATTGTGGGAATTAAAGTTTTTGATCAGCAACATTACCAGGTAAAAGTGCAAAATCAAGAGGTATTCCGTTGCTATCTGTAACCATCCCAAGCACAACTTGGTCCTCTTTAAACTTCCCATCTTTTGAATATCCAGCTCTTTTAAGAGTGAATTTTTCTTTTAAGTCTTCATTTGTATTTACAAATGTTTCAAAATATAATGTGGTGGCATCCATGAACACTAGACTAACATTTCTGTTTGTGACTTCTGAAATTTTATTATTCACATTTTTAACTAGTTTTTGCTTATTTTCAGCTACAAAATCTAAGAAATTATAAACAGTTGATTTTTTGACATTAATTTCGTTAATAAACTTATGTTTATTAGTAAAACTTCTCAACATACTTTCAGGTTCTAGTATTCTTTTTGCAATTAGAAATTCAAAAATTTCTTCTGTTTGTTTCTTTTTCCTTTTTCTAACCCTTGAAAAAGTTCTAAATCCTTAATTATTTTGTAGAGTAATTCAACACCGACGTTATAAGTTCCAAATTCCACCTAGTTAATTCAAAAGCTTCCGATATTTTAGATTTAATATACTCTTTATCAGCATCAGTAGGCAATGTTTTCGCTATTTGTTTTAAAACATCTAATGCATTTTCATGCGTCTTTTCAAGTACTGATAAACTTCCGATACTTATTGATCTCTTATAACCTTTACCATATCCACCTGAAATTCCAAGACTTACGTAGTAATCATCTTTTTCTTATTTTTACGACTATTCATTTTTCCATGCCCTTATTATATCACTTTTCTATGTAATTATGTAATAAAAAATAAAAATTTTTTGGATCAGAAATTAGAGCTATTTATTTCATAAATAGAAAATTAATTTTTAATAAAAAAATACAAAAAAAGTGTCTCCAACTTGGAAACACAGGATATAATCTGCAAATGTGGAACAAAATGTGGAAATAAATTTTTTCAACAGCATAAAAAAATAAATGCTCTATAATTTATTATAGAAATTGTAACTTGAGCAGCTATACATCAAATTTATATCGCTCTTACATTTCTTAAAAAATACAAAACACAAAACAAGAACAAATATATTTATATTTGTTTATTAAGGAGTTTTAATTTATGAATTTTAAATTTAAAAATATATTATTAGGAGCTGCAGGGCTAGTTGGTGTAACAACAGTTGCTCTTTCAGCCGGATGTCATGATAAAGATGAAGAAGGTGACCAAAAAATAAATGCTGGTAATCTTCCTTCATACATGACTAATAAACAAGAAGGTAAAATTACTTTACTAGGTAGAACATCTACTGAATACCAACGTGCAATGAACTCAGATGGTAACTCAGCTAAAAGACCTTCTCAACAAGGCTTTAAGCAAAATGCTAGAAATGAAATAGTTATAGCTCATACATTTAGTGAAACAGGATCACAAGGTAAAGCTTTAGTAACATTAGCAGAAACATATAATGAAGCTGTTAAAGCTATGCAAGCAGAATTAGCTGCATACAAAACACAACATGCTAAAGATGACCCTAAAGCTATTAACTTCGTATCAAGCAATGGAATTTCAATGTATGCATTACCTGTTACATTAAAAAACATTGGTTCAGGTTACTCAGCTGGGGCTCAAAAAGTTAATCTTGACCTTTCTTCACGTAATGCATCACAATTCTATGATTTAGTATTCAACTACGCGCCAGTTGCTTCTGCATTAGGAAACAATGGTATGTTATTAAGCTTTAACTCAAAGACATCTGCTGCATTAAACACAGATTTAACTGACTTTTCAACACAATTTACAGTTATTAACGCTGAAACAGAATACATTGACAACATGTCATCATGAATTCTTCCAGCTTTCAAGAGTACAAACGTTGTTGCTATTAATGCACCTGTTTTAAACTATATTTATCAAACAATTTTAGCAAATGGTGGAAAAGTTAAAGAAGGTGATACTAAAATGCAAGCTCAAGTTGACTTGTTAAAAGAAAAAGGAGCTGCAGATAATCAATCTGTTGCAGCATTATGAGGAAAACCAGTTACAAACATTCAAGAACTTCTAGTTAAAGATGGAAAAGGATATGAATTATCATATTCAATGTGAAATAACTATAAAGAACTTATTGAATTTGCTAAATTAGCTCAAACATTATTTGAAAATACAAGCAAAAATGGTGCACAATCTGATTTACACGTATTTGGTGTTGACAGTGCTACATCATTATATGAACAAGCTTTATATTCAGATCTTGAAGCTGACTCAACTAAAATGATTCAAGCTGTTGAAGAAGACCCAGGAAACCACGCAATTAAAATTAATTACGAACCATTAAAAAACCCTAACTCAGATGCTTACACAAAATCAAAAACTATTTACGATGTAATGACAGAAGCTGTTAAGAATGGTGGGGTTAAATTATTCCCTGGAGGTCAATTCTCATCAGGTGACCAAACAAAACACAGATTCGCATTTTCAATTGGATCAACAGCCGGATATTCACACAACTATATTGCTGAAACTGAAAAAATTACAATTGACTTCCTTAACCCAACATCAAAAAGAGTTGTTAGTGGACTTGGATTTGAAACTTCAAAATATGTATCATTCTCAAATGTAAGTGGAAACAGATCAGGAGTTGTTACAATTAAATCTGTTGACAATGGTACAGCAACTGTTCCAACAAATGCAGTAGACTTTAAAACAATTAAACCACTATACACATTTGGTGATAAGAATAATGGAATCTATGCAGCAGATATTACAACAGCTGTAAATAGTGACAATCAAAAATATGATTTACCACAATACGCTATTATGTTCACTACAAAAGATGAACAAACAAAATTTGTTGAGGGAATTAAAACTAAGAACATTGATTTAGCAAAAGCTGTAATGATTACTTTCCCAGGATTTGAATCAGCTTCTACAGCAAACCAAAACTCATTTACAGCTGCTTTAGATAAAATGGGGGCTGTATACGCTTATACAACAACTCAAGGTGCAAAAACAAATACATTAGCAGTTGTATTCCCTAATGCTTTAGCAGCAGTTACACCAGCTGCAAAACCTGCTGAAGATAAAAAACCAGCAGCAAATACTGAAAAACCAGCAAATGTAGTGGCTACAGCTGAAACACAACCAGCTCCAGCTGCAAGCAACAATGGTACACCAGCAAAAGCTGATAGCAAAGATAAAGCGAAAGATAAGACTAAACCTGCTAGTCCTAAATTAGGATTCTCAGAAGAATTCTATAACTCATTGAAGGAAAATGGATTCGAAAAGAAAACACTTTCAAAAACTGACTTCCTTGAAAAACAAGAATTAGTTTCAATTCCTACACCAGGTAAATGAGTAGATACAAACACAAAGAATGTAATCTTCGCACAAGGTCCATCTATTATAGGAATTAAATCAAACTTTAAAAACGAAATTGCTACAAAAGCATTTGTTAAATGATTAGTAACAAGTACTCAAACATATAAAGATCTAGGAATTAATTCAAAAGGTAAAGACGATAAAGGCACACCTGCAACACCAAGAGACTTCGTTCAAAGTGCTATGAGTTACATCATGCCATATAATGGATTCCAAAATGTTGAAAACCCTCAATTTATGGGAGTAGGTGATAGAAAGAATGATTATCTACAAGTTGCATTTAACTTATTTAAAGAAGCTGCAAACAACCCAGATAAATATGTAATTTTTGAAGAACCAGGTTCATTAATTGCTGACTCATTTAGAGCCGGAATTGAAGGGGCTTGAGATGGATTACAAAAAACTATTGCTAACGGTGAAACACCTCAAGACTTTAACTCATTCGTTAACAAAATTACAAGCAACATTAGTGCTAACAACAAATAATTAAATTGATCTAAAAGCGAAAATATAATTTGTTAGGTGCGCCTAATGAATTATATTTTTTGCTATTAATAATTAATTCAAAACTAAGAAAAAAGAATAGGAGAATATATGAGAATTAAATCTAAAAAATGATTAATGATGGGTTCAATTCTTCCAATTATTGGATTTGCAACACCATTAATCGCTGTATCATGTGACTTTACACCAGTTAAAGAAGCTTACTCACAAAATAACAAAATTAATTACTCAAATGACAAAGAAATTAAGACATTTAATGTTAAATTTGATTCAGATTATGCATTTAAATTTAATGTAGATACAAACGCTCAAGGAAATCTCAAAACAGCGAAAATTGTTTCTAAAAAAATATTAGAAGGTGCTGAAATTATGGAATTTGGTGATGCCTTAGAAAAGCTTTCATCAGATATTAATCAAGCTGTTACAAGCACATTTAATATTGAATACAGACCTGTTGAAAACTCAACATATATTATGCCAAGTGCATCACAATTCTTTAACATTCCAAAACAATTTAATGTAAATGTAGAAAACGCAAATGGCGAAAAAATTGTATTAAAATATGTCTTACAATCATTTGATCAATCATTTAGTAATTGAAATACAGGACTTAAATTAGGGGTTAAAGGTCAAAATGATCAAGATGCTGCTTTAAATTTAACAAAAATAAAAGCAATATCAAACTTTGTCTACATGCCATTCATTAACAAAAACACAGAAGTTGTTGAATTATCATCTTCTATTACAAAAGAAAATGAAATGACAATTAACCCAGTGCTTTCCAAATATCAAACAGCCTTTAATAAAGAAAACTTTAAAAATTCTGGAATCGATTGAAGCAAAGTTGATTCATCACTTTATTTCGATGGAAAAATTACTAACACAGCAGATGGTGATACATTTACAGTACAAGCATCAGCTGATAAAACGATTGGAAATAATGTTGGTCCTATTGGAGCTGGAAGTTCACACATTATTAGATTAGCCGGAATAGATACACCAGAAAAAGCTGTTGGAAACAAATCAGGATCAGTAACATCTGCTCCATTCGAATATGCTTTTGCATTAATGCCTACACATTTTGCCGAAGAACTATGAAAAACATATGGAGACCATGTTCGTGTTGCTTTCATTGATGGTAAAGATACATTTGGCAGATTAACTGCTGATGTATTCTTTGGAGATAATTATCAATATTCATACAACACAGAAGTGGTTAGAGCTGGATTTACTTTACCTCTTGCAAAAAGTACAGTAACAGTAAATAACTATAATTCATTGCCTAAATCATACGAAGCATTAATTTATCCAGAAATTGCTAAAGCTATGCATGAAGCAGTGGAAGCAAAAAGAGGATTTTTCCACTATTTTGAAACTCCAACAGATGTTTCAAGATTCATTTATCTAATTAAACCAAATACTTCATATGTTCCATTTGAACAAATTTATAACAAAATTGCCCAAGAAAATAAATAGTGAAAAAATGCACTAATTATGAGGCTTGAAGAAAAATTGTACTAAAATATAATAGTATTATTATATTTCTAAAACCTTAATAATTACATATATCAAATAGAAAGGAATTCAATGAAACTAATTAATAAATTAATTTCATCTGTGAATGATAAAACAATCACAGTCAATGAAGAAGATTTAAAAAGAATCAAGAATTATGTTCATGAAATTGAACAAATTGATAAAGAATCAATACCTGCTATTGAATTAAAAAATCTTAACATTGACTTTGGTGAAACATTAGCTGTAGATAACGTTAGTTTTAAGATTCCGGAAGGTAAACTAGTAACATTACTAGGACCTTCTGGATCAGGTAAGACAACTACTCTAAATGCTATTGCTGGTTTATTAACAGTAACCTCTGGAAAAATACTTTTTAAAGGAAAAGATGTTACTGATTTTACACCACAAAAAAGAAAAATCGGGTTCGTGTTCCAAAACTATGCACTTTACCCACACATGAGTGTTTATGCAAATATTGCCTTTCCTCTAAAAAATGACGCTGATTGACAAAGAAGATTCTACTTATCACGCGAAAAAGCACGTAATGAAAAGAGAATTGTATACCTTAAAAAATTAGGTGCAACAGCTGAAGAAATTTCTTCATTAAGAGAAGCATTCAATAACTGAATGGTTATTTCTGAAGAAACAGATCACAAACTTGCAGAATTATATGCAAAATTAGTTGATAAATACGAAAAGGCACATACAGAATACAAAATTACATTAGTACACGAAGATTCAGAAATCTCATTACTAACAAAAAACGTAATTAAAACTAACAAAAAAATTAAAACTGATTCTAAGCAAAAAATTAATGCTATTAAAGAAAAATACAATTCTGATTTAGCAAATAATTTGCTTCCTGCAGAATTAGTAAAAGCAGAAATTCTACAAAACGTTGATTCAATTTACAAACGCTACCAAAAACTAGCTACAATTGAAGAAATGCAACAAAGAGTTAACGACATTCAGGAATTTGTAAGCAACTTACTAGTTGTTGACTTCAATAACCTTGTGTTAAAAGATAGAATTGCTATTGTAAAACTTGAAGAAAAAGCTTTAAAACTTCTTACAAGATACAAATTCATAATGAAACAAGAAGAAATTCTAGCTAAATATGAAGTATTAAAACAAGAAACTAAAGCAAACTATTTACAAGCTAAAGCTGAATTCAAAGATATTCTAAAGAATAATGAAGAATATAAGAGATTAACAGAAGACGCTAAAAGACTTCCTGTTGTTGCTCGTGTATACTTCAAACAATTATCAAATGAATTAGATAAAAAGTATGAATTGGCAAAACTTTTAAACGAATTAAAACATTCAAACAATGAATTTTTAAATGAAGAAGAAAAAGCTCAAATTAAAGAATTATCAAAAGACGATATTTCATTAAAACAAGCAATTCACAATGAAGTTATGGAAGTAGCTTCACGTGTTGAAATTGTTCACATTCTTCAAAAGAAACCAACAAGACTTTCAGGAGGGCAACAACAACGTGTATCAATCGCTCGTGCTATTGTTAAAAAACCTGAAATCTTATTAATGGACGAACCTCTTTCAAACCTTGACGCTAAACTACGTATTTCAACACGTCAATGAATTAGAGAAATCCAACAATCACTAGGAATTACAACAGTGTTTGTTACCCACGACCAAGAAGAAGCTATGTCTATTTCTGACATCGTTATCTGTATGTCAATGGCTAAAGTTCAACAAATGGGTACGCCACTTGAACTATACAACACACCTAAAAACCAATTCGTTGCTAGATTCCTTGGTATGCCAGAAATGGGATTATTCCCTTCTGAAGTTGTTAATGGAAAATTAACAATGGCAGGTGTTGAATTACCACAAATCAAATTAGTTGGAAAAGATAACATTGCTTTAAATATTGGTGTTCGTTCTGAAGACTTTATTATTAAAGAAAAAGGTGATAACTATTCATTTAAAGGTAAAGTAGTTGTTCAAGAAAACTTCGGAAAAGAAAGTAAACTAGTTGTGGATGTTGAAGGAACAGGAAGAATTAACTTCTTGCTTGACAACAACTATGAATTCCACATCGGTGATGAAATCTACTTTGATGTACCATTAAACAAATTACACATTTTTGATGCATCAAGTGAAGAAAGACTTCAATATGAAGTTGTTAGATAATAAAGCCCACTCTGTATTACAAAGAAAACTTCCATTTCTTTTTAGTTGATCAGTTAAAAAACAATCAACTAAAAAATCTACTTTATCACACTCAATATTAGATGAAAGAACTCCAGTTTGAAAACCACTTTTATTACTTCTACCTGGTTTAATTCTTTTACTAATGTTTACAATCACACCTATGTTCTTAAACTTAATTAGTTCATTCCAGGATAAGCAAAATAACCCTACTTTTGGAAACTACATTAAAGTTTTTTCTGACCCACGTTTTGCAGTTGGGGTTAGAAACTCATTCATCTATGGTATGTTTGTTCTACCATTTGTAATGATTATTTCCTTAGTAATCTCTTCTGTTATAGCTAAGCTATATAGAAAATTTGCTAAGGGATTTTGACAAACAGTATTCTTTATGCCTTATGTAACTAATGGTGTTGCTGTCTCACTTGCATTCATCCAATTATTTGGTACATATGGATTATTAAATAAAATTTTAGGAACAAATGTTGCTTGATTAGAAACACAAGACCAATATACATTCAACGCTTTAATAGCAATGATTGTTAATGGTATTTGAAATGGTCTAGCATTCAATATTTTAATCTTCACAACAGCTATGTTAGGTGTTGATAAAAACCTATATCGTTCAGCTTCAATTGATGGTACAAATGGATTTAAACAATTTTTCACAATTACACTTCCATCAATTAAAAGTACAATTAACTTCCTAATTACATTAGGAATTATCGGAGGACTAAAAGTATTCCCACTTGCATTATTCGAAAACAAACCAGTTAATGCCTTTAACGCAGGGGGTGGATCACTTATGCTTTATGTTTACTTACAAACACAAACAGGTGATTTCCAATTAGCTGGTGCTGCATCAATTTCACTTTTCATCATCGGAGTTACATTCTCATCAATGGTTAGAGGTGGATTCTTCATGGTGCAAACTTCATTAAATAACTTAGGAGAAAGAAATGTTTGAGTTAAAGTTAAAGCTACGCAAGCACTTGATGCAAAAAAAGCTTCGTAAGAATCAGGAAAGAGTATCATCTCAAGTAACTGAAAAAAGCGTTGCCAAAGTTGTTACAACAACATCTCTTAAATTATTACTTTTAGTCTTATTCGGGATAGTAGTTCTATTCCCATTCTTCTACATGATTTCTATTTCATTCATGAATGATACTGAAGCTGGTTCATTAAAGAATGAATTTAGATTATTACCATCATTTTCTCAAGGTTTAACATATTATAGTAATACTGGATTACAATTAGTGCCTTGAGCTGATGTTGTTTCTAATACATACAGTAGAGCTATGTCTTCAGGTTACTGAAGTGCTATGCTTCTAACATTCTTAAACGTATTAGTATCAGTTACTCTTAAAGTATTTATTACTTTCTTAATGGGATATGCATTCTCATTACGTAACTGAAGAGGTAAAGGAGTCGTTTGATTCTTAGCCTTAGCCTTACTTGTTCTTCCTGAAGTTGCCTTATTATCTGGACAATATTTAGTTGTTTTAAAAACTGATATGGCTGTTAAATACTTCGGATTCCTATTTGCAGTTGCATTACCGTTCACAGCAAGTATTTTCAATACTGTTATGTATAAAAATGCATTCGAAGCAATACCTGGAAGAATTAAAGAAGTATCACTTGTTGATGGTGCCGGAGGAATTAAATACTTATTCAAAGTTGCTTTCCCAATGGTAATTCCTACAACATTAACAATTATTATCCTTACATCACTTGCTTCATGAAACTCATACTTATGACCATCAATCGTTTCAACTATTTCATCTGCTAAACTTGATGTTGTTTCAGTATGACTATTCAAAGCTGGAATTAATCCTGATGACCCTGAATCTGGTGCAAACGTAATGCAAAACGTTAAACTTGCAGCCAGCTTAATGGTTATCTTACCTATGTTTATTGTTTACTTAATTTTTAGAAAGAGAATTATGGCTGCTATTAGTAGACAAGGTTCAACAATTAAAGGATAATTATGAAAAATTACAAAAGAAAAGTTATTACATGAACGATTGTTGCAGTATTATCATTAATTGCTATTATTGCATTATCGGTTTTAATTTCACAAATTCAACCAATTTTAGATTTAAATCAAAAAGTAATCTTAGACAATCAAATTATTGATTCATATCAATACATTAAAGCATATTCAATAGGAGGATTAGCATTTGCTTGTTTATTATTCGTGATGGGTACAATTATTGCTTATTCAGGAATAAAATCATTAAATTATGTGCAAATGTTTTACTAATATGAAAATAAAATTCAAAAAATTACCATTAATTTTAGGTTCAGTTGCTGCAGCAGGTTTCATACCTTTTAGTGCTGTATCATGTATGTATGATGATAATCCAACTATTATATACTCTAAGAAATTTATTAATGATAATGGATTTAGTGTTAAAAAACACATTGCATCAGCTGAAAAACCTAATTTAGTTGAATTTGAAAATAATTTATTTAATGGTAGATTATTAACTTATACATTTGTAAACTTTAAAATTAGCCCACAATCAATAGTGGAAGTAAACAATGATAGATACAAGGTGACAATTAAAGATGTATTTACAGTAAATTACAAAACAAATGAAATTGCTGCAGATGCTAAGAAAATTGCAAAAATTCCTGGAGCAGATAACCAAAAGAGAATTGAGCAAGAAATTGTTCAATTAAATCTAGATCTTAAACAATATATAGCAAGTGCTAAAGATGCAACATTCTACCCTAATATTCCAGCTCAATATAGAACATTAAAAGGTTTAATTGATGCTGCAAATATGCCAAGGGAAGTATTTAATTCAATTAAATTCCTCGAATATGATGATGAAGGAAAAGTTGTTATTGATAAAGAAAAAGATAAACCTCGTGAAGATGGTGAAGCTAAGAAAGTTGTAGCTAAATTAGTTATTGCACTTAAAGCTTTAAGAGAATACACATATTTAGATCAAGAACAATTTTCAAAACAAATAGTAACTGAACAGGATGCAAAAGCTGTGGTTGAAAACTTCTTAAAAGACACACCATTTTATGCAACATATTTAAATAGTTTAAACAACCCAGAGACAGCAATCTTCAAATGAGATCAAGCAAGTATGAAAGGTACATTTAACTTCCAAAAGGTAGTTAAATACTATAATTCAATTCCTACTTCTGATTTTCAACAATTCCAAGAAAAATTCTTTGGTTCTTTAGACAACTTAAAATTTACAGAAATAAACAAAAACCCTGTTAAGTATTTCAAAGAAATTTATGGAATTATGAAAACAGCATTTATTAACTATGCTGTTAAATTAGACGCAAAAGAAAGTAGTGGTATTTCTTTAGGATTCGCTCCACAAAACTTGATTTATGGGTTAAACAATGACACTGGTCAAGCTTCATTAAAATATACTGTTTTTAATCCAGTACTTAATGATAACCACGAAGCTATTGCTACACAAACTCACTTAACTCCAGAACAACAAGTAAGTTTCTTGTCTAATCCATACCTATACTTCTGAACACATGCTACTCAACTATACTTATATAGTATGAATAGTATTGAAATTGAAATTTATGGACTTCAAGAACAAATTAAAGAAATTAAAGCCGGAAAAGCATCAGGAGATATAGCTGCTTTAGAAGAACAAATCCAAACTCAAAAAGAAATGCTTGCTCCATATAGACCACTTCTTCAAAAAATTGAAGAAGGTTCTCAAAAAGCTATTGAGTTAATTGAAAAAATCAAAAGTTCTGAAAGTGTAGAAGGAAAACAAGAAGAAGTTGCTAAATTAAAAGAAGAATTAAATGAACAATTAGTTGCAATCAAAGGAAATTC
The DNA here is from genome assembly GCF_048074525.1 of Mycoplasma aquilae ATCC BAA-1896. Taxonomy (NCBI): domain Bacteria; kingdom Bacillati; phylum Mycoplasmatota; class Mollicutes; order Mycoplasmatales; family Mycoplasmataceae; genus Mycoplasma; species Mycoplasma aquilae. The sequence continues at coordinate 285,726 of NZ_CP182208.1, forward strand.
TGACATTAAGCAAGGAACAATTACTGGTGGATTGTTAGATAACGAATTAATTAAAGATGATATTTTAAAAGTATTTAAAATATTAAATACTGAAGTATCACACTCTGTTACTACAGTTTCATCACTTGCAGCATTATATTCTGAAACATTATTCGGAAATGGTTTATACAATGTTCAATTAGTTAAAGGAAGTACAAAAGCAATTAATGCGAAAATTGCTGAGTTACAGCCACAAGTTGATGCTTTAAATGAAAAAATCAAAGTTGAAACTGACGGAACAAAGAAAGCAGAATTACAAAAACAATTAAGCACATTACAAGCTCAATTACAACCATATGCTGATTTTGCGAAATCATTCTACTGAATCGAATTTAAAGATGCAGAAGGTAAGAAATACTTCTTTGATGTATATAAAAACTATTTATCATATCAACCTAATTTAGAAGCAACCTTCCTTCCTGAATACACAAACGATCTTGCTCAATACAATATCGACAATGCATTCAGTCAAACATTACCTGAAGGCTATGTAATTGACTCAGCATATAATACAGTTTCATATTTCGGAACTCCCGTAACAAATAACTAGGAATAATTAAAGCACACTCTAATCATATGAGTGTGTTTTTTGATACAAAAAATCACACCTAAGTGTGACTATCCGGCATATGGAGCAAACAGAATTAGTGAAATAATAATATTTACTACAATAATAATAAAGAGCGAAACTTTCTTTTTGGCCATAATATAAGAACCTATAATTCCCAATGGCACATACACTTTTAACAAGATATTTTTATATCCAACGAAATAATTTTGCTCACTAACTCCTAAATATCCTTTAGTAGATGAGTTGAAGTAATATTCAGGAACTAAAATAGAAACTAGAAGAGAAATAGCAAGTGAAATCATAATTCCAGCCACTATAGGTTTCATTACAATTAACATATTTGCAACATAATTATTTGTCTTGAATTTTTTAACATACTTCATTGTAATAGCCATAACTATAATTGCCGGCAAACAAAAGACTAAATATGTTACAAACATAGCTAAATAACCTCATCATGATCCATTAGCTACTACATAACCTGTAAAGAACGCGAATTTAGTTGAGACAACACCAGGTGTGGTATTTGCTACTGTAAAGATATTGTTGATTGCAGTTTCATCTAACTGTTCTACTCCAAAGGTGGAATGCATTAAGTTTCATAATCATTGGAAAATAGGCATAAAAACTTGTCCACCACCAAAAACGGATAATGAGATAAAAATGATTAAGGGAATACAAACTAAAAAACCGATTATAGGCATTATTTATCCTCCTTATTCTTTGGATCTTCACATTGAATATTATTTTCTATGTCAGCTTCTTCTAATTCTTCTTTTGAAATCTCACAAATTTTCTTTTGTTCAATTTGTTGTACTTTTGGTGTGTTAAGTTGTCTCTTCTTTCTAGTTGCTAAATATCAAATACTATAAATAGCAATAACAACTACAATAGCTACAACAGGTAAATTGTATGGAGCAGGTATAAATAATGAATATCCTGCTGAAAAAAGAAAAATAAGTATTCATAAAGGAGTAGACATTGTTTTGTGTGCTTGTTTTGCATATCTTACTCCAAAATTAATTAAGAAGGCAATAATTGCCACTAAGACACCTACTGAAACTATTTTTAAGTATTCCGCAGGTAAATACTTAGTTAATACAACTAAGAAAGCAAAAGCTAAAAGGACGTGCGGTAATATAGCGACTAATGTAAGTATAGTTCCTTTAACTTTGCCAAGTAATGTAATTGCGATATATGATAATGTTTGTATTACAGAAGCCCCCGGTAGCATATTTGTAACAATAACAATATCATCAAATTCATCTTCGGTAAGTCATTTTTTCTTTCCAACAGCTTCACGTTGAATTACTGGCATTAGTGCGTTACCACCGCCGAATCCAATTATGGTTACTTTTAAAATGAAAAGAAATACTTCCCAAAAGCTGGCTTTGCTTGCGACTGTGTGCTTATTTTTTTTCATATTATCCTTTCTATTGTATTCTATCATTTGCAAAATAAAGCGCATTTTATTTTTAGCATTATTGCATAGTCTTAAAGGTAAAAATTCAATATTTTTTCTAAATAAAATCAAATTTTAAACAGATTTCTTAGATATTTTACATGGTAATATAAAAATGTAATGTTTTTTAGTACTATATTATGCAGTTAAAAGCGAAAATGTGGAAAAAATATGGAATAACCATTTTTTTCATTGCTTCAGCTAGATGTGTGTTATAATAAACCCATGAAAAAAGAAAGAAACGTGATTACAACTAATATTATTATCACCTTCATCCGTCGTCACTGACATATTATGATGAATGTGTTTTAGTTGTATCTGTTTTTGGCTCATATAAATAACAGATTCAACCTAGAAATCTGTTATTGCTAAAGATAAACTATAGAGGAGCTTTTAGTAAAAGTAAATATTTTAGCAGGCATGCGATGATAAATATTGAAAGGATATAAAAGCCGAAGCATTGATGGTGGCAACCTAGATGCTGGTAGAAAAGCATAAAAGATTTCTACTCTTTGTTTAAGAACATTGGTGCTATAGATTTACAAATTCCAGGGATAAAAAATAATTTTTTGCTATGGGTTTTGTAGGTTTGTAGCCTACAAAACTTTCTTTTTCCATATTTATTAAGGAGAAAACATGGCAGCTAAACAATATAAAAAATATTCAGATGTACCAACACAATATCGCTGGGATTTGGAAGCTATACTTGAAGGTAAAAGCTTAGAATCATGGATTGCACAATATAAAGAAATATTTCAAGCAAGAATACAAAATAAAGATACAAAATACAATAACATAGATGCATACTTACAAGATTTAATTGAATCAGAAAAGCAAACTATAATAAGTTTTAAGATTGATAATTACTTATCAAATAACCATAACATTAATATAGTTGATCCTAAATTTAAGCAGTTAATACAGGAATGAGAATTCTTAAATCAACAATTAGAAGAGGAATATGGTTCAGAAACTAATCGTTTCTTTGCTCACATTGAGCAAATGAAACAATGAAAAAATGACCCTAGATTAGCTTTATATAAACGTGAAATTGAAGACTCGATTGAACAATATTCTCACAAACTTAGCGACGAAGTAGAAGAATATATTATTAAGTCTTCTCTAGGCGAACCAGACCCTCATAACATTTTTTCAATCATAACAGACAGTGAACTTGATTATGGATATATTCAACTTTCCGAACATAAAAAAGTTAAATTAAATCCAACTAATCGTGTCACATTTGCTAAATCAAATAATAAAGAAGTTAGAAAGCAAGCTTACCAAAATTATTGAAATGCTTATTATCAACATCGCCAATCATTAGCAGAAACCCTTTATCAACAATTTAAAAGCATAGTTGTTGAAGCTAAAATTAGAAATTATCCATCTGCTGTTGCAATGTTGACAAATGCTGATAAAGTAAGTGATGAAATTTTACAAAAATTATTTGATCAAGTAGCAACCAGAAGTGCAATCTTTAAAAAATACACCCAAGCTTACAAAAAGTTTTATTTAGCTAAATTTAAAGAACCAATGAAAAAATGAGATGGTTCTAGAGAATTAGTTAATGTGAAATCTGAATATACTGTTGAAGAAGCAAAAGACATAGTAGCTAATGCAACTAAACCTTTTGGCTCAGAATATCAAGAACAAGTTGCTAAAGCATTTAACCAAAATTGAATAGACTTTATGCCAGTAGATAATAAACGCTCAGGAGCATATAGTATTGGTGGAACATACGATATTGATAAAAAATATATTTTGATGAACTTTGATGGTAGATTAGACAGTGTAGAAACACTAGCTCATGAATTAGGTCATTCAATGCATTCATATTTTTCATCTAAATATCAACCATTAGTTAAGTCACAATATCCAATCTTTTTAGCTGAAATTGCTTCAATCTTTAATGAATTAATGTTATTTGATTATCTACTTAAAACATCAAATGACGATAAATTAAAATTTAAAATACTAGGAAACATGATTTCTGGATTCATTGGCACTGTATTGCGCCAAGTTGAATGAGCAAATTACGAATACGATTTATATAATGCAATAGCTGCTGGAAATGCATCTGGTAGTTATGAAACATTATCTGACATTTACTTCAAAAATTCTTTAAAATATAAGAGTGATAAGAAAAAAACATATAAATATGACGCACGAGAAAATTTAAAATCTATTTATGTACCTCATTTTTATTATGGCTTTTACGTTTACAAGTACGCCATAGGTCAATTAGTAGCAAATTTCTTTTTTGCAAAGTACAAAAAAGAAGGTACAGTAGCTTTAGAAAATTATATAAATAATTTTTTAAAAGCAGGATGTTCAAACTACCCAATAGAAATTTTAAAAAATGTTGGTGTAGATTTAGAAAGCAATGAGTTTTATGAATTAGGTTTTAATTATGTAGAAGAATTAATTCAAGAATGAATTGAATTAGGAGCAAAAATTTTTAAAATCAAAAAATAAGGAGGAGTACATGAAGAAAAAATTTTTATTATTGTCAACATTAGCTACAGTCGGAATCTCTCTTCCATTTGTCGCTGCTAGTTGCGACAATACTAGACAATCAAAGCCAATAATCACTAATGAAAATCAACTCCAAAAAGCACAAAAGGAAGTGGCTCAATATGATGCACTAGCCAAAAAAGCTTGAAATGAATATAGTAAATTAAATTCTCAGAAAGACAACTTACTTAATTCATTAACGCCATTTGTAAATGATGTTAAAGATGTTGAAAGTAAAATTCAATTTCAACAAAATGTTGTTTTAACAGCACAAGGAGAGATTGAATATTACAAATTAGCAGCTGGAAAAAATGACTTTGAACAATTAGTGAATGAAATTAAGTTGCTTGAAAACAGTTTACTTAATTTAAAAATTAAAGACTTTTTAGATAAAATACAAAACATGAAATTGCCTTCTGTACTTCCAGAAGACAGTGATGGAAAGCAATACATCTATAATTCTGTTGTTTCACAAGTGCAAAAAGCAAGTTCAACAATAGATAATATTTCAGATGAAATTAATAAAAATCAAATTGCTATCGAAAATGTTGGTATTGAAATTCAATCACTAAAAGATAAGTTAGCTACTTTAAAAGATCAAGAACAAGAAAATGTAAAAAAAGAAATACTTTCTAAAATATCAGAATTAGAAACTGAAATGAAAACTTTAAGTACCACAACTGCTTCTAAACTAGTGGATAAGTTAGCAGCAGCAAAGGAAAAATTAGAAGCGTTAAATAGGCTACAAAAAACAGTTGGCCAATTAGCTTTAGCTCAATCATTTGCCAATGATCCTGATGCAAGAACTAAAAGAATTGCATCTTTAAATACAGAAATTACTAAAGCACAAGGCTTAATAGCTGATTTAAAAGCTCAATTAGTTAATAAACAAAAACTTTTTGAATCAAAAAAAGCAATGATTGATTCTGAAATAGCAAAATTTAGCGCTCAGTTAAACAATTCATATCAAGAATTTGACAAATACTTTAAGTTAATTAAAAAATTAAATACTGATATTTATGAGTATGATATGAATGCTTTAGACAAGACTGGGGATGATAAATTACAAGGTACTGGCAACTATCTTTCAAAAGCTGAACTCGAAAATATTATAAATCCTGATTTTACCTTTTCTAGTTACCCTGTAGGTGATAAAATTGCGAAAGCTAGAGTTTACCAAGTTTCTTATAATTCATCATTTGGTTTAACAGCATATCCTGCAGATAATTCATCTTCATATGGTACTAGAAGTACACCATCAACAATGGATACAACAACACTAAGTTTTATTTCTATCGAAACTTTAGGGCGTCCAAATATTTTAAATAAACAAAGCTATAACATTTCAGAAGCTGGAGTTACACAAAGTAAAGCTCAAAAAATTATTTCTCCTGAAGTGCAAAGGTATAAATTAGAACTTGCTGATGCTATTTATGTCTACATTCCAAAAGAAGGTTCAGATTTACAAAACCCTGAATATGACGTCAAAATTTTTGATCAAGATGATGCAGGGCTAGTGGAAAAACCGGATAATGCCGATGGAACATATTCTTCATCTGTTGTAATAAGAACATCATCTAATCCACGTTCAATTAATTCTAAAGAATTTGCATCAGCTCTGGAAAAGGCAGCTAAAATTGCTTTCAGAATTAGACCTGGACAATTTTGAGTAAATGCACAAGGGCAAAAGACACAATACCCAATTAACTCTAATGATTTTTACACATCTGTAGTTAGAACTTATATGAATGATGCTAAATATAGAACACAAAATGGTGGAAACAGTTATATTGATGAAGAAGTTAGAAAATTATTAACAGTACCAGGTGATTCCTTTTCTCCAAATAGTACTTTCCCAAATGTTTACATTTATAAATTATTTAATGTAAATATTGAACAAATGCTAAATAAGAGTAAAACAGTAATTCATTCACCTAATCCAAATAACCCTAATGAAACTGATGACTTATTTATGGTTTCAAAATATAATCAAAGTTCACCGGCACAATTTATGAACTTTTTCCAAAATATAGCAACTACTTATGACTTTGTTCCTGCTCCATCAACCTATATTGCTGATATGACACTAAATAATACAGAGGATATTTATTCTCAAGTTCTTGCTACTAAAAATAACAAGCAACTTTATGATACTATAGTTGAAGCAGTTAAATCAGCTTCAGGTCAAGCCAGAGAAGCAGGTATTTACTGATATGGATTTAACCCAGAAACAACACTGTTTGCTGGAAAATACTATGCTAAACCATTTGACTCAGAAACTTTTTCAATATCTCAATATTTAAATCCATACTATTTTGACACAACATATACAGGCTCAAATCAAACAATTGCAAAATTTACAACAAACTATTTACAAGCTCCAATTGATCCTGAAACCTATAAAATCAACACATATAACAAATATATAGCAGGTGGATTAGCTGTTTATAATTTCAATGACTTAACTAAAAATAACAAAGAAGCAGTTCAAAAAAATCCTTCGGCATATGGAATGTCATATAAACAAGTTCTTTCTAATACACAATTAATCAAAGCTTTTATATGAAATTTATTACCTAAAAAATCAGATAGATCTTATATGAGTGATGCTTTTGCATATGCAATGTATGGGGTATCGAATAAAGAATTAATGAGTGGTAATAGTAAAAACATTATGCCATATACAACATTAGGGCTTGGTGGAGAATTTAGAAACATTATTTCTTCTTCAATTGCATGAGCTTCAATTGCTGATCAGCTTTCACAAGCTAACCCAGCATATCCATGAATTACTTCTTTTGCACCAGATGCAAACTTAAATGCTAATGCATCTGATACATCATTGCCAAACAATAGCTTAAGACCAAATCACGATATTATTAATGGAACATTTGTGGTTGATGCACAAACTGGAGAACGTATTGTCTTTGATGCAACTAAAAATACATTTTTAAAACCTTCAGATACTCAAAACTTAAATGTTGCAGCTCAAGATATGTCTAAATCAGTTGCCTACGAGCAAATGAAACAAAGAATGAAAAAATTATTAGATAAAGTTTATGCTGCTCACCCTGAAATTATTGGTCAAAAAGTTAAATTAGAAATTATGTGATCATTTGGTAATATAACTCAGCCAATGAAACAAGCATATCAAAACTATGCTGATGCTATTAACGGGTTGGATGATAGATTAGAATTCAAAATTAAAGCTTTCAATCCACAAGAAAGAAATGTATTTTTCGATTATTGATTTAATGACACAATTCCATTCATTAGAGTTGGATGAACATATGACTATAATGGAATTGGATCAGCATTTACAGCTTATGCACAATCATTGAATTTAACAGCTTTATTTGCTTCAATCTTAACGGATGAACAATATGCTAATAAAGTAAAAAAATCATACCCACAACTTTATAAAGCAGCTCAGTCATTTAAAGAATTTGTTTCCCAACCTGGACAAAAATTATCAGTTTCATTAGAAGACATAGCTAAAAATTTAACTACAGACGAATTGAACAATATGACAGATTGATTAGGAAATCAAAAATTTGTCAATGGACAACTTGTTAATTTAGATGATACCGATAATGTTGCAGATTACATTACTCTAGATGACTTAAATGCTAAATTCTGATTACAATACAACAATTCATTAGATGTAACTAAAAAAGACTTATTAGAATTAGCTGTTGAAATGTCTAATATTTCAGGAGCTGTTCCAGATATGTTTGCTATGACTGCGTCAAAATCACCTTTTGCGGCAACCTTAACAAATCCAAATTATATTTTACCAACTACATATAATAGATTTGTTGATCAAACAAATTACAGAGTAGTAAAAGAAAAAAACTAAATAGAAAGGAAAAACTATGTGAAAATACATACTGAAGCGTATAGGGTTTGCAATAATAACGCTAATAGCTATTACAATGGTAGTTTATTTATTAGTTGCACAATTTTCTGATAACCCTTTTGCAGTTAAAGCTCTTGAAACGCAGCAGTCTGCTAGTGGATCAAGCACTTCAACTACTAAAGAATTGCGAACATTATTCGATAAATCTGTTCAATATCACTTGATTCCAAATAATTTAAACTATGAGGAAGTCAAGGGTTCATGAATGAATATCAAATTAAATCCATTTATTCGTTTTGGATATTGAATTAGTAATCTATTTACTAATAGAACAAATCCATTTGGTATTCCTTATGATGAAACAATTTTCCAACAAACTGGAACTGCATCTATTAGTGCATACTTCTTTAAATACCTTAAATATTCAATTATCATTACTTTACCAGCCTTTATAATTGCAGCTATTTTAGGAATTGCACTCGGAATATTTGCTGGTTATAAAAGAGGAACTGTTTTGGACGCTGGAATTAACTTCTTCGCTTTATTCTTTATAGCTTTACCATCATTCGTTATAGCTCCTATTTTGATTTCAATTCTTTTCTCTGTAAACATTCCGCCACAATTTATTAACTTTAATAACCAAACAGACGTTGAAGCCTATGGTGTTGGCAAAATGATTGCATCATGAATTCCACCTATTGCTATAATTGTCTTAGGTTCATTATCTGGATATATAACATATACACGTAATCAAGTTATTACTGTATTAACTTCAAACTATATTTTGATTGCAAAATCAAAAGGTTTATCAAACAAAGAAATTTTCTTTAAATACGTTTTAAGAAATATTTCAATCCCATTAGCAGCTATTTTAATTCCATCATATATTGGACTTCTTAGTGGTGGGATTGTTATTGAAACTTATTGAAATGTACCTGGAACATCACAAGTAATTGCGCAAGCTTTCCCTAAAGGTGAAATTAACATTATTATGTTCTCAACGGTGTTCTTTACTACATTAAGTTTATTTACAACAATTATTGTCGATGTATCATTCGCCATTTTAGATCCAAGAATTAAATATACAGCTTCTTCTCCATATAGCTACACTAAATTTATTTTAGCTAGAAGAGAAAGAAATAAACAATTTAAACAAAATGAAATAGTAATGAAAGGAGCAAATAAATAATGAATGCTAAAGAATTTGAAAAAAAATATAATTTATCATTAAATCAATTAAGAACCAGCATTAAACAATTTGCTCCTAGAGAAGAGTCATTATTAAATAATATTGCTGGTAAACCAAAAAAACTAGTTGCTGAAATTTTTAAACGTTTCTTTACTAGTTGAGTTTCAGTATTATCATTAATTGTATTTATTTCGATCTTAATTATTTCAATTGTAGTTACTACAGCTGCAAAATATTCATCAACAGAACCATTGTCACAAACTGTTCCAATTTATTTACCTAATGGCAATATGCTAAAAACATCTTCAGCCGATGTGCAAAATTTACCACCACTTTTTTCACCATGATATTCAGCAGATAATATTCCGAACTTTGAAAAAATTACTCAAGAATGAGCTAAAAGTGATTATTATGGCGGAGTATTATGAAACAAATTTATGTATTTTGGACCAGATAATCCAAATAACGCAATTAAGATTATTCAATTAAACAATGAAACGCAAAATTTATCTGTTAATGCTTATACTTTTTTAAAAACACGTAACATTGCTATTGCATTACAAAACTCTGGTTTAAAAAGCGATGCTTCAATTGACCAAATTAATGCAATGATTGATAAAATTGTTGCAATTAATCCTCAACTAAATCTTTCAACTTATTTAGGAACTAATAAAGATGGTATTGACATATGAACTTTATCATGAGTTGGGACTTGACAAGCAATTAGATTAGCTATTATTGTTGCAACAATCCAAACAATAATCGGGGTAGCAATCGGTGCTTATTTAGGTTTCCATGTTGGTTCATGAATTGATACTGTTATCATGCGTTTAATCGATATTTTTGTAGCTCCTCCAACACTTATTTGATTATTAATTTTTGCCTCAACATTTGGGACAACTGATTTAACATTAGGAATTGCACTTGTGTTTATTGGATGAGTTGGTTCAGTTGGAAGCACTAGAATGTTTATCATTACAGTCAAAGATCAAGAATATATCACAGCATCAAAATCAGTTGGTGCTTCAAAAGCAAGATTAATTTACAAACATGCTTTACCTGCAATTATTGGAAAGATTTCAACTAGTTATGTAGCATCAATCCCTGGAATCATTATGTCTGTATCATCACTTGCTTTCCTTGGGTTCTTCAAATCAGATCAAGCTAACTTAGGTTCAATCCTTTCAAGTGCTGCAGCTCAAGCAGGAAATAATCCATTTATATTAGTATTACCTGCAATGATTTTATTATTAATTTCAATTTCACTTCACTTTGTTGCATTAGGAGTACACGATGCTCTTGATCCAAAGGTTATAAAAACTAGATAGGAGAATTATTATGGAACAAAAAGAAAAACTCTTAACAGTTGAAAACTTAAAGGTTTCTTTTAAACTGAGACGTAATAAATTTATAACTATCGTTCGCGGAGTGGATCTTGAAATAAACAAAGGTGAAATCATTGGCCTTGTTGGAGAATCTGGTTCAGGTAAGTCTGTTACTTCAAAAGCATTATTAAATATTAATGATAATTCTTTTACAACTGCGGATAAAATGGAAATTGATGGCATTGATTTATTAGAACATAAAAAAGATTCTTTTTGACAAAAAATCAGAGGTCACAAAATTGGATATATACCTCAAGACCCTTTAACATCATTAAACCCAACAAGAAAAATTGGGAAACAATTATTGGATGCTTTAAATAAAAATGATGATTGAAAAGATAAAGATTTAAATGAGAAAAAACTTTATCTAGTTAAATTATTAAAACAATTTGGAATCAGAAATGCTGAACAAGTATTTGAAATGTATCCTCATACACTATCTGGAGGGATGAAACAACGTGTTGTAATCACAATGGTTGTTGCTTTAAAACCAAGCTTAATTATTGCTGATGAGCCTACAACTGCTTTAGACCCTACTGTTCAAGCCTCAGTGCTAGCACTTTTTGAACAAATCAGACAAGAATTTCAAATTACAATTATTTTAATTAGCCACAATATTTCAGTTGTTGCTAAATTCTGTGATTATATTTATGTAATGTATGCTGGTAAAATCGTTGAAAGAGGAAGTAAGAAAGATATTTTTACAAATCCTTGCCACCCTTACACCTGAGCCTTAATTTCAGCAATTCCAGAAAATCGTGAAGATCGTTTATACTCAATTAATGGTACACCACCTGATATGAACAATCTTCCACTTGGAGATGCATTTGCTCCTAGAAATGAATACGCTTTAGAAATTGACTTTATTAAAGAACCACCATTATTTGAAGTTTCACCAGGACATTATGCTGCTACCTGGCTATTGCACCCAGATGCGCCTAAAGTGACATTATCAAAAGAATTACAAAATAGATTAGAAAGTTTTAAGAAGGTATTTAATGAGTAATAAAAAAACAATATTAGAAATTATTAATTTAAAAAAATATTTTGTTAATAAAAATGCAGTTAACAAAGCAGTTGATAATGTTTCATTTGATGTTAAAGAAGGTGAAATTGTTGGGCTAATTGGTGAATCAGGTTCAGGAAAAACAACTATTGGTCGCTCTTTATTAAGACTATATGACGACTACAATGGATTTGTACGCCTAGATGGTAAGATTATTTCAGGTAAAAGAATTTCACACAAGCGTAAGAAATTCATGCACAAGAATATTCAAATGATTTTCCAGGACCCAATGGCTTCGTTAAATGGTCAAAATACAATTTACAGCATTTTAAAAGAACCATTAATTGTTAATGGAATTATCAAGAACAAGCGTAAAGATATTAGCAAAGATTGAAATAAAGTTAAATCTAATTTTAGATTTACATTTATTGAACATGCTTTACAATACCAATTAAAGAGTTTATTAATTTCAAACAAACTTCATGAACCATTCATTGCAAAATGAGAAAATTTAGGAAATCAAATTACTTTTGATGTGCAAAATAATTTAGATGATCAATTTAATTCATATTTTGCTTATCTAGAAGAAAGAACCAAAATTAATTCAATTGTTATTAATAACCTTTACAAAAATACTGAAGAGCTCCTTGCACTTTATGAAGCTAAACAAGCTGACTTTAGAAATAAGAAAATTGACTTTGATGAAGTTGAATTAGAAGAAGCAAGAAATAAATATAAACATGAAAAAGAATTATTCTGATTTACACAAGAATATTACGACTTAAAAGCTTTATATCAAGAGCAAAAACATACTTTTGCTGAAGATAAAAATAACTATAAAGATACAGCTAAAATTTCAAAAACTTCAATTCAAAACTTTTTAGCTGAAGTTAAAAACGAGTACCGTATGCACCGTAATGATGCTTTCTCTACTACGTTTTTAGATTACTACTTCCATGAATACAAATTGTATTTAATTAATCATCGTTTATACCAAGAATTGAAAGCAAATTATTCTAAGTTAAAATTCCTTTCATTTGAAGAATTACTTAAAATGTCAGATGAATTTAGAAAATATTCACAAGAGTTTTATGCAACTAAATTAAATATTAATACAAGTTCTAAAGCTGCAATTAAACAATTGAAAAATATTGTTAAAAATGAATATGATTTCAATTTAGACTCTTATATTAAACAATCGTTGCAATTGCAACGTGAGTTAAAAACTCAATATAAGAAATCTAAAAAAGCATTAAAGAAAACTCAAGTTAAAATGTTTAAAGAGGCATTTAAATATGCTCCAGACTTCTACCAAGATAGAATGCGTGCCAAAGAAGAATTAGCAAAAGCACAAGCTTTATTTGATGCTGAAGCCAAAAAATACATTATTTCATACCGTGAAAGAATTCAAAAATTACAAGAGCAAATTGCTCAAGCTAGTGAAATTGACAAAGACCTTCGTGCTCGTGATAAAAAAGTTTATGCTCAATTTTTACAAAACAATGATAACTTTATTAAGTTTTATGAAAAAGATATTATTGCTCCATTGGCTAAAGCTAAAAAGAATAGCAAAGAGCATAAAAAATATCTACAACATCAAATTGATTTAAAAGTGTATAAAACTAATGTAGAAGATAGATTAAATGGTATAGCATCATTTAAAATTGAACAAAAATACCTTAATAAAAACTTATACAGCGTTTATTTATTAATGGGAATTACACGTAAAGATCAAAAATACAAGAAAATGGGTAAATTTGGTGCCTTCCTTGTTTCTTTAGGTCTACCATTAAGAATGAAACGTATTTCTGATCTATATACACAATCAATTATTTATAAAGCATTAGAAGACGTTGGATTACTAAAACAATTTGCTTATCGTTATCCACATGAATTCTCTGGTGGTCAAAGACAAAGAATTGTTATAGCTCGTGCCCTAATTACAGAACCTAAAATTATTGTAGCTGATGAACCAATCGCTTCACTTGATATTTCAATTCAAGCGCAAGTAGTTAACTTGTTAAAAGATTTATGTAAGAAGAAAAATATTGGTATGGTGTTTATTGCTCACGACCTTTCAATGATTGAATATATAGCTGATAGAGTTCAAATCATGCACCTTGGTAAAATTGTTGAATCAGGAAAAACAGAAGCTATTTATGCTAAACCAATCCACCCTTACACAATTAACTTATTTAAAGCTATACCTAAAATTTCAAATGCTAACGAAAAATTCCAAGATGTTAAATTCGAACTTTCTTATTTAGAAGAACAAATGTTCCCTAACATCGCAACTCAATTTGAGGTTGAAGATGGATTGCACTATGTCTATGGTACAAAATCTCAAGTTGAAAAATGATTAGCAAAAAATAATAATGAATAAATTTACCTACAAAATAGGGCTAAAACTTAAAAACGAGTTTACAAGCTTACGTTTTTACATCATTAACTTAGTTTTTCTAGTATTATATTTTGCAATAGTTATTCCTTATTACATTGTCAATAAGGAACATTGGGATTATAACAAAGCTATTGATGCTTTCTCAGTCCCTGCCTTTATAACTTTCTTTATTGCAATTATTGCGTTAGTACTTAAACTAGGCTTTTTAGAACGTACCTTTAAGAAAATGAGATTGTCACTTGATAATATTCAAGATTCAAAAGAACAAAGAAATCTCAAAAAGATGCCTAATGAAGAAAAACGTCTTTATTTAGAAAAGAAAAAGCTTGAAGCACAAAAAAGAGAAGATTATGCAGCTAGCCATCCCAAAACCAAATTTCCATTTGTTTTTGCTTCAGTGTTGTATTTATTCCTCTCAATTGCATTTATTATTGTAATATATGCTTAAAAACAAGTTGGTAACATTGCTTACCAGCTTTTTATTTTGCCTTTTTAAGCTAGAAAATTTAGCATATGATAAAATTAATTTATAAACAGTTTTCTTGAGAAAGAAGGATATATGCAAAAGGAAAAATTAGTGCCAGAAATAAGGTTTAAGGGGTTTGAAGAAGAATGGTCATGCAAAAGAATAGATGATATATTTGATGAATATTCTTTAAAAAATAACAATCAATATCCCCTCTTATCCATAAAGCAAGGAATCGGAACTGTATTAAGGGAGGAATCTGGAAGAACTGTAAAATCAGATGCAGAAAATATAAGCAACTTAAAATTAGTCCACAAAGGATCTCTTATTATGCACTTGCGTTCTTTTGAAGGTGGTCTTGAAAAAGCAAATCATGATGGACTTGTTAGCCCTGCTTATCATATATTTAAAAGTGATTGTGCTGATACAGAAATGTATTATTACTATTTCAGAAGAAAGAAATTTATAAATACTGATTTAAACAATCATGTCTATGGGATTAGGGACGGAAGAAGCATCGATATTAATGGTTTTAATTCTATATTAATTCCATATACATCGCTATTAGAGCAAAATAAAATAGGACAATTAATTGTAGGTTTAGACTTTCTTATTCAATCTCAAGAATTAAAACTTAAAAAACTTAATGAAGTCAAACAATCATTTCTAAGTAAAATGTTTGCTTCAGAAAATCAAAAATTTCCAGAAATAAGATTTAAAGGGTTTGAAGAAGAATGGTCATGCAAAAGAATAGATGATATATTTGATGAATATTCTTTAAAAAATAACAATCAATATCCCCTCTTATCCATAAAGCAAGGAATCGGAACTGTATTAAGGGAGGAATCTGGAAGAACTGTAAAATCAGATGCAGAAAATATAAGCAACTTAAAATTAGTCCACAAAGGATCTCTTATTATGCACTTGCGTTCTTTTGAAGGTGGTCTTGAAAAAGCAAATCATGATGGACTTGTTAGCCCTGCTTATCATATATTTAAAAGTGATTGTGCTGATACAGAAATGTATTATTACTATTTCAGAAGAAAGAAATTTATAAATACTGATTTAAACAATCATGTTTATGGGATTAGGGACGGAAGAAGCATCGATATTAATGGTTTTAATTCTATATTAGTTCCATATACATCGCGATTAGAGCAAAATAAAATAGGACAATTAATCGTAGGTTTAGACTCCCTAATTAAATCTCAAGAACTTAAACTCAAAAAATTAAACAACATTAAGCAAGCTTTATTAGAAAAAATGTTTTGTTAGATTTATGTAGTCAAATGACTACATTTTTATATTTTTATGGAAAAATGTGGAAGTTTCTTAAATTTGTTCCATTTAGCATGGATTTGGCCCTTTTTTTACCCTTAAAATTAATCATATGATAAAATTATTTAGTAATTTATTTAAATTTAAATAATAAAAGGAGCACTATATGAATAAACAAGAATTGGCAAACAGAATATGGGCATCAGCCAACAGTATGCGTTCAAAAATCGAGGCTAATGAATACAAAGACTACATCCTAGGGTTTATTTTTTACAAATTCTTATCAGAACAAGAAGAAAAATATTTAATTTCTAAATATAACTATACAAATGATGACTTAAAATACCTAGGTGAAAATAATTATGATTTATCTTTAATCAATAACAAGGATGAATTTGAATCATTATCAGAAGATGACCAAGCTATGATTGAAACTATTGTTGATATTCAATCAACACTTGGATATTACATTCAATATGATGATTTGTTCTCAACTTGATTAAAAATGGGAAAAGACTTTGGAATTGATACAGTTCACAGAGGATTAGCTCGTTTCAATAGCAATATTGGTCCAAAGCACAAGAAAGTATTTAATAAAATCTTTAATACACTTGAAACAGGACTTTCTAAACTAGGAGATAGTACTGGAGCTCAAACCAAAGAAATTGCCTCAATTATTAACATCATTAAAGATATTCCTATGGATGATAAACAAGACTATGATGTGCTTGGATTTATCTATGAATATTTAATTTCTATGTTTGCTGCTAATGCTGGTAAAAAAGCTGGAGAATTTTATACTCCACATGAAGTTTCAGTATTAATGGCTGAAATTGTTTCTCATGTACTTAAAAACAAAGAAACTATTAGTATTTATGACCCTACCTCAGGTTCAGGTTCTTTACTAATTAACATTGGTAAAAGTATGTCTAAATACATTGACAAGTCAAACATTAAATACTATGCTCAAGAGCTAAAAGATAGTACATACAACTTAACCCGTATGAACCTTATCATGAGAGGTATTTTACCTAACAATATTGAAACAAGAAATGGTGATACTTTAAAAGAAGACTGACCATATTTTGATGAAAACAAGGTTTATGAACGTTTATATTTAGATGCAGTTGTTTCAAACCCTCCATATTCTCAACCATGAGATCCTGAAATGATGGAAAATGATCCAAGATTTGCTGAATATGGTATTGCTCCAAAATCTAAAGCTGACTATATATTAGGAGAAAATTTTAAGACACATTCCAAAATTAAGAAAGGAATGTGTTTTTTATGTCAAGAAAACAATTCACTGTAGAACAAAAATTAAAATATATTAATCTTGCTTTAAATAAAGGAATCGAGTATGCTCAAATAGAATTTGTTGAAGAATTTTGAGAAGAAAGATACAAAGACGTATACACTTCATATGCCAGAAGAAAACGTAATGTTAATCCTTATCGATACGCATACAAATATATCAAATATTGAATTAACATATATAATACTGATATGACAAAATTAGAATCTCAAACCGGAAAATCTTCTAAAAAAGGGAAAGCATCAGGTAGGCCACCTAAACGTAGAAGCATTAATGAATTCGATGATCATGATAGAAATTTATATCAAGAAATTATGGAAGAAATATTAGAGGAAAATGGTATTAATCCAAATGTAATCATTCAAAAGATAAAAGAAAGAAAGCAAAAAAATCAATCATTTCATAACAATAAATTAGCAGCTGAGGTATTTCATGTAAACAGAACATCTATTTACAGCACATATGAAAAAGCAGAAAAAATAGATAGAAGAAATCAATATTTAGATGATACTGTTATTGATTGGCTAAAAACGCAAATCGAATTATCAAATAATGTCATTGGAAGAGATAAACTTTTTCACAAATACGTCTATGAGACAGGGCATAAAATTTCAACTTATGCTTTTAGAATTAATTTTGATTCTTTGGGTTATAAATCAAATGCATATAAAAATAGAAGAAAAGATAAACCACCAAAGGAAGAAAAATATGATAGAGTTTGGGCTCCAGATTTGATTAAAGGAAATTTCGTTTCAAGTTATTTTGGAGAAGTTTTACATGCAGATATTAAATATGTGAAAGTAAATGGTGTTTGACATTATTTACATGTGGTTACTGAAACTTATTCTGGTGCGATACTTGGCTGAACATTATCTATTGATAGAACTGCACAAGCAAGTATAAATTTATTGCAGGCATGCATCGATAAATATAATATAAAACCAAGTGTTTTTCACTCTGATCATGGTATCGAATATGCAAACAAAATGTTTTCAAATTTTTTAAAGTCTCTTAATATAGCTCAATCAATGTCTCCAAAGGGCAATTCATTAAGAAATAGGCCATCAGAATTCTTATTTTCAATATTTCAAAGAGAACTTTTTGACTTTTATAATACATCCAATTTAGAATATGAAATAGTTTATAATTTAATTAATTCATTCGTGTTTTGATATAACACAGAAAGACCACAAAGAAATTTAGAATATAAAACACCATATGATATTTCTAATCATATGGCGCTATGTGTCTAAAATTTTTATCCTAATATAAATCTAAAGCTGACTATGCTTTCTTATTACATGATTTATACCATTTAAAGAGTGATGGAGTACTTACAATCGTTCTACCACACGGAGTATTATTCAGAGGTGGTGAAGAAGAAAGAATTAGACGTAATTTAATTGAAAAGAATAATATTGATGCAATTATTGGATTACCAGCTAATATTTTCTTTGGAACAGGTATTCCTACAATTGTTATGGTGCTTAGAAAAGATAGAGTTAATGACGATGTACTCTTTATTGATGCATCTAAGAACTTTATTAAAGATGGTAAGAATAATAGATTACAATCTTCAGATATTAAAAAGATTGTTGATACTTATGTATCAAGAGCTGATCTTGATAAATTCTCACGTAAAGTTTCAAGAGAAGAAATTAGACAAAATGATTTCAATCTTAACATTCCACGTTATGTTGATTCTAATGCTAAAGCAGAATCATGAGATATTTATGCTTCAATGTTTGGAGGAGTTCCAAACAGCGAATTAGAAGCCTTTGACGATCTATGAAATGCTTTCCCAACTCTTAAGGAAGAACTATTTGCTCCAATTAATGATAAATATTCAGAACTTAAAAACAAAGACATTTATCAAGATATTTTCGCTAATGGTGAAGTTAAAGCTTATGAGCAAGACTTTAAAGATTCTTTAAGCTCATTTGAAGCCTTCCTAAAGAAAGAATTAATTGATGGAATGATGCAAGTAAACATCCACCAAGAAGAAGATATTATTAGCAATCATCTAGCAGCTAGCTTACAAAATAAAAAATTAGTAGATTTCTATCAAGCTTACCAATTAATGGATGATGAATGAAAAGTTGTTTCTAATGATTTAGAAGTAATTCAAGCTGAAGGTTTTGATGTAATCAAAGCTATTAAACCTAAAATGGTTTCTAAGAAAGATAAAAGCAATAATCCAATCGAAGTACAAGATGGCTACATGGGATACATCTTACCTTTTGAATTAATTCAAGAAGTTAAACTTCAAGACTTAAAACAACAACAAGTAGCTCTTGAACAAAGAGTACAAGACATTGATGCTAGAATTGAAGAATTAACTGGTGAAATCACTGAAGAAGATAAAGAAACTTACAGCAACTTATTTGCTGAAGATACAGGTAAATTAATTGATAAAGAAGTTAAATCAGTGCTTAAAGAATTTAGCAAAGTAGCAAGCAATGATCCTGAAGGATTTGAGGCTAAAATTGTTGAAATTTCAACTCTAGGTGCAGAGAAAAAAGAAGTAGCAAAACAAAGCAAGGCACTAGCTGAAGAACTTGTAAAACAAACTATTGCTATTTATGATACTTTAAGCGATACTGATGCTAGAGAATTGATTACTATTAAATGAGTAAATCCAGTAATTAAATCACTAGAAAGCTTGCCTACAACTATTCTTGAAACTTATGCTGATAATATTAAGAAACTTGGCGAAAAATACCAAAACACCTTAATGGATATTGAAAATGATATCAGAGAAGTTTCAAATACATTAATTTCATTAATTGATGAACTTGATGCTAATGAAGAAGATAAAAAAGGTTTAGAAGAATTCAAAAAATTATTATCAATGAATTAATAAAATAACATTTAGCCCTAAGCCTAGGGCTAATTCTTTATATAACGAGAAAATTATCAAAGAAAGGCAAAAATGACTTTTGACTCAGAATTAAAATTTGAAAAAGCTTTAATTGAAAAGCTAACCCAGAATGGGTGAGAAACTCAAGTACTCAAAAATAAAACAGAAGAAGAACTAATCCAAAACTGAGCAGATATCTTATACAAGAATAACCGTGATTCATATCGTTTAGGTAACTATCCGTTAACTAAAGGAGAAATGAACCAAATTCTAGAAAAAGTAAGATACGCTACTCCGTACCACATTAATAAGTTTGTTAATGGTAAAACTATTTCAATTATTCGTGACAATAAAGACGATCTTAATAACTATGGTAGAGAAATCAGTCTTAAAATTTATGATCGTGATGAAATTGCAGCTGGTATTTCAACTTATCAAATAGTTGAACAACCTATTTTTAGAATTGATAACCCACTTAAAAGTGATCGCAGAGGGGATTTATTACTGCTTATTAATGGAATGCCTTTAATTCATATTGAATTAAAACGTTCAGGAGTTTCTCTTTCAGAAGCAACTAACCAAATTAAAAAATATAAGGCTGAACAATGCTTTACTGGTTTATTTAACATGGTACAAATTTTTGTGGCTATGACACCGGAAGAAATGGTTTACTTTGCTAACCCTGGAGATAGTGAATTTAATGAAAAATTCTTCTTCCATTATGCTGATATGAATAACGATGTAATTAATGATTGACGTAAATTATCAACCTTCTTTTTAAACATTCCAATGGCACATGAATTAATTGGATTTTATACAGTGGCTGAAAGTGATGGCAATGATCGAAATAGTGGAACGCTTAAAGTTATGCGTAGCTATCAGATTTATGCAGCTAGAGCAATTGCTGAAAAAGTTCGAAGAATTAATCGTGACGAAAACTGAGGCAGAAAAGGAATTAAAGGTGGTTACATTTGACATACCACAGGGTCAGGAAAGACGCTTACTTCCTTTAAAACAGCTCAATTAATTGCTAATTCAAAAGATGCAGATAAGGTAATTTTCTTAGTAGATAGAATTGAATTAAGTACTCAATCATTAAATGAATATCGTAACTTTGCAGAGGATCAAGAATCTGTGCAAGATACCCATAATACTTATTCGTTAATTTCAAAATTAAAATCGAATGCAGCTAGTGATAGCTTAATTGTGACTTCGATTCAAAAAATGAATAGAATTGATACTGAATACCGTACTGAAAAAGACTTAGAAATTATTAATAATAAACGTTTAGTCTTTATTGTGGATGAATGTCACCGGTCAACTTTTGGAGATATGTTTGTTAAAATTAAACAATTATTTAAAAATGCTATCTTCTTTGGATTTACCGGAACTCCAATTCAAGAAGAAAACATGAAATCAAATAGTACTACTGTTGATGTTTTTGGAGATGAATTACACCGTTATACCATTGTAGATGGAATTAAAGATAAAAGTGTACTAGGATTTGACTACACACCTGTTATTACTCTAGATTATAAAGCAATTAGAAAGCAAATTGCTTTACGTGAAGCAAAAGCTAATAGTGAGAGTGAAGTGTTTAATAATCCAGATAAAGAAGGAGCATTCTTATATTACAATGATCCTAAAAAATTCCCTAATGCTGGTTATATTGATTCGTTAGGTAAAAGAAAAACTGGACTAGAAGATTTAATACCAGAAGTGCAATATAAGCGCCCTTGAGAAGAGGAAGCAACTAATTTAAAAACCCATAAAAATATGGTTGTTAGTGATATCTTAAAGAACTGAGAAGTACTAAGTATAGGAAGAATTTATAGTGCGATTATGGCTGTAAGTTCAATTCCTGAAGCAATCATGTATTATCGTTTATTTAAGTTACGTATGCAAGAAAATCCAAGTGGGCCTCAATTAAAAATTACTTGTTTATTTGATCCTAATATTGATAACATTGATACCGAACGTTCATTATTTAAAGAAGATGGAAAGGCTGAAATCTTACAAGATTACAATACTAACTTTGACCAATGTTTTATGGTAACTGATTGAGATAAGTTCAAAAAAGATGTTGCTAATCGTCTAGCTCACAAGGGAGCTTATATTGGAATTGCTAAAGAAACTTCTAAGCGTCTGGATTTACTTATTGTAGTTGATCAAATGCTAACAGGATATGATTCTAAATATGTTAATACCTTATATCTAGATAAAATACTTGAATATAGTGGTTTAATTCAAGCCTTTTCGAGAACTAACCGGATTGAAACAATTCGTAAGGAATCAGGAAATATCAAGCTATACAAAAAGCCTTATACCATGGTAAGAAACATTGAGGAAGCTTTTAAAGTTTACTCAGGAAATAAAGCTAGTGTAGCTTACGTTGATAAAATTGGTCAAAATATTGTTACAGTTAATGTGTTATTTAAAGAAATCTCTCAAATCTTTCTGGCTGAAGGAATTCATAATTTTGAGAAAAACCCTGAATCTAAGGCAGCAAAGGCTAAATTTGCTAGTGAATTTAATAAACTATGAAGAAGAATTCAAGCTGCTACCTTACAAGGGTTTAACTGAGAAAAAGTTACTCATTATACCGAATTTGATCCTGAAGAGGGAATGAAACCTAGACAAGTTACTTGTGATTTAGAACGTGTAACTTATGATATCTTAATCCAAAGATATAATGAATTAAAGGAACTAGCCAAAAAAGAATATGCAACAGCTGGCGAAAGTGCCTATGATGTAGATACAACCATCATAGAAATGGATGCAACTAGAATTGATAAAGATTACTTAGAAGAAAAATTTACTAAGTGAACTAAAGAACTACAAATAAATAAAGATGCTGAATTAGTACAAAATAAATTGCAAGAATTACAATCATCATTTGCAACCTTATCACAAGAAGAACAAAGCATTGCTAACTCATTGATTTTTGAAATTCAATCAGGTGAATTAATTCTTAGTCCAGATAAAAGCTTTAGAGACTATATCAATGAAAGAAAAGTCACAACTAAAACGACAAATATACATAATTTTGCTCTCGCATTTGGAGTACCAGAAGCTGAATTAAATGAATATATTAATTATGTGCCAAATGAAGAAAATTATAATGACTTTTCAAGATTTGACAAACTAGTTGAATTAGTTGATAAAAATAAAGCTAAAGCATTTTTAGAAGCTGAAAGTAATAGTGTTATTCCAGCTAGAAATCTATTCCCTAAATTAAAATTAAGATTAAAGAACTATATCTTAGATAAAGAATATGAAATTCACAAATAACTGCCTTGAGCAGTTTTTTGTATAAAAAAGCACACGTATGTGTGCCTATAAATATTAAATTATTTGTTTCTTTTTGCTTTTTTAACAAATAGGAGTGCAAATCCGAATGTGGCAACTATAGCACCTAAAACCCCAATAGCAATTCAAAATCCTTGACGTTGTACTGGGTAATCAAATTTAATTGCGTCTTGAGCAATTGGTGATAGTCCATAAAATTCTTTTGTATTAATTATATTATTCATGATATTTTTATCATGAGTAGTTAATTTAACTGCAGGAATTTGAGTGTATTTTAAGTAATTGGTTTCTTTAATGTATTTAACTAAGTTTATAATGCGAGGATCTGAGGTTTGTTCTTCAGCTAGGGTATTAAATTCTGCTACATTCTTAGATTCAATAGCGCCAATAAGTTTTACATATAAAGTGTTGTCTTTAATTCTGGTTGTATTTGCTGCATTAAAGGCATCTAGATCAATTACTGAGTTAAATAATGAGCTAAGTTGTGCATTTTCTTGAATATCTTCGGTAAATTTAGCAATAGCATTTGTTGCAGCAAGTGAGCTGTCTTGGAATTGAGAATTAGTATCAAATGTTGAATTTTCAAATTTGTTAATTTGATACATAAATTCTTGCAAGTTTGTAAAAGCATTAGTGATTGAATCAAGTGCAGTTTGGAAGTCTGCAACAGAGTTATCTCCAGCTAATGAAATTAAAGCACTAGAATCTACACTTAAGTTATTTTCAGCTGGTGTAACCTTTTCAGATGTTCCAAGATCGCTAATTAATACATTTAGTGAACTTGTTGATGAATCTAAACTCTTAGTTGAGTAGACAAATAGTTTATTTACTATAGTGTTGTAATCACTAGCTTTAGCAATGAATCCTAGGGTAGCTTCATATGTAGGAAGTGTTTGGAATTGTTTGTCAAATAGTTCTTTAGCTGCAGGAGTAAAGATACTTAATTTTTGTTCAAGTTCAATAACTGCTGCTTGTTTTCCGTTTACAAGTGGAGTGTCAGGGAATTTGCTAATTTCTGCCTTAGTGTTAGCAAATTTAGTTTCGATATCTTGTAAAGTGTTTAGTGCATCAACATATTTATAATTAAAGTTAGAATTATCTGTATTTAAGAAAGCAGGGAAACCTGGGAATTGAGAATCGATTTCACTAGCTTCAGCTAAAGCTTTTTTCAGTTCTTGATTTAGTGAGTCAATTTGTGTTTTTAAGTATTGTGTTGTGTTAGCGTATTGAGCAGAAGCTTTAATTTCAGCAGTAGCCTTATCCATTTCTGTTACTAAGTCAATTGTTTGGGCAAATAATGGATCAAAGGTTTGAACTAGTGGAGTAATAGTTGCTTTTAGTTCTTCTAAAGGAGCATTAACAGTTTGGCTATATTTAGCCAATTGAGTGTTGTAAGCTTCAAGAGATAAGCTAGCTACTTGTTTATTTGATTCAACAATAAAGTTAATTAAGTTATCTTGAAGGTTCTTGTTATAGTCGTTAGAAGCTTTGGTTGCTGCGTTTGCATATAAAGTGATAATTGCAGCTACTTTTTCAGCTAGACTAGCTAATGCTTTGTTATCTGAAGTTTTAAATGATTCTAAAGCAGCAATTTGTGAATTAGTATTACTTACTAAGTTTGATAAATCAGCAACAGTTGGAGCTTCTTTAAGAAGCGTATTTAATTCAGCATAAACTGTATCTAATGCAGCAGCTGGTGTAGCAACAATTTTACCATCATTTAATAATAAACCTTTTCCAAATGATATTAATGTGCTAATGTATGGAATAGCTGGATTTGCTGTAGCAGTTTGAAGTGCATCATCAAGTTGCTTTCTTGAATTTGAAATTTGAATTGATGCAATAATGTTTTCTTGACCAATAGTTTCAATGGCAGAATTAATCTTGTTGAGGTCAAAAACTGTTTCTGCTGTAAGAGCAGTAGTTTGAACTTCTTTTAAGGTTGTAAATGCTGGATCTAAAATTGTGGCATTTTTTGAGCTGTAAGCTCTAATAATTGCTTCGTTAGTTAAAGCATACTTAATTATTTCATATGTTTTAATTCCGCTTAGTTGATTATATGCAGCAAGTAAGTCTTTTAATTCTGTACTAATAGCTTGAGCTGTTGTAGCAGCATAAGTTTTATTTACTATGCTTTGAACATAAGTTTTCTTTGTTTCATCTAATTCAGTGAATGCTTTAGTAAATGCATCTTGTTGGACTTTAGTTGAAAGCTTGTATTCATAGCTAGTTGCAAGAGAATCGAATGTTGAGATTTCTTGTACTAATTCGTTTAATGCATTTATTTCAGTTTTAATTTTGTTTAGTTCATCATCGTTTTTAGCGTTTGAGACTTGAGTATTAAAAGCTTCTTTTTGTGCTGGTGATAATTGAGCATCAGCAGTTATAATATTTGTTACTTCCTCTTTACTTGTTTGTAAAGGATCTACGTTATCTCCTTGTGCACTTACTGTTTCGTTAGTAGCGCTTGCAGAGATAGCAATAACAGGTAAGCAAATTCCACTAGTTGCAACTACACTAGATAGAATTAATTTATATTTTCGATTGTTCATATTAGAATTTTCCTTTCATATATAGTTAATTATAATAATTTATTACCTAAATATAGGCGAAATGGTGTAAAAATGTGGAAATTATGATTTTGTTCCACATTTTGTAAATTATAAAAGTTTAATTCTTTAGCCTAAAGGTTTAATCGTTCAAAAAAATATCTTTAAAGTACCAATAATTTAGCTCTAAAAGATGTTTTTATAAAAATTGATTTAAATATTATTTCAGCTTCTAATTTTGCTTTTTTTACTATAAGAGATAAATTGTCTAATAAATTCTTCATCATAGCAGCATAGTATTTGTATAAAGGCTTATCCTTGAATTTTGCCTTAAACATTAGTATTAAAAATTTCTAAATTATTATCATTCTTAAGCATTATATCGTGATTAGTTTGCCATTTTCCAGTTTCTGTAGTTTTTCCTGCGTTTCCCACTTGGGCCAAATATAGTCACTTTTTAGGTGGCTATATTTTTGAAAAAAATATAAATATTATGCTACTATGCTACTAAATGTGGTATAATATATTCATGAAAAAGAAGAACCTACATGAAATAAATTGAATAATTTCAAGATCTAAAAGACAAAAAGGAACTTATATATCTGTTGGATATCAAAGCACAAACAAAACAGGATATGCTGTAAGATTCGGGATAGGATATGAAGAAGATTTTGATAAATACCAAGAAAATTCAGTCGAAAAAATAAAACAAATTATAAAAACTCTTCCTCTCTCAATGACAAAAGAAGAGGTTATTAATGAAATTAATAAAAGATCAAAAATAAAAGCCCTAAAATAAATGAGACATATGAAAAATTTGTTGGATTCGACTTAATTTCTCGATTAATTGATTATTTTGATATTTTCAAGGATTGTAAAACTACAAAATCAGTAAGTTTAAATGATGTTGTAAAGCAACAAATATATCAAAGAATTAAAAATCCACTTAAGTGTTTATGCTACGTACAAAAATGCAACTAAAGAAAAACAAGATTTTTATTCTAAAAATTCGTTTTATAGATCACTAGAATATATTGCTGATAACAAAAATCAAATACTTAAGCAATATAAATGAAACCATGAAAAATGAGTACAAAAGAGATGTAAGTATAGTTTGATTTGACTCAACAACAGCTTATTTTGAAACATTTAGTCGAGATGGTTATAAGAAACCAGGTTATTCAAAAGATGGAAAATTTAAAGAAGACCAAATCGTTATTGGACTCGCCACTGATAGTAATGGTATACCAGTGCACTACAAAGTTTTCCCCGGAAATACAGCTGATTCATCCACTTTTATTCCTTTTATACTTGAACTGCAAAAATATACAGCATAACCACAGTTACTGTTATTGCTGATAAAGGAATGTCTGTAAATAAAAATATAAGATTTTTAGAAGATAAAAACTAAATTACATTATTTCATACAGAATGAAAAAAGGTTCAAAAGAATTCAAAGAATATGTTCTTAGTGAAAAGGATTACATTAATGAAAATGGACTCTTATATAAGAGCAGAGAGATAATATCTCTATACCGTAATGGAAGAAAAAATGGTCACACTAGAAAACAAATAATCACTTTTAGTGAAAAAGAGCAAAAAAGACTATGAAGATAGAAAAATTCTTATTGATAACTTCAATAAGAAAGCTAAAAATGGAAAAGTGTCATATGAAGATATGGTTGGAGGAAAGAAATATCGTTTCTTTAAACCAACAGATAAGTCAGGTTTTTATGAATTAGACTATGATAAAGTCCTAGAAGATGAAAAATTCGATGGATTTTATGTTTACGAAACTAATAGAGTTGATCTTAAAGAAACTGAAATCGTTGAGCTATATGCAAAACAATGACAGGCTGAAGAAAACTTTAGAACATTAAAAGGCGCATTATCATTAAGACCAATGTATCTTTCTACATGAAAAAATATACAAGGATATATTTGTTTATGTTTTCTTTCTTTAGTAATGTTAAAATTCCTTACCTATAAAATTAATGATTTTTTAGGTCTTGCTAAGAAGGATAAAATGACTACATCTAGAATCATTACTATGATTAATGATGTTAAACAAGTTGAACACTATTTTGACAAAAACTTATAAATACAATCGAAATTAAAAACCCAGCCTTACAACAAAGCTGGGAAGACTACCAATTAATATTAAATATTTTTAATCATTTAAATATTAAATAAAGTTTCAAGCCAACTACAGCATTCACTGTGGCTGGTTTATTTTATTATGCTACTGCTGGGAAACGTAGGATTATATCGTGATTAGTTTGCCATTTTCCAGTTTCTGTAGTTTTTAGTTTCACTTTTTCTTTCAAAAAAAGATAGCATATTTGCAACAACAAAATTTGCTATCTTAAAATTAATAATTATTTATTGTTTAAAGCTAATTGTGTTAATGTTTTAACCATTACACCTGTTGGACGTGAAGCAATATCAGCTGTTCCAGCAACATCTAAGTGAATGTATTCAACATCTTCTGTGAATTCTTTTAAGAACATAGCAGCTGATGATGATCCACCACCAATTCCGCTTAAATCTGTGTTCTTTAAGTCAGCAACAACTGAGTTTCTAATTTCTTTAGCAAAAGCTTCATCTAATGGCATTCTTCATACAAGTTCGTTTGATTCTTTAGCAGCTGTAGAAAGCTCTTCTCAAGCTTTTTCGCTTGTAGCTCAAACTCCTGTATATGTTTGTCCTAAAGCAACTAAGATTGCACCTGTTAATGTAGCAACGTCAACTAATCTTGTTGCTCCTAATTTTCTAACACCATATGTTAAACCATCAGCCATTACTAAACGACCTTCAGCATCTGTGTTGTTGATTTCAACAGTTTTACCATTCATACTTGTTCATACTGAATCAGGTAATGAAGCATCTCCGTTAACTCTGTTATCTGTAATACACATTACAGCAGCTACGTTTGCTTTTGGTTTTAATTGTGCAATAGCTTTTAAAGCTGAGGCAACAAATACTGAACCTGACATGTCATATTTCATTCCAAGCATGTTTCTTCCGGTTTTGATGTTGTATCCACCAGAGTCAAATGTAATTCCTTTACCAACATAAACTGTTTTTTCTTTTGAATCAGGATTTCCGTTGTATTCAATTACAACTACACGTGGTTCATAAACGCTTCCACGGTTAACTGAAAGTAATAATCCCATTTTGTTTTCTTCAATAGCTTTTTTGTCTAATACTGTAACTTTTAAGTTATCGTATTTAGCTAAATCAGCAACAACTTGGTCTGCTAATCATTCTGAGTTACAGATGTTTGGAGGTGTAACTTGTAAGTTTCTTGCAAAATTAACAGCTTCTGATAAGATAACAGCTTTATCTAATTCTGCTTTGTATTCAGCTTCATTTGCATTTGAAAGTAATGAAACAGCAAATTTTTCATCTTTTTTGCTTGTTTTAGCTGAGTAAATGTCAGCGTTTACATAGTTATAAGCTTCAACAAATGCTTTAACAACTAAAGCTAATGTTAAGTTTCCTTTAACAAAGCTTGCTAAATCAATTTGATATTCTCTAGCTTGTGAAGCAAAGAATCCTTTAGCAAAGGCATATAATGATTCATATTTGAATTTATCACCTTCACCTAAATATACTAAAGCTTCGTTTTTATCAAAGTAATCTGTAACAACATTGTTTTTTTCAACAAGTGTTTTATCGTATGAATCACCTTTGAAAACAGCTTTTAATAACATTGCATTATTTCTTGTTTTGTCAACGTTTTTAATAAACATAATTTTCTCCTTCTAATTTGTATTTAACTAAGTAGTTATATTTTACCCTTTTTAATTAAAGTGGTAGTTATTTATTTTTTATTTAAACTTGATCCTTCTTAATGTATCTATGTTTTATTATTAAAGCAATTTGGATAGCATTAATTGAAAAGAAGAATACTTGGGCACAGACACCAATGATATTGGCTGCTGATGCTTCAGTATTAGTATTAATAGATCATCAAACAAGTCAGCAAGTACATAATACTTGGCTAATTGAAAACATTGGTAGAGAAAGATTTTTAACATCTTTAGTCTTAAATGTTTCGATAATTTGTGGCATAACTGCAAAAGCGATTAAGAATGGTGCTAAGAATGAGAAGAATGCCTCGAAAATAGGTGAATCAGTATGCACAAAGCTAAACACAAGAGCAATAATTATGTAGAATGGACATCACATTCCTAGGTTTAAACTAAATTGAGTTCAGTGATTTAATTTTAATTTACCTATTGTGACTATATTTTTGCTAAAAGCAAAGTAAATGCTCATTAGTAACACATTAGCAAAATAAACAGCCCCACCTGAAATAATAATTGCTAAGTATTCAGGATTATTTCATCCCATAATTGAGTAGCATAATGATCCAGTTTGCGAAACCATAATACTAAAAACAGAAAAGCCATCAACATGTTTAGTTCTTATTAATTTGTAACTTCCAAATAATACTGGTAAGCAAGCAAAGAAGCCTAAAATAATACTAAATATGGTCATTATTTTTGACTTAATAAAGCATATTCGACTAAAGTAGCCACTAAGCAACCTTGTGGTTCACCTTGAACGTCAGCTGTTCCAGCAACGTCACAGTGAATAAAGTCGATATCTTTAGTAAATTCTTTTAAAAACATAGCAGCTTGTGAAGAATCTACACGAACTGTTTGTGATCATGATGCTAAATCAGCAACTTTTGATCCTTTATTTCCTTTATTGTAATCTTCATGAAGAGGCATTCTTCATACTTTTTCTTGAGCATTTGCTGCAGCTTGAGCAAATAGGCTATATTTATCATCGTTAGTTGATCAAATACCTGAATATGTATTTCCAAGTGCAACTAGAATTGAACCAGTTAAAGTAGCAACATCAATAATTGTTGAAGGTTTAATTCTATCTGCTGCATAGAAAATTCCATCAGCAAGTACTAAACGTCCTTCAGCATCAGTATCAACTACTTCAACTCATTTTCCACTCATTGATTGGTAAACATTTTCTGGCAATGAAGCATCTGCATTAATTCTATTGTCAGTAATGCACATAATTGCTGAAGCATTAACTTTAGCTTTCATTTGTGCAAGCGCTTTAACTGCATAAGCTGCAATTACAGAACCTGACATATCGTATTTCATACCTTCCATGTGATATCCTTTAGTGTTAACACCTCCAGTGTCAAATGTAATACCTTTACCAACAATAGCCACGTGGTCTTTTTTATTCATTTTGTTACCTTTGTATGTAACAATAACTACACGAGCTTCATGAGTACTTCCTTTGTTAACTGAAAGAAGTAATCCCATGTTTAATTCTTCAATTTCCTTTTTAGTTAACACTTGAACTTCTAAGTTGGCAATTCCGCTAAAATCAGAAGCAATAGCAGCAGCTAGTTGTTCTGAATTTAAGAAGTTTTCTGGCATGATTTGTAAGTTTCTTGTGTCATTTACTGCTTTAGCAATGATTTCAAGTTTCTTAATTTCTTCACCATATTCAGCTTGAGATCTGTTTAAGAATAAAGAAAGTGTATTAGTTTCTTTTTCTTCTTTTTCAATTGTTTTCTTAAATAGTTTAGCTGATCCAAACGCAACTTTAGAATAAATTCCTCTTAAAGTAGCATCGTAAGAAATTTTCCCTTCTAGTACAAAGCTTTCAACATCAATATCATATGAATAGTTAATGCTTTCTGGTAATTGTTTAAAGAAAGCTAATAATTCATCTAATGTTTGGTGTTTAGCATCAAAATATACATAAGATTCATTTGCTTGTAAATTATTTGTAATTCTTCCTTGTTTTTTAGCAACTCATTGGGGGAAATTTTGCCCTTCAAAAGCAGCTTTTAAGCGTAGGTTTGACCCTGGCTTATCATAATTAATTTTTAACATTTTCTTTCCTTTCTTCAAGATATTTATTAATTGTCATTGAAGCACATTCACGATATGCACGAATTAAGCCTCCAGCTCCAAGTTTTATCCCGCCAAAATACCGAACTACTACGACTAGTACATTAGATATTCCTTTTAAAGTTATTAGATCATAAATAGGTCTACCTGCAGTATTTTTAGGTTCACCATCATCGCTAAATCCAGCTGATTCAGCTCCATTTTGATTAATTAAATAAGCATGGCAAACATGGCGAGCTTTCTTGTGTTCTTTTCTTAATTGAGCAATAATATCTTTAACTTCATCCTTTGATGATAAAGGTATTAAATAACCGATAAATGTGGACTTTTTAACAATTAATTCTTCTGTAATCATAATTTAGTTTAATTATAAAGCATTATTTAATATATATCGTGAAAAGTGCAAGAAAAATCTAGCTAACTTTTGTTTGTTAACTAGATTTTTACCCCTATGTTCTAGGGATTATTGTATATTTCATGATTCAGTTACTTTATCATAAGGGATTTTTAAGGCGTATTTTCAAGCAAATCCAATTCCAGGTGTAAGTAAGAATCCTACAATGAAAATAACTAAGTTTAAAAGCACTATAATTGCAACACTATTCCCTTTATAGAAAAGAGGATGTTTGAAGTTTAAGAAATCATAGACAACTAGAGCTAATTGTTTATAAAGATCTGGGCCTGGGTTTTTAACTTCTAAAGCATCTAGTACAGGTTGCCCTAAGAAAAATAAGAATAGAGCAAAGAATCAATAAGCCACTAGCACAGTGCTAGAAAGCCAAATTGTGCTCTTAGTAACTTGAATATTTTTGCGATTTAAGATCACAAAAATAAAGCAAATTAAAGGATTTAGAAAGTGCACAATTGTACTATTAATGAATCTTTGAGCTTGGAAGTGCTTTATGCTAACTGGAAAAATTAATGTTCAAAAGACAACAAATGTAATTGTGATATAGGTGTTAACTAAAAATAAAGCTCTTTGTGCAATTCAACTTTTTGGGTAAATGGCAAAAAGTATTAGTCCAATTCCGATTGCTAGGTTGCTGATTCAAGTAAATGTTCCAGTAATTGCTCAAAAACTTGGTAACACTGCCGGAACAGCTTTTTCTGCTACTAGTTTAGCTTTTTCTTCAGGGCTAAATTTATCAATTATACTAACAATATCATTTGCTGTAATCGCTCATCTTCATAAAGTTGCAATAAAGATTAAAATCAAAATAGCAATTCCGGCAAATAATGTTGCTTTTCTTAGTTTAGTTCACTGGTGAAATGTTGATTTTTTTATTTCAATTGTTTTCTGCATGAGAAAATTATATCCAATTATTTTAAAATTAGGACATTTGTTACTTACAAGGCTTAATAATTAAATTATGTAGTTCATTAATGAATTTTTTCTATAATTAAATAGATATGATTATTACGTTAATATATATTTTGCATATGATTTTTAAGCCTAGAACAATGGCACAAGTAATACAAAGACAAGATACAAATATTGATTATTACATTTCGAGAAAAATCAAAATTCAAGACTTTTTCTTTCAAGATATTTTAGCTTACTGGACTAAGTTTAACAAGACTTTAAAATACTTAATAACCTATAGCATAGTCTTATTTGTTCCAAGCTTTATTTTAGCAATTTGCTTTATTGCTATTGATAAGCAAACTAGTACATTATTTTTTATCGGCATAGCGCTTTTACTGGTAGCAGGATTGTCATTCCTATCAACAATTTATGCTTTGATCTATATTAGACAGAGCAATTCTTTTATAAATATCTTCCAAGAATGACAAATGGCAAATAGTAAGTTTGCAGATGAAAACTTAATTGAAAATATGTTGCAACCGGATGCACTTGAAAAATATCATCAAGTCTCAGTTTGCTCAGGTAGACACAAATTTATTGTTGTGTCTGACAAAAATCTGGGCAAAATTCAAGATGAAAAGCAACCAGTTAATATCTCTATTGTTAATAAAGTTTGATTTAAAAGTACTAAGCCAACAAAAATCAAAGATAAGAAAATACATGCATATAGCTTAATGGTACTGGCTAATGCACATAATTTATACATTGATGGATATAAAGCTAATATTAATATGCTGGCTTATGATTATTTAAAATTTGTCTTAAATAAAGATGTTAAACTATCTTCTAAGCAAGCAAATAATCATTTAGAAATTCCTGATATGGACTTTTAAGAAAATTCTTAATTTCTCTTAGATTAATGGTATTATATATAAGCATACAGCTGACAGCTGCAGAAATGTAGAGGAAAGTCCGTGCTAGCACCATCTGCGATGATGGTAGTGATTGCGCTTGGCCCAATAAGCCCTGGATACAAGCAATTGTAGACGACTAGTGCCACAGAGACGAGAGAAATGAAACGGGTAAACTCCGCAAGCTAGAAACTCAAATTTTGGTAGAGGAACTCAAGCTAAGAAATGAATGAAGCTTGGGAATATCGTAAGATATTAGATAAATTGTCAGCACCGTACAATTTTGTGCGGAACAGAACACGGCTTATGATGCAAAACACTCAATTTTTTTGAGTGTTTTTTAATTATTTTTTCTGGATTGTATTAAAATAATGCATATTTAAAGAAAAAGGATATTTATGAAAGAAAAAACCCCTCTTCAGAAGATCAAAATTGCACTACTTGCAATTGGCAGTTTTATAATTGCTTTAGTTGTAATTTTACTTTCTGCATTTAAATTTTCTCACCCATTTAAGCCTGCGTTTTATAACTATAAGTCTTATATGTCAAAAACTAATATTGACAAAATTCAAAAAGACTTTACTTATAAAACTTTTGATGAAATCAATGAATTCACCAATGCTTTAGTTAACAATAAAGCTATTGCTGGAATTGGAAGTGACTTCCAAGCAATTGATTTAATTAAAAAAGGCCACATTAAGAAAATTGATTTCAAAAAATTATTCAAAAGTGTAGATCACGCTAACTTTGATGAAGCACTGCTTAATAAATTAGGTGATACAGAGTTTTTAGCTAATGTGCTAAAAGAGATTTATTCACCAATTGTCTTTAATCATCTTGCTTCTTATGATGATGAATTAACTACTGACATTCATGGTAAGAAACTAGCTAATCCAGTCCACTTATGAGAATACTTTATTCCTTATTATGCTCAAGATGGAATGATTGCTTACAATAAGTCTAAAGCTATCAATGGCAAAGAAATTAATCCTGAAAACTTACAGGCCAATGCAACAGCCTTAAGTAATCAATATCAAACCACTATTGAGCCATATTCATTATTAAACGAACTTAATTTAATTTCTAAAAGTGGTTATGGAAACTACATTATTACTGATGCAATTCGTACCAATATGTTATATGCTTCAGGTTATGACTTTCAAAATAATAAATTAACCTTACAACCTTTTACTGGGACTTCTACAGAACAAAATTATAAGAACCAAATTGTACAATTTGGAAATGTTATTCAAGCAGCTACTTCATATCCAGTAAGTAATTCACGTTACATTACTCTTGATGGAGATGGGCAAAATATTGTGGCTAGATTACTTGATCCAAGTAATAAACAAACTGACAGTGGGATTGTTTATAATGGTGATATGCTAGATATGTATTATTCAGACAATAATTATGATACAGTACCAAATGGTACTGTTGAAGGCTTAAAAATAGGTCAAAATGTCTTATTAGTTGATGGAATTGTGGTTAGAAATGATATTGATTCTAACTATGAAAGTAAGCTATATAAAACATTGAATGAAAGTGTGCTGCAAAATATAACCTGACGTTTTTCAAAAGCTAATAATACTTTTGATTTAAATCAAGCTTATAAAAAATACAGTTTAAAAATTTATCAAGATTACTTAGATTCAGTGCTTAAGCCTATATTTAAGGATATTGCCAAATATGCTTCAATTGAAAAAAGATTAATTGATTTATATAATCAGACTTTAGATGATATTAGTAAACTTAGCTTATATGATCAATTTGTTACTGATGAATTACTAAGTGATAATTTAATTAAGCAAAACTTTATCTTATATTCAGATAAATTATTTAAAACTAAAGATACTAGTCACCTTAAAGAGTTAATTGTTAACTTAATTAACCATGTGGATTTAGCAAATGAACAATTTGCTCCAGTGGTAGCTGATAAGTATGCTAACTTAAATAACTTTGACTTTATCAACTATACACCAACTGCTTACTTAGACTACTTATTTATCAAGCGTAATTACTTTATTCAAGATAATCAAGTAGATCAAAAAGCGCTAGCAATATATGAAATTGAAGATAAAAATGGAATTCAACACTTCTCAATCAAAGGTGTTTCTGAAGAATTACTATCACAAATTAGTACCTTTTACTTTACACAATACAAAGGTTAGAAATTTGCTCACAGCTGTGAGCTTTTTTCTGCCTTAATGATAAAATTAAAATATGAATGCAGCTATATTAGAAAAACTCAAAGCTAAAGTGAAAAATGTGCCTAATACACCAGGAGTTTATTTATGGAAAGATCGCTTTGAGCAAGTAATTTATGTCGGGAAAGCTAAAGCTTTAAATAAGCGTCTAAATCAATACTTAAAGGGGACAATTAATTCATATAAGACTCCAAAAATGCTAGAGGAAATATTTGATTTCGAAATCTTCCTTTGTGGTAGTGAAAAAGATGCTTTAGCCCTAGAAACAAACTATATTAAGCAATATAAGCCAGCTTATAATATTGATTTAACTGATGACAAACGTTACCCATATTTAGCTTTACAAATTAAAAAGAATAATGAATTGGTAATCTCATCAGTCTATCGCTTTGATAAATATCAAAAAGATAGCTTTTACTTTGGTCCATTTCCAACCAATAGTAATTTCCGTGATTTATTAAATATCTTGGAACGTAATTTTACTTATGAAAATGGACTAAAAATCAAAGAGTTTACTTATACTAGCTCAAAAGCGAAGTTTGATCAAATTATTAATATCTTGAAATTTAGGGATAATAGCTTTATTGATAAGTTACAAGAAAAAATGCAAGCTGCTGCAAGTAATTATAACTATGAGCTAGCAATGGAATATCGAGACGCTATAAGTGTGCTAGAAAATATTAAAACTACTCAAATTGCTGAATTGCAAAACTATAATGATATTGATGTCTTTTCATTCGTTCCGCATGAGAATGTAGTAGCTGTGCAAAAAGTCTTTTATCGTTCTGGTATTCAAATTCAACATGCACATAGCTTTTATTGATCTGATATTTTACTGGAAGACTTTATTATCCAATACCTTGAAACATATTATAAAAACAATAAATTACCAGATAAAATACTTTTATCACACGTATATAGCGATATTGAGCTTAATAATCCTAAAATTAGCTCTCGAATTACTTTCCCAATGCAAGGTATATTGCAAAAAATATTATCATTAGCTAATGAAAATAATGAAGAAAACATTAAGTTAAACTATGATGAATGATATCGTAAGAATGCTAACTTATTAAATGCTTGAGCTGAGCTAGAAACTGTGCTTAATCAAGGTAATAAAATTTCATCTATTTTTATTTTTGATAACTCGCATTTTGGTCTAAGCGCTCCTGTAGGGGTAGTGACTTGTTGAGAGAATGCCTCTGCTATTGATGCAAAAAGCTCTAAATTTGATCACAGTGAGCAACTAGCCATCATGGATAAGAAATCTGATGTGCAACTAATGTATTTAACTGTGGCTAAATTTATAGTACAAAAACGTTTTATGCTGAATGATAGTACTATTTTTATAGTGGATGGAGCTATAATGCAAATTAATGAAGCTTTATATGCTCTCAAAGAACAGGATATTAATAACATTCAAGTCTATGGGCTAGTGAAAGATGATAATCACAGAACAAGAAATTTAATTAACTCTAAGAATGAAGTTTTAACAATTAGTAAGAATGCTTATAACTTACTTTCTAATATGCAATACAGCGTTGATCGTTATGCTAAAAATGTAATGAGCAGATCTTTTGGCTTAAAGGCCAGAAGTAATGATTTAACGAAGATTAAAGGCATAGGCCCTCAAAGTGAAAAAGCACTATTAAAACACTTTAAAACTTATCAAGCAATTAAAAATGCTTCACTTGAAGAATTGTCCAAAATTGTAGGGTTAAGTAAAGCTAAAATAATAGTTGAAGAATATAAGGCTAAATAGTCTTATGTTTTTTTATTCTGTTTTAAGCAGAATGTTAATTTCACAAAAAAATTCTTTTAGGCCTGTTTTGTAGTTGTTTTGGCATTTGTTTTTTTTTTTTTTTTGAAAAAATAATATTGAGAAATTATTTTTTTCTCAGAAAGGAGGTAAAAATGTTTAATAATGACCAAAAATCAAATCAAAAAAATTCAAATAATACAAATATGACACATAATAATAAAGACTACAAAAATGTTAATAATAATAGATCAAATCAATTAAATCCAAATAATAAGAAAACAAAATAATGAAAGGAATAAATATTGAAATTTAAGAATTACATAGAATACTTTTTTGTTTTTTGTTTATCACTTTCAGTATTTATTTTTTCAATATATGATTTAAATACAGATACTTTTATATGAAATAATATAGTAAATTCTATGCAGAGATTTTATATCAGCATGGTAATGGTGTCTGGATTAAGTGGCATATTTGCCACTTATTTATTCTATCGAAGAATTATTTATGCTTACCCTATAGCTATATTAAATGCTATTGCATATGGTATATTCGCATGATCATTAGATTTATTTATTGACGTTATTATTTACACTATAATTCTTCCTGCTATTTTTATTTACTTTTGAATTGTAACTTCCTTTAAATTTAAAATCAGATCATATAAACTAGAATTGAGATGAATTTTGATTCTTGTTATTGTTTTTATAATCATGTTTATAATATTTTATTTTTCTATTAAAGAAATAACAAAATTTTTACAAACTTCATTTAAAAAAGAGATTATAGAATTTGGCTCAAACTTTAAATACAAGAACGAAGACTATGTATTAGTTACTTTAACAAATATGATATTAATTATTGCGGTAGTAATGATGTTAAGAGGTTTTTCTGAGGTTTGGCTTGTATGACAGATAAAAAATATTTTATCTATAGTCTTTTATTCAGGAATTGCTCTTGTTAATTGAAGTGTGGTAATAATAAATATTTGTTATATGTGTTTATCAATCTATATTTTTATAAGGAGTTATCGAGTGGAAAAAGTATATATTGCAATTACGGGGCCGGGGTGTGTTGGTAAAAGTACTGTTTTAAATTCAAAAGAATTTTCTAAGCTTATTGAGGAAAATAAGTTTTACATGTTTCAAGAGCGTGACTATAAAAACAATGATAATGACTATATACTAGCATTAAAAGGAAAGAAATCATTTTGAGAGTCCCAAAAGTTCTTTTTTAAGACGCAACAAGATGACATAGAAAGAGCAGCACTAATAGATAGAAACATTGATACTGTCAATAATTTTGTGTAAATTCTGAAAAGATAAGTAACTTGTATAACTTTTATTTAAAAATTATACAAGAATATTAAATATTCTTAAATCCCATATGCCTGCGACTAGAATTTTTCGCATTATATGAATCTATAATCGTTATTAATATTTTCTCTGCTGAATTAACAGTAGAGAATTGTTTTTTACCTTTTAATTGCTTTTTGATATATGAGTTGAATGCTTCAATTAAATTTGTTGTATAAAGGGATTTTCTGATTTCATATGGAAATGCGTAAAATGAAAATAAATCATCTCCTATAGATAGTAGATTTCTAACAATTGATGGGTAGATATTTTTTCATTTATTTAGAAATTCATTGAACTTCTTAATAGCCATATCTTCATCGGTTTGATTATAAATTAATTTAATATCCTGGGTTATTTCTGTGATATGCGCTCTTTTAACTTTTGAATGTATATTACGTTGTATGTGTACTCAACATCTTTGATAATATGCTTCTGGAAAATGTCTGTGAATTACATCCTTAATCCCTGCTAGTCCATCAGTTATAAATATGTCTACTTTTTCAACACCGCGATTTTTAATATCTTCTAAAATATCTCCATAATTATTTGCACTTTCATTTGGATAAATCTCAAATGCGAGTATTTCTTTATAACCTTCAGCGCTTATTCCTAGGGCTATATGTACAGCTTCTTTCTGATATGAACCATCTCTTTTAACACTCAAATGTGTTGCATCTAGGTATATGACTTTGTACTCTTTTTTCAACCTTCTTTGTCTAAACTCTTCAATATTATGAATTAAGTTATTGGTGATATTTGTTATTGATTGTTTAGAAAATTCCTTTCCAAACATTTCGTTTACAATATCAATAATTTCGCTGTAATCTAAACCTTTTTTGAAAAGAATTTGAATCATTTCTGTTACTTGCTTTTGTGTTCTTTGATGTTTTTTAATAAGTTTATTTTCAAAGTCACCATTTCTATCGCGTGGTATTTGAATTTCAATTTCACCAATTTCTAATAGTAATTTTCTAGTGTAATAGCCATTTCTATAATTAGCATTGTCACTTCTTTCGTATTTTTCATATTGAAGAAATTCAGTTAGACCATCTTTTAATAATTCATTAATTATTTCTTGGATATCTGATTTATATTGATTCAGTAATAAAGACATAAGGTGATTGATATCGGTTGTTTCTTTATAAAATTTTTGCAATTGTTCTGAGTTTAATAGTTTAAAATTATTCATAGATAAGTTATTCCTTTCGACGTTATAAAAATTATAGGGTAACTTATCTTTTCTTTTGCCATTTTTAATAATTTATGAATTTACACAAAAATCTATATAGTATCGAAACATTATTTTTGATAGGCACATGCTTGATTCATTTATATATCCAGAAGTTCAAATTCAAAATGCTATGTATACAAAAGATGAAATTAAGCAGTGAAATAGCTTAAAAAGAAAAATGCTTATTTTTTTAAAGCAAAAGCCTAAGCTTGATTTACTTATTATTGTTACTAGTTCATCATTTGATAAAATAGAACAATATAGGTATCAAGCAGCAAGAACAGATAATCGTAGAAAACTCGAAAATACTTTAATGCCACTATATAAGCAATATTGAGAGCATTATAATACAGTTGAATTTAAAGAATTTCTAAATAGATATTGTAAAAATGTTATTTATATTAACAATGATGGTACTAAAGAAGAATTAACTACAAAAATAATTAAAACTATCGATGATTATTTAGCAAAAAATAAATAGAAATATTTAAACTATAAAAACATTTTTGGTTTATTTATTTATGCCCAATATTATATTTATTACAATGAATAACATTTCACTTAATTAGCAAATGTTATTCATTTTTTTATAAAAAAACAGTAGCCTAAGCTACTGCAGAATGCATTATTATTTAGCGTTCTTTTTTTCAAGTCTTCTGTTGAATCTGTCGATTCTTCCTGTTGCTTTAACTTGAGCTTTTGATCCAGTGTAAACAGGGTGACAATTTGAACAAACGTCTACTGTAAAGTTAGGTTTAACTGATTTGAAAGTAAATGATTTTTGACATGTTGAACAAGTAGCTTCAACTGTGTGGTATTGTGGGTGAATGTTTTGTCTCATAATAATTCTCCTTGTATTTAGTTATTATTTTGAGTAGAACTCAACAACTAAAGCATCCTTGATTTCTGGGTGTAATTCATTTCTTTCTGGTAAACGATCTAATTTAGCAGTAAAATCTTTTCTTGTTAATCATGAAGCAGCTTCACGAGCTTCCATAGCCTCTAAAATTTGTTTGTTTGTTCTTGATTTTTCTTTAAGAGTAATTTCTGATCCTACTGAGATAACCATTGAAGGGATGTTTGCTTTTTTACCATCAACAACAAAGTGGTTGTGGTTAACTAATTGACGTGCTTGTCTACGTGTTGTAGCATATCCTGCTCTGTAAACTAAGTTGTCTAAACGTGTTTCTAATAATTGAAGCATGTTTGTCCCTGTAATTCCTTTAGCTTTAACAGCTTTTTGGAATACTTTTTGTAATTGTTTTTCGTTAACTCCGTATAAGTGTTTTACTTTTTGTTTTTCGTATAAGTGTAATCCGTATTCAGATAATTTTACTCTTTTGTTTCCATGTTGCCCTGGAGCGTATGTTCTTTTCTTTCCTTTAGCAAATTCTTTTCCTGATTCAAGAATTGAAAATCCTAAACGACGTGATTTTTTAAATACAGGTCCTGTGTATCTTGACATATGATTTTCCTCTTTCTGCATAATGAGAGGGTTTATTTCTAATTGGATAAGTTTAACTTAATGTTTTCGGTTAAGCAGCTAACTTACTAACAAGAATAATTCGTTAAATTTATTTTCCAATCATAATAAACTGCTGTTTTTATGCTTATTTATTTTAACAGATTAGAATGTATATATAACTAATTAATTTAATTAATTAAGTGCTAGAATATAGGTATAAAAGATTTTATATAATAATTTCGATTTTAAGGAGAAATGAAAAATGAATAAAATTAACAAAATTAAGCAAGCTGAAATAGCAAATATTGTTACAGCAACTATATTTTTTATTTTGGCATTAGCTGCAGTTATCTTTTTTGCTGTACCATCTATAATGAATGCAACAAGTTCTGATAGCTTTATATTCACATTAGTTTTCTACGGTATCGGTACCTATGCTTGCTCAATTTTAGGAGCCATATGATTAATTAGTGAAATCGTAAATATAATACTGCACATTACACTTTTTAAGACCCTTGAGTCACAAGAAGACATAGCATTGAGAAATAATATGCTTATATGATTAGTTTTTACCCTAATTTTCTTATTTGGAATAGCAAATATTGTCTTAGCTGTAAAACAAAATAAGATCTTAAAAATGCACAAAGGGTGCTAATTGTAGCTTTAAAAGTCGTATAATTATAAAAAGGAGTAAAAATGAATACAGATTTATATAATGGATATAAGAGAATTAAAGGGAATAATATTGCTTTTTTGGTCTTAACATTCTTATGTATATTTTTCTTTGTTCTGTGGTTAGTATTATTTGCCTTGAATAGTGTCAATATTGCAAACTCAATGGATGGGAATAATAATTCGACGCCTAATTTCGAAGATATCTTTGGAGGAGTACAACTAATTCCTTTTGTATTTGGAGTTATAACTTTAATTGCTTTAAGCATATGCATGATTTTAAATATTGTTTTTGTTTGCACCACTAATACAGTTGGTTCCCTTAATCAAAATCATGATTCTGCAAAAACTTTAACATGGGTTGGTTTTGGACTTACATTTTGCCTGCCAACAATAGGAAACATTATTTTAATTGTATCCGCATCTCAAGCAATGCATGCTGTAGCAAGTAATCAGCAAACTGCTCAACCAAAACCAAATACAAACAACTCAAACGATATTTTCTAGGAATAATTTAATCCCATAAAATCAATGTTTTATGGGATTTTTAATACAGAAAAAATTAAATTGATTATAATAAATTCATACTAATTAGGAGAACAATGAAACAAAGATTATTAAGTGGGATTAAACCTACTGGAGATTTAACATTAGGAAATTATATTGGAGCATTAAGAAACTTTGTGGCTTTACAAGATGAATTCGATTCATACTTTTTTGTAGCAGACTTACATGCCTTAACCACAGGGACAGTGGATCCAATTGAACTAAAAAAAGCCCGTAAAACAATAGTGGCTTTATATATTGCATGTG
Source organism: Mycoplasma aquilae ATCC BAA-1896 (assembly GCF_048074525.1). Classification (NCBI taxonomy): domain Bacteria; kingdom Bacillati; phylum Mycoplasmatota; class Mollicutes; order Mycoplasmatales; family Mycoplasmataceae; genus Mycoplasma; species Mycoplasma aquilae. Next base: position 329,557 of record NZ_CP182208.1, read on the forward strand.
GACTAGATCCTGAAAAAGCAACTATTTTTTACCAATCACAAGTTAGCGAACACGCTATGATGCAATGATTATGTGCTTCAGAAACTACACTTGGTGAATTACAAAGAATGACACAGTATAAAGATAAAGCAACTAAGCTTAAGCAAGGAAACGGAACAAGCAAAATTCCAACTAACTTATTAATGTACCCAACATTAATGGCGGGAGATATTTTACTTTACAACCCTGATTTAGTTCCGATCGGTGAAGATCAAACTCAACACCTTGAATTAACTAGAAATATTGCTGAAAGATTTAATACTAAATATCACACTAGTTTCACTTTACCTGAAGGATACATTCCAAAAGTTGGAGCTAGAATTAAATCTTTAACCGATCCAAATAGTAAAATGTCAAAAAGTGAACATGGTACTAAATCAACAATATATTTACTAGAAAATCCACAACAAGCTTATAACAAAATTATGAAAGCTGTCACAGATTCAGAAGGTAAGGTTTATATTTCACCTGAAAAACCTGGAATCTTAAACTTATTAAACATTTATGCTGCTTTAAGTAATATTACATTACAAGAAGCTGAAGCTTTATTTAAAGATAAAGACTATAAAGAATTTAAAGAAGCTGTTGCTACAGTTGTTCGTGACTTATTAGTTAATATTCAAGCAAAATATGAAAGTGCCTTAAAAATAGCTGATCAAATCACTGACCAAGGGGCCCAAAAAGCTTCTCAAATTGCTTCATATAATCTAAATAAGCTAATGAAAAAAATGGGACTATATGCCAAAAAATAACTTGCAATTGCAAGTTTTTTTATATTTAAAACCAGCAAATTAAATGGCCTAAATTTGATAAAATTACAACATGTTAAGAATTATTGCAGGAAAGTACCGTGGGTACAAAATTGAACAGCCAGATGAAAAATATACTCGCCCAACCACAGATAAAGTGCGTGAAGCAGTCTTTTCATCACTACAATTTAAGCTTGAAAATGCAGCTTGCTTGGATTTATTTGCGGGATCAGGAGCTTGAAGTATTGAAGCTATTTCTCGAGGAGCTAGTTTTGTAACTTCGATTGAAAAAAATAAAGTGGTATTAAAAACAACTAAAGCTAATATTAATAAAATACCTGAAGCCAATAAGATTGAATTAATTAATGAAGATGCACTAGCTTTTTTAACTCATAGCAATAAGCAATATGACTTTGTTTTTATTGATGCGCCTTTTATTGAGTATGATTTAGTTTCAGCTTGCTTAGCTAAGCTAGTTGAAAAATCACTACTCAAAGAGGATTTTGAAATTATTGTTGAAACAGACAACTTTAGCAAAATAGCCTTGCCCGCTGGGTTAAAAGTTTATAAAAGCAAGAAATATGGAAAGATCGAGATACTATTTTTATGTCAAAACTAAATCAATATCAAAAGAATCAAATTATCGAGGTAACTTGTAGTGAATTAAGTTACGAAGGACTTGGAACCACTCGGGATGAAAATGGGTATGCTATTTTCACAAGTGATTTATTTCCAGGAGAAAAAGCTAAAGTGCAATTATTAAAAGTCAATAGCAAGTTTGCTTTTGCAAAAGTTATCAAGCTGCTAGTTCCTTCTTTAATGCGCAATGTTAAACAACAAGATTGCATTAATTCTGCTCCTTTAATTAATTTAAATTATCAAGAACAAATTAAATTTAAAGACAAATACTTAAACAAATTGTTAGCTTGAAATTTAGGACCAGAAGTACTTGAAAATTATGTTCCATTTACCCCTAGCCCAGTGATAAATAATTATCGTAATAAAGTACGTTATCCTTTTATTATTCAAGATAGCCAGCTATTTGTAGCTGAATATGATATTAAGTCCAATAATTTACATTTAGCAAACAATTTTAGTCAAAATAATCAAGCTATTAATCTAGCAATAAACTATTTATTAGACACATTAAATAATTATTACTTAGTTAATAATAAACAAAAGCACCTAGCTTTCTATGAAGAAATTACTTTGCGCGCTAATAAGCAAGATGAAATTTCATTAGCGCTAAAAATCAACTCTGATTATGATTTACCTGCTAAACTGCTAACTAAAATTCAACAATATCAAGCGATTGTGGATTTTAATATTATAAAGAAAGATAAAACCATTAACTTGTATAGTACTAAACCATTTACAATGGGATTAAATAATATGCAATTTAACTGCAATATAAATTCTTTTTTCCAAATTAATAGCACAATGGCAGGAATAATTTTTAACAAAATTCATGATATAGTTGACTCAATTCCGAGTCAAGTTCTTTTAGATGCTTATTGTGGAGTTGGAGTTATTGGACAACTAGTAGGTGGCTACAAGCAAATAATTGGAAGTGATATAGCTCCTTCTTCTATACTGGATGCGAAAATCAATGCTCAACATAACCGAATAAATGGACAATACTATGTTGGGGATTCGGGCACAATTTTTAAAAAGCAAGTTAAAAACTTACAAGATACAATTCTAATCTTAGATCCACCTCGCAGTGGAATTACTGAAGAATTTATTACATGAATTAAGCAAAATCAAATTCAGAATATAGTTTATATGTCTTGCGATCCGAAAACATTAGTCCGTGATTTAAAAGATTTAGCTTCAAATTACAATATCTCATATGTTCAAGGGTTTGATATGTTTCCAAATACTGCTCATATTGAAACAGTTGTCTTATTAAAAATCAAAAATAACTAAAAAGTTTTAAACATTAGAAGGTATTCTAGTGTTTTTTTGTTCTTCTTTTACTTTTTTAGTTCACTTTACATTATTTTTAATTTATATAATGAAAGGAAATAATGGAAACAGAATTAAAATTATTTGAAATTTACCAAATGAATGATGAAATTGGTAGCCTGATTGCACAGCAAGAACAAATTGAGTCTAATTATGTTATACCTATTTTAGTTTCAAGAACTGATATATTATTTTGCGAAGTTAAAAAAATCAAAACTTATCCTGAAAACGCTATTTGTAAACAATTATTAATTTATACCTGATCTCAGATCACTAACTACGTTGTTGAATTTAAAACTATTTATAAAATACCACTAAGAATTTTTATAGAGAAGTTTAGCAATATACATAATCAAATTATTGGGGAAAAAATAGCTGAAAGTAATGAGTTAGAACTACTTGATGCTTTTGTTCAAGTATTGGAGCAAAAGCTTAAGATCTCAAAACTTATCTCAATTAATATTAAGCCTAAAAGTAATAACAATTGTTACTAAAATAGTTGAAAAAAAAGTTTTTGTATTAAAATATTACCGTATGATTATAGACCAGAAAAAGAGAAAGTACAAAACAAACCAAACATTTGACAGTAATATTTGATTCTTACAAGAAAGACTACAACTGCTACATAGTGAAACAAGAAAACAACGCTTTGCAGTTTTTGTAGCTCAATTTATTTATCAAGCCTTATTTATCACATTCCTTGTACTAGGAATAGTTAATGCTTATAAAACACAAAATCAAGCTGTATATCAAACTTGATACACCTATATTATTGTCGCTGTATTAATTTTTGTATATTATAATTTTTGAATTTACATTAAGACCTACCAATTACACTATCGTTTAAAAGCAGTATTTAGCTCGCTAAAATATAATGCTAAAGAATATAACAAATTAATTAAGCTAGATTGATTTGTGACATTTTTACCTATTTCTAGCTTACTATACAAAACACTAGTATTGGAAAATCATCTAGTGCCTCAAAATAAGAATATTAATACTTTACAAGACCTTACAAATATTCGTTATTTAATTAATTTAACAAGTAATAGTAAGTTTACTAAAGTGATCCAAGATGAATTTACATTCTCAGTCCAAGACCTAACAATGTCAAGTGTCTTACTTGGACTATTCTTAATAATTACAACCTTAACAAAATTTACTGGATTATCTAAAGTTGGACTAAGCTTCGAATATGTCTTCTATATTATATTTGCCTTATTTTTCTCAACTTTTAAAGCTTCATTACTAGGATTAATAGCTGACTTTGCTTCACTACTATTTACTGGTGGAATTTGATCATGATTTTGAATGTATGCTATAGTACCGGTGGCAGTAGTATTGATTGCTAAAGCCTTTTTATGAATGTATAAAGCAAATACGAAAGTAGCTTCCTTAATTACAATTATTATATTAGTCATAATTTTTGCTGCTTTATTAAGTGCTACAGCATATGCTGCTTATTTACATAATATTGATCCAGATTCAGGAATATTAAAGAATTTCTTTGGTATTGATAAGAAAAATGGAAATGCAACAGGATGAAGAATTACTCGTACCTTTGGGGTTTCAACCTTATCTGATGCTGTAATTTGAAGCATGGTAGCATTAAGTGGAGTATTTTTAGCAATTGCTATAACACTTACTGCAATTATTTGAATTAAGATGCGCCACTTAAGCCAAGAGCAATTTAATTTGGTACCAAAGTTAGTCTTTGTTAAGAAATTATTAATCTCATTTGGCTTAGTTATCTCAGTTATTGTAATCGCAAGATGAATTTATGGACCATATGTTTATATTAACTATATGAATTACTTCAATGGAAAGAATTACTTGCTTCAAGATAAATACATCTATTTTATGATTCCGATTGTACTGCGTTCATTTATTTCAATTCCGATTTATACAGTACTATTAATCACTATTTATTCAACACTTGATTACTTTGATCAACGTGTTTTAAAACAAAAACGCAAAATTACTTATTAAGCCACAGCAGTGGCTTTTTTGTATTACAAAAAGAGGCACTAGCCTCTATTTGTGATAAGTAATATTATTGCGAATTGTAAATGCACGATAAATTTGTTCCGCGAGCATAACTCTAAAGAGTTGGTGAGGAAATGTCATTTTTGAAAAATTTATTTGATTTGGAAAGTAAGATTCAATTACACCATTTGAGCCACCGATAACAAAAGTTACATTATCAACATCTAAAAAGAGATTGCCAAATTCTTCACTTGAATATTGCTTACCTCTAAGAGATAGGTAAAATACTTTAGAATTCTTAGGAATCTTTTCTAAGATTAATTCAGTTTCTTTTTGTTTCTTTAACTCAATGTTTTCGATCTTTTGTTCTTTAATTTCGATGACATTTAACTTACAAAAATAGTTTATTTTCTTAGCATAGTCATCATAAAGAACTTTGAATTCCTTACTTAAGGATCCGACACAAATAATATTTAATTTCATTTTTCCTCCTGGAACAAGTGACTAATATTATTTGAAATTAGTCTCTATTTATTTCTAGTTTCGATATAAAACATCAACATTTGAATATCAGCAGGGTTAATTCCACTGATTCTAGATGCTTGGCCAATTGTTAAAGGTCTAATTTTAGCTAATTTTTGTTTTGCTTCAGTAGCGACATTAGGTACTTTATCATAATCAATATCTTGAGGTATTTTAAAGTTTTCAAGCTTATTCATTTTATTTGCTTCGGCTTGTTGCTTTTTAATGTAACCATCTAATCTAACCATAATGGTTAATTCATTTTTGAATTCATAGTCGCCAACTACTTCGCTAGCTTCAACATCTGGTCTAGCAAGTACTCTAAGAAGTGAAACACCATTTTCGACTCCGAGACGTTGAGCTAAAGGACTTTTTGAAGATAGATATGAATTAGCTAATTCATCAATTTTAGCTTGAATACTTGCGTATTTATCAACTACTTTTTGGTATTGTTCGTCAGATACTAGGCCAACTTCATTCCCATATTTAGCTAGTCTTAAATCTGGGTTATCATTTCTAAGTAATAAACGATATTCTGCTCTACTTGTTAGCATACGATATGGTTCCTTAGTTCCTTTAGTTACTAAGTCATCAATTAAGACGCCGATGTAAGCATCATCTCTTTTTAAAATTAAAGGTTCTTTATTTTCAAGTTTTCTTCCAGCATTAATTCCAGCCATTAATCCTTGAGCAGCAGCTTCTTCATATCCACTAGTTCCATTAATTTGACCAGCTGTAAAGATATTACTAATAACTTTAGATTCTAAAGAAGGAGAAATTTGTAATGGATTTAAGGCATCATATTCGATTGCATATCCTCATTTTTGAACTTTGCAATTTTCAAGCCCAGGAATTGTACGCAACATTAAGTCTTGCACTTCTATAGGCATAGAAGTTGACATTCCATTTACATAAATAATTGATCCATCTACTGTTTCAGGTTCAAAGAAGACTTGGTGACGTGGTTTATCTGAAAAACGCATTACCTTATCTTCAATACTTGGACAGTATCTTGGCCCAATTCCTTCAATTAAACCTGAATACATAGCTGAACGTCCAATGTTTTCACGAATAATTTCATGTGTTTTTTCATTGGTATAAGTTAGATAACATGAAATTTGTTTATCTAACTTAACATTTGATCTAGTTGAGAATGATAAATAAGTATCTTCTAAGTTTTCTTTTTCAACTTTAGAAAAGTCAATTGAATCAGCAAAAACTCTAGCAGGTGTTCCAGTCTTTAATCTTTGTAATTCAAAACCAAGTTTAGCTAAAGATTGAGAAAGCTTAGGAGTAGTTTTTTGGTTATCAGGCCCTGAAATTGTGATTTGATCACCTCTTAGGATACGAGAATTCATATAAGTTCCTGTTGTGATAACAAGTTCTTTAGCTTCTAAAATTTCTCCACTTTCAAGTCTGATTGCTTTAAATGAGTTATTTTCAACTAGAATTTCTTCGGCTACACCTTCAATTAAAGTAACATTTGGGTGTTTTTGTAAAGCTTCTAAGATAATTCTTGAATATTTTTCTTTATCAATTTGAGCTCTCATTGCTCTAACTGCTGGTCCTTTTGATTCATTTAACATTTTAATTTGAATCATTGCTAGATCTGAAAAATAACCTTGTACTCCTCCTAAAGCGTCAATTTCGCGAGTAATGATTCCTTTGGCTGGACCACCAATTGATGGGTTACATGGCATCATAGCAATCCGAGAAAGATCAAAGCTTATTAAAGCAACTTTATGCCCCATATTTGCTAAAGCAAAAGTTGCTTCAACTCCAGCATGACCTCCACCAATTACTATTGCATCATATTTATTATTTGAAACTGTTTTATTCATAGTTTTTATATTTTACTATTTTGAATTTAAATCGACATAAAAAAGTTAAGCATTTTTACCCCTATAATATAAGAAACTAGGGAATTTAGCTAACTTTTTGTCCAGATGATAAAAATGCTAATTAAATTAGTGCTAATATGACTTTTATTTATTGGCTGATTTTATAAAAGATAATATTTAGCTAAAAATTAATATACTTTTTTGACTTTTTGCTTTTAAGGGAGCAAAAAAATAAATTGAAAAGAAATAAAAAAACTGTAACTAGTTGTAAAAAAACTAATATAATATAACAGAACATAAAAAGGATACTTTTTATTAATAATTAAACTATTTGAAAGGAAGATTATGAAAAAAGTAGCAATTAACGGATTTGGAAGAATCGGAAGATTATTCTTACGTAGATTACTAGAAACTAAATCAACAGATATGGAAGTTGTGGCTGTTAACGACTTAACTGACCCAGCTACATTAGCACACTTATTAAAATACGATACAGCATACCACGCATTACCAGTAGAAGTTTCTGTTAAAGAAGGTGCAATTGTTGTAAATGGAAAAGAAATTAAAGTTTTATCAGAAAGAGATCCAGAAAACCTTCCATGAGGTGAATTAGGAATTGACCTTGTTGTTGAATCAACAGGATTCTTCACAAAACGTGAAGGTGCAGAAAAACACTTAAAAGCTGGAGCTAAAAAAGTTGTTGTTTCAGCACCATCTGACAAAGATGTTAAAACAATCGTTTACAATGTAAACCACAAAGAATTAAACTCAGAAGACAAATTAATCTCAGCAGCTTCATGTACAACAAACTGTTTAGCACCAGTTGTTAAAGTTCTTGTTGACAACTTTGGATTAAAATCAGGATACATGACAACAATCCACTCATATACAGCTGACCAAAGATTACAAGATGCTCCTCACAAAGATTTAAGAAGAGCTAGAGCAGCAGCTCAAAACATGGTTCCTACATCAACAGGTGCAGCTAAAGCTATTGGACTTGTAGTTCCAGAAGCAGCTGGAAAACTTGATGGGGTTGCAGTTAGAGTTCCTACAATTACAGGATCATTAGTTGATTTAACAGTTATGTTAGAAAAACAACCTACTGTTGAAGAAATTAACGAAGCTATGAAAAAAGCAGCAAGTGAAACACTTGAATTCTCAACATTACCACTTGTTTCTTCAGACATTATTGGACAACACCACGGTTCAATCTTTGACTCATTAATGACTTCAACAAAAGACACAGTTGATGGAAAAATGTACAAATTATACTCATGATATGATAATGAAATGTCATACGTTTCACAACTTGTTAGAACTGTAGAATACTTTGTAAAATTATAATAAGATATAAATACATGATTAGAAATTAGATCATTCCGGCGTGCATCAACAAAGGTGCACGCTTTTATTATTTATTCGCAATTTAATTAAAAATATGAATTAATGAATTTATTTTAAAATTTAAATACTTTTACGACTGAAAAATATAGAAACATAGAAATTTTTATTTTAAATCAAAATGTTATAATTATTTCAAAAATTATATAAAAATGTGCTTTTTTAAATCATTTTTTAGTTTAGTTTAAGGAGAAATTTATGAAAAAAACTAATGTCAAAAAACTTGTTATTCCAGTTCTTGGCGCGACAAGTTTAATTTTATCAACAACAGGTATTGTTGCTGCTGCACCGGGTACAACTACTAATAGCCCTGTTGTAAACTTTGGAGGTGATGACGAAGCGTTCTCTGGGAGTTATTCTCAAAACAATTTCATCAACATCCTTAATCAAAAAGACGGATCAAATAGTGAAAGTTCAGTATTTGGCAGCTTTTACTCATCAACAAATCAACCTCAGTTAGAATTTAATGCTAATCCAGTTTCTGAATGAGATGTATTTCAAAATAGAGGCAAATATTCAACGCATGATGGAACATTAAAGAACAGCCACTATGATGGAACTGTTTATTTACAAGAAATAACAGGTAATGTAAATGGAAACACAACTGCATTTCAAAGATCGGGAGCTCTAGTTAGAAAATGAAGAGCAACAATTAACAATTGATACATCCCAAGCCAACCTTGAGCAGACACAGATTCAAATCAATCAAATAGCTTTGCACCATATGCAAACAATTGAATCGGATTTGGGCTTGTCTTAACTCAAGACTTGCAACTTGTTAACAATTCATTAAAGATATCAGTTGTTTCAAGAAATGCACAACACCAAAATATGCCTAATTCTGATGGGGTTGTTGTAGTTAAGTCAAATGTGCAAAACGATGCTCCAGCAGCACTTAATGAGATATTTAACCAATTTTCTAACAATGCACAGCCAAACACATTTTACATGCCTAAAAACACAAACTCCTCAGAATTAGAAACATTTAACGTTTCTACTCAAACTACAAGTGTTATGTTTCCATTTGGCTATAACTTTTTTAATGGTGCGCAATCGCCATTAAGCAAGCTAATCCAAACATCTCCATTTAACTTCAATAACTTCCAATATAACACAATATATAATGGAAGCGATGCTAGTGCGATTGAAATTGCTAATGGACCTTTACAAGCAGGTTTACTTCCTCTATTTCCAAATTCAGCATTAGTAAATAACATTGCTAATATTGGAACAGCGCTCTTTGGGACAGTAAGCTTAGATAGCTACTATAATAGTGCAAGTAAGCAACCAGCAATTGTCATAGAATTCGAAACTATTAATAGTCAAGTACAATCTCAAACAGGATATTCATTTACTTCTCCAGGAAATAGTGGAATATCAGCCTTTATATCACTTGCAGGTTCAGGAAATGATGTTAATAATGGGTTTGTTGCAGCACACTCTCTATCATTCAAGAGATCACAATACAGACAAATTAACGTTCAAATAAACGAAAAAACAATTAATTCATGAGTTGGCTTCCAAAATAAGACGACAAATAACTACATTGCCAAAGGATATGGATATGAACTATGATATGGTGATAACAAATTAGGTTATGTCCCTGCTGATGTTGTTGATAAAGCTAAAGAACAAGGATATGATCCAGCAAGAAAAGAATTTAAAATTAATTTAAAATTTAATGTCGACATTTCGAAATTACCTACAGAAATGCAGCAATCTTATAGCGGATTCATGGACCCTAATAAATTAGCTATAAAGAAAGTGTACAAAGACCCTAACCAAGCTGCGTTTTTCACAGTTAGCAGATTCCCATTTGAGTGAGATTCTCAACCTGACAATGATGGTCAAAATTTAGGTGGGATCTCATTAAATCCCAACTCACTTAAAGAAAAAGGAACCATTGAATTCAATGATTATACACAATGATTGGGTTCAGGCTCAAGTCGTTTAGGTTATGACAAATTAATGGTCTTAAATAATATCACTGCTCAAAAGCAATCAAACACAGCAGCACCTTCTGGTTCTATTTACCAAGGGGAAAAATATTCTTACTCTAATACTGTATTGTTAAGCAACCAAATAAGCCCATTTAATGATGCTATTTACAATGACTGACAAGCAAATGATTTTACTTCTGGATTTTGAGACATCAAATTAAATGATGTTAAACAAGGTATTTTTGATATAAAAAATGCTCTCAATGCCTTACCATCAATGAATAATGTTGTTGCTTACGCAACAAATCCTGATGCTGATTCACAAAGCAATGCATCAACTAAACAAGCTTTAACATTAAATAGTTTTACATCAGGAAATAATGATACTAATTATTATTCAGCATATTTATTAGCAGATGATGCCACAAGAAAAGCATTTATGCAAGCATACAATGCAATTAATGAGTGAGAAAATAATTCTACACCTAATTTTGTTACTGAAGGCGATACAATAGTTGATAAAAACAATGTTGCCCAAAACTTTAAAACTTACGTGCAAAATATTAAGGAACAAGAAAAACAATTGCTTAATTATAAAGGAATTGGATTTAATGAAGGGGAATCTTTAACTGCTAAACAGTTCATTGATGAAGCATTTTTATTAATTGATAATGCTCCATTATATACAATTCAATACAAATCAGCTTTCAAAGATATTATCTTACAACAAACAAGTAGAGAAGATGTAATAAAATATGTAAACGCAATAGTAAATCTAGCGAATAAATATAATACAGCAAAATCTACATATGAAACATATCTTCCTGTTTCTACCAGCAATGAATATGTTAACATTCAAAACAGCAAAGATAGTTCATATAATGCTTTCGTTTTTTCATTAAACGAAATGAAGGGTTTACTAGATTCGTTTTCTAACTACCAACAAACAAGCGTTAATAGTTCTATTATTGGTGCAAAAACTTTAATTAACTTAGATGCTAAGATTAATCCTAATAATATTGTTGAAAAATATCAATCAATTATTTCTGATATAACAGCAGCAATAGGAAAAATTAATGGCTTAGTAAATGTTCCGGCAAATGATAAACAGTCATATATAAATAAACTATGAGACCTTGTTAAAAATGATGGACCTTATGGCGAAAAATATAGATTATTAGCAAATTATGCTGCTAGAGAAGCAAAAATTGCTATGGTTGTTAATACAGCTAAAATGCAAGATCTATTGCTTCAAAAGAATAAAGACGTTGCAGCATTTGCACAAAAGTTTAATTTAAATTTCTCATCATTTAAGTATACAAATAATATCTCTAAATCTGTTCATGAAGTTGATGTACCCGTTTCTAATGGAACATCAACAGCAACAATTATTACATATGAGGACATTCATCCAGATTTACCTTTTGTAATGAATGGAAGCAAAAAGATATATATTATTCCAAACACCACAGTAGAATCTGCATCAGTTAATTACCACTGACAAACAGCTGCTTTTGACTATATAGTTTTTAATAAAAAGTTTTCAGAACAATCAGAAACATTTACAAAAATTAATCAAGAAGAAACGACACAATTATCTTCATATCTATTCGAAAACTTTGTTAGTGCTTTATCTTACAATAGTGGAGTGCTTTTAACTGAGCAACAAGTTAATGACTTCTATAACAATAGAATAGCATTATTAAACACTTTTATAACTCAATTAGAGGAACTAAATTCAGCATACAGCTCAACAGCAGATACAAGAATTAATAAAGCTCAATATAATTTCTACCTTAAGAAATTTATCGATCTAATTTTTACTCAATCAAACACAAATGTTAGCACGCAAATCACTGATGGTATTCGTCAAATTAATGGCGAAGTAGCCCAATTAAAAGTCTCAATGGCACAATTGAAGAAAAATTTAAGTACATATATATTACCTAAATCAAATGCTAATTCAGATAATAATTTTGCTCCAAATCCAGAACAAAATGTATTTCAAAATGGACAATTTTATGGTTTAGGTAATCTAGACAAATTTGCACTATTATATGAGGACAAATACACATTTAAAATGCCGGAAAATAATGGTAAATTAATTGCATTAATTACTACGGCATTGCAAGTTCTTGAAATTTTACCTTCTAATATAAATGAAATAGCTAATGGTCAAGGTGAAGAAGCGCAATTAGTTGCTGCAAGAACAGGGCTCAATTTACCATCCGTTTTAAGAATGACAGTGTTCGATACCCAAACACCATACAATTGATTTGTATACGACAAAGATCAAATATTAAAATTAAAAGATGCAATAGCAGACACAGCAAACTCATTAGATGGAAGATACAATGCTTTAACAAATTATTTTGAATATGCAGTTAATAAATACTTTTCATCAATTAATGATAAGAATCGTCCATTAATTCTTGATGCAGCTTCTACTTTTGAAAAATTTACTAAATTACTGAAAATCCCTGAAAAAGCTGATTACAGAATGGAAAATGATTCTATTTATTACAAGAATATAAGCAATTTTATTGGATCCTTAGCAAAAAATGAAATTAATTCATTAAGCAATTTATCACAAGAAGAAAAAAGCACATTTAATAAGCAAATATCTAACGGTTCTGACACTATAGACTTTTATTCTCTAATTGGAGGAAGACAAGACCAACCTCAATGATTATGAAAAGTGCAAGCTATTTTATATCAAGCTGCTCAAATTAATGAATACAAACAAGGAATCATTGATAAATTAGCAACCAACTATCCTTCATTAAACCGATTCCAAATTGATTCAATTACAAACACTATTAAAGAATGAAACTTAGTAGATTCTTCAAAATGAAATATTACAAATGAGTCAGAGGCAATGCCAAGCAAATATTCTGAACTTAATAAAACATTACATTTAACTGCTAGTCCAGAACAACTTTCAAATATTTCTGGTGCCAACGAACAAATGGCTGCTTTAAGAAAATTCTATGCGGAAAAATTAGCGCCATTAAACATTGATACCCCTAATGAATCAGAGCTTTTAAAATTAGCAGCAAATCGTGATGAATTCATGAAACTTTACAACCCATTTAAAGATCCTGATCAAATAAAAGAAATTGATTGAAGTGGAATAAACAAAATTTGAGTAAACATAAAAGAACAATATGATAAATTAAACGGATTTAATGTTAAATTGCAAAATGATATCAATGGTGTTGACAGCTCAATTAAAGATTTTGTAACTCAAACTGAATTTAGTAAAACAACTGATATCTCTAAATTGCCTATTATTCCTAGTCTAGAAGAATACAATAAACAATATAAAGTTATTTTAGGTAACTTAGCAAATGATGTAAAAGGTAAAATTAATGCTCAACCTAATTTAACAGATGCACAAAAGAAGGCATATGCAAGCAATATTGAAACAGTTGTAAATAAACCTGAAGCAAAATTTAATGATTTAAAAACCACATTTGATGGTGTAAATCAATTAAATACAACAATGGGTAGTCTCAAAGCTCAATGAACAGAAGCTGTTGCATTTGCAAGAGATAATGAAAACAAATTAAAAGCTTTAAATTCAAAAACTAAGAGTGATTTTGAAACTGCATTAGCACAAGCAAATACTGTTTTTGCTCCTTATTCTGAAGAAAATGCTATAGTTCAAAATATTTCTAACTCAGCTGCTCAAGAATTAACAACTAAATTAAGTGCATACATCCAACAATTAACAAAAGAAATTTTAGATAATGAAAAAGAATTAATTATCAAACAAATAAATGATACATTAGCACCTATTAATGAACAATCATCAGCAGAAATGCAACAAGCAAAAAGTGATTTAACTAAAGGACTAAGTACAGACAATACTCTTGAAGATTTAAAAGGCAAATTACAAAAAGCAAAAAACATTGTAGCTGCTAAACCTATTTATGAAGCAATTAAATCTGCGCAAAATTCAAATGACAAGTCAGAGGATGTTACATCTGCAATATCTACAGCACAACAAGAATTAGATAAACTTGTTAATCAAGAGGAAACACCAGCAAAAGAAACTGTTCAAAAAGTTGCTGATGATTTAAACAATGCAGTTAAATTAAGCGAGCTAAAAAATCAAATTGCAGCAGCACAAAAAGTTCAAAATCCTTCTCAAGAACTTACTGATGCAATAAACACGGCTCAAAGTGTTGCCAATAATAAAGAAACAAACAAATATGATGCACAAATAGCAGCTTTAAAAGATGCTATGAAGAAGGAACCACTTTACAAAGCTATTGCAAATGCTCAAAAAGAAAATGAAACATTAAAGGATCCTTCATTAACTTCAGCAATTCAAAGTGCTCAAAAAATAGCTAATTCAAATGATTTATCTGATCAAGACGTCCAAAAAGCTGTTAAAGCACTAAATGACGAATTAGCTAAAGCAAAAGGAAACAAAGAATTAATTGATCGTCTAAGTAAAGCAATAACAGCAGCAGAAAACCAAAATAATGGTACTCCAACAGGTCTATTACACGATTTAATTGAAAGTGCTAAGAAAATAGTTGCACAGGGTCCTTCAGCTAATGCAACTGAAATCTCTAAGGCAACAAAACAATTAGAATATGCAACTGAATTAGATAAATTAATCAAAGTAAATACACAATCTCAAGCTAAAGTTGCTCAAAATAATAGATCAAGAGAAATGAATTCAAATATTACTGATGTAGATGGATTTATTAATGCTTGAACTGAACAAATTAATAACAATATTTCAGCTCTACCTACTTTCGAATCTAATGCAGAATTTAAAGATAATGTTAATGCAAAAATCGCTAAAACATATCAAACTACAAACGCAAATGATCTATATAAAACAGCTGACGAATTAACAGCTGCTAATCCAGAACCATTTACCAAAGATTTAAAACCATACTTTAATAACTTTGCTAAGAATGCTAGTGAACTATATAATCAAATTCCTGCTTCAGTTTCAAATGATAAATTTGATCTAAATGCTGGTACAAACGCACAAGCTTTATCAAATGCATTAAATGCAAATGCAAATTACTATGAATTAGCAAAACTTGTTGAACAAGCAAAAGAAATCAAGGAAAATGAACAATCTCAAGCATTAAAAGATGCTTTAGCTGATGCAAACACAATTTTAGGGGTTAAAAACAGTGAATTAACTGTTGCTGCTAACAGCGATCTTAATAGTACATTTAATCCTATTGTCAACACCCTAAAACAAACAAACTTAAAAGACAAAACAAATAAGGCAAATGAACTTTTAGCACAAGCAAAATCAGATTTAGCTAGTGCAATAAATAAAAATGCATTAACAAATAGTCTTGCAAACGCAAAAGAAATTATGGGATTATTAAATGATGGAAAGATTGTTATCCCTGAAAATGATAAGAATATAGAGTTGTCTATTGAAGAAAGAAAACAACAACTTCAACAAGCTATTACAAATGCTACACAAGCATTAAATACTAACCCTGAGCAATCTCAAGCCTTCTATAATAATGCTGCAAATGAACTAGATAAGGCTAACTTAATTGCTAAAGAATTAATTAGAAAATTAAAAGAAACTTTAAATTCCGAAGTTACTAATGCTCAAAAAATTTCTCCTGAATATGCTGAATTAACAAATAGCATTAAGACAGCTGAAGAATTAATTAAAGCTCCTACTTCTACAGCAGCAGCTTTAGTCAACGCAATTTATGACTTGAAGAAATTAGAAGCTAAGGCTAAGTTAAATAATGCAATTAATTCTGTACCAGAAGAATTAGCAAATTCAAGCTCATATAAAGAACTAGCCCTTGCTCCGGCTCAAACAGTATTAAATAATCCAAACTCAACAATTGAAGATTTCAATAATGCTACAAGTAAATTAGATAGCGATAAAAATAAGGCTCCATTATTTAACGCCTATGACCAAGCAATTAAAGCTTCAACTCCTGTAGATCCTAAACTCGCTTCAGCAATTGAACAAGCTAAAACAATCTTAACTGATCCAAATAATGAATATTTAACAGCCAATAAACAATTCTTCGAAGAAAAAGCAAAAGAGTTAATTAAATTACTAAGCAACAATAACTTAAATAATTTAGTTAACAAGGCTGAATTAGTTCAACCTAAATCAGCTCAATTGACAGATGCATTAGAAAAAGCTAAAAAGGCACAAGAAACAATTGAAACAAATACAGCAGAGCAAAATCAAACTGCTATTGATGCTTTACAAGATGCCTTAAATAAAAATACACTTCAAAATACTATTTCAAATGCTGAAAAATTATTAAATAGCTTCACTCCTAAAGAAGGACAACAAGCTACTGAAGAAAGTACAAAGAACAAGAATGCACTTGAAAATGCTATTCAAGTAGCAAAAGCAGCTTTAACTAGTCCAAGTAACTCAACAGAAGAACAATTTAATACAGCAGTGGGAGAACTACAAAAAGTTGTTACTGCTTCTGATAAAGTTTTATCTGATGCAAAGAATGAATTAGTAAAACAAGCTAAAGAATTAAACCAAAAAGTGCAAGATGGAACATTAAAACCATCTGCTGGATTAAGCGCTGCAATCCAAAAAGACTTAAATCCAAGTGAAACAGATAATTATTTAGATTACGTACAAGCTAAAAAAGAATTAACTTACTTACAAGATTCTAATAATTTAGCAAATGCTATTAATTCTATGCCACAATTAGATCCAAACATTTCAGGAATTAATACTACAAATATTTCACAAGCATCTCAAAATACATTAGCTAATAAAGAATTAGCAGCTAAAGACTATGGTGCTCAAGCTGATAAGCAAAATGCTTTAAATGATGTTATTAATGCAGCTAATAATATTCAAAAATTAGACTCATTAAACCAAGCTCAAAAGAATAACATTTACAATGCATTACAAGAAGTTCTAAATAATCAAGGTACTAAATCTCTTACTGATGTACAAAATGAAATTAATAAAATTTCTCAAGATGCTAATGCCTTAAATGAAGCTATGAAAGAATTAAGAAATACTTATAATTCAATTTCTCCAGCATTAAAAGAATTACCATTATCATCTATAAATTACACTTATGCTGATGATGCATTGCAAAATGCTTATAATACTGCTCTAACTTCAACCAAAAATGTTACAGCAAATCCAGGAACTGTATTAGGAACAAACCAAGCTCAAGATGTAACTGAATTAAATAAACAATTAAAAGAAGCGCTAACAGCATTGAATGGTAATAACAATTTTGCAAAAATTAAATCAGACGCTGAAGCTGAAATGAAATCATTAAATGATTCATTAAACAGTAATCAATTCTTTAATGCTCCTACAGCATTACAAAACAAATACAAAGATGCTTTAAAGAAAGCACAACAAGCCTTAAATGATGTTACTGCTATGACTAGTGCAACTGACAAAACTAAGACAGCTACACTAGAAAGTGCTTTAGCAGATGCAAAAGAATTACAAGCTGAAATCAATAAGTTTAGTAATGAGAAATTTAATGATGGAACTAAAGATGTGCCAGAAATCCAAGATGTTTTAAACAATCTGCCATTTATTTCTCCTTCTGAAAAAGAAACACTTAAAAATGAGTACAACAATACAACAAATTACAATGATGCTCAAGGTGTTATTTCAAAAGCAAAACAACTAAATGATTCACTAAGCAAACAAGCTTCAAGTCTTAATGATAAAGTAAATGCATTAGTAAATAACTTACCAAATATTAATAAGCAAAACTTAACTGATGCAATGAATCAACTAAAAGACTTAAAAGATAAAGTTGCGCCAGATCAATTACAAAATGCAAGTGATTTATTAAATGCAATTAATGATATTGATGCTTTAAACCAAGCTTTAGCTGCTTATGAAAAAGCTAATGTGCATTCAGAAAATTATGATGCTACATTAAACAATTTACAATCTGCTATAGCTAAAATGCAAGCATTTTCTAATAAACAATCTGACAACCCATTATTTACTAAAGTACAAGAAACAGCCAATAAGCTTATTGCACAAGGCAATGGATTAATAAAATTAGTAAATTCATTGATTAATAATGACAAAGAACAATTCCAAGAAGCAATTAATACTCTTGAACAATCTTCAAAAGGTCAAACATATAAAGAATTTGGAGATGTTGTTAATAACAATGACTATTTTGGAATACTTTCTACAGCTAAAAATAAATACACTAATAAACAAGCTAAAGATTTATTAAACATTTTAAGTTCATCTGCATACAATAAGATGCCAAATGTAGTAACTTCTACAATGTTAAAAGATATTAATACTACTGCTTCATTCCCATGATGAGCTTACTTATTAATTGTTAGTGGTACATTATGAATAGTTGGAATCATTACTTTTGCATTTAGAAAAAAATAATAGAAACTTACTTAATATCCACGAAATGTCAACATTAATGTTGGCATTTTTTGCCTTTTTAGCACCAAATCCATTTTAAATATGGCTAAGTTTGTTTTATAATTATTTATAAAATATAAAAAACAAAAATATGTAAAGGAAATAAAATATGACAAAGCACAAAAAGAAAAAGATATTATTTATTGCAATAGGTGCAATTCTTGCTGCTGGGCTTATATCTGGCATTGCAGGAGGTACAGTTGCTAACCAAAAGAATAAACAATATAAATCAGAACGCGAGCAAAAAATTAATAGTTTAAAACAAATTAACCCAGTTAACTTAAAAAATGAATTAGAAAGTCTTACAAACCTTCCACAAGCTTTGTTGCTAGCTAAAAATAATTTGATTACTGAATTAACTAAACTAAATGATGTTCATAACAATGCTGATAAATATTCAAACGATCAAATTGCTATGTTACTACAAAAATATAATAATGCAAATACTGAATGAGTAACAAATGCGACAACTTATTTAGTTATGGCATTGGCTTATATAAAAAATGATATTAATACACTAACCCCTAATGGTACATTATATAATTCCCTAAGCAGTTTGGCTAAAACAACACAAGCTTTTGAACTTTCTTATCAAAACGAGCAAGTTAGTCAAAAACTTTCTAATTTAAATAAGGTTAAAACTAATTTAATGAATGAAAATCTTTCAATGATTAATAAGCTAAAATCAGTCCAAGAAACTGGTGTTCCAAATGACAAAGAATTAATTAGCTTTGTCAATGAAACATTGAATAGTGGCATAAATTCAACTGGCCCAGTACAATATGCTATAGAGCAAATAAACGCTTCATTAGCAGCAAATAGTCAAACAGCTGCTCAAACAATTTCTGATGTAGAAGCACAGGCTTTAGCGAAAGGTGCTGAGATTATAAAAACTGCTGATGAATTAAATAATTTAAAGAAAAATATTTTCGAATTATTAGACTACTTAAAACAACAAAATATGCAAAACTCAGTAACTACTTTTAAAACATTAGACATTTCGTTACGTAATTATGCAGATAAAAATGCTAAACTTAAGATCCAAATAAATAGTGATCTTTTAAACTATAGACGTGCTGAGGCACGAAAAGAATTAGAAAATTTAATTAATTCTCCAACATACAGTACCTTATCTTCAAATATTGCAAATGAAAATTTTGATGCAATGCTACCTGCTAATATAGTTGCTTTAAAAAATGATTTTGTTACTAATGAAAAAGAAGCTAAAAGCACCCTAAAAACAATTGATAATTACACTCCACAACAAATTGCATCGCAAAAACAAGCATTAAATGATGCTAGCCAAGCCATAAATAATGCTATTTCAAACTATGTGGATTTAATGGCTCAAAATGTTGAAATTAACGCTAAACAACTATCAAAAGATGGCGATACGGTGTTTGGCACAATCAAAAAAGACTATTCACCATCAGGAGTATTTGATCAACTTTATGCAAAATATAAAATTACAGAAAGCGTTACAAAATTATCACAAATTAAAGAGATTTTAGCAAACACAAAACTAACAAGTCTGGAAAAATTCCTTCAAGCGCAACCATTATGACTAGAATGTAATAAATCTGTAGCACAATTTATTTCAGACCCGCAATTTGGAATTCTGGATCAAGAACATACTAATCTGAATGCTATTTTAAAATTAGCTGTAGAAGGAGTTATTAATAATGATTCAGCTGCATTAAACCAATTCTTTGGTGGTAAAAAAATCACTGCTGATGAATTCAATCTCTTACTTAAACAAAATAAAATAATTGCTGCTGCTAATAATATTGCAAATACACAAATTAAAGTTAATGACTTTATTAAAAACTTATATGATGCCACAAAAGAAAATACTTTTATTTCATATGCACCTCTTAATGAATTATTAAAATTAACTGCCCAATACTGAAATGAATTACTACAAAAAACTTTAAGAGAAGAAGTTCCAGTAGTAAGAAAACTTCTTGCACAAAAAAATAATGAATCTAATGAATCCTACGTTTCCCAGCAGTAGCATAATAAAATAAACCAGCCACAGTGAATGCTGTAGTTGGCTTGAAACTTTATTTAATATTTAAATGATTAAAAATATTTAATATTAATTGGTAGTCTTCCCAGCTTTGTTGTAAGGCTGGGTTTTTAATTTCGATTGTATTTATAAGTTTTTTGTCAAAATAGTGTTCAACTTGTTTAACATCATTAATCATAGTAATGATTCTAGATGTAGTCATTTTATCCTTCTTAGCAAGACCTAAAAAATCATTAATTTTATAGGTAAGGAATTTTAACATTACTAAAGAAAGAAAACATAAACAAATATATCCTTGTATATTTTTTCATGTAGAAAGATACATTGGTCTTAATGATAATGCGCCTTTTAATGTTCTAAAGTTTTCTTCAGCCTGTCATTGTTTTGCATATAGCTCAACGATTTCAGTTTCTTTAAGATCAACTCTATTAGTTTCGTAAACATAAAATCCATCGAATTTTTCATCTTCTAGGACTTTATCATAGTCTAATTCATAAAAACCTGACTTATCTGTTGGTTTAAAGAAACGATATTTCTTTCCTCCAACCATATCTTCATATGACACTTTTCCATTTTTAGCTTTCTTATTGAAGTTATCAATAAGAATTTTTCTATCTTCATAGTCTTTTTTGCTCTTTTTTCACTAAAAGTGATTATTTGTTTTCTAGTGTGACCATTTTTTCTTCCATTACGGTATAGAGATATTATCTCTCTGCTCTTATATAAGAGTCCATTTTCATTAATGTAATCCTTTTCACTAGAACATATTCTTTGAATTCTTTTGAACCTTTTTTCATTCTGTATGAAATAATGTAATTTAGTTTTTTATCTTCTAAAAATCTTATATTTTTATTTACAGACATTCCTTTATCAGCAATAACAGTAACTGTGGTTATGCTGTATATTTTTTGCAGTTCAAGTATAAAAGGAATAAAAGTGGATGAATCAGCTGTATTTCCGGGGAAAACTTTGTAGTGCACTGGTATACCATTACTATCAGTGGCGAGTCCAATAACGATTTGGTCTTCTTTAAATTTTCCATCTTTTGAATAACCTGGTTTCTTATAACCATCTCGACTAAATGTTTCAAAATAAGCTGTTGTTGAGTCAAATCAAACTATACTTACATCTCTTTTGTACTCATTTTTCATGGTTTCATTTATATTGCTTAGTATTTGATTTTTGTTATCAGCAATATATTCTAGTGATCTATAAAACGAATTTTTAGAATAAAAATCTTGTTTTTCTTTAGTTGCATTTTTGTACGTAGCATAAACACTTAGTGGATTTTTAATTCTTTGATATATTTGTTGCTTTACAACATCATTTAAACTTACTGATTTTGTAGTTTTACAATCCTTGAAAATATCAAAATAATCAATTAATCGAGAAATTAAGTCGAATCCAACAAATTTTTCATATGTCTCATTTATTTTAGGGCTTTTATTTTTGATCTTTTTATTAATTTCATTAATAACCTCTTCTTTTGTCATTGAGAGAGGAAGAGTTTTTATAATTTGTTTTATTTTTTCGACTGAATTTTCTTGGTATTTATCAAAATCTTCTTCATATCCTATCCCGAATCTTACAGCATATCCTGTTTTGTTTGTGCTTTGATATCCAACAGATATATAAGTTCCTTTTTGTCTTTTAGATCTTGAAATTATTCAATTTATTTCATGTAGGTTCTTCTTTTTCATGAATATATTATACCACATTTAGTAGCATAGTAGCATAATATTTATATTTTTTTCAAAAATATAGCCACCTAAAAAGTGACTATATTTGGCCCAAGTGGGAAACGCAGGAAAAACTTTAAGAGAAGAAGTTCCAGTAGTAAGAAAACTTCTTGCACAAAAAAATAATGAATCTAATGAATCTCATTAGTATAATTACACATTGCCTCAGGCCTTATAAAAAGCTTGAGGTTTTTTATAAAAAAAGAGCCTATAGCCCTCTTTATTTAATGTCTAATTTATTATCATCATTAATATAATATTCAAAATCTTTTGCTTCAATTTGATATTCAAAACGATCTAATTCGTTTTTAAATTTTAGTCTTCCAAGGTACATAATTAGTTCATATACCATAATCATGGCTTTGACGTCATTTTCACAATAAAGTTTCAATGCAGGCACGGTTAATTCATTTCATAAAGTATCACCAATAATTCCAGCATTTCTTTGCATCGCTTTTTCCATAGCCATAGTTCCTTTTTGAATTTCGAGGTCTTTATAAGGAGTAATTAAAGTTTTAAGCTTTAATCCTAGGTGTGTAATGTATTTTTCAATCTTTTTAATTGAATAGTAATACATTAAATAATTAATAGAAATAATATGGCTGTTTCAAGAAGTAATTTCTTGGAAACGAGCAAAGTCAACATCATTTAGAACTTTAATAGTATGATTTTGTTCATCATCTTCAAAGAAGACATATTCCCTTAATTCTGGGTCCATGTTGTTTACTGGTAATTTTTCTGAAGCGTAACGATTGAAACAATCAGCTAAATCAATGGTGTTATTATTAATGTGAAAAATTATATGTTCAAAATCTTTTAGTCCATTTGGGAAGAGTTCATTAAATTGGGCAATAAAAGCTAAGTTATTTTCAGAACCATCTCCATGCAGTATTTGCTTACGTACAAGGGCTAAAACTTCCTTATTACGCGTATTTTCATAGCTTTTATTATAGACCACATAAGCATTAGCACCATCACAATAAATTGCCTTAAGCATTTTGACTATATCAATTAATTTTAAGCCCAAGGTATCAATAACGATGTTTTCTTTATGAATTTCTTTACCATTTTGTGTTAGGATAATTGAAACTTGATTAATGACTTGATTATAAGAAGGAACATTGTCAATAATCGGATATAAATTCATGAAGCCTTCATAGTCATATCAGCAGATTCTAGCATCCTTAACATGAATGTTTTTAACTACGTTTAAGGCTTGAATGTTAAAGAAGTTAATATTATGCTTAATTTTGGCAATCTTGTTTGTAATTGCTTCATAAGATTTCTTTTCAGCAGGCTTAAAGGCATTGCCGGAATAATAATCGTATTTATTGCCTAAAATATAATTTAGCATTGCAGCCCGTTCCAATGCTGTAAAGTATTCTGGATAAACAAAATTATCTTCTTCAACATGAGGAATTATTCCATTTTGCAATCAGTATTTTACTTTACTATCATCTTCGTTTGAATCTACGGCATAGAAGTATTTGATAGCATCATAATTAAATGAATCTTCATTATTAAATTCTTGATAACTCTTTATCATTACATCAACATAGAAATCAAAGTTTTCAAGTTGGCGAATTAATAGGTCGCCTTTCCCTTTAAATTTAAAAGGTTGATATCTTTCTAGCCCTTGTATATAGCTAGTTTGGTCTAAATTAGAACTTTCAGGCGAAATATTGTCTTCTTCTATTTTAGCTTGGATAACAGTTTTATCAACTTCTACACCAGTTTGTAAAATTAAGCCACTTTTGGCACTTTTTACAAATGAAAACATACTATTACGTTCATAAAAACCACTATGTCCTATTAAAGTTGCATCTCCAGTTTTCTTGAAAATAAAATCTAAATCAATTAAATCAGGACTTAATTTAGCACTGTTTGATTTAGCGATACTTTTTAAAGGATAAGCTGAGTAAGATTCATAGAATCAAATTTGGCCTTGTTTAACTGTTTTTTTGACAGAAGAAACTGGATCAATAATTATGGTTGAACATTCTTTTAACTCTACGTCATTGCGCTTAAGGATTTTTTGCAAGTATCAAAATTGGTAAAATTGAGTATTTTTAGCACGTGAGACATATGATAGAGTACTTAATTTTTTGAGCTTTTTATCATACAATAAACCATCTGAAACAAATCTAAAAAGATTGTCTTGAGTATCGCTAATGTGATAATCTAAAACTGGATCAATAATTAAATCAATATTAGGGTCTAGTAGAAATTGTTTAGTAGCTAAAATTTTATTATCTAACTTATCAGTTCCTCTGATAAAAGCAACTCTTTTAGGGTTAATTTGGTATTGTTTAATGTATCAGTTAATAGCATCTTTTTTATATTTTACATAAGAGTCTAAACGAATGTTGATGTATGATTCTGATATATCATCAAAATCAATTTCTTGAGTTATATTTGCTTCAAAATGATCATCTTGAATTTGAAAGAAAATATCTGCTTCCTCAAGTGCAAGAATATCATCATTATCTTGCTCAGTAAATCCTGTTTCATCGCTTTCTATTTCTTGCAGCAAGGCACGGTGGTCTTCGGGCGAGTATCCTCATTTTTTCTTATATTCACTTTCAATAATACGATCTTGTAAATTAAAAGTGTTATAAATCATTGCTGGATTATTATAAAAAACCTTTTTAAATGTGTTTCATTTTATTATTATTGGCTCTTTTTCTTGCATAATACTCCTTTGCTCTTTTTTATATTATTGAATTATAATATTTTATATAAAATATTATCAACAATTAATTGTGAAGGATTTAAAATGAGAAGAAGTAAAAACTTAAATAAGATAATTTTAGTTGGAATTGCGCCTATTACTATAGTGCCAATAATAATTGCTTCAAAATGTAATAGTTCTCAAAATAATGATGACAAAACTGACAAAAATGACAAAATAAATGACAATAAAATTAAAGAACAAGTACAAAATTTAAACCATTTGTTAAATCAAGAGGAGTCGAATTTTAACACTTTAGTTTCTGCTAATATTGATAAAATAAAAAGTTGAAATATAACTTATGCTGATAGGTTAGAACTTATAAAGTCTTCATGAAATGATATAAAGCCAGAAGTTGCAAAAAAGAATGAAAAATTTCAGGCATCTAAAGCACAATATGAAAAACTTGTTGCTAAATTTAACTCTATAACATTAAACACTTCAAATTCTGAATTAGCAGAACTTCAAAATAAAGTTAAATCAAAAATAAACACTATTAAAAGACTTTTATTAGAATTCCAAAAAGTAGTTCCAGCGTTCAATACAATTAATAATCTTGATGATTATTTAAAATACCCACTTAAAACATGGAATGAAAACAAAGCTGCACTTGAATCAGTGGTGCAAAATGCAGAAGCATTAAAAAATCAAATTAATAAGGTGAAATTATCTATAAATCAGCCAGTTATGTCAGAACTTAAAATTCAACAATTACAAAACAAAATTAATGACATACATAGTTTAATAAATGATTTATTTAATAAGTTGGTAGACATAGCTAAAGTCAATAATAATGATTTGTGATTTTGATTCGTTTCTCATAAAACTAACATTCCTGAGTTAGACGAAGTAAAAAAATGAGGCAATGGCATTGATTCAAGTATGATGCAACTTCAAGACTTGATCAATGATTTCCAAGCAAAAAGCGAAAAAATAAGCAAAGATAATGCGGAGTCAAAAACTGATAAAGAACATGAGCAAGGCGATGCGGAATCAAACAAAGACGAAGGAAAAGACGAAGGAAAAGACGAAGGAAAAGACGAAGGAAAAGACGAAGGAAAAGACGAAGGAAAAGACGAAGGAAAAGACGAAGGAAAAGACGAAGGAAAAGACGAAGGAAAAGACGAAGGAGAGAGCACTTCTAAGAAAGACAAAGACCCTCAAACAGTAAATAAAGATACTGAGCCTGGTGAAGGAAACAAAACACAGATTGCTTCGGAAGATTCTCTTTTACAAGCAGCTAAAGAAGCGAACCTTTTTCATTTAAATACATCTAAATTTGATTCATTTTCAAGAATTGTAAATCCAGCAACATTAAATCTAACTAGCAGTTCATTTAATTATGGCACAGTCCCATTGGTTCATAAATCTGACAACGAGATAACTAAAGAAGATCTAAAAGATATGTTTAATTACATTGTTGCAAGTAACAATATTTATGAATATGATTTTGGTGATCGAAAGATTAATACTAATTTGCTAGCTTATGCTTACAGTGAATGATTCTATGAAAATTGAAAATACTTCCCATATTATTCTGTTTCGAATGTTAATTTAAAATTTGAAATTAGCTCTGATAAACAATATGCTCTCAAGGTTTATCGTCCATTAATTGCTTTTGACTGACAGGGACAATCTACATATAAAGAAAGTTTCAATAATTTTATTAAAAATGGAATAGCACTTATTAAACCTGGTATGAAAGATTATGATAAAGCTTTTGTGCTTTGAAAATACACGTCATCATATTTAGAATATGTACTGAAAGATGTTTTGATAAGTATTGAAAATGCTGTATTAACTCAATCAGGGGTATGTGCTAATTATGCTCATTTATATTCATTACTCCTTAATATTGTTGGTGTAACAGCAATGCCAATTGTAACTGGGGAAGGATTTGTTGATCCTAGATATCATAATGAATCGCATGAAGTTGCTTATATCAAGTTACAAATGCCAGGTACAAGTCAGCCTATGTGATATTTATCTGATGCTACCTGAGCAAAAACATCTAGATTAATTTATCAAAAGACTCCAATTGCTTATTCGCCTCAAAATGATATTTCATATCATGAATTTCTTTTACCAATAGGAAAAAGCTACAATGAACCCTTAAATCAAGCACAATTTAGTAATGGTGAATTTTTTTCGCTGCCTTGACCTGATTTATTTAATAAGAAAAATGATAATGTTAAATATGCTGTAGGACCATATGAATATCAGATAAATGAAGATAAACATGAAGTTTTATCGCCGGTATTCAAAAATGGATATATGTATAATTATATTTTACAACGTGCAGCGGGGGATATAATTGACAATCGTTCTGCTTATGAGTTCTATAACGGAAAATTTTATGCTTTACGTTCTGTAAAACGTAAAGATGGATTATATAAAATGCTTATTTCCCAAGATTTAAATTCTAATATCCCGAGTGAAATTGATTTTTATGATGTTATCGATGATGCAACTGCGGTTGCTGAAATCCAGGCTTCAATGAATAATGCAACAATTGAGCGAACTAATAACTTATTTGGTTCATATAAAGATAAATTTATCTTCGTGGCCAATAATTTTAAGTCTAAATATAGTACTATCCAAAAAGCCTTTTACTTAGTGGTGAACAATGATAATAAAAAGTTTATTAAAATTACAATTCCTAATATCAACAATTATTACATTACTAACTTTTATGCCAATGAAGAAGGAATATTCTACAGTTTAAACTTTTCAACTCAATATCATAAACTAGAAATGACAGATGAGCAAAAAGCTTTTTATCAAACCTCATTTAATCCAGAACAAATTAAACAAGATTTTATTAATTTTGCTAAATTACAACAAGTGGATATTAACTCATATGTTATTGGCGCTTTACCTGGACAAATTAGTATTGCAGATAAAATAGAATTTAATAATTTGATTGAATATTGCATTCAAAATATTGACAAGGTTGACTTAACTATTGCTAAAAATTTAATTATAAAATTAGCCAACCAATATAAAGAAAAAGCCAATAATATAAATAATCTTATGTGAAATACTAAACAAAACACTATTATTAATAAACCTAAGGATTCATTTGAACAATATGGTATAACAATGAGCCCAATTGTTTACC
Source organism: Mycoplasma aquilae ATCC BAA-1896 (assembly GCF_048074525.1). Taxonomy (NCBI): domain Bacteria; kingdom Bacillati; phylum Mycoplasmatota; class Mollicutes; order Mycoplasmatales; family Mycoplasmataceae; genus Mycoplasma; species Mycoplasma aquilae. Next base: position 358,048 of record NZ_CP182208.1, read on the forward strand.
AAAATTTAGAGCAAATTGCATATGCTAAAAATTCTTTAGTTTATGTTTCAATTATGGGAAGTATGACTAAAGAAGGGCAATATAATGAACTAGCTAAAAATATCCCGATTGCAAATTTAAAAATTACAAAAGATCTTATTAAAGATGGTATTCAGTTTTTAAAATTTAGATATTACTATAATTTAAATGATTCAAACTATTTTGAAACTGAGCCTATATTCCTAAATTTTGCTACACAACAATATGACGATTCACTTGCAATTTATTTTAATAATACTTACCAAACTTCAAACTATAGCAATAAGCTGGATTGAGAAAAAAGCCCAGTAACACTACAATTAATAAACTATAAAAAAGATCCAAATTATGAGCTTTACTTTATATCCAAAAACAAGGAAATTAAAAAACTTTCAACAGATCAAAACCAATTAGTGTTAGGCACAATCAGCCAAGATAATGCTGGTTTATATTTCTTTGTTAAAAAGCAAATAATTAATGATAAAGAGTATAAACAATATTCAAATTTCTTTTATGCATTAGCTTCTTCTGATATATATGATCCAGCAGCCAATGCTTTATTTATTGACTTGCTAAAGCTTGCTAAAAACCTTTAAAATTAGTTCTATCTACTTTGCTAGATAGACTTTTTTATGCCAAAACCCTTAATTTATAGGCAAAAAGGAATGTGGAACAATGTGGAACAGGCATTTATTTAAGGCTATTTAGCAAGTTTTAGCAAGGCAAAATTATGCTTTAGCAAATGCCTTAAAAACTTATAAATAGAATATTTATAAAAAAATAAAAAAAATTGTTTATGTGTTTAAAAAAGTATTAAAATACAAATATGCAATTCGTAAGAAAAATACTTAAAAATAGGAAATTTACACAACTATACGATATTTTCTTTACGGTAATTTTTTTATTAATTATTTTAGTTATGTTGTGTTTAATTCCTGTTAATTATGGATTATTTTTCGGATATGCATTAGGTGCTCTATTAATGTATGTCTTTTTTAAATTAAATTGAATATTTGCTTATTTCACCCTTAGAAATAAGAAAATAAAATTGTATGCACTTTTTATTTTGAAAACAACATTATATTTTGCAATAGTTGCTTTAATCATTTATTTAATGATTACAATAAACTGTTCACATTTAGAACATCTAGAACCTAAAATAAACAAACCTTACACCTTATTACAAATGGTTGATCGTCCAATTAACTTATTTGCATTTTTAGGTGGTCTGCTCACAAGCTTTGTTGCAATTGTGCTTGCACAAATTACACTAAGCTTGCAAAAATAAAAGGAAGGAGGCTTGTTATGAAAATGGACTTTATGGCTTGAAACCAGCCACAACTACTTTCTTTGGTAGTTACTGTTGTTGTTATTTTAATAATAAGCATAATTGTCTATGTAAAAGTTAGTCGTGTTAAAGAAGATCAAGCACCTAAGGGTGTTGCTCAGATTGCTGAAGCATATGTTTGCTTAATTGACAATACATTTGATGACACTACAGGTGGAGATAAGATTCAAAAATCACGCTTATATATTTTTACATTGGCTACATTTATTCTTGTTGGTAACTTAACAGCCATGATTGGACTTGAACCGATAGTAACATCATACTCAATTCCATTCACTTTAGCTTTAATGAGCTGACTTGGAATTTTTATAGTTGGTGCTATATATCAAAAAGTAAGATACTTAAAGAGTTTTATAAATCCATTAGATTTACCAGGAAAAGTTTCGCCTCTTATTTCCTTAAGTTTCCGTATTTATGGGAATGTTATAGGTGGAACTACAGTTATTTTCTTAGTTTACTCACTATTTGGATATTTCTGAACCTTAATTCCTGGGATAGGAGCTGGTAACCATGAGTGATACTTTTTAGCTTTACTTGTATCACCTGCATTGCACTTCTATTTCGACTTGTTTGGTTCAACCTTACAAGCATATATCTTTACTCTACTAACTACAGTTTACTGAGTGGTAGAAGCTTCTGGAGAAGAAGGAAGCAAGAAAGATAAAAAAGCTAAAGAAACATTAAGTGAAAAAGCTGAGGAATGAACTTCTCTACAAGCTATATACTAAAATAAAAGGAGAATAACATGATTGAAACAGTTACAAAATTATTAGATACAGCTGCATCTACAGCTGCAACTGCTCCACAAGCTGACGCAGTTAAAGAAGCTGCTGCATCAGGTAGTTCATTAACAACTGGACTAGCTGCACTTGGAGCTGGACTTGCTGCAATTGGTGTTCTTGGAACAGGAATTGGACAAGGATACGCTGCTGGTAAAGCTGCAGAAGCTGTTGGTAGAAATCCAGAAGCTGAATCTAAAATTCGTCTTATGTTAATTATCGGTGCTGGGATTGCTGAAACTGCTGCTATTTATGCTTTCATCGTTGCTTTATTATTACTATTCTTAAAATAGTAAGTAGACTAAAATGATTAATACTATTTCTAACGTTGTAACATTTGCTGCTAGAAACTATTCACAAATAGATACACCACACGCAGCAAAAGATGGGATTACTGAAAAATTCGCGAATTTAATTCCAAGTGTCCCAATGATGATTGCAACAATACTTGCCTTTGCTATTGTTTTCGCTATTTTAACTTGATTATTATATAAACCAGTTAAGAAAATGATGAAAAGAAGAGCTGACTTTATTCAAGGTAACATTGATGATTCTATCAAGGAAAAAGAATTAAGTCAAAAAGCTAAACTTGAAGCTAATAATAAACTTCAAGAAGCACACAAGCAAGCTGATATTATAATAACTAAAGCAAAAATAAAAGCTAGCGAAGTATCACATTCATATACTGAAAAAGCTAAGGCAGAATCAAAACGTTTACTTGAAGAAACATCTCAAGATATTGCTTCACAAAAACGTGAATTTGATTCAAATGCCAAAAAATACATTGTGACAGTTGCCACAGACTTAGCAGAAAAGATTCTAAAGAGAGAAATTACTCCCGAAACGCAAACCGAAATTATTGATAAGTTTTTAAATTCAAACAAATCCCCTGAGGAACTTTAATTAGATGTATGTAAAAAGAAATGTCTCAGCATATGCTGTGGCAATATACGATTTAGTTAAAGAACAAGATAAATTTAAGGAAATTCAACCTCAATTTGAAGCAGTTAAAGAAGCCTTTGTAACAAATCCTAAATTTGCTACATATCTTGGAAATGACTTAATTGCTGAAGAAGAAAGATTTAAGACTATTGATTTGGCCTTTAAAGATTTCGATATTATTATTCGCAATACATTAAAAGTCATTGTTCAAAGAAGAATGACTTCTTACATTGTCAAAATTATTGTTGAATACTTAAAATTATCAAATAACGAATTAAAAATTCGGTTCGCTATCGTCCGTTCTGCTTTTCCGCTATCAGAAGAACAACTTGATGCGATTAGACAAAAAGTTCAAAGTGTAACACGGAGAACAGTTGTGCTAAAAAATGAAGTTGATCCTAACTTGATTAGTGGAATCCAAATCATTTCAAAAACAGAAGTTTTAGAAATGAACTTATTACATGATTTAACAAAAATCAAGAATGAAATTATCAAAAAAGAAAATGAAAAGGAGGTGTAATAAATGGCTATTAGATTAGATGACATATCTGCGATTATCAAAGATCGTATCGAAAACATGGGTAAAACTGCAGATAGATCAGAAATTGGTCAAGTTATCTCAATTGGTGATGGTATCGCTGTTGTTTCAGGGCTTAATAAAGTTCGTAATAGTGAAATTGTTGAATTCCAAAATGGTGTTTACGGTTTAGCTCTTAACCTTGAAGAAGAAACAGTTGGGGTTGCGCTATTTGGTAACGCTAACTCAGTATCAGAAGGCTATACAGTCAAAAGAACTGGAAAAGTTATTTCTGTTAACGTTGGTGATGCATTACTTGGGCGTGTAGTTAACGCTCTAGGTCAACCAATTGATGGTAAAGGTCCAATTACTAATACAGTAACTAGTGAAATCTTTAAAGTTGCACCTGGTGTTATGACACGTGAAGAAGTTAACCAACCTCTTGAAACAGGTATCATTGCAATCGATACTATGATTCCAATTGGTAAGGGACAACGTGAATTAATCATCGGAGATAGACAAACTGGTAAAACTGCAATCGCAATTGACACAATTATCAACCAAAAAGATAAAAATGTTAAATGTGTTTATGTTGCAGTTGGACAAAAGAATTCAACAGTTGCTCAAATTGTAAACAAATTAAATGAGTTCGGTGCTTTAGACTATACAACAATCGTTGTAGCTGGAGCTAGTGAACTTGCACCTCAACAATACATTGCTCCATATACAGGAGTAACTATTGCTGAATATTGAATGTCTCGTGGAGAAGACGTTTTAATAGTGTATGATGACCTATCAAAACATGCTATTGCATATAGAACACTCTCACTACTTCTTCGTCGTCCACCTGGACGTGAAGCTTATCCTGGGGACGTTTTCTACCTACACTCTCAATTACTTGAACGTGCAGCTAGATTAAACAAAGCTAACGGTGGTGGTTCAATTACTGCCCTTCCAATTATCGAAACACAACAAGGTGATATCTCTGCTTATATCCCTACAAACGTTATTTCTATTACAGATGGTCAAATCTTTACTAAGGAAGCATTATTTAACTCAGGTCAAAGACCTGCTGTAGATATTGGTTTCTCAGTTTCTCGTGTTGGATCAGCTGTTCAAATTAAAGCTATGAAGCAAGTTGTTGGTTCATTAAAACTTGAACTTGCTCAATACAATGAAATGCAAGCTTTTGCTCAATTTGGTTCAGATCTAGATGACTCAACTAAAACCATTCTAGAACACGGGGCAAAAGTTTATGAATTATTAAAACAAGAACAATACTTTGCTATTTCTCAACCTGCACAAGCAATCATTTTAGTTGGGGTTAAAGAAAGAATTATTAACCCACTTCCAGCTGAATACATCCACGATTACCGTGACAATGTACTTGCTTACTTAAGAAACGATTCAGAAGGAATTAAACTATATGCTGATATCGTTAATACAGGAAAAATTAGTGAAGAAAATTACAAACTCATTGAACAAGCATTAATTAAGATAGTTAAAGATATTATTGTAGGTATTCCTAACTACGATCCAAAAATGTACAAAGCATTTCCAAGTAAATATCTAGTTGAAGAAACTAAAGAAGCTAAATAATGGCTAACTTAAATAGTTTAAAGAATAGAATTTCAGTTGTTACTAACACACGTAAAATTACTAATGCGATGCAACTTGTTTCTACTGCTAAATTAAGAAGAATTAGAAATGAATTCGCTAGTGTTGATGCTTACTTAAATTCATTAAAAGATACTTTTGATGAATTAATCTCACATGTTGAACCAAGAGACTTCTTTAACATTTTCCCTGAAAATAAAGAAGTAAAAGGTGACTTACATATTGTTATGACCTCTGACCTAGGTCTTTGTGGTTCTTATAACCACAACATCATTAAGTTACTTAAAACTAAACTTAAACCAGAAGACAAAATTATTGTAATTGGTTTAAAAGGTTACTCAATGATTCAATCAATGGGAGCAAGTGAACAAATCGTGCTTAAATACACCGAAATTGGTGAATCAGTGTCTTATGAAATTGGAACATTGATTGCTAAGAAAGCATTAGACTTATATCGTAATAAGAAAATTGCTAATGTTTTCTTCTACTACACAGAATTTATTAACAACATATTACAAGAAGCTGTAGTGCTAAAGCTTTTCCCATTTGATATTCCTGAAAAGAAGGAAACTAAACAAGAAGCTAATGCTACAATCGAATTTGAACCAAACTCAGAAGTGGTACTTAAAAACTCAATTCCACTTTACTTAGCAAGTATGGTATTTGGACTTGGTACAAGTTCAAAAATTTCCGAAATGGCTTCACGTAGAAATGCTATGGAAAATGCTACAAAGAACGCTGACGATTTAATCAAAGACCTAAGATTACAATACAACCGTAAGCGTCAAAGCAACATTACTCAAGAAATTAATGAGATCGTAGCTGGTGCAGATGCTACATAATAAAAAGGAGGATAATTATGGTTAAAAACGAAGGTACAATAGTACAAATTCTAGGACCTGTTGTCGATGTTAGATTCGACGAAGGTAAATTACCTCACTTACTTAATGCTTTAACTTTAGAATATGAAGAACAAAAATTCACATTTGAAGTTGCACAACACATTGGGGATGATACTGCCAGAACTATTTCAATGGTATCAACTAACGGACTTCAAAGAGGAATGAAAGTGCTTGATACAGGTGCTCCAATTGAAGTACCTGTTGGAAATGAAGTACTTGGAAGAATGTTTGACGTGCTTGGAGATCCAATTGATAATATGGACTTTCCAAAAAACGTTGAAAAAGCTCCAATTCATGCTCCTTCTCCATCATATGAAGAACAAAAAACATCTTCTGAAATCTTAGAAACCGGAATTAAAGTTATTGACCTTTTAATCCCATATGCTAAGGGAGGAAAGATTGGTCTATTTGGTGGAGCTGGAGTTGGTAAAACAGTTCTTGTTCAAGAATTGATTAATAACATTGCTACAGAACACAATGGTCTTTCTGTTTTCGCCGGAGTTGGTGAAAGAACTCGTGAAGGAAATGACCTTTACCACGAAATGAAAGCAGCCGGAGTTCTAGATAAAACAGCACTAGTCTTTGGTCAAATGAACGAACCACCTGGGGCACGTATGCGGGTAGCTCTTACAGGGCTAACAATGGCTGAATATTTCAGAGACAAACAAAACCAAGATGTGCTTTTATTCATTGACAACATCTTTAGATTTACCCAAGCTGGATCAGAAGTTTCTGCTTTACTTGGACGTATGCCTTCAGCTGTTGGTTACCAACCAACACTTGCAACTGAAATGGGTGCGCTTCAAGAAAGAATTACTTCTACACGTAGAGGATCAATTACATCTGTACAAGCTGTTTATGTGCCAGCAGATGACTTAACTGACCCAGCTCCTGCCACAACATTCACTCACTTGGATGCTAAAACAGTTCTTGATCGTAGCATTGCAGCGCTTGGTATTTACCCAGCTATTGACCCACTTAACTCTTCATCTAGATTACTAGATCCATTAATTGTTGGTCAAGAACACTACAATGTAGCACAAGAAGTTGTTGCTATTTTACAAAGATTCAAGGAACTACAAGACATTATTGCTATCCTTGGTATGGGTGAATTATCTGAAGAAGATAAGAAAATCGTTGCAAGAGCCAGAAGAATCAGAAACTTCTTATCACAACCATTTACAGTTGCTGAAAAATTCTCAGGTATTAAAGGACAATACGTACCTTTAACTGAAACAATTAGAAGTTTTAAAGTTATTCTTTCAGGTGAATTAGATGATTATCCAGAAGATATCTTTAGATATGCAGGAAGCATTAATGATGTTATTGAACGTTACAACAAGCTACACAAAGAAACTAAGCTTGAAGCAGCAGAAGCAAACGAAGTAGAAGATCAAAAAATCCAAGCTGACGCAGTAAATAGCGAAGCTAATGGACAATAATGAGCGAAAATAACGTACATTTAATTATTACAGTACCAAGTGGAATTTTCTACGAAGGTGATGTAAATATTGTAACCTTGAAGACAGCTTCAGGTTACATTGGTCTTCAAGCTGGACGTACACCACTCTTTTCTAACATTGAAATAGGTAACTTAACGATTGGATGAGATAATCATCCAGATACCATTAAATGCTATATTGGTGGTGGATTAGTTTATGCTGATGCTAATAAAATCAATATCATAACTGATGATATTATAAATGTTAAAAATATTGATGTTCAAAGAGCTCTTAAAGATAGAGATAATGTGCTTCGTCAACTTGAAGAAGCCTCACACAACGATTCTATTGATAAACTTAAACTTGAAACCAAGTTGAAAAAAGCTCTTCTCAAAATTGATGCATACAATAATTTCAATAAATAATAATGGTAGCCTACGGGCTACTTTTATTATGCAAAAAAACTAAGCCCGAAGGCTTAGCATTATTTTAATTTAGTACCAAATGGAATTAAGTATCCACGTTTTAAGGCTTCAAAGTATGATTGTTGAATTGTTACTTTAGGGTCGCTATATTTATCCATAGCACCCTTATCACCAAATCATCAAACATAAACTAATAATTGATCTGATCAGTAGTTGTCTAATGTGGTTCGTGAAGAGGTGTTTCCAAAGATAAATTCTTTGTTATAGGTTGTACTATACTTCTTAGCACCCATTGCTACACGTTTTTCAGAGGAAATACTATCAAAGTTAGGAATTTCATCTTTCATAGCATTGTAGGCGTCACCCATTCCATCTCTATAGAAACCTTCAATTGAGATTCCTGATCAGTTTCAGAATACACCACCAACATTTCCTTTTTCTTTAACTAAAAGAAGTAATGTTGCTGTTAAACGATACATCGCTTTGTATCCTTCTGATTTGACATATTGTACTCCGGATACATCTACCTTATCAGACATAACTTGTGACATTTGATATTTGAATAATGGGTAATATAAAGCTTTTATTAAAGCCTTGAATTTGCTTGGCACGCTAAAGAGACTAACATCCACTTTGAATCCAAATTTAAGTTGGTTTTGTAATCCTTCATCAGCACGAGTTTCACTTGCCTCTGTAGGTTGGGAAGCACTTCTAGCAGTATTGTTTTCTGTTGAAATATTCAAGATTCCTTTAATAATCTTATACATTCCTGTATTGTTTTCAAGTGAGCTTGCATCAAAGAGACGATTAATTAATGTAGCATAATTATCAGCTCCAATATTTTCAAGCAATTTAGCTAGGAATTCATTTTTATCTAGTATCTTACCAAGTGAAATGTTATTTCCATCTTCAGTCGTAATAACACTTAAAGCACCCTTAATAATTGCATTGGTTAAGTCTTTCATCCGGTTTGGACTTTGTTCAAAGCGAGTTTCTTTAATACGTTGGTAAATACCATTAACAGCTTGATCTAATTCAGATGATCCTACTATAGTTTTAAATAGACCATTAGCCACGTTTTGTAATAGGTTGTAATCTTCTTGTGAGCTAAAGTCAATATTTAATGAGTTAGCTAAAACATTTTGTAAGATAACTGTTACACCTTTAGAGATAATGTTATCTCTGTTTGATAAGATAGCTGTAAATCAATCTTTAATATCTTTCTTAATTTCTTCTGATTTAGGTGAGTTAAATATTTCACTCAACATTGAAGAATATGAGTTGTGTTCGTCATCTGTATATACATTTGTTCGATCAAAGATATCTTTTAGTAAGGTAATTAATAAATTAGCGAGTGCAGGTTGAGCTACTGCTTCAACTAGCATATCATTAATTGAATTTGTAATCTTTGCACGATTTTCTGAAGATAATTCAGCTTGTTTTTCTTTAGGCATTAAGGCATCTAGTAGCATATTTCCAACATTAAAGGTATGGATAAGCTCTTCGATTTTACCTTTCTTACCATTTGCTGAACTGGTGAGTAGTTTAGTAATTAATTCTTGAGTAATATTAACAATATCATCTTTATTTTTAACAATTAGACTTGCTTTAAGGAATTTTTTACCTGTCTTAAATTCAGTGAATTCAAGTCCATTGAAGATAGCAAGACCAACTTTAGAAGTAAAGTCTTTAAATCCTTTAGCAGATTTAATTGTGTTAAGAATTGAACCAATAATTGATTTAAACATATCTGTTTCTTCAAATAAGGTTCCAAGATTATTAACAAATAAGTTAACCATCTTATCAAGACGTTGTTTACCTTGAGCATCTGTTCTATAGTCTAATCCAGCAAAAACAAGAGCTTTATTTACAAGTAAATGTGCAATGTTTCTTGCATATTGATTATCATTGAGCACTGATTTGAGTAAGTCAATAATTGCTCGTGAAGTAGCTTCTTCGTTTTCTTTGACATTTAGATATTTTTGTAATCCGCTAAATCAATCTGTAATTCCTTCAATTTGATTTGGATTTTCTAAATATCATTTTGAGATATTTTCAACTAAACCAGGAATGCGATCATTATTCATTAATTGATCAATAAAGAACTTAAAGTTTAGTCCTATAGTATTGAACTCTTCATCATTAATATTTAAAGTTTGTTTAATTTTAGCAATTGTAGCATTGTCTTGAGGAATAAGGCTTCAAGCAATAGTTCCAATTGAAATATTTGAGGTAGCAAACTTAGTTACATTTCTAAAGAATGTGTATACATCTTGTTGTAAGTTCTTTTCTTTAATAGCTGTAGCATTGATTTTAAGTGATTCAAGTACTTTAACTTGGAAGTCAGGGTTATTGTAAATTGATTTTCCAAGAGCTAGAAGCTTGTTAGCAAAGTCACTGGTTGAAATATTTAATCCTTTATCCTTGACTAATTCAATTAAGCTATCTAATAGTTGAGGAATTAAATCTAAGTTGGCATCAAATTCACTTAAATTATTTATTAAGATTGCTAATAAAGGCTCTGGATTTTCAATTCCATCAAATAATTGAGCAAACTTCATTGAAGTAATTTCAGGTGCTGGAATTGTATCGGTACCTTTATTTTGACTAATTAGAGGTAATTTACCACTAAATGAGCTAATATCTAGAGTTGTAAGTACTTTATGTAATACTTTAGAAAGAATCTTGACAAAGTTTTCGCTCTTATTAATTTGGTAAATTCAGTTTCTAATTGCGCTAACAGCTGCTTGCTTAAATTTAGGATCAGAAACTAAGGCTTGAATTAATTTTGAGTAAGCTTCATCATCTTGAACTGTTGCTTGATCACCTTCTTGGTAGTTGGCTGGTAGTTTAATTTGAGCAAATTTATCTCAGTTTTGTTGTGATAAAACATCTTCTAGTACTACATGCAAGAAAGCTTTAGCTTGTGGCAAGTTTAAGACTTCTTTGATTAATTCAATAATTTCGCCTGACTTAGCATCTGCATTAATATCTTTATTAGCAAGATCGTATTTTAAGTCAAATTTATCAAGATATTTATTTAAGCCTGAAATAGTGATAATTTGGTAAATTACATCATCGCGTTTAGAAATATCATCATAAATAATGTCAACTAGTTTAATGATTGCATCTTTGTTCTTTGGCAAGTTGTTTGCTTGTTCAAAGAAGGCTTGAATAAATTTATATTTCTTGAAGTTAAAGATTTTTAATAGTTGACTAGATAAGTCTTTAACAGCTAGAGAAGCTCTTTCTTTTCAAGGTTTGCTTTCATTATTAGCAAATTGTACTGCTGTATTGATTAAAGCATTTAACACCGCATCTAATGATTTTGTGCTTTCAAGTCATTTGATTGCATCTGATAAAAGATCTTGAGTTAATTTATCACGATCTACTGTACCTAAATCAATATGGAAGATTTTTGCAGCTGCATTAGTTGCATCTACAACAACTTGGCTAAATTGTTTAGAAGCTAATACACGATTTAGAATTGATTTTAAGCTATTTTTAGCTTGTTGTTGGAACTGTTCATTCTTTAATACTGCAATAAACTTATTAGGGTCTAATTTTAAGCTATCACCATCTTGAAGGAAAGTAGGTTGTTTAATTAAGGCAAAGTAAGCAGCTAGTAAAGTGAAAATATCATCATTGTGAGCTACTGAAATTTGACCATTTTGTGTAGTTACTTCACCTAAAATAAAGTTAATTAAGTTAGCAAAATGTTGTCTATCTACGTATTCAAATAGTTTGCTATTTAGTGCAGTAATTTGTTGAGTTACAATGTTTTGTAATTTACCTGACTTAATTAAAGCAAATACTACGTCTTGCATGATTTCGATATAGCTTGTGTAGTGAGGTTTAATAAAGTCGAGGTTAAGAATCTTGTTAACAAAAGTAAGCGGGTCTTTTTTGACTTTTTCATCAATTAGATGAGTAATTTGTTGAGGAATTAAAGCAAATTTAGCAATTACTTGAGCTGAATCTGTTTCTTTTCCGGCTGTTTTTAGGCCTTCAAACACAATATCGATTGTTTCATTAATCAATTCAACTTTATCTAATAGTGGTTTAAGGTTTTGGCTTAAAGCTTTAATTGTTGCTAGTTTTTCTTCAGAGTAAGAATCAGTATCTATTCCAAGTGCTTTTAGGCCTTTAATTAAGGCGTATTGAGCAATATGTTGAACATTTTGGTTAGTTAGTAAATCATTAATAAAGCCAGTTAAATCACTTCTTAATGAGTCCAGATCGACTAGAGTAACAACTTTCTTAATAATGTCAGCATATGAAGTTACAGAGCTGAATTGATCCATATGTTCAATTAAGTTATTAATACCTTTTGTTACAATGCCTTGGAAGTTTTGGTTTGTTAGCACAAAGACAAAGAGCTTTTCAAAGTCTTGTTTATCTACAAAGCCATAAATCTTTTCAAGTGTATTTTGAGGAATTAACTTAAGAATTGAATGTGTTAATTCAATCGCTTTCTTAGGACCTTTAGTTCCGTAAAGAGCAACTATTTCTGGATCACTTAATTCGTCTTCTTGACTTAAGTTTCCAAAGATATTTTGTAGTATTTGTAAGATTTCAGGTTTGTTTTCACTAAATAGTTTTGAGCCTGAAATGCTTGCAAATGTCTTAACAATTTTGGCTTCGAATTCACGGTTAGTATCATGAGCAATTTTATCTTTAAATAATGAGCTTAAAGCTGCACCAAGATTTAGGTTGCTAAAGTTGGCACCGTGTAGTTTCATATAGCTGATTACAGTTTCAAATAGTAAGTTTGAGATACCAAAGTTAGTATCAACTATATCATAAAGACTTAAAATGTTGCTAATTAAGCTATCAATTCTGTCAGGAGCAATATCTTTAAATACAAAGGCAACTTTTTCGCTCTTAATTGCTTGAGTAATAATATCTTTTAAGAGATCTAGAACGCCAAATTGATTAATTGCTTTCGAAATAATTTCTAATACTTGAGGCTTAATATTAGCGATAAAAGTATCGTTGCTTACTAGAATTCTAACTAGATCATTGTAGTTATTGGCAGCGTTTAATGATAATTCTGGATGTGCTGTATTGTTAGCGTTAGTTACTAGAGCTTTAATTGTTTCGTGTAAGATAGTCTTAAATTGTTTTGAAACAATTAACTTATTAAATAATTGATTAATTTTATCTTGATCTGTAATGTTTAATTTTGCAGCAATTTTTTCTATTGGCAAGTATGCTACAAGCTTATCTGCATAAGTATCATATAAGCCATTTGCTGTATCACTATTAAAGACACGATCTACAAAGACGTTAAGTTTATCGCTGTAGGCTCAAATGTCTGAATTTAAAATTGTTTTTACAAAAGCAAAGTCGCTTAGGTTAACTAATGAACCTAATTTAGGAGCTACATTAGTTACTAAATCAATTCAAGAATTGCTATTTGGTAATTGTTCTTTAGCTAAAGTAAAGAATTTAGTTAATAAACTTGGATCTTGTTCAAGTAATGCTACTAAAGTCTTTCTAACTCCACTATAGAATTCACGTGGGAAGGTATTTTTGGCAGTAAAAACATTTTTACTAATTAAGAACTTATTAATGAAGTTTTGGAGTAAATCAGTAATAGTTTCACTATTTAAAATAAGTTTAATAAATTTAGAAAGTTCAAGTGAATGAGTAAATAAGTTTGAATTTTTAACTAATTGATAACTACCTGCCATAGGGTTAGTTACAATTTGGCCTAAATCTTTAAGGCTTAAACCAGCTTCAATTGCATCTATAAGTACTACTAGAGTATTGTTATCGTTAAGTAGCTTATCAACTAGAGCTTGTAAGTGCTCAACTGTTGTATAAGGAGCAATTTTTGCTTCATTATTTTGAATTTGTTTATTAATTAGAGAAATAAGTTCAGGTGACTTAATATACTTAGTTACTAAAATTTTAGCTACTAGTTTTAAATACTCATTATTATTAACAATAATTGATGAAGCTGAGATTTTATTAATAAAGGCACTTGGGTCTTTTTTAAATTCAGTCGTAAGTACAGCTAATAATTTAGGCCCAATAGCTTTAACTTCACCAGCAATATCACTTGCACTTTTAGCTTGTTCTAGGCTATTAAATAGCACTTGAAGCATGCTATCATACAAGTTAAGTTCTTTAATTAATGGTAAGAAGTTATTTACTACAGAAGTAATGAATTCTTTAGTTAGGTTGCTATTTCCTTTTATTCCTTGGGCATAGATGTATTCAATCTTATCTTGAGCCACTTTATCAAGTATGCTAATTAAAGCTTCTTTAACTTTATTATCAGCAAAGAAAGCAGTTATAAAGTTAGTTACATCGCTACTAATTGTCTTGAAATCAACAGCTCCAAAGGTTACTTTAAGTAGATCATTAAAGCTATTGATGTTTTCAAAGCTTCCATAAGCAGCTAATACATTTGATAATTGTTTAGTAAAGATTGCTTTGATATTTTCGTTACTAAAGATAAATTTAACAACAGTTGCAATATTTTCTTTAGTTGCGTATTTAGTCACTAAATCTTTAATATTTTGAGGTAATAATTGATAGATTTGATCAATGAAACTATCATCAGTTGCAATCTTGTTATATACATTTGTAATAATTTGTTTTAGATAGGAAGCGTGTTGTTTAAGTAAGTTATCTCCAAAAAGATGTAATAACTTAATAACATTAGTTTCGAGGTTTGCTCCTTTAAATAAGGCAGCAAATTCATTAGCTATATATTTACCAAGTGAAGCATATGTTGTTACATTACCATCGTTGGCAAATTTTTCCATTCCAGTAAACAAGATTTCAACAAGATTTAGTTTATCTTGAGATTTAATTAATAAATCATAAGCTGAGCCAAGTAAAGCTTTAAGTTCAGAGTTTTGATCATCATTTTGATGAGCAAAAATTCAAGCTGTTTGCTCATTTGTACTTAAAACTTTAGCAGCAATTGAAACAAACGCATTCTTTGCAATAGCAAATTCAGGAACTTCATTGTATTTAGCAAATATTCTTAGGACAACTTGCTTAATTTGCCCAACAAATGTAGCATCTTTTAGGAATACTAATCCTAATTCTTCAAAGTTAGTTGCTTTATTTAAAGCTTCTTGGCTACTAATTACACTTGTTGTAATAGCATTAGCTAATTTATTTAATGAGTTAGATTGTAATATTCTAATTACAAATTTAGCTATATCACTAGCTTGAACGTTATATTCTTTTAAGCTGTCTGGTAGTGAAATTTTTGCAAGTAATTTGGTTAAAACATTTGGCTCATTGCTTTTGGCGAGTTCTTGAGCTTGAGCAAATAGTGAATTTAATAATTGTGCATATAATTCTAGTTCATTCTTATCAAGAGGAACTACTAATAAGCCTTTAACTAAGTCAAATACATTAATTTCAACTTTATCTTTGATTATGTTAGGTAAAGATTTAACAAAAGCATTGACATCACTAGTTTGGATAGCTTGTTCTAGAAGCGAATTAATAACAGAGACAATCTTGTCTTTATTTCAAATGTTATCAAGAGCATTTGAAATAAGTTTTTCAATAACTCCATCATACTTAGTTTCTAGCTTAATATTATTGCTTTCAGCTAGATACTTAACAAGTTTAAAAATTGTCTTAGGCGCCTTAAAGTTAAGCACAAGTTGTGGAATAATAGGTTGAATTTGATTTTTAATTAATTCTTTAAAGGCTGTATCACTAAATAATTTAACTAGTAATTCATTTGGATTTTTAGCTAGCTTAATATAGTCAATATGGTCAATGATATAGTTAGCTAAAGCTGGAATAAAGGAATTAATTTGACTTTGCTTAAAGATTTGATCTAATAAAGCTTTAACTTCACCCTTATCAACATATTGGTCAATATTAGCTTTATTAAGAGCACTTTGAGCTAATGAATGAATTTGTTGGATTAATCCATTGTTCTTGTTTAGGCTTGTAAATAAGTAACTAATTAGTTTTTTGATAAATTCTTTGTTTTGATTAATTGTTTTACTATCTGCTAGTTTGTCAACTAGAGCCCATGGATCACTTAGCACAGTTTGTTTAAGTGAACTTAATAAAGCTTGTGGTAAAGCTTTTAGTTCAACATAAGGAGTAGCTGAATCTTTGATTTTAGTTAAGGAGTTAAATAGTGTATCAATTAATGGATCAATGAATTTAAGTTGTCTAATAAAGCTAAAGCCTTCATTTCTGAAGTCTTTTAAGAAGTTAGAGATTTCATTATCACTAATATTTGCTGGTTCCTTAATCTTTTCAAATGACTTACGAAGTAGAGTGATGATGGTATCTTGAATTGATTCTTGAACTAATAGTTCATTACCAATTGCTTTTAAATGAGTTTTTAAGGTTGCTAAATCTTGAGTTTTTAAAATGTTAGCAACTAGAGCTCCAAGATCATTGGTATCTTTCAAAGTATTAAAGTTATCAATTAAATGGTCTAGAGCACTAATTAAGATGGCATTTGAATGTTCATTACTAATTAAAACATTAAATAATGTGATAAATCCATCTTGAGCTAGAACACTTTTAGCACCAGCTGGTAAAAGTGAATAAATTACATTACCAAGTTTTAAGTTTGGAGTTTGCTCAACTATGTTGTGTAGTAATTGTTTAAGGAAGTCTTTATTTGAAACAATTAGATTTGATTCAACTAGGATATTAATTGCTTTGTATGGAGAAAGATTGTCTTGAATGTCGTCTTTACCAAGTAAATTATTTAAGGTATTTTTAAAGGCGTTATTTAAAGCGATATCAAGCTTATTAAATTCAGTATTTCTTAATTCCATTAGGAATTGAGAAATGAAATCAGCAATGAACTTGTTAGTTTTATCTTCCTTAAATTGAGTAATGTTATCTAGCAAGCTAGAAATAAAAGCATTAGATTGTTCTTGAGTAAGGTTATTATTTACATGATATTGATTAATTAATTTTCAAACAATATCTTGTAAGGTAGTTTTAATGGTTGGATTATTTAAGATATCTCAAACAAAAGTAGAAAGTGAGTTAGCTACTTGCTTGATATTTGCTTCATCACTTAAGAAAGCTTTAATTAGCTCAGGATAATTATTAACAGTTTGGAATTGCGCTGAGTTAGAAATAAAAGTCTTAATTAAAGCGTTAATAATTTGATTTAGTTGTGAAGAAGAAATAATAGTTTTAATTAAACCTTCAACATCACTTGCAGCAATTTGAGCTTTGTCTAAGGTTGGCTTAATTCCCTTAACAATGGCTTGGGCAATAAAATCTTGATTCTTCTTAAATAAGTTGTCAATTACAGTAGTTAGTGCGTCAGCTAGTCCTGCTTTATTATGGTTAATAAAGTTACTTTTAGCTAAAGCATTAATCAGTCTAAATAAATTATCATCAGTTAGCACATTGCTAATAAAGATATTTGGAATGTCACTTAATTTTAAAACTCCAGCTTTATTACGTTTGGTTAATTCAGCTTGGAAATCACCCATAATCTTTTGTAAGACCTTTTCGTCAATGATTTCTTGGATAATTGATTCAAAGCCATTTTCTCCATTATTTTCGCTATCTAAAATTAATTCAGCTAGTTTTCCTTCGGGATCTAGTTGTTTATAGAAAGTGCTTGAAGTTAGAGCTAAAATAGCTTCTACAGTAATGTTTTTGAATGTTTGTGACATTCTAAGTAATCTTTCACCATAGTTGTATGGTGAACGAGTTTGATTAATTTTATCTAAGAAAGGATCGCTTTTTTCTAAGTAAGCTTGAGTACTATTACCAATAACTTCAACCGGGCTTTTAGTAACAGCAATTTCATATTTTAAAGTTAAAGCATCACTGTCAATAAAGGCTTTATTAAGGTCGAAATTAGGATCATAATGAGAAATATTAACACTTGGATTAGTCATTTTAAGGTACATATCAAGTGCTAATTTTTTATATCCATTTGTGTTAGGGTGAATATCAAAATAAACATCTGACAAGTCAGCTGAATGTGAACTTCAATATTTTGAGTTGTAAGCATTAACAATACTTACACGATTCTTATTACCGAATTCTTGATTTAATAGTTCATCAACTTGTTTAAATGGCAAGTTAATTTGGTCAAGTAAAACTACTACTGGATCAAGAGGGAGGTTGGTTTTAATTAAACTTTGAATAAAGTCATCTAAAGACTTCTTAAGACCTGACATAGGCATTGGGTAAGTTACTAAGTTAATATTAGCTTGAGGAGCTAATTCAGCAATGCGATCAATTAAAATCTTAACACGAGTAGCAACTTCTGGAATAGTAGCTTTTATTGCGTCATTAACGAATTTGTAAATTAATAAGTAATCAGGATTTGGTTTCTTTAACTCGTTAATAATTTGCATTGGATTAGCTTGAGTTAAGTGCTTAGTAAGTAAGTAGAAAAAGTCGTTAGCTCCTATACTTAAGGTTACTAAGTTAGCATCCTTTAAAGCTGCAATGGTATCATTAGCAACTTCTTGAGCATACCCAGCTTTAAATTGACTAAATCCACGTCTACCTGCAAAAGTTTGATCTAGTTTATCTCAAGTCGGACTATCACTGTATGGGTTTTGATAGTTAGCTCCAAGCATCATAATTCAATCAATTGCTCTGGCTCCCGAAGCAGCATAGTTTCCAAAACTTTCAACACGATTATTTTGATTTAGAAGTTGTGCTAAAAAGGCAGGATATGAAGCTCCTTCAATTTGTCCATTAACCATTTGACCTGGATAGTCTTGTAATAGACCACCATCAAACCCAGCAGTAATTGAGTCACCTAGAGCTACAAGCTTAATTTTTTGATCAGCTTGAATAAAGGCTGGTGAAACTTCTCTTAGTTGAGTAGCTGGTGTTTCGGGATTAGGTGCAGGAATTGGTTCAGGTTTAATTTCTGGAAGTGGTTCTTTACCTGGATCAATTGGCTTAATTGTTATCCCACCTGGATTATTACCATATTTGTCACCAACTGGGTCAGAGGCATCAATACCACGAGATGAACCTGGTGCCTTACATGCAACAGTTAAGGCACTAGCTCCCATAAAAGCAATTAAACTTGCTGTTGATGTTACTAGTTTATTTTTCTTCATAATTTCCCCTTTACATAGGTATTTATTTATTTATAAATAAATAGTATCACAAATATGCAATTTTATGCCACTGCCCTATGGAAATGGTTTTATATACTAAAATCACTATATTTTAGTCCCATAAGGAAAAAGTAAAGAAAAAACGCTAAGACTTTTTTAAGCCATTAGCGTACTAAAATGTAATATTTTATTATTTAAAGGGATCGATATCATTGATGATGCAATAGAAGATTTTGGTTCAATAACAAAGTGAAATTAACTCACCTAAAGCTTCTTCGCTATTGTTTTCTATTGCGATTTCAATAGCATTAACATCGTCATTAAAACTAGTTAAATAGTTTAAGAAAACATCATAAGATTTCTCATTGAATTGGTTAATTGTATAGTTTTTTAACTGATCAATTAAGTCATCATTTTCAATATTTGAAGAAAGCTGATAGTCAAAAAATCTTTGTTTTAAAGTTCAAAATAAAATGAATTTATTGCGTTGTCCAGATAAAATATCTTCAGCTTGTCAAGGAATATCATTTGGGAATAAAACTGCTTGATTTAGAATGCTTTCTCCAAGCGTAATTTTATTAAGTGATTGGGCATAAAAATGAACATATTTGTCTAGGAATAAGTCATAAGCGATATTTAAATTAATAAATCCACTAGGATTATTTTTTGTATCATTTTCATTTAAATAAAGTGCTAATTTCAAGGCATTATTAAAGTAAACGTCAGGGTTTAAGATATTTTTATTTGCATCTGTGTAACCTGCTATAACTTTTTCAATATTAACACCTTGAGTAGCTAGTAAAATTAATCCAATTTCACTTAATAAAGCATAATCGGAATGGATATCATTAGACACGAAAAAGGCATTTTCACGTGGAATCGAGATGTTATCAATTGTGCTAAAAATATTTTTTCTACCTATAAAATAGATGGATTTCTTAATTAAGAATTCACTAGATTGATAGTTGAATTTTGAGATAAAGTTTTTTACTGCAGCTTGCTGATTATCATCATAACCTAGGGAGTCTAAAAAAAGTAAAGCTATATTATCTTGCTTATTTATATTTAGATAATGATTAATAGTTTTAGAAACAATGTGTTCTGGTAATTGTTCATTGATAAAAACTAACTCTATCTTATTATCCTTGTGATAATCGCTTGCTCCAAAGATGAATTGTAAGGCTGCATCAATGGCGACTTGATTTTCTTTCTTACATCAAATAATTAAGGTGTTAGTTTTTCTGCGATAAAGTTTATTACAAAAATCTACAATGCGATCAATCCCATTGATTTTAAAATTTAGTGCTATATCATCAAAACCTAAAAAAGAAGAACCCTTAAAGTTTAGTGACTTAACTTTTGATATTATGTCATTTGCTACTTGAGATTCTTGATTTTGAGTATTTTTTTCTTGATAATATTTAGTCTTAATTGAAATTAAAGGCATAATTATTCCTTAATATTTGTAGCTTCATCTTCAGCAGCTTTTTTAGCAGCTTCTGGATCAATATAAGATAAAGTAAATTCTCTTAAATTAGCAAAGCCATTTTTTGTTTCCTTTAATTCATTTTTACGATTTTTACTGTTACTAAAATATTGTTCACTCTTTAAAAAGTTAGGGTGATTTCTTTTAAATGATCCAATATATTGATTAGTATTTTGATCATATCCGGTCACAACAAAATTTACGATATCTTTTACTTGTAAAATATCGTACACTTGCATTTTGTAAAAATCAGTTACTTCGTTTTTGTAAATAATAAATTTACTATTATTTTTATCTTCGAGGAGAGCAAACTTGCTGCCTGTTCTTGTAACCTTTGCGGTTACAACTTGTCCTACTTTATATAATAATTTTGTTTCCATATATATAGAATTATAAAACAGTTTTTATTTATTAGAGGAAATTAACTCGAAAGTAATATGTGATAAAATTAGGTTTACTAGCTAGTGATTTATTTATCCACAAGAGGTTAAAATATCATTAAATTTAGCATTTTATAACTTGCGTATAGTTGCAAAAGTCTATTTTTCCCTAAAATTGCCTAATATTTTTTTATTTTTTCCACATTTCGCATACTTTTAGTGCTATTTTTCAAGGATAAACAGAAAATGTGAAAATATTAGAAAAAAGGTGCGAAATGGATATAATTTTTATATATAAAAAAATAATATAACTAGCCTAAAGGCTAATATAACTATTAGAAAGAGGAAAAATGAAACGTTTACAATGTTTATATAGACCAAATAAAGATAAAAACTATCCATGAGCTTTAAAACACCCAAAAGTAGAAAGTCCATTAGCTTTATTTAAGTCACGTAAAGATGCTATGACATGATTCTTATCATTAGGATACGATGCTGCAACATGATTCCAAACAGATAAAAAAATCTGAGGTGGATTAGTAATTGCTGAAAAAGAATTAAGAGGCGACAAAGAAGTTATGGCCTACGAATTTAATGTTGACAAATTCGATGGTGGATTAGAATATGATGCTACAGCTGAAGAATTAGCAATTGATCCTAAATCAGGATTAAGAAATGATAAAGAAGCAGCTAAAAACTTAAAAGCTGTTGTTGACTTCAAAATCTTAAAAGACCCAGAAACATACTTCCCAGTTGATGATGACTTCAAAATTGAAAGAAAGAAATCAGCTAAAGATATTGAAATTGAAAAATTAAACAAAAAATTAGCAGAATTATCAGCTTTATTATCAGCAAAACACGCAACAGATTACGAAAAAGAATTACAAGAACTTTACAAGAGATTACAAGACTCAGACTCAGATAAAGAACAACTATTAAAAGAAATTGAAGAATTAAGAGAAAAATCTGAAAAACTAGAAAAAGACGCAACAAAAGAAGTAATTATTGAAAAAGAAGAAGTAGTTCTTCCAGTTGTTTCAGTAGTTGAAGACAAAATTGTAGAATATGCTTATGTAAGAGACTTACCTGTTGAAGAACAATTAAAAGTATTAGCAATTTATGCTAGAAAAATGCGTTCAACAGTAGCTCAATTAGAATACACCGAAACATCAGTTGAAGACGTTAAAGCTATTGAAAAGAATTTCAAAGATGTACTAGAAGTTGCTAAAGCATTAGAAAAAGAACTTAAATCAGAAGACTTAAAAGAATTACTTGCAGCAATTATGTACTCACTTACAAAATCAGTACAAGAATTCGATGCAAAAATTATTGGTAAACCAGAAATAGCAAACACAGCTGAAAATTGCATTTATTCAGTATGTTCATTAAATGGAAACATCAAACTAGCACAAAAAACTTCATACGTTTTATTCAATGATAAACATGTAGGATTTGTACCAAAAGACCAATACCACTACGCTATTTTCATTGGACATGATGCTCAAAGACAACACTTCATGGTATTCCAAACACCAGCTGAAGAAAAAGAAGTTGTTAAAGAAGTTCCAGCTGAAAGAACTGAAAGCACAGTTAACTGATTTGCTATCTTCTTACTAGCATTGTCATACGGAATCCTAATCACACTTGTGATCTTAATGGGAATCGGAATTATTCCAACACTTTAGTTTATTTTAAAAGCACGTTATGTGCTTTTTTTGTACCTAAAATAAAATGTGGAAAAAATATTTTCATTTTTTCAAAATTATGCTATTAAAAAATATAATTTTTTAATATTGTGGTAAAATAGCAATATGCTAAATAACAAAGACTCAATGCAAATAATAGTAAATCATTTAAAAAATAGTGGATTTGTATTCCAAGGAAGTGAAATCTATGGTGGATTATCAAATACATGAGATTACGGACCACTAGGAGCTTTATTAAAAGACAACGTAGCAAACGCTTGAAAGAAAGAATTTGTTTTAAGAGAGGGAAATAACTTTTTAATTGATTCAAAAATATTAATGAATCCAAACGTTTGAGTGACTTCAGGTCACGTATCTAATTTCTCTGATCCGTTAATCGAAAACAAAGTTAATGGAAAAAGATATAGAGCTGATAAATTAATTCAAGAATATGATGAAAATATTATTCCTGAAAAAATGACATTTGAAGAAATGACACAATTTGTTAAAGATCACATTAAAGAATATGAAGGTGAAAAAACAAATTGATCAGAAATCAAGAAATTTAATTTAATGTTCGAAACATCTCAAGGAGTTATTGAAGGCGCTAAATCAAAAGTTTATTTAAGACCTGAAACTGCTCAAGGTATTTTTGTAAACTTCAAAAACGTTCAAAGAACTATGAGAGCTAAACTACCATTTGGTATTGCCCAAGTAGGAAAGAGCTTTAGAAATGAAGTAACTCCAGGAAACTTTATTTTCAGAACAAGAGAATTTGAACAAATGGAACTTGAATTCTTCACTAAACCAGAAGAAGCGAATGTGTGATTTGATTATTACATTAACAAGGCTTATAACTTTGTGCAAAAATTAGGAATCAAGCAAGATAGCATTCGTATTAGAGCTCATGAACCAGAAGAACTGTCTCACTATTCAGATGCAACTAGTGATATAGAATTTAAATTCCCATTTGGATGAGGAGAACTTTTAGGAGTTGCTAACCGTACAAATTATGATTTAACTTCTCACATGAAAGCGACAGGTGAATCACTTGATTACTTAGATCCTGAAACTAATACAAAAGTGATTCCTTATGTAATTGAACCAAGTATTGGGCTTGATCGTTTAATGTTAGCAATTATTTCTGATGCATACTGTGAAGAAACGCTTGCTGAAAATGATTCAAGAGTTGTACTTAAATTTACTTACGAACTTGCACCATACAAAGTAGCTGTCTTGCCACTTGTTAAGAAGTTATCTGAAACAAGTAAAGAAATCTTTGCAAGTTTAATTGACCAAGGTATTTCAGTAACATATGATGAAGCTGGTTCAATTGGAAAAAGATATCGTCGTCAAGATGCTATTGGAACATATTGATGTTTAACAGTAGATTATGATACATTAGAAGACAATTGTGTGACATTGAGAAATAGAGACACAATGGAACAAGTTAGAGTGGAAATCTCTAAACTAAATGAGTTTTTAGCCTCACATAAATAGTTAAAATTTTGGAGAAAGAATGGAAAACAAGAGAATCCCAACGGAATTAGTTAATCAGATAATTACTAGTTCTAACATAGTTGATGTAATTTCTGAGTTTATTAATTTAGCTAAAAAAGGAAACAACTATGTAGGACTTTGTCCATTTCATGAAGATTCCACACCAAGTTTTACAGTTTCTCCCCAAAAACAAATCTTTAAATGCTTCCCTTGTGGAGCTTCTGGTAATGTTGTAGGCTTCTTACAACGGATCAAAAATTGAAACTTTATTCAGGCACTTGAATTCTTAGCTCAAAGAGCTGGAATTCAATATGATTTTAGTTCATTAAAGAATTCACAAAATGTTCAAGCCTATTCACAAGAAACTTTAGAATTGATTGATATGCTTTCAATTACTAATTCATATTACAAGGTTCAAGTGTTAACTAATCCAGCTGCAATGGAATATCTTAAAGTTAGAAAACTTGATGATGCAACATTGCGTGAAAAGTTTGACATTGGTTATGCACCTAAAAATAAGACCCTTGAATATTTAAAGTCATTAAACTTTGATACTGGTCTCATGCTTAAGGCTGGTCTAATTAATAGTGACTTACATGAACTATTTTGAGATAGAGTTACATTTGGGATTAGAAATGAATTCAATGAATTAGTTGGATTTTCGGCCAGATCAATTGAAGCTCACCCTGTAGCAAAATATGTTAACTCTCCAGCAACTGAGTTGTTTAATAAATCTAAGATTTTATATAACTTCAATAATGCTAAAGAAGCAATTGCAAGCAAAAAAGAAGTTATTCTAGTTGAAGGATTTATGGATGCAATTGCATTATATAAAGCTGGATTTGAAAACGTAGTAGCCTTAATGGGAGTTGCTCTAACCAAGGAACATTTAAATTTAATTAAAAACAACAAAGTTATTTTATTCTTAGATAATGATGCAGCTGGAATAGATGCTGCACTACGCACTGTAAAAATTTTATTCGAGCACAATTTTACAGTGTCCTTAATTGAAAATAATTATTCAAAAGATGCTGATGAAATTTTGAATACTTATGGAGCTGAAACATTAACTGAGCTAATTAAAAACTCGCAAATATCAGCTGTCAACTTTATCTATGAAAAATTAAAGCAAAAGCATAAAGTTGATACTCTTAAAGATTATGAAGCTTTTTCTAAATTTATTTTAGTGCTTAAATCTTATATTGACCTACTTGATATTGAACAACAAAAATATATAGCTAGCTTACTACAAAAAGAGTATAATTACACGCTAACTATAAAAGAGTTGGATAAAGTCCCTCATTATGATGTATTTCATAATGATGAAGAACTAGTAGATTATAAACATGCTAAAAGCTACCAAGAAAAAGTAGACTTATTAACTAATCAAAATCGTTTAGCTCTACTAATTAGGGCAATGAGTAATGAAAATATTTTAGAATTACTCAAAAGTACTTCAGATGTAGCGCTTATTTTTGCTAAGCCAGAAAACATCAAAGATTTATTTGAATACACCATTACACTTGAAACACCTCAAGATGCAAAACAAATTTTTGAACAAATATCTCAATCATTAAATTTGATGCTAAATACAATTGATACTAATTCCGCTGCTAACAACTTAATTATTAAAGATTATATTGATGAAAATATTAATGAAGCAAAAGTAACAAATGGTTCTTCAATTCCGTTAATGCCAGCATTAAATGAGCAAGTAGCCGAGTGAGAAAAATTTAAAAACTTTGTATATCCAGAAAATGGTAATGTGCCTGTTCCAACATATATTCAGGACCAAATTAGTTTATTAATAAACTACAAAAATAAGCGTTTAACGCTCAAAAAGAAATAAAGGGGGTTGTATGGATAATAAATTTGACTATAACACAGTGATAACTTATCTAAAACAACAATTAAAACATAAACATAAGGATTACTTTACACAAGATGAATTGCTAGAAGTTCTAGCAGCTAAAAATTTATTTATTGAGGATGCTGAATTTGATGATTTTCTTGAAGAATTAAAAGATAATAACATCATTGCTGAAGATGATGAAGAATACTTAGATGGTGATTATTCAGCAGATGATTTTTTAGATGAAATCAATGAAGATAAAGCTAAAAATAAGTCAAAAGCTAAAAGCAAAACTTCAAAAGCGCTTGACTTAGATGATGAGGATGAGGAATTACCAGAAATCGATAACGATGATATAGATATTGACTTCGAAGATGACAAAGATGACGATGACTTTGTAGATGATGATTACGTTGAAGATGATGAAGTTGACGAAGATTATTACAAGATTCCGGATGAAGAAATCGAAGAAGAGGAAGACGAAGACGATGATTCTGAAGATGATGACGAAAAATTAAACGAAAACTTCTTTGAAGAGCCTGATGATCTTGATATTAACCTAAACGCTTTATCATTTGATTATGTTGAAGCAGTAGATCTAAATGAAACTCCTAAGAAAAAAGCTGACTTATCTAACAAGCTAACTGAAACTAACGATATTGTTAAGTGATACATGAGATGAATTGGTAAGTATGGAGAATTACTTACTGTTGAAGAAGAACGTAAATTAGCTGAACAAATGGAAAAAGGTGGTTTCAGAGGAAAAAGAGCAAGAGATAAGCTAATCCAAAGAAACTTACGTTTAGTTATTAATAATGCTAAAAAATACAAGAACAGAGGTCTTTCATTCATTGATCTTATTTCTGAAGGTAACTCTGGTATTCTAAAAGCTGTTCAAAAATACGATGTTAATAAAGGGTTTAAGTTTTCTACATATGCAACATGATGAATTCGTCAAGCAATTACTCGTGCTGTAGCTGACCAAGCTAGAACAATTCGTGTGCCAGTGCACATGGTTGAAACAATCAATAAGATTTCTAAAATCGAACGCGAATTGCAACAAGAACTAGGAAGAGAACCTAGCGATGATGAAATTGCAGACAAATACGGAAATGGCTTTGATGCTGCTAAAGTTAGATACATTAGAAAAATTAATATTGACCCAATTTCATTAGATAAACAAGTTGGTAAAGAAAATGATTCATCATTTAGTGACTTTGTTAAAGATGAAAATATCATTTCACCAGTTGACTATGCATCTCATGAAGAATTAAGTAAAATTCTTGATGATATGATTAGCGAACTCGAACCAGAAGATAGAAAATTAATCTGTAAGCGCTTTGGTGTAGGAGTTGATGAAAATGGTGAAAGATATAGAGTGCACTCTTTAGAAGAACTTTCAATCGACCGTGGTGGTGTTTCGAAAGAACGTGTAAGACAAATTGAAAACAAGATTTTACGTAAATTAAAGAGCAATGTTAAACATGGCAAAAATTTAAAGGATTATTTAAAAAACTAAAATGCGTAAAGAAAAAAGTTTAAAAATAAAAGATTTTATCAATGTAGTTAATTCAATGTATCCAAATGTAAACAAAGAAATTTGAGATCCATCTGGATATAGTGTTAAAACTGTTCAAAGTAAACACTTTAAGGGAGCAGTTTTGGCAATTGATTTAACTATGGATGTACTTCAAGAAGCGATTGCCAATGATTGTAATGTAATTTTAACTCATCACCCATTTAAATTTGAAGCAACTTGACTTGCTGAGGACAAAAAAGCTCCTTATAAACGTGAAATTCTAAACTTATTAAGAAAACATCAAATTACAGCATATTCAATGCATACTAATTATGATTGTGATCCATATGGAACTTCATATCAAATCGTTAAATATATGGGTCTAGAAGCCTCAATGGATTGAGACAAAACTCAGACTTTTAGCGCTGTGTTTAAGGCAAATAAATCCCTTTTAGAACTTAAAAAATTATTAGAAGATAAAATGCATTTATCTGCATTTAGAACCAATGTACCAGCTGATAAGTATAATGATAAATATGCTACAGTAGCCATTTTATCTGGTAGCGGGTATATTGGTCAAATAAATGATTTAGCCTCACAGGTAGACTTAATCATTTCAAGTGATTTTAGATGAAGTGACTGAATTGTCTTTGATCAAATGAAGACAAATATCTTAGAAGTCCCTCATTTAGATGAGCAAGTTTATGCATGACACATGTATGAAATTTTAACAGGTATGTTTCCTGAATATAAATTCGTGTTAAAAGACATTAAAGAACCATACCACAACTTATAAGCACTTAGGTGCTTTTTTCATATTTTTCTCTAGCGCATAGGCACAAAAGTCAAAATGTGGAAACTTTTTGCTTATTGCACAAAATTATTCAACTCTCCTTTATAATTTGATTATATGTAAGATAAAGGAGAAAAATGAAGAAAACATGACAATTCTATTTTGCAGCTCCATTAGCAATTACACCACTTGCTTTTGCTTGTGCATGCAATCAAACTGATAAAGATATTGATGTTTCAAAATTGAATAGCAAGGTGTCTGCAGCAGTAGATAATATAAATGAAGGGATTTATAGCAATTTGTTAGCTTTTCCTGCTTTATATAATGATTCAAAATATTTAAAACTGGATGGTATTATTGATCAAACAAATAAGCTTTTAGCTAAGTATGCACGTATTGCAAATGATTCTCAAATTAGTGATAGAGTTGAAAAACTAAATATAATTATTGATGAATTAAATGATATTGCAACATTCCTTGGCAAAAATGACAACACTAATTCAGATAATAAAATCAGCTATATTTTTGATGAATATAAAGAAAATAGAAATCGAAATATAAACGTATTTAAAACAAATCACAAACAAGATTCAAAGATCGCAGAACTTCTAAAAGAAAAATCAGAATATGAACATGGCTTTTGAATATTGAAATTACTAAAGCAATTAGGCACAAATGAAACAAAAAATTGAATCAACTATTTAGAAGGCAAAATAAAAAATGAAAATATTTTTTGACAAGTTAATTTAGATTTGAAGATAGCTACTTTAATGACTCAGATGCTTAATCTTTCATATTTTGATACAAATGGGTGTCTTGCTGGATCGATATGCCCGGAAAGACTAGTTATTCCAGACTTAGTAAAGGATAAGTCTGAATTTGCAATTGGTGATAAGCAATTTTTGATTAGTTCATATATTGAGACAAAAAATGTTACTAATCAACAAATGATTAACAATTTTAAAGACTTATTTATTATTAGTAAAATATCAGATTCAAATACCCCTAAAATTCTTAAAGATGCTTTAAGAAAAACAATTTTCATCAATAAAAACAGATATATGAATGTTGATTCTACTAAAGATAAC
The DNA here is from genome assembly GCF_048074525.1 of Mycoplasma aquilae ATCC BAA-1896. NCBI lineage: Bacteria > Bacillati > Mycoplasmatota > Mollicutes > Mycoplasmatales > Mycoplasmataceae > Mycoplasma > Mycoplasma aquilae. Next base: position 387,404 of record NZ_CP182208.1, read on the forward strand.
TCTAAGTTTATGGATGAAATTGAAAGATATGTACAAACTATTATTAAGGAATACGCAGAGCAAGGGATTGATGTTGTTTATAGAGAAATGATAAAAAACGCAATTGAAAAACTTGATAATGAATTAAACAATATTAATGAGCGTACACGTACTATTCAATCATATATAAACATGACTGCGCTAGCAAACAAAATAACTATCGATGTAGACAAGCAAGTCGCAGATACTAAAGTGATAATACAACAATTAATCAGCAACCTAGAAGAAGATTTGAAAACATTATAATGTTGATAAAATGATGGATTCTATAACTAAAGTATATCAACTACTATGTAAGATTTATAAGCGCCAGAAATGGTGCTTTTTTCATATTTTTCGATACTATAAATAATTTTGTGTAAATTTGTAAAGATAAGTTTTATAATTCTTATGGTATACAAATTATACATAATTTATTAAATGTTTTTAAACCCACAATGTTTGTATTGAGAATTCTTAAAATTGTACTCTTCAAACATTGCAACAAGTATTTTCTCCGCAGCTTCTACTGTGGAGAATTGTTTTTTACCCTTTAATTGTCTTTTTATTTGTGAATTTAATGCTTCTATTAAGTTAGTCGTATATATTGATTTTCGTATTGCATAAGGAAAAGAATAGAACGCAAATAAATCATCCGCAATTTTAAGGAGTCCTCTTGTAATGTTTGGGTATTTCTTGTTTCACTTATTTAAAAATGAATTGAATTTTTGAATAGCTTGTTCTTCATCGGTTTGATTGTAAATTAATTTTAAGTCTTGGATAATTTCAAAATTATCTGATGGTTTCACTTTTGTAGATATATTACGAGATATATGCGTTCAACATCTTTGAAATTTAGTAGATGGAAAGTTTTTGAAGATTACATCTTTAATTCCGGCTAATCCATCAGTAACAAAAAGTTCGACGTTCTCAACACCACGATTCTTTATATCTTGAAGTATTTCATCTCAGTTGTTTGCGCTTTCATTAGGATTAATATCAAAAGCTAGTACCTCTTTATTTCCTTCAAGGCTTATACCGAGTGCTATATAAACAGCTTCTTTGCTATATGTACCACGTTTAATGCTCAAAAATGTTGCATCCAAGTAGACAACTTTATATTCTTTTTAAGTTGTCTTTTCTTAAATTCTTCAACATTTACCAAAAATTTATCAGTTATATTTGTTATAGATTGTTTAGATAACTGCTTTCCAAATAAATCAGTCGTGACATCGATAATATCTGAATAATCCATTCCCTTTTAAATAAAATTTTGACTAATTTTGTCACTTCTTCTTGTGTTCTTTGATATTTTTAATTAGTTTATTATTGAAATCCCCATTTCTATCTCTAGGAATATTTAGTTCAATTTCTCCGATTTCTAATAATAATTTTCTTGTGTAGTACCCATTTCTATAATTATCAGTATCTGCTCTTTTGTATTTCTCGTATTTAAGAAATTCAGTTAATCCATCTTTTAATAGTTCGTTTAATATATGTTGAATATCGTTTTTGTATTGTTCAAGCATTAGTTTCATAAAGTCATCAATACTATTTATACTTTTAGAAAAGTTTTTAATAAAATCTTGGTTTAATAGTTTAAAATTATTCATAGATAAGTTCCTTTCTTGTTCAAAAAAATTATAAGGTAACTTATCTTTTCTTTTTACCCTTTTTTGGGTAATTTTAAATTTACACAAGATTTTGGATAGTATCTATTTTTCGCTAGCAGATAGGCACAAAAGTCAATATATGGAAACTTTTTACAATTTTATTAAAATGTTTTTATTCTTATTTATAATAATTTATAAGGCTTACTTATTTAAAAGTAGCCTTTCACAAAATAACAAGGAGTTAAATGAAAACTATTTTAAAATTAGGAGAACCAATTAATGCAATTGGAAATTTAAGCACAAGCTTAGTGGGTACAACAGTAGATAATCCAAACATAATAAATAAAGCATCAATAAACAAAGAAGCAGATTTTGATGAATTTGGGAAAATTTTTAATCAATTACTAGTACCTGAATTCATAAAAGGGAATGAAGAATTATTTAGTAAATTAGCTAATTTTATCCAAAATAGTTCTGATAGTTCTCTAAAGATAGTACGCGAGAAAATTTCAGATCAAGAAGTTAAGGACATGTTAATAAAATTTTTAAATTTAGCAAAAGAGAAAAAGCTCATAGATATGGAACAATATAATGATGCTCTTTCAAAGGTGGACACCTTTGTTGCTAAATTTAAAACAAAATTTAGAAAAACAATTAGAGAAGAACAGTCAAAAATCAAAGAAAAGCAAAAACTTGAGAAGATTATAAATCAAGAAATTAGCAAAAAATACAAGCAAATTATAACCGATGCAAAAAAAGGATATTCAGTAAATGTAAGTGTTGATAAAGAAAAACTGAATGAGAACTCAAAATTAATAGGCATTGAATTTATTAAATTAGAAGATGAATTAAAATCATTGCAATCGGTTTCAACAAAAAATTTAGAGATAATGAAATCATACGAATATACAATCAAAAAACTTAATGCTGCGATTATTGGCATGTCTGTTGTTTCTATTTTATCAACCATATTTTCATTCTTTTGGCCTCCTGCAACACTAGGAGCAATGGCAGCAGGAGCAACAACTTTTGGCCTCTCACTAGCATTAGATAAGTTCAAAAATGAATATACAGTTTTTGAAGAAAGAAATAAAATTTATGAGTCGATTGAAAATGCTATTAAAAATGCAAAAGTAACAAAATCATCAATATTTGATAATCTAATAGCATATGGGGTAACACCGATTGTTGCGAATGTTGATTATATGAATAATTTATATACACTGGGGAAAAGTGGTTTAAATGGTTTGAAAAAATTGAAAATAAAATCTGCCTTTGTGTTTTCTACGCCATCTGAGGTATTATCAGGTGTTCTTGCGGGTGCAAGTATTGCGATAGATGGCTATACTATATATAATTCAACATCAGATATAATAAGAGCAGATAAGATGATAAATGAAATCAACAATTTTACTCAAAATCTAAAAAATCGTATGGAAAATATAATAAAACAAATGAATAATCTAAAATGAGTAAGATGGGTTGTAATAAATGAAACACCCATTTATGGTGATGATTACAGCACTGGGGCAACAGGTGGAAAGAACTTAGTTTTTAAAAACTTAATTACAGGAGAAGTTAAAACATTATCAGAGATGCTTGCTATGAGTAATTATGCTCTTCATGCTGAAGGACTAACTAAAGCTTATAATCATGATATTAATGAATGATATATTAGAACATTACCTAATAATAAAAAACATGATAATTTAGGTTAATTATGAATTTTAGTAGTAATTTAACCTCACCATTATCATGATTTGCACTTATCTTGTGCTGCATATTTTTAATCAAAGATTACTATTTTTATGCATTTTGAGGAATTGATTTTATACATTGCGTTGGTTGCTCATTCCAAGCTAAATACACAGAAAGCAAATTAAATTTACCAACCAAATGTAATATTAAGAAATATAATAAAGGCCACAAACTCGTAAATACATTAATAAAGCGTAAGCTCAAACAAGAAATCATTTATGACTCAATTTTTAGAATAGTATATGCAATAATTCAATCAATTGCATTTACATTTGCTATTTTGAACAACTATATCACATATTTTAATGTTTTTTGCTGAATGGGTTTTGCATCGTATTTTGGGTTTATTGCAAGGATTCTTCAAATAAAAAATATAATGAAGATGCCAATTTTATCTCAAACACTAATTGAAGATAAGAATGATATTGAAAATTTCTCAAATAAAATTACAAATAAAACTTTAAATAAGAACAGTACAAAATTAACATGTAAAATTTTTGTGCCTTTATTAGAGACTTACTCGTCAAATAGGAGATATATATCTAAAATTAATTTCAAGATAAAATATTGAAAACGATTGGGAGCAAATAATTCAGAGATAGAAGATATTTTTTACTTTTTATTTTCATTTAGTTATAAGCTAGATAACTTTTTCTTATCTCAAAATAACTCATTGTTTGAAATTCAAAATTTTTATCATAATTTGCAAGCCTTAAGCTCTAATAATGGAATTAAATAAATATGATAATTCCTATAGTAATAAATCGTTCTTGATAAATAATTTAAAGGAGAAAATATGAAATTTAAAAAATTATTATTAAGCATAGGGATTAGTTCAACTGTAGTTGTTCTTCCAATATCAGCTGTAGCATGCAACAACTCTGATGTTTCTTCTGAAAGTATTTCAAAAGAAATGAAAACAGTTTTTGATGAAATGATAACAAAAATCACAGCTAACCCACAAAACGCAATGCAGATTGCTCAAGAAATGTCAGATAAACTAACAAGTATTTCTAAAAAAGCTGCTAAACTTTCAAAAAAGGAACAAGAAAAAATTGCTAAAAAAATTCAAGAATACGTAAATGAATTTATGCAAAGAGCACTTAATCCTCATATTGAATAAAATTTCATGAGCTTTAAATACATTTAATCTAATGCATAACATAAAAATCCAATAGTTTTATTGGAAAATTTCAACCAAAAATATCTGGAATTGTAAGCCAGATATTTTTTGATTAACAAACAGCTTATTTAGCCAAATAAGGAAGATACATGCTACTTTATGCCCAACTGATATTAATCTTTTTAGAAAGCATAAAAATATATAGTGTTGTATAATTGAATTAAATATTTATATTTAATTAAATGAGGTTTTATATGAAGAGTCAAAACTTAGCAAATGCCTTAAGACCACAGACGTTAAATGATATTGTTGGCCAACAAAATATCATAAAATTATTGAAAAAAGTAGTTGCAAATAAAATTACAAGCAGCTTCTTATTTTTTGGAGAAGCTGGAACAGGAAAAACATCTACTGCAATAGCGTTAGCAAATGATCTGGGGTTAAAATATGATTATTTTAATGCTTCAGTTGACTCAAAATCAAAACTTGTAAATATTTTAGAAAACAATCAATGCATTATTATTGATGAAATTCATCGATTAAATAAAGATAAACAAGATATCTTATTATCATATGTTGAATTTGACAAGATAATTGTATATGCAACCACTACTGAGAATCCTTATTTTAAGGTTGTTCCAGCAGTGCGCAGCAGAATGCAAATTCTACAATTCAATAAGATCTCTGAAGTAGATATTGTCAATAAACTGGAAGAAATTGTTGCATCTACTTATCCAGGCTTAAAAGTGTCGCGTGTTCATTTACTAGCGCTAGCACGTTTATCAGCTGGTGACTTGCGTTCTAGCATTAATAATTTACAAATGCTAGCTAACTGTGTTGATGAAGGACAAGAAGTAACTGATGAAGTTATTAAAACAGTTGTGCCAAACGTGAACTTTTATTCAGATTTAAATTCGAGTGCTCATTATAATAATTTGTCTGCATTTCATAAATCTTTAAGAGGGAGCGATCCAGATGCTGCCTTATATTGAGGAATGCTGATTTTACAATCAGGTGATCTAGATGGATTATTTAGAAGAATGCTTTGCGTGGCATACGAAGATGTTGGGCTTGCTGCACCTAATGTTTCACTTAGAGTGGCAGAAGCTATTAGAAGTTTTGAACGTTTAGGGATGCCAGAAGGACGCCTACCTATTGGCTTTGCTATTTTAGACCTAGCATTAGCGCCTAAAAGTAATGCTTCATATTTAGCTATTAGCCAGGTAGAACAACTTATTTCATCTGGAGCAGTTTATGAAATTCCTAAGCACTTACGGGATGCTCACTATGCATCAGCTGCTAAATTAGGAGATGGAAATGATTATAAATATCCGCATGATTATGCTAATAATTATGTGAAGCAACAATATCTACCTAATGAAATTAAAAACATGCAGTTTTATTGACCTCAACAAAATTCAAATGAATTAAATATAGAAAAATATTGAAATTTAATTAAAAAAAATAAGGAGCTATAATGGAGCTTAAATTAGAAACTATAAATACATTAGAAGACTTAAAACAAGCTAAAGCTAAAGCCTTTGCCGCCACAGGCGAAATAGCACAGTTACAAAATGAATTAAAAGCTGCGCCAGTAGAAATGAAAAAAGAACTTGGAGCTAAAATTAATCAACTTAAAACAGCATACAATAACTTCTTTGAACAAGCTGAAAATAGAATTAAAGAATTAGAAATTCAAGCTAAAGTTAATTCTGAATTTATCGATGTGACTGCACCTTTAAGTAAGCCAGCTAGTTTACATCCTATTACAATTGTTGAAAACAGATTAAAAGAATGATTCTACCAACATGGTTACTATCAACAAGAAGAAGGTGAAATTGTCACTGATCTATTTAATTTTGAAAGATTAAACATTCCAAGTGATCACCCCGCTAGAGCTATGCATGATTCTTTATACTTTAATCCAACTACACTATTAAGAACACATAACACAGGAATTACTGCTAAAGTTTTGGCTGAAAATCCAAATAAAATATTTTCAACTTTTGCCATTGGAAAAGTATATCGTAATGACGAAGATGATGCAACTCACTCACACCAATTTACACAAGTTGATATTGTTTCGGTAGGAAAGGGAATTTCTTTTGGAAACTTAATTTGAACCCTAAAAGATTTACTTTCATACGTGCTAGAAGAACAAGTTGAAATTAGACTTAGACCAAGTTACTTCCCATTTACTGAGCCAAGTGTTGAAGTCGATGTGCTTTACAAAGGAAGATGAATTGAAATTTTAGGAGCTGGAATGCTACATCCAAATGTTTTAGCAATGGCTGGTTTTGATCCAGAATTTAATGGATTGGCTGCTGGTCTTGGAATTGAAAGAATTACAATGATTAAATACGGATTTAATGATATTAGAGATTTATACAGAAATGATTTAAGAATAATGGAGCAATTTAGACATGAAAGATAGTTTTTTAAATATTTTACAAACCGAAGGTAAGAAACCTTATTTCGAAATAATCATTAATAAATTAGAAGTGGCTGAAAAAGAATCACAAGTTTTACCTCACCAAATGGATATGTTCCATGCATTTGATTTCTTCCAAGTCCATGAAACAAAAGTTGTCCTTCTAGGTCAAGATCCATATCATACTGTTGGTTATGCAGATGGTTTAGCTTTCTCAACTGGTAATGGGAAGCTAACACCTTCTTTAAGAAATATTTTTACAGAAATCAACGATAAATTAATAGAAAAAGGTATCACAGCAATCAATTGAGATACTAACAAGGAGGCATAATGTTAATTTCGCTAAATCATTTAAATTCATTACTTAAGGGAGTTAAACTTTCTGCAAGTGATGTAGAAAAAACCTTAAACAGCATTGGTTTTGAGGTTGAAGAAGTAAAACCTTTTAGCAATGTTAAAGGGTTGCAATTTTGTGAAGTTCTTTCAGTAAAACCTAACCCAAATAGTGATCGCTTAGATGTAGTTGAAGTAAAAACTAAATCAGGGCAATATACAATTCAAACTAATAACCGAATTTTAAAACCTGGAGACTTAACAATTTGCTTCCCAATTGGAGCAAGTAAAGGTGATTTCACTTTTAGTGAAGTGGAATTAAAAGGATTACCTTCACAAGGTATGTTTGGGGCTTGAAGTGAAATTGGTTATGATTGAAAATTATTAAGTAAAAAGGACCAAATTGTAACTTTTGATCCAAGCTTTGCTTCATTAAATGATGATCCGATTGAAAAATTAGGTTTAGATGACTATCTAATTGAAATTTCAATTACAGCTAACCGTAATGATGCTAATAGTTATTTTGTACTAGCTCGTGAACTTGCTGCATATTATGGTGCTGAAGTAAATTATCAATTAATGGATACAACAATTAAAGCTAGCGAACTTGTATGTGATTTAAAATTAGACTTAAATAACAAGGCAATTAATGACGCGTTTTATCTTCCAGTAGCTGCACCACAAGCTAGTGTTGATTTAGCTGATAAAATGTTACTAGCTAAACATGGTTTTGATACTAATCAATCTTGAGCTAATAATGTAGCTAATATGTTACTTCTAATGGCAGGAACTCCTGCACAAGTTTATGATTTAGACAAGCTACCTGCTAAAGCTATTTTAAGTGCTAAAAAATTCTCAGGAAATGTAATAGTTGAAGATAAAGAAGCCTTGGTTAAAGATGTATTAGCAATTTATGCTAATAATGAATTAATTTCACTAGCTGGTGTTAGCGTACTAAATCCATACCAAATTAGTGAACAAACAAAAAACTTCTTATTTGAAGTTGCTGCTTTTATGCCTAGTGAAATTAGACATACTTTAAGAGAAATTAAAATGTCAAATCCAGCCGGTGCCCAAGCTTCTAGACCTATTACAAAGCATTTAGCATATCAAGGAATGAAAACTTTAGCCCAAGCTTTATTAAAGCAACCAAGTAAAAATCAGTTTGCTAATGTACCTCAAAATAATGCTAAAACGATTAAATTTGAATTAGATAAATTAGCTGCTTATGGAGGAAAACTAGATGCTAAGCGTTTAGAATTTGCTTATCAAGCATTAAGCAATTTAGGATTTAAATTAGCTAGTGATCTAAGTAAGATTACAATTCCTGAATATAGATATGATGTTAATGTAATGGAAGATGTTATTGAAGAAATTTTACGTTTCTATTCATATGATGGAATTGGTGAAGAAATTTTAGCTAGCGTTCCACTTAAAACTATGAAATCTAATCCAACACCATCTAACTTTGTGGCTCAAGGATATTCAGAAGTTAGAACGTTTACCTTGGTTTCACATGAAAAAGCACAATTCAATCCATTTAACTTTACAACTAACCAAGTTTTACAAACTTACGTATCCAAAGAACGTGAAGTAGTTAGAAACTCAATCGTTACATCGCTTGCAGGTGTAGTTGAATATAACTTAAAACGTAAAATGAATGATATTAACATCTTTGAAAAAGGGATGATTAATAACAATGTTATGGTATATGGAATGGCAAGTAGCACTAAATCATTTAGACAAATGCAACTTGATTTAATTAACATAACTGGAAAAGACTTAAAATTTGTTCCATTAGCAGATAATGAAATGATTCATCCAAATGCTTCAGCTGAAATTATCTTCCATGACCAAATGGTAGGATGAATTGGAAAAATCCACCCTAAATATGACACTACAAATGGAACTTTATATGCTGAAATTTTAACCTCTATGTTTAATGAACAAAGCTCAGAACTTAAATTTGAAGCTGTAAACTTAGAACCATTAAAAACACTTGATATTACTTTTGAATTAGATACAAATGATTATGTTTCACCTGCACTTGATTTTATTAATCAAATTGATAATGCCACAAATGAGCTACAAACAGTTAAAGTCATTGATCAATTCCAAAAGGGTGATAAAGTTAATACAACGGTTCGTTTCGTAGGAACTGAACAAATAATTTCACTTATTGATGCCAAATTCAATAAAAAAGGAGAATAGATGTATAAGAATTTAGAATTACATGACAAAGTTGTGCAAGATGCAATTAACAATGAACTTGCACGTCAACAAGATCATATTGAATTAATCGCTTCTGAAAACTATGTTTCAGAAGATGTCCTTAAAGCTCAAGGATCAGTACTAACAAACAAATATGGAGAAGGATACCCTGGTAGAAGATACTATGGTAGCTGTGAAAATGTTGATATAGTTGAACAAGCTGCTATCGATCGTTTAAAAGCTATTTTTGGCGTTAAATATGCTAATGTGCAACCATATTCAGGATCCGTAGCTAATGCTGCTGCAATTGCTTCAGTAGTACCTTCTGGTGGAAAAATTATGGGGCTAGCCCTTAACTGTGGAGGCCACTTAACACATGGATACAAAATTAGCTTTAGCGGAATCTTTTACAACTCAGTTTCTTATGAGTTATCTAAAGATGGATTATTAGATTATGATGCAATCTTACAACAAGCTTTAATTGAAAAACCTGATTTAATTATTTGTGGTTATTCAGCTTACTCTAGAACAGTAGACTTTGCTAAATTTAGAGAAATTGCTGACAAATGTGGAGCTAAATTAATGGCTGATATTGCTCACATTGCTGGATTAATTGCTGCAGGATTACATCCTTCACCTGTTGGATATGCTGATATTATTACTTCTACAACACATAAAACCCTACGTGGTGGACGTGGAGGTATTATTATGACCAATGATGAAGAGATTGCGAAAAAGGTAGATCGTTGAGTATTCCCAGGATATCAAGGTGGTCCTTTATTCCACGCTATTGCTGGAAAGGCTGTAGCCTTTTACGAAGCAATGCAACCTATGTTTAAACAATATGCTGCAGATATAATTACTAATGCGCAAACATTTTGTCAAGCTTTTAAAGATAAAGGAGCAGTTATTATTTCAGGTGGTACTGATAACCACTTATTTATGGTTAATGTACTAGAAACTTACAATATTAATGGTAAGCAAGCTGAAACACTACTTGAAAAGATTAATATAACAATTAATAAAAACACTATTCCTTTCGATACACTTTCACCTACTCTTGGAAGTGGAATAAGACTTGGAACAGCTGCTATGACAAGTAGAGGATTTACTAAGTGACAAGAATTGTGTGACATCATTGATTATGCACTTAGAAATTTAGACTTCTTAAACTCTCCTGAAGGAGAAGAAAAACTAGCTCAATTGAAAGCTCAGGTTATTAACTTAACTCAAGAATTCCCAATTAAAAAATCATACTTATAAAATACTATGTGGAAATAAAAGCTATTTCCACATTTTTTCTGCTATTTTCTGACTTATATATCTATCTAGGATACAATAAAGATATGAGAAGAAGTAAATGAACATTTTTAACCTTAGCTATTGGTTCGATAATAGCTGCACCAACTGTGGCTGCCAGTTGTTTACCTGATAGTGATAAAAAGCAAGCTAAAATTGATGAATTAACCTTAAAAATAAAGGAAAAAGATAAATTAATTCAAAAGGCAGCTGATTTAAAAGCTAAATTTGATGCCTTAAGAAAAGAAAAAGATAGCATTAATAAGCAATTACAAAGTGCGCAAAAAACAGTGACTGAATTAGAAAGCAAAAAAACACCTGACACTAGTGAAAAAGATACCCAAATTGCCCAATTACAAGCACAAATTACAAAACTGCAAGAGCAATTACAGGTTAAGATTGCAGAGAATGAAACTTATAGTCAACGTATCAAAGAATTAGAAACCCAAATTGCAAAAATGGACGAAAAGGATAATGATGATAATACATCAGGTGATAATGATGGAATTGATTCAAAACCAAAACCATCAATACAGCCAGATGCCAATAGTGCTGAATTTATTGTTTCATCTCCATATAAGACTGCATACGTGCGTCCACCATTTGGAGCGCAATTTAAGTTAAATAATCAAGATATTAAATTTACAACTATCTTTGGACATTTAGATTCACCTGGCTATAAAGATAAAAAAGGATATTCAGAAAGTTCAATTTCAACTAAAGATCCTGATTTTAAAACAAAATATCATGGTCATGCAATTATGGGGGCACAAGAATTCAGTGAATTTCTTGCCTTGCCTAATGTAATGGATGATTTTGCAACTATTAGTAGCAATAGTAATATTATTTTTGGTGGTGATACAAATATTGAAGATAAAAACTTTACACTGCAAGAGAACTTTAGCGATAAATACACACCAACTGTATCAAAATTAACTAATTCACATGATGCATTAACATATTATACTTCGCTAGGAATTACTAATCCTTATTCGCAACCATATGACAAAATGTTTTTCAAAAATGTTAATAAAGACAAATTGAAATTTTTAACAACAGCTAACACTCCAGATATACAATTTAAAATTGATATCTTAAAGGCATTTGAAGATCACATTTTAGCAGAGGAAGATAAAGAGTTAGCAGGATATAATAAGAATGCAAAAAGAAATCCACTAAGATCTGGGCTTTCTGATCATGCTCCAGTATTTACTGATATAGAAGCTAAATTTGACATTAAAACCAATAATGCGATTGATAAATATGCTAAAGGAAAAAATGTAATTAGAATTGGACACTGAAATATTCTTAAATATGGTGGAGAAACTGTCCCAGAATTCAAATACACGTCAATTGCGAAAGTAATTGCAGCGGGTGGATTTGATATTTTAGGATTAACTGAAGTTAATTATGGGCAAGTTGATAAAGTTAATAATATTTTAACTGCATTAAACCAATTAACAGGTTCACAATATAAGATGGTATATCAAGATAGTTCTGATGCTTCTTGAACAAATGATCCAGTGTTAAATATTTTTGAATCACAACAAGAACAAGTTGCAATTATTTATGATGCAAGTATAGTAACTCCTGTTGCTTTTGATAATGGTAAAATTGGCCATTCATATCGTAAAATTATTCCTTCAATTAAAGAAATAGCTCAATTAAAAAGTTTAACAGAGCAAGAATAAATAGTATAATTAACTCATTATTTACAAATAATGAGTTTTTTATTTTAGGAGGAATTATGATCCCAATAGCTGCCATTTGAGTTATCGGACTACTACCATTTCTGGCGTTTATAGTCTTAGTATTAGCTCAAGCTAAATTTATTAACCATGTTAAAATCAATCGTTTGCATCTACACAATAATGAAAAAATGTTACAAAGAGTGATTTTGAACCAAAACTTATTCAAATATTGAAAGATGAGATTTGTTATCTTTACAATAATTACAGTTATTATTACATCAATAACAGTTGCATATACACCAATTGCATTTATCTTTGTGGCTCAAATCTTTCAAGAAGTTAACAAAAATAATGATCAAATAGAAAAAATTACACTAACTGGAATAGCTGTAGTATTGTGATTACTTGATGTTTTCTTTACAGGACTATTAATTTGAACAATTTATCGTGAAATTTATGCTTGAAATAAAGAAATGAATGCTTGAAACTTAGTGGAAAATCCAGAAGCAAAAATTTTTTATGAATACTTAAAAGATTGTGAATCTAAAAAAGAATTTCCAGCTAAAGTTAAAACAAACAAAATTCATTTCTTTAATCGTAAAACTACTTTAGCTTACGAAACATGTAACTTAGAAAAGTTAGCTAATAGCAAACATAAGCCTGAATATATTGAAGGAAAACTCTTATTTGATACCTTCGTTGATTATAGTCAAATTCTTATTGAAGAACGTACAGTTGAGGAAACTGACTTTGTAACTAAATTACTTAACTTACTTGAAAGAAACGATAAGAATTTTGTTTCTAAAAAAAGATAATACCTTTAGTGCTATCTGATAGCACTAAAAAAAGAAGGCTAGCTTAAAATAAGATTTCTAAAAAACTAGTTTTCTTTTATAATTTATTTACTATTTCTAAACAAGGGTAATCCTTGTTTTTATAACCATTTACAAAAGGAGTGATATGAGAAAATTATTTAGTAGTGAATCAGTTGGTAGAGGACACCCAGATAAGGTTTGTGATCAATTATCAGACGCAATCTTAGATGCTTATTTATCTCTAGATCCAGATTCAAAAGTAGCAGTAGAATGCATGGCTTCAGGTCACAATATCTTTATTGCTGGAGAAGTTAAATCAAATGCTGATGTTGATGTAATTGAAATTGCTAAAAACATTCTAAAACAATTAGGCTACTATACAAATGAAACTAGCTTTATTACTGATATTAAACGCCAAAGCGAAGATATTGCTATGGGGGTTGAATTGGGCGATGAAATTGGCGCTGGTGACCAAGGAATTATGTTTGGATATGCTACAGATGAAACACCTGAATATATGCCACTTGGTATTACATTAGCCCACGCTTTAGTTCGTAGAGCTGAAAAACTTAGAACTAGCCTAGAATTCAAGAATGCTAAAGCAGACATGAAATCTCAAGTTACATTAGACTACACTGATCCAAATCATGTTTTTGTAGATACTGTATTAATGAGTATTCAACATGCCAAAAACTATGATGAAGCTGAATTTAAGTCATACATTAAGAATCATATTATTCTTCCTGTAATGGAACAATATAATTTAGCAGCACCAAAAAATATTTTAATTAATCCAACAGGTAACTTCGTAATTGGAGGACCAATCGGAGATACTGGATTAACTGGAAGAAAAATCATAGTTGATACATATGGTGGAGCTGCACGTCATGGAGGTGGAGCTTTTAGTGGAAAAGATTCAACCAAAGTAGATCGTTCAGCAGCATATGCAGCTAGATGGATTGCTAAAAACATTGTAGCAGCTGGACTAGCTAAAAGAGCTGAAATTCAAATCGCTTACGCAATCGGAGTTGCTAAACCTGTTTCAATTATGCTTGATACTTTTGGAACAAATACAGTGCCAGAAGACGCAATTGAACAAGCTGTAAGTGAAATATTCAACCTTACACCAAAAGGAATAATTGATGCTTTAGGTTTAAGAAAACCAATTTTCCTTCAAACATCATATTTTGGACACTTTGGAAGAAGTGATCTAAACCTTCCTTGAGAACAATTAAATAAAGTTGAAGAATTACAAAAGAAAGTGAAAGAGTTAAATAAATAATGCTAGAAAAATCCTGTGGGGCCATAATTTTTAGAAAATTTCGTTTTAGAACTAAAGTACTTTTAGTTAAACAATTAAATAATATTTGAGTGTTTCCTAAAGGACACATTGAAGGTGATGAAACTCCAGTAGAAACTGCACACCGTGAAGTAATGGAAGAAACAACTATTAAAAATTTCCAAATTATTTCAGATGTGTTTTACATCGATAATTATGTAGTGAGTGAAACCGGAAATGACAAAGAAGTAACATATTTTTTAGCCTATACACAAGATGTGGAAGCCCCTCATCATGTTAAAGGCGAATCAAAAAGAGCGAAATATTTTTCAATTAAAAAGGCCTATAAAAAAATAAATAATGAAGCACCAAAGCAATTTTTACTTGATGCTTATGATAAATACTTATCTTTAAACATTTCAAAACCAAAAAGAATTAAGAAATAATGCAGCCAGTAACTGCATTTTTATTTGCTTTACAATGTGCAACTTAATGCCAATATTAATAATGAGCCATTTAGATCTCTACATCTTTGGCAATATAAAGATTTTTTTCTAGTATTTGACTTTCTAAGTCTTCAATAGTAGGCTTATTAGTTTTATATTGCTTTCTAAGATTCTTCAGAATTTTCATACCTTTGCGCTTCAAGCCTAGTCTGACAATATATTTTGTTCCAAATAGTTCATATCATTTAAGTGAATTTAAATAGTATGCAATAAATTCGGGATATCTAGATAATGAATTACTGATTTGATTTCCATATCTAAACATAAAAGCTAAATGAATTATGTTGATAACAAGTGAAATAGCTACTACAGTATAGATGATTCTAGATTCATTAGGCACTTCTCAAAAGCTTATATTTTGAATGACACAAGCATTTATGGTTAGGATAATTCACCAAATAACAAATGCTATTCAAAGAACACTTAAGGCAATTAATGCTAATAAATATGGCATATATATTCTTTTAAATCTCTTAATTTTAAAAACGATATCTTGATAACTAGTAAGGGTCATACATTTCTCCTAAAATTGGATTATATATTCAGGCAGAACCATTATTATCTTGAAGTTCTTCAGGACTTTTTCAACCTTCTAGAACTCCAATATAATCCGTATTGTTTTTAATACAAGTCTCTAAGAATTTAAAGTACCCATCAATCTTTTTTGTGCTAATATTACTAAATTTCAACATTTCCTGAGTATTTCTCAAGAAATCATATAATTCTTCTAAAGCTTCATTTTGTGCTTTTAATTGTTCAACTATTTTTGAATCATTATTTAGTATTTTTTTAAATTGCATAATATCAATATCATGGAAGTCTCTATTTAATTTATTTTGTAAATATAATGCATAACTCCCGTGTATAATGGTATTTTTTGATAGCTTCAATTTCTTATGTATTTCTCTCACAATATAATTATATTCTTATATATTAGGCGATGAGCCAATATCTAAAAACTAAACCAATTTTCCACAAATTTACATTGAGCACTATAAGATAGTATTAAAAAAACAATAATATGAAAAAAATACTCTAAAAGTTGCTATTGAAAATTGCGCTTATTACTCTTGCAAATGGTGAATTTATGTAAATAGGTCGAAATTCTTGAGGAAATAAACTTTTTATTTAAATGTTTTTATTTTTAATAAAAAAATTTAAAATTTAAATAAACAAAGAAGGAGGCGTTTTATGGACACAGAAAAGACAACAAATGAAACCAAAAAAACAAAATATATTGATTTAGTTGAATTCCGTAAACAAGAAATTCAACACGCCATTCTTTCCGCTCAAAAAGAAAATGAAAAGGAAGAATATAAGACATCTCAAAAGGCGTTGCCTTGATATAAGCGAGATTTATTTCTTAATCTTCTAGGTGCAGCAGTTGCACTGAGTGTAATGATACTTATTATCTTAATTGCTTATTTAGTTAAGGGATTATAATGATTAAATATTTTGCTGAAGCTGTAAGTAAAAATGAAATTACAGTTTCAAGCCAATCAATTACTGCTTTAATTGTAATTGCTTCAATCGTTTTAGTTGTAGCATTTATCATTTTAGGTCTTTACTTATGGCCACACATTTATAGCTTTGTGGCTTCAAAGATTAAAAAGACTAAATATGAAAAATTAGGTAAAAGCAGTCAAATTCGTTTAATCAACCAATTAAGAGAAAGTGTCGAATATTTTTCAAAGAACAAAATAGGTGCATTAATCACTATTGAAAATAATGACAATATTGATAACTTAAGAACTGATGGTGTTGTGCTTAACTCAAACATTTCAAGTTCTTTACTAATCGCGATCTTTAATAAAACTAGTCCACTTCATGATGGCGCAGTAGTTATTAGAGATAACAAAATTTATTACGCAGCTACTTTTTACAAGATCACACGTAAAAGTGTAGACTCAAAATATGGCTCACGCCATAGAGCAGCAATGGGAATTTCAGAACAATGTGATGCTACTACAGTCGTGGTATCAGAAGAAGATGGAAGTATTAAAATCCTTAAAGGAAGTATAATACAACCAGTTAAACTCGAACAATTCCAAGAACAATTAATTAAGTACTTGAAAGAACAATAATGGAATTTACTCCTGAAGTAAAAGAATCTTTAATTAACAACTTAGTTGAATTAATTAAAGAAAAGAAAATTATTGCAGTTCGCGAATTGTGTGAAGAATACCCATATGCAGATTTTGCTGAAGCAGTTGAAAGCTTAACTGCTGAAGAACAACTATATGTTTTAAGAGTCTTAAAAACAGCAGAAGCAGCTGAAGTATTTTCTTATTTAGAAGATACTACTAAAGTTAACCTTGCTAAATCCTTTACTGAAGATTGAGGGATGAAAATTCTTCAAGATCTAGAAAGTGATGAGTTGGTTGATGTTTTAGAAGACTTACCAGTTAACTTTACTAAAAAAATATTAGCTCAAACTCCTGATGAAAAAAGAGCTAAATTAAATAACTTGCTTTCATATGATGATGAACACGTTGGAAGCATTATGTCAGTGGACCTTTCAGTTTTAAAAGACACCTGAAGTGCTAAAAAAGCAATTAGAAAGATTAAAAAGGACTATAAGAGCAATATTGAACTTAGCCACAACTTTTACATTACAGATGAAGATGGCTTTTTAATCGGTGATATTACTTTAGAAGAACTAGTTTTCGCTGACGATGAAAATGAAACACTAGATAATTTATATAACGCAGTTGCTACAGTGCACCCTTATGACAACAAAGAAGATGCAGCTAACATCTTTGCTGATCACGATAGATCAACTCTTCCAGTTGTTTCAGCAGATAATCGTCTAATTGGGATGATTTCTTCTGATGCAGTTATTGATGTTATTCAAGAACAAGCAACTGAAGATATGTATAAGCTTGCTGGTATTAACCCTGAAGCTGCCGAAGAAAGTTATCTAAAAACCAAACTATTACAAATAGTTAAATCGCGGGTAGTTTGACTAATTATTCTAATGATTTCAGCCACCTTTTCTCAATACATCATTCAACAATTTTCAAATATCTCAGAAAACTTTATTAAAGGATTAGGTGTAGCAGTATCAACCGGGATTATAGTTGGACTAATTCCGATTATTTCTGGGTCAGCTGGTAATGCTGGTTCACAATCATCAACCACTATTACTCGGGCTAGTGCCTTAGGCGAAATTGAACATAAAGATATTTGAAAAGTTATCCGTAAGGAAATTTCTGTTGGTTCTGTAATTGGTTCAATTTTATTTTTAGTGAATGTAGCTAGACTTTATATTTATTTCGCAATCCCAAGTTTTAGAGATAATGGTGATGGAACAGAAGCGAGTTGAGGGCCAATTTCCTTCATTATTCTAGCTAGTTCAATTTCACTTTTTGTGGTAGTTATTTTTGCTAAATTCTTAGGAACAGTAATTCCACTTGTAGCAATTAAACATAAAAAAGACCCAGCTGTTATGTCAGCACCAATTTTAGCTACATTAAGTGATGCTATTTCTACTTTAATCTTCTTTGGATTAAATATTGGGGTATTAGCATTTGCACATGCTATGAGTTGAATTTAAGGAGAACTAATGAAAGTAGCAGACATCGAAAAAGTAAAGTTATTAGCTGAAAATTACTTAAGAGCTAAGGCTGATATGAAAGAATATCTAAATCAAATTAAACAAGAAGTTGCTGATACTGAAGTTGCTATTTCCGAATCTTTATCAGAAGGTGGAAAAATTTTATATACTGAGGTAACACCAAAAGCAACTTTTGATTTCAAGGGATATTCAAATTATTTATATACAGCAATGATACAAGGAATAACATATACCGAAGAACAACTTGACGAAATCATGAAGCAATTCGTGGTTAAAAAAGACTCAAAATGAGTATTGAAAATAACAAAATAAAGGAGAAAAAATATGCAACAAATGAATGCCACAGTAGCCATTTGGATACTATTTGCTGTCGTAATGGTGTTATTTATTGGTTGAATTTTATACCAATACATTAAAGACAAACGTTTAAAAAAGAAAGCAGCAGCTCAAATGGTTGAAATTAGCAAAAATGCTGCTGTTTATGCTTATGAATTATCTATCATGATCAACGAATTAGTTGTTCTTAACCGCACAACACTTGAAGAATTTGTTCCAAGTATTGGAAAATATTCAATGGGTGAAATTAATAAAAATACCCGTAATGTTGTACTTTCTTTATATAAATCACCTGAATTCCGTGATTATATAAAAGAAATTCCATCAGCCGAATATCATGAACTCGAACATAATTTAGTAGCATTAAGAGATTTAAATGCTAATTTATGAGATAAAAAAGGTGCTAAATATCTTGAATATTTTGCTACAGCACCAGATAAATTTGCAAAAAAAGTTGAAGAATTCAACAAAACTGAAATTGAATCCTTATTTAAGGATGAAAACGAAATTAAAGATAAGATAAGAGGAGTGTACAAAAATGAGTTTGAAAACAATGAACAAGCCAAATAAATTAACTTTACTTCGTTTAATACTAGTGATTCCAGCCTTCTTATTAATGATTGCTGGCTACTACACTTTATCTAAGGGATCTGAATTTAATGGAAATTTAGCAAATTTAACCCAAACAGGGTATAAAATTGCATTTTCAATAATTACAGCATTTATTTTAGTAATTTTTGGTGCAGCAATGATAACTGACTTCTTTGATGGAAAAATTGCTCGTAAACAAAACTTAGTCACTGATTTTGGAATTGTATGAGATCCAATTGCAGATAAGGTGATGACTAATTTAGTGCTAATTTATTTTGGAGTAATTAATGTGCTTCCATTTTGAGCAGTAGCCATCTTTATCTTACGTGATATTATTGTTGATGGTGTTAGAATGTTTCTAGCAAAAATTGGAGTTTCAGTTGCTGCTGGAAAATTAGGTAAAATTAAAACATTAATTTTATCAATTGGAATTTGTGTTACATTATTAATGCTAATTTGATTACCATACACCGACACCGGATTTGTTACACAATATCGCTTTATGTATGTGTTAAACATACCAATTTATATCGCATTAGTTTTAAGTGTTATTTCAGGAATCATTTATGTAATTAAAGGTTCAAAATACATGAAACAAAATTCAAAAACTCAAGCTAAAAAATAACTCACTATCATTTTAGGAGACATAAGTGCAATATTTATTAACCAATAACTTTATTTGAGAATTCTTTATAGCAGAACTCTTTAGTGTTGCGTTTTTAACACTTATGTCTTTTTTATGTACCCATTTTGCTAAAAAATACAAGTATCGTAATTTTACATATCCGTTCTTTTATGCATTAGCAACATTAACATCAGCTTTTATTTCATTTGCTGTCTTAAGAATACTGGCTCAAATTTTCGAACCTAAGAGCATGTATGAAAAAATTAATAACAGTATTCCGCCAATTGTTAACCCTATGGTTACACTCTTTTATGTTTTTACATATGTATTTAATCCAGTCAAAACTCAAATTCATGTAGCCAATATCTGACTAATTATCCTAGGGCATTTTATTGGAGGAATCATTGGCGGATTAATATGAGCACTAATTAAAAAGAAAAGACCTGGATTAAATAATTCATATAAAAATGTTGCTTTAATACAAAGCAAGGAATTAAGTTGAGACAGTGGCTTTATTCTTGTCTTTACTTTATTAACATTCATTATTCAATATGTAATTAATAAAAAAAGTAATAATTATATTTTATCTTCTACATACACGGGATTGCTAACTTATATTATTTTACTTGTAGCTTCATGAATGCTACGTTTATCATTCCCAACTAATATTTATGTTTCTACAGGTTCTTATGTTGTTTCTCTCATCTATGATCGAGATAAAATAAAAGCTAACACAACATATATCATATTTGTTGCATTAGCTTATATAATTTCAACAGCACTAGTTTCGCTAGTCTATGTAGAACTTCCAATTAATCATAATTCAGCTTTATTCATTCATTAGCCAGCTCATTTATAAATGATGGCAAGTATAATAATAACTACTAAAGCAATTATTACAATAATTGAACCTATCGCAAGTATGTAAGCTCACTTATTCTTGCGATATTTTTTTATTTCAAACTCATCTTGCTGATTTTCAATAATGATACTATCAACTAATTTAGTAAAACGTTTATCATTTAATGAAGTTGTACTATTGCATTTCATTTCAGCCTTTAAGGCTTCATGCTTTGATTTTTTTACTTTTTTTGTTTTATTCTTATTGTTTGTAGGCATTAGTTTTCTAATTTAAGTTTAGGCATGACTGTAATAGCAAAAGCTTGTGGGCCAGTATGAATGGCAATAACACTTGAGGTAATTTGTTCATGAGTTAGTTTAATATCTAGTTCCGCACATTGTTTAGCAACTTCGGCGTTTATATTTGAATCAATTCCATGCATTCAGTTAAATTCGTAGTCTGCCAAATTTTCACCTTCATTGTAAAAGTACGCTTTTTCTATCGCTTTAGCAATTGCTCCATTAGCTGTACGTTTTAAAAATACAGGGCTTACTTTTCCATCTGAAGTATATTCTAAAATAGGTATTAAATTGATCTTAGTCATAATGAACTTTTTAACACCATGTAATCTTCCACCTTGAATCATGTATTTCATGTCAAATGGTACTAAAAATGTGGCTGATGAATCATCGATTTTTTGTAATAAATCAAAAATTTCTTTCATTGATAATCCATCACTGTATAGTCTTAAAGCATATTTAGCAGCGTTAACTAATTGAATACCACTTCAATGATTTTCGAACACATAAACATTTTTATAATCATTTGCTACTGTACGAACATGACTTGATGTAGAACTGATACCTGGATTAATTCCAAAATAAATTACGTCATCAAACTCTTCACTAGCCTCTTGTACAATATTGTTGATTATTTCTAATTTAGGACTAGAAGATTTAAAACTAGTAGCTTTAGAAAGCTTTTCTAAAATAACTTCTTTATTTTCTAATCCATCTTGGTATACGATTCCATCAATATCAACTTGTAATGGAATAAATTTAAATCCAGCCTTTTCAGCTTCTTCTTGATATAGACCACAAAATGAGTCTAAAATAATTCCTAATTTTTTCATGTCTTAATTATATAAGAAAAAGCGAAATTTTGTTCCCCTAATTTTTTTAGCTCATTAATCCAAAAGTACTTGCACATAATGATTGTTGTAATTTTTGCTAAATATGAACTTACATTTTTAAATTAATCTAGGTACAAAATTTGTACATTTTAGTAACTTATTATTTAGCTATGATAAAATTAATTTATAACAAGTTAGCTTGAGATGGAGAGATATATGCAAAAAGAAAAATTAGTGCCAGAAATAAGATTTAAAGGGTTTGAGGGAAAGTGGGTAGAATATGAGTTAGGCTCTTTATATTCTTTTTTAAAAGGTTCAAATTTATCGCAGGATTCTTTTTATTATTCAAATGATAAGAAAGCTATTGCATATGGTCACTTGTACACTATCTATGGTCCTGTAATTAATGCAGTACATTTATCATCTAATGAAAAAACTTCATTAATATCAAAAAAGAATGACTTACTTTTCCCGGGGTCAAGTACCGTTCCACTCGGGACTGCCCAAGCAAATGCGATAATGTTAAATGGGGTAAAATTAGGTGGAGATATTATTTGCGCAAGGCCTATTAAAGATAATGTTGATTCACAATTTGTCAGTTATCAAATAAATGCTCAAAAATATAAATTATTTCCAATAATATCAGGCACAACAATATCGCACATGTATGCTTCTGGATTAAAAAATACAAAGTGAAAATTTACAACCTTAAATGAGCAATCAACTATTTCAGACTTCTTTAATAATTTACTTATCCTTATTCAATCTCAAGAATTAAAACTTAAAAAACTCAACGAAGTAAAACAATCGCTATTAAATAAAATGTTTGCTTCAGAAAATCAAAAATCTCCAGAAATAAGATTTAAAGGCTTTGAAGAAGAATGAACTAAAGAGATATTAAAAAAATTAGTAACAACATTTTCCGGGCTTACTAATGTTGCAAAAGAAGATTTTTCTTTTGGTGAAAATTACTATGTAACATATTTAAATGTTTTTTCTAATCCAATGGCAAAGCTGAATGATTTAGAAAAAGTAAATATTCATTCTAAGCAAAATAATTTGATAAAGGGCGATATATTAGTAACTGGCTCATCTGAGACACCGGAGGAAGTTGGAATGACTTCTATTTGAAATTATAATTTTGAAAATGTGTATCTTAATAGTTTTTGTTTTGGACTTAGACCTAAAAATCTTGAAAACATAAACATAGATTTTTCAGCATACCTTTTTAGAAGTCTACTGGTTAGAAAACAAATAATTTTATTAGCTCAAGGGATTTCCAGATTTAATATATCTAAAAATAAATTCCTTGAAGTATCCTTAACTTTCCCAATTTATGCTGAACAACAAAAAATTGGCCAATTCTTTTCAAATCTCGACTCTCTTATTCAATCTCAAGAACTTAAACTTGAAAAGCTTAACAACATCAAGCAAGCTTTATTAGAAAAAATGTTTTGCTAGTGGCTTGATTTTATAGAATAAAATAAAAAATAAAAATTCAGCATTCCACTAACCAAGGATATGGTAAAATATTTTTGCTACATAAGTAGCAAGACAAAACAGAGGATATAAGTCATCTTGGTAACAAGATGACTCTTTTTTCACTTTTTTCCACATTTTGTGGAATTTTCCACAATTCTGACTCTTTTACATAGCCTTTTTGGTAATGTTAATATAATAAAATGTCAGTAATTATGGAGGAAAAATGAAAAAAATTAAATTATTACTTACAACTATTTCGGGAGTTTGTTTAACAACTTTACCATTAGTTGCATCACAATGTCAAAATGAAAAACAAATTAACAAACAGCCTAAAGATCCGAAAGATGGAAAAAGTACACAAAACCCAGCGGATGGAAAAGACTCTCAAGGTTCAACAGATAACAAAAAACCTAAAAATGAAGAAATACCTAATCCAGGATTAGAATTAGATAAAAAACCTAGTGTTAAAATTAATGATGAATTTTTACAGTTGAATAATGATGCCTTAGTGCAAAAGTATATTAAATCCGCTCCTTTATTAAAAGAAGAAGCACACGAAAAGAAAACAGCTTGAGTGGCTGAAGTTCAAGACTTAAATGATATTGAATTAATCCCTACAGAAACTGAAAATGTAACAGTTATTTCGATAACAATGCCAGAAGATGAAGAAAGATATGTTCATCTAGATGACTGACTTAAACAAGGAAAAATAAAGGTTGATTATCGCTTTAAAGTTACATCTAAAGCAGATGCTTCAGTTGCGAAAGAATTCACCACTTCATATGAAATTGGTGGATATATTTCGGAAACAAAAGCTAAAGAAATTTTTGCTGCTGCAATGAATTTATTAGATGACTCTAACTTTGAAATTGATAAGTCAAAACTTTTAATCGATATCGATAGTACTAGAGAAGACTTTAAGGGAACAAATAATTCTTATAAATTCATTTATGGTCCTTATTATCCAAAATCTGTAGAAGCTGCAATTAGCATTAAAACAGCCGGAACTATTGCGAAAGCTTCTTATGAATATAATAAACTGTCAGTAAATCCTGCAAAAAATGAACTTAGAATTGAACCATATTTATACCTAGATGATAAATCACAAAATACCCTATTTGCTTACCGCAATGGAAAACAATATATTGAAGGTGATCAAAACACATCAGTTCTTTTTAAAAACTTACCTTCAAGAGCTTTATCAGCTGTTGCAATTGCAACAAACTACAATTTATATCAAGCTTTTAATTTTGATAAAGGAAAATTAGAAGAAATAGCTGGCAAAAAATTAAATGAAATCAATCCTAGTGAAGTTACAGTAGAGATGTTAAATAAAGCATTAAGTGTAAATCACATAGAAGTTATGTCTAAAACAAATAATCAAATTGATAAGTTTATGGTTTCATCTGATTTTGTCTCAAAATCAAATCTACACATTTCTAGTGTTAAAAGTAATGATAATGAAGGAAGCATTAATGTTGAATTTACATTTAACACAATCCCAAATAATGATCCAAATGGAACAATATATTTAGGTAAAGGTATTGAACAAAGCCAAGATGTAAATCAGTTCAATAATGCTACTTTTGTAGTCAAAAAGGGTGGATTTAAAGCTGCTCCTGCACCTGAAGAAGCTGCATATGAAGAAAAAGAAATTTTTGCACTTCAACCAGATATGAGTTTTGAAAATATTCTTACTTTATGAAATAATAAAAAAGATAAATTTAAATCAAGAGGTGGAGCTATTCAAAAGTATGCTGGTAAAAAAGGCAAAGTCTTTTATGGAATTACTTCAAATGGTCAAGGAAACGACAACAAGGTATTAGTGATAAAAGACAATAGCGAACTTGATGCAGACTCAATTTTAACCACTAATCCTAAAGGAAATGACAAATTCTTAGATGCGATTTTGGATGAAGAAAATAAACAATTAATAGTCAAATTTAAATTAAGCAACCAAGTTGGAAAATTATATAAGCAAACCATTACATTAAATTAAACTAGCAAATTAAAAATAACAATTAGCTTAAAAACAAGTTAATGTTGTTTTTAATTTTTATATTGTTAATTTAGATAATAAGAATATAAAAAACACCATTTTAAAGGCTATTTAGTTAAAAAACATTTATAATTAAAATATGAATGAAATCAATTTAAAACGTAAAGAAGCGAGATTACAACAGTTAATTGCTGATATTGTTGCAAATGATATCACTAATACTAACGTAATTGATCCAGTAGTCATGGATGTATCGCTTTCTAATGACTTATCACATGTAAAAGTTTTTGTTTCATTTTTAAACAATGAGCAAAAAGGGCTTGAAGCATTAAATAATGCCTCAGGATATGTAAGAAAGGTGCTTTCTCAATCACTTGATTGAAGAAAGGTACCAAGTGTACACTTTTACTTAGATGAAGTATCAAAAAATGGCCAAAGAATTGAACAGATACTTGCATCAATCAAAAATGAAAAATAAAACTTATTAAAAGTTGAAAGGACAATTAAATGTCAAAAGTCGGAAAATTTTTATTAGTAGTAGTTGGGGGACTTGGAATTGGTGCTGCAGCCGTTGCAATTCCATCAGTAATTTACAAAAACCAAAGAAATTATCAAGATCAACAAAGTAAATTACAACAAGCTAAAACTAATATTAGAGTATCTTTAGTAGATACAATCAATAAGAGCGAAGTATATGCTTCATCAATTAAAGCATCAGATATTATATTTACAGGATACAATAAATCATTATTTACTGTAGCAATCGACACAGATGATACTCAGGATGCAAAAGCAAAACCAGTTGCTAAACTTGATGCAAATGATACAGAAGGAACATTAACATTTAGCTATACAATTCAATCAAAGAGCTTTAAAGACTTAAAAGTTACTTTAGAAGCTACATTGGATGGATTTAAAATTAAATATATTGCTCCATCAGTATCATCAACAAATGAACAAGATGCTAAAAATGCTGTTAGCGAAAGCATTGCTAGTGCATATAAAGCAATTGTAGATAATAAAGATTACAAATTAAGTGCAGACCAAGTGTCTAAAATTGAAACTTACTCTACAGAAGTTCAAAATGGTTTAGGAACTGAAGTTGTCGCTGTACTTAAAGCAGTGGAAGGAGTATTACCTGAAGCACAATATGAAACTGTAACTACATTATATACACAAGTTGCTTCTAAATTAAATGACGTACTAGTTAACATGCTTAAAAACGCTATTGAAACAAAAGCGAAAACAACTGGTATTGACCAAATTAAAGCATACTTAACACCTACAAAAATGGGTGAAATTAAAAACGATGTTGCTGATGTTTTAAGCACAAATGCTGAAACAATTGCTAATGTTGGAAAATCAATCTTCGAATCATTAAAAATGGAAGAAAGTACAAAAAACATTGCTACATTAGATACATTTGTAACTGAAATGACAGAATTCTTCCAAACACAAGTAGCAGAAATTGCTAAAAAAGTTAAAGACATATCATTTGCAGAAGGAACATCTCAATCAGCTGCTCTAGATCAATTGAAAAGTTTATTACCAGAACTTAAGACAGCTGCAGCCAACAAAGCTCACGCTTTACTAACAAGTGAAAATGAATACATGGCTGTAAGAGCAATTCTTAAATCAAAATATGAAGCATTAGAAGCTTCAGTAAAAAGCAATATAGCATTGTTAATTAAGGAAACTAAGAGTTTAGGAGACTTAATCAACAGCTTAAAATTAGCTGAAGAAGCGTCTCAACCTGAGCCAAAGCTAGGAACAGCTCCTGAAGTAAATCCAACTCCACAACCAGGAAATCCGAGGAAATAACCCGGGATCAGATACTCCTTCAACTGACGAAGCAAAAGCAGCTTTAAAAGCTGAGTTAGATAAAGCTGTATTAGCTTTAGATGAATTTAGTAACAACTATAAAGCACATGCTAACGCTTCAGCTTTTGAAGTTAAACCTCAAATTACAGGTGTTGATACAGATAAATACGATGTAAAAGTAACTAAAATGGAAGCTAATAATGCAGAAGGAAAAATTACTTTTACAGTTGAACTCGCAAATAAAGCGAAACCAGAAGACAAAGTTACAAAAGACATTGTTATTGCTGATTTCGCAAAAGTGGATCAAAGTGCGATTGATCAACTTGAACAAGCTCAACCAAAATTTGTAACAATTACTGACGCAGATAAAATAGATGCATTATTTAAATATTTAGAAAACAACAAAATTATTAAATATTACTTTAAAGGTGGAATTTTAAACTACAAGAGTGGCAAAGGCAAAAATGATTTTGCTGAAATAACATCTAAAACAGATAGAGTCTTTGACGCTGAATCAGGTCTAGGATTATCTGGAGCAGAAGAATTTATTTTCTCAAAAACAATAAATAAAGGTAAAGAAAATGAAAAAGTTTCTGTTCTACCTTCATCAGAAATTAAAGTTGAAGTAGATGCAGCTAACAAGACAATCACCTTACACTTTAGAGTTAACAAGCAAATTACTGCAGGTGTTTTTGCCTTTTCTAAAGTTAAAACAGTACAAATTAAATTTGAAGCTGCTAAGCCAATTCCAGAACCAGTGCCAGAACCTGAACCTACACCAGTAGTGCCAGAACCTGAACCAGTTACTCCAGCTGGAAAAAGTGCAGAAGAAGTAGCTAATACTATCTTGGCACCTGTTTCAGCAAGTTATAGCCAAATTATTAATAGTAAAACAAATGCTTTATCAGAAGAACAAAAACAATTAATAACAAGCTATGCAACTTCAGTAGCTCAAGGTTTAGCAAAAGAAAGTTTAGGTGTACTTAAGGCTGTAGAAGGTGTACTACCAGCAAGTGAAAACGAAATGGTAGCAAGCATCTATAACCAAGTAGCTTTAGTTCTAAATAAAGTATTAGTTGATGCATTACAAAACGCAATAAATCAAAAATCTGAAACCGGGATAAATACAATTAAAGACTTCATTAATGCGGACAAAATGAATGCAATTATTGAAGACATAGCAAATGCGCTTACTGCTAAGGCAGATGACTTTGGTCAAGTGGCTAAAGCAGTATTTGACACATTAAAAACAAATGACAGCACTAAGAATGTAGCTAATTTAGAAGCATTAAGTGCTGAAATGAGTGATTTCTTTAAAAATCAAATCACAGCTATTGCTCAAAAGGCAAAAGCAATGAAAATTAAATCAGGTGAATCTCCAGTAGCAGCACTTGCAACTATTCAAGAATTTTTACCTGAAATGAAAGAAGCAGCAGCTAAAAAAGCACATGACCTTTTACCTGACCAAAAAGATTATGATGCTGTTAAAGCTGCATTAAAAGCTAAATATGAAGCATTAGAAGCTTCAGTGCAATCAAACTTAGAATTATTAGTTAAAGAAACAATGAACCTTGCAACTTTAGTTGATAATTTAAAATTAAAGAAAGATGAAATCAAAAAAGCAGCTGAATTAGACCAAGCTGAAATTGAAGCTCTTATGGGAAAAGCAGTTCCAACTCTAGTGGAAGCTGCAAGCAAGAAAACAGCTTTTAGTGCTACTGAAGCAGACTTTGTTGCACCTAAATTTGCTGAAAATAAAGACTATATTATTGAAGCAATTGATCCAGTATTTTACGCAGATGCTTTAAGCAATAAATCTGCATTAAGTCCAGAAGCAAAAGAAGCTTTAAAGGCTAAAATGCTAAATGGAATTAATGAAATCACATACACCATTAAGGTTACATCTAAAAAAGATGCCAGTGATACTAAGACAATTGAAAAAACCTATGATGTAGCTGGATTTATTTCAAAGGCTAGTGCAGATGCAATTTTCAAAGCATTAGATATTAAACCAGTAGCTAATATAAATAAAGACCAAGTTAAAATTCAACCTGATAACACAAAAGGAATGACGAAGGCTTACAAATTCTTACATGGTACATATGAACAAAACAGTCTAAAGAAATTAGCTCTTGTAGAAGTAACTTCACCAGAAGGAAGTGTTGAAATTAAAGTTGATAACAACATTATTTCAAGCGATCCTAAAACACAAAGCGCTGTTTTAGAACCTGTAATATATTTAGACAGATATTCTAGAGATTACATTTTTGCTTTTAAAGATAAAAGTGATGTTTCATCAGAAACAAGTAAAGTTACTGTCAATGAATTACCAACTCCAGTGCTTTCAGCCAAAGCTATTTCAAACTTCTATGGACGTGGTGCTAATAAACCATATGCTGTAGATGTAGAAAAAACTGTTGCAAAATTAGGAAAAGCATTAGACCAAGTGCTGCCATCTGAAATTAGCCCAGAACAAATTGTATTAGATACAAAAGAAGTTACATTAGTTGGATCAAATGAAGCTGATAAATTTGCTATTACATCAGATATGCTTGCAAAAATGAATGGAAGAGTAACAAACATTGAAGCAGTAGATGCTGAAGGAAAATTATTAGTAACAGTAACATTTGACACAATTACTAAACCAAATGCTCTTTACATGCTAGCTTCTCCAAATACCCAAACAACTGATGAAGAAGCTGCTAAAGCTCAAGTTGGTACATTTGTTATTGTGTTAGAAGGCTTAAAACAAAATGCACCCGAACCTGAACAACCAAAACCAGAAACAGAAGTTGTACAAGGAACAGCGTTTACTTTAAACAAAGTAAGTGGCATATTTGCAAATGTCAGTGAAATTACCAACGCAAAAGCCTCATCAATCAAAAAAGTTGGTAAATTATTCCAACTTTATGGCAAAAATGAAAATGAATATTATTTAGGAATAACATCAGGTGGTCAATTTAAAGATAAAAATAAAATTATTCTATTTGCAGATGGAATTAAAAAAGGTGACATCAAATTTACAGTGAAAAATGGAAAAGAATACTTAGATGGTGAATTTGATGCAGAAAAGAAAACTTTAATCGTTAAATATCAACAAGAAATTAATAAAAAGTTTGTTGATGTTACACAAACATTTACCTTAGAATAACACTTACGAAATATAGCATTTAATCGTGCTATATTTTCTTTATTTTTAAAAATAATTTATAAAATGCCTATAACCTAGTTATTTAAAAAAATAACAGACGCAGTAAAAAAACAATATCTCTTGTATAATATACAAGAGTATATAGCAATACTCCTTGGCTAATATAGCCCAGAAATGACCATAAGGAGAAAAAATGAACAAATACGAAATTATGTCAATCGTAAACCCTAAAGCTGATGTTAAAGTTTTAAACGACTTATTAACAGAAGTTTTTGGGAAAGGTGTTTCTAAAGTTGAAAAACTTGAAAAAAACGAACTTGCTTACGAAATTAACAAATCAAAACACGCTCAATACGTTTTAGCTTTAGTTGAAGCTGAAGGAAATGCAATTGCTGAATTTACACGTCGTTCAAATATCGTTAAAGATATCTGAAGAGTACTAGTTATTAACCTTGATACAGAAAAAGGATATAACAAAAAAGCTGATGATAAAGCAAAAGCACGTGGAAGAAAAAGAGTTACAAAAGACGCAAACAACGCTCAAGAAAGAGTTGCAAAACCACGTCAACCTAGAGTTCGTAAAGAAAACTCAGAAAAATAGTTTTACATTTTTAAAGGAGTAGCATGTATAACAAAATTACACTTGTTGGTCGTATAACCAGTACACCTGAGTTATCACATACCTCAAATAATATTGCATATGTTAGATTAACACTTGCAGTAAATAGACCAAGTTTTGGAAATAACAATGATATCACTGATTTTATTCCGCTAGTAGCGTGAAGACAATCGGCTGAATTTATTGCCAACAACTTACCTAAAGGTGCCTTAATTTTAGTTGAAGGTTCATTACATTCATCAACATACAATAGCAATCAAACTAACCAATTAGTTAGATCGCTAGATGTTACTGTAGATCGTGTAGTGCCACTTGAATCTAAAGCTGTACGCGATATGAGAAATAACGCTGTATCAGTGGCAAATAATAGCTTTACACCAACATTTAACAATGCACCAGCAAATAATAATCAACGTACATACACCAGAAATGAAAACATTGATTATTCATCTGTTGAAAAGAAACAAACTCCAAATGTAACTACTGAAATTAATAATAACGAAGCTAAATCAAACGAAGTTGAACAAGACATTTCTGCCTTATTTGACTTTGGAAATGATTTAGATTAATAAAGGAGACAATTATGGCTTTCATTAAACGTAACAAAAAAGCTTTCGGAAGAAGAAAATCATGCGAATTTTGTGATAACCACATGGAATATGTAGACTACAAAAATGTTGAATTATTAAACAAATTTGTAACAGCTACAGGACAAATCAAAGCTAAATCATCAACAGGTACATGTGCAAAACACCAAAGAAAAGTAGCAAACGCAGTTAAAAGAGCAAGATTTATTGCTTTAATGCCTTACCACGTAGTTCGTCCACGTGTAGCAAAAAGCAACTAATATATATACTTAAAGTATGACACTACCCACAACTATTTATTTTAGTTGTGGTTTTTTATATTATTTTTGCAGATAAAAAATGTTTATTCTTATGGTGTAGGGCTTTAGGTCCTTTGTTTTTTTGATACTATCCAAAATCTTGTGTAAATTTAAAATTACCCAAAAAAGGGTAAAAAGAAAAGATAAGTTACCTTATAATTTTTTTGAACAAGAAAGGAACTTATCTATGAATAATTTTAAACTATTAAACCAAGATTTTATTAAAAACTTTTCTAAAAGTATAAATAGTATTGATGACTTTATGAAACTAATGCTTGAACAATACAAAAACGATATTCAACATATATTAAACGAACTATTAAAAGATGGATTAACTGAATTTCTTAAATACGAGAAATACAAAAGAGCAGATACTGATAATTATAGAAATGGGTACTACACAAGAAAATTATTATTAGAAATCGGAGAAATTGAACTAAATATTCCTAGAGATAGAAATGGGGATTTCAATAATAAACTAATTAAAAAATATCAAAGAACACAAGAAGAAGTGACAAAATTAGTCAAAATTTTATTTAAAAAGGGAATGGATTATTCAGATATTATCGATGTCACGACTGATTTATTTGGAAAGCAGTTATCTAAACAATCTATAACAAATATAACTGATAAATTTTTGGTAAATGTTGAAGAATTTAAGAAAAGACAACTTAAAAAAGAATATAAAGTTGTCTACTTGGATGCAACATTTTTGAGCATTAAACGTGGTACATATAGCAAAGAAGCTGTTTATATAGCACTCGGTATAAGCCTTGAAGGAAATAAAGAGGTACTAGCTTTTGATATTAATCCTAATGAAAGCGCAAACAACTGAGATGAAATACTTCAAGATATAAAGAATCGTGGTGTTGAGAACGTCGAACTTTTTGTTACTGATGGATTAGCCGGAATTAAAGATGTAATCTTCAAAAACTTTCCATCTACTAAATTTCAAAGATGTTGAACGCATATATCTCGTAATATATCTACAAAAGTGAAACCATCAGATAATTTTGAAATTATCCAAGACTTAAAATTAATTTACAATCAAACCGATGAAGAACAAGCTATTCAAAAATTCAATTCATTTTTAAATAAGTGAAACAAGAAATACCCAAACATTACAAGAGGACTCCTTAAAATTGCGGATGATTTATTTGCGTTCTATTCTTTTCCTTATGCAATACGAAAATCAATATATACGACTAACTTAATAGAAGCATTAAATTCACAAATAAAAAGACAATTAAAGGGTAAAAAACAATTCTCCACAGTAGAAGCTGCGGAGAAAATACTTGTTGCAATGTTTGAAGAGTACAATTTTAAGAATTCTCAATACAAACATTGTGGGTTTAAAAACATTTAATAAATTATGTATAATTTGTATACCATAAGAATTATAAAACTTATCTTTACAAATTTACACAAAATTATTTATAGTATCGTTTTTTTTTTTTTTGAAATAATTTTAAATGGATAAAAAATGAATAAAAACTAATTTTTAAAGGAGCATATTAACATGCAAAAGAAAGTTAAAACAAAACTGATTAGTGCAACTCCTGAGTTTCGGAGTTTGAGCCTGAAAAACAACAATTATTTTAAAAGTTTTACGTTCATATATCAAAGATATATGGACTTTTTAATTCTTCTAAATTTTATTATTTTTCTACTTGTATTACTTGTATAAAGTGCTATAATATGAATATGTCAGATAAGTTCATACTAATAAAACACAAAAGAAAAGATCACACATATATTTCAGTTGCCACATCAAATGGATATGGGAAAGGATATAGTAACCAAGTTGGAATTGGAAGATTAGAAAAACTCGAAACATTATGTTCGGACCCGATAAATGTAATTAAAAATGTATGTGAGACTTTAAATATTGATGATTCAAAAGAAAAAATTAAGCAAAGCATAATGTTTGCATTAAATTCTTCTCAAACCGAGGTATACAATGTGAATTATGGTATTAATACACTTTACAGTGTAATTGATAAATTTGAGATTTTTAATGCCCTGCCAAAAACAAGACATAAAGACCTTGAAAAACTTTTAAAATACACAATTGCTAGCAGAATCATTGATGCGAAAAGTTACATATTAATGCATAAAGATAAGTATAAATATGAAGGTGCTCCAGAAACAAGTAAAGATGGATACTATACACTACTAGATCTGGTTAATCAAAATAAAAAGCAATTCTAAATAAAGTTAATGAAAAAATAATGAAAAACACAACAAGAAAAGTTGAATTAGTTTTCTATGACTCAACAACAATGTATTTTGAAAGTTTTTCCCGTTCAGGATTAAGACACAGTGGATATTCAAAAGATGGAAAATTCAAAGAAGACCAAGTGGTGGTTGGAATGGCAACAGATGGAAATGGAATTCCAATTCATTTTAAAACCTTTAAAGGAAATACAGCAGACGCAAACACATTTATCCCATTTATTTTAGAAATGCTTAAAACATACGAAATTAAAAATGTAACCATTATTGCTGATAAAGGAATGTCAACTTCTAAAACACTTAGATTTCTAGAGCAAAAGGAATAGATTATGTAATTTCTTATAGATTAAAAACAGGAACTAAAGCTTTTAAAGAATACGTGCTCGATGAAAGTAATTATCAAGGAAATGAAGAATTCAAATTTAAAGAGCAAGAAGTTGTTTCACTCTTTAATAAAAAAGACCTAATGGTATAGTTAGAAGAAGAATTGTTACATTTAGTAAAAAAGAGCAGCAAAAGATAAAGCAGACAGACAAATATTAATTGATAACTTTAACAAGTTAAAAAACAAAAATGGATTAGTTGAAGCAAGCAAGCTAACCAGTGGTAAAAATATAGATTCTTTAAGAAAATTGGAAGTTCATTTTATGAATTAGATAGCCAAAAATTAAGTCAAGACAGTCAATTAGATGGATTTTATATTTATGAAACTTCAAGACATGACTTATCACCAGAAGAAGTGGTGAATATTTATGCAAAACAATGACAAATAGAAGAAAACTTTAGAACAATGAAGTCATCACTTCAAGTTAGACCTATGTATGTATGAACTGATGATCACATTAATGCGCATTTAATTTTGTGCTTCATATCTCTTGTTATTATAAAATTTCTACTTCACAAGATCAATACAGTTCTTGCAAGCACAGGAGTTATTGATAAATTTTCTAATGATAGACTTATCACAGCGATAAAATCAGCTGAAAAGGTAGTGAAAGTTGTAAATGGTGAAGTTAAAGAAGAAATTTATATTAAAAACACTCAAAACTCAGACCATATTTCAGATTATGAAACAATCGAAACGATATTTAAAAAATTTGTACAAGTAATTTAATGTATGAAAAAACGAATAGCCCCATAATATAGGACTATTCGTTTTTTTGACCCTTAAAACTCCGAAACTCAGGAAAAAATGTTTATTCTTATGGTGTAGGGCTTTAGGTCCTTTGTTTTTTTTTTTTTTTTTTTTTGAAATAATTTTAAATGGATAAAAAATGAATAAAAACTAATTTTTAAAGGAGCATATTAACATGCAAAAGAAAGTTAAAACAAAACTGATTAGTGCAACTATTCTTGGTGCTTCATTGGCTGGAGTTTCAAGCCTAGCTGTGGCTTGTTCTAATCCAGTACAAGAAGCAAAAGATAATGCATTAAATGAATTAAAAGTTGATAAAACTTATGAATTTGTGGCCCCTGAAGCCAAAGAAGAAACCACAAAACTTATAATGGGCGCTTCAAGTGTCACAAAAGTTGATCAATATTTAAATGATCTAAAAGCAAAAGCTAATGACATTAAAACCAAAGCTAATGATCTTATTGCTTATGTTAACGATAATACTTTTAAAGTGTTTAATAAGCAATTAGATAATAGCGTTGATTTAAACATTAACTCATTAAGCAAATATCAAGCTGCTTTAAATGCTTTACAAAACTGATATAAAGAGCAAATTAAGCAAGCAATTACAGCTGATAAGTATTTATCAAACGAAATTAAAATGGAGTTACAATCTAATAGTGATAAAACAAATGAAGTTAAAACTTTATTCGATATTTATAATGAATATAAAACCCAAAGTGATAAAGCTTTTAATAAATTATTAGACGATAAACAAGCAACCTATATTTCTGAAATCAAAAAGTTGCAAAAAAGATTAACTTCTCAACAATATGATAATTTTATTAGTCAAATCAAATCTAATAAAGAATTAGAATCAGCACCTTATGATGCTATTTTAAAAGCTGCGAAAGAAACAAATTTTAATAATTTAAGAAATGAAATTCTTGAGTTTATTAAAGACAATCAAGCACGTGAATTTACAGCTGCTTTACGTGACTCATTAGACAACAAAGTTAAAGCGATTGCTGAATACTCAGAAAGCAATTTAACTACATTAGAACAATTGCAACAAGAAGCTCAAGCTAGTGTAGCAAATCAATTATTTGAAATCTATAGTAAGGAAATTAATCAACATTTCTCGTCATATAGTGATGAAATGAAACAAAGACTTCTTGCTCAATTAGCTCAAATGAAAACAAATTACAAGGAAATTGAAGAATTTCAAAGTGTGATGCAAGAAGCCAGAAATATTAATAGCTTATATGCAATTCTAGATGCTAAAGAAAAATTCCCATATCTTAGCCAACAAGATATTGTTGAATTTAAAGATGAAATTCTAAAAACAGCTCTTGTAACTGAAGGACAAATGCAACAAATGCTTAGTTTAATTCAAACTAAAGATTTAGTAAGATACCAAGAGTGAGCAAAAAATCAAGTATCAAATTCATTTGAATATATTTCAGCAACTAACATAACTAAATATATCGGTCAAATTGATCAAGCAAGTAATAATGCTTTTGTTAAAGAAGTTCTTCAAGAAGCTTCTAAAGATAACTTGGCCCAAGCAAAAGGAAGTTTGGAAACATTAATTAATGGCTATGATGCTAGAATTAATATTTTAAAAACCAAAGCTCTTGATATGCTAGCTAATATAGCTATTGAACCAACTTTGGATAAATTTAATAAATTTAGTAAAAATCAAATGCACTTATTAAGTGAAACTAACATTTTTGTAACAAGTAAGTTACCAAGTTTAGTATTCTTTGATCAACCTACAGTATTAAACTTAATTAATGCAATTAATGGTATTGATTTAAGTTTAGACTATGAACAATCACATGCTAAACTTGAAGAAATTCTAACTCAATACCGTGCAAAATATCTACAAGCTGCTAAAGAACAACTCAGCTCTTATTTTGCCCAAAATGATGCTAAAATTACACCTCAAGCTAAAGAACAATTACAACAAAAAATTGACCAAGAGCTTGCAATTAAAGATTTTATTGATGTTTTAACCTATTACCAAACAGTTAAAAATGATATCAGTCGTGCAATATATGACAAGTATCTTGATGAATTAACTAGTGGTTTTACAGCACTTGAAGACAGTGAAAGAGTTCAATATAAAGAACACTTATTACAATTATTAAATGAAAATAAGATTGATGAATTTGCAACTTATTTATTAACTACAATTCAACCTCAAAACCAAATTAATGAAGCAAATGTAAATAATTTAAAAATGCAATATAAAGCAGAAATTGAAGCTTATGATTACTTAAAAGTAGTAAATCCAGCTAAAATTACTGAATATGTAGCAAAAATTGAAGATCCAACGCTG
This sequence comes from Mycoplasma aquilae ATCC BAA-1896, assembly GCF_048074525.1. Classification (NCBI taxonomy): domain Bacteria; kingdom Bacillati; phylum Mycoplasmatota; class Mollicutes; order Mycoplasmatales; family Mycoplasmataceae; genus Mycoplasma; species Mycoplasma aquilae. Next base: position 425,234 of record NZ_CP182208.1, read on the forward strand.
GTTAGACCTTCAATGGTGCAACAAGCAATGCAATATGTCGAAACAAATTACTTTAATAATTTCGCACCTTTTGCTAAAGGAAATGTAACTATTGAAGTAAATGATGCAACATTTACTATTAATAACGGGGTTTTAATTAGCGTAAGCAATTTACAACCTGGTGACTATGTATTACCACAAGTATGAAAAGTGGAAGCTGATGCTTTTGATAATACTTATAAGTCAGCTAGTTCTAATTATTCATTTGCTTTTCCTAACTTAAGAGAAGTAAATGGTACGCCATTTAAATTTAATGGACTTAAGAGCATTAATTTAGGTCACATTAGTACAATTCCTGCTAATGCCTTTAAAGATGTAACTTCATTAAGCACAATTATTGCGCCTGAAGTTACAGAAATATTCAACAATGCTTTTGATAATACTAGAATTACCACATTAGTCGCTCCAAAATTAAAAACTATTGGTTCTAAAGCATTTGCCAACAACCCAAGTTTATCTAGTGTGCAATTTAATTCTGTTACATCATTGCCAAATGACGTATTTGCAAACGATACTGGACTTAGAAGTGCTTCATTTGCTAACTTAAAAACTATTTCTGCCGGTGAAAATAATACAAGTTTATTTGCAAATAATATTGCTTTAACTAACTTAACACTTCCTGTACTTGAAAATATTCCTGATGGATTATTTGCTAATAGTAAAGCAATAAAAACTTTAGCATTGCCTGAAGTAAAAACTATTGGCGAAAACGCCTTTAAAAATTCTAGCGTTGCTAATTTAACACTAGGAAAAGCTACAAGTGTTGGAGCTAATGCTTTTGAAAATTCATCATTAGCAGTAATTTCAGCTCCTGAATTAGCTTTAGTAGGTGATAAAGCTTTCTATAACACTCAATTAGTATCACTTAACTTACCTAAAGTAACTACAGCAGGTAAATATGCTTTTGCTGGAAACAATTTACTTAAATCTATAACACTACAAGCTTTAGAAACCATTCCGGCTGGAGCTTTTGCTCGCAACAAAGTAATTAATGATATTACATTAAATAGTGCTCAAACTATGGATAATGTAGCTAGTGATGATCTTAACGCATTCCAAGAATTAAATACCTTAACTAGCCTTAATGTTCCTAGCTTGAAAAACATTTCAGCTAAAGCATTCTATAATTCACAATCTAATTTAACAATTAGTGCTGCAAACCTAGAAAATATTGGTGAAAGAGCTTTCCAAGAAGCTAAAATTAAAGCACTTATTGCTCCAAAATTAAAAACTATTGGTAATTACGCCTTTAAGAATTCAGCACTTACATCATTAGATTTTAGTAATGTAGAAACAATTGGTGCAGGAGCCTTTATTAATTCTCTTCTTACAGAAGTTGTGGCTAATAAAGCGACTTCTATGGGCGAATATGCTTTTGCAGGATCTAAGAACCTAATCAGTGTAGAGATGAATGAATTACAAACTCTAGAAGCAGGTGCTTTTGGTATGAATCCACTACTTAAATCTATTTCATTTAATAAATTACTTAGAATTAATGATTGAAAAGTTAATGAAGAATATGGAAGAACATCAGCTGGTGCATTCGATACAAATAAGGCATTAACTACTGTATCTTTACCTAAGGTACAATATATAGGGGTCGGGGCCTTTGATTTGTGTGAAAACATAACAAATGTAGATATTCCAGAAGCTTTAGATATTAGAGAAAAAGCCTTTAGACACAATAATATTATTAATCTAGTAGCAAATAAGGTTACACGAATAGATCCAGATTCATTTATACAAAATGATAACCTACAAACAATTGAAATGAAGGCTTTAGTCAAATTACCTGCTGATGCATTTAGAGGTATGAAAAAGATTACATCAGCTAAATTCGAAGCGCTTGAAACCATTACTTCTGGTAGTTACGAAGTTGGAGCCTTTAGTGCAGCTAGTGATTTAGTAACATTTGAAGCTCCAAAACTAAAATCATTAGGTTCATATGCATTCTATAAAAACAAAAACATTACCGAATATAATTTCCCTGTATTAGAAACTATTGAAGATTATGCACTAGCTAATACAGCAATTAAAAATCTCACATCAACTAAATTGATTACACTTGGAAACTACGCGCTAGCTAATACTGCAATTAAAGAAATTAACCTTGATAATGCAGAAACAATAAAATCTGGTGCATTAAGCAATACAAAGATTAGTGAACTAAATGCGCCTAAATTGCGTGAAATTTCTTATGATGCATTACAAAATGTTGCTTTAAGAAAAGCTAATGTTGGACTTTCATCATTGGAAGCAAGAGAAACATTTATTGGCTCAAAAGATACTTTAGAAGAATTTACAGCTAATAATATGTTATCTATTGATACAAATAGCAATAATGGGGTTTTTGAAAACTTTAGTAAATTAGATAAAGTAGTTACTCCTAAATTAGAAAGGATTGGTAATTCTACATTCGCGGGTACGCCATTGAAAACTTTTGACTTTAGTACCATAAAAAGCATGATGTCGAATGCATTTAAAAATACAAAAATTTCTGGCAAAGTTACTGCTAATAAATTAACAACATTAGGCAGTGATGTGTTTGCTAATACTAAAATCACTGAAGTAGAAATGAATGCAATAGAAACTTTACCAAATAGTGCATTTTGAAAAGCTGCAACATTGAAAAAAGCCACATTTAATAAATTAACAACCATAGAAGATGGTGATGCTGAACCTTATGTTGGCACATTAGGCGCATTCTATAATTCAGGTATTCAAGAATTTAATGCACCTGAATTAACAACTATAGGAAAATATGCTTTTGCCAAATCATCTTTAAATCAAATTAGTATTCCTAAAGTAACAACGATAAAAGCATATGCATTCCAATCTTCAAAAATAAAGAAATTTAATTTTGAAAATCTAGAAACAATTGGAGATTATGCATTCGAAAGTTCTTTATTAGAAGGTGAATTAAACTTACCTAAAGTTACTGCAATAGGAAGTTATGCATTAAGTAATACAAAAACTTCTGGCAAAGTTACTGCTAATAAATTAACAACATTAGGCAGTGATGTGTTTGCTAATACTAAAATCACTGAAGTAGAAATGAATGCAATAGAAACTTTACCAAATAGAGCATTCTGAAAAGTTGCAACATTGAAAAAAGCCACATTTAATAAATTAACAACCATAGAAGATGGTAATACTGAACCTTATGTTGGTACATTAGGCGCATTCTATAATTCAGGTATTCAAGAATTTATAGCACCAAAAATAGAAATTATAGGCTCAAATGCTTTTGTTAAGTTATACGAAGTCAATAAAGTAACATTAAAAGTACCAAGTACAGTTCAAATAGCACAAAATGCTTTTGATTCAAAAGAAAAGTACGAAATAGTTCAACCATAAAATACAAATACAGCTGAAATAGGCTGTATTTTTTCTTATTTTTTTTATTACTGTTTAGTAATTTTGTACTACAATATTATATATGAATTACCAAACAGTAATATAAGACTAATAAATAAGGAGAAGAAATGAAAACAACCGCTAGTTATATTTCATTCTTGCATAAAATTGTATTAAAAAAGAAATCCACCTTTATAGTTCCTATTGTTTGAATGGGAATTGCTATTATTCTAAGCATCATTTTTGCGACATTACAATTAAATGATCTTAAAAGCAATTTTGTGATTTATGCAATAGTTTTTGCAGAATTATTAATTACAATCTTTTATGCAAGTATGAAGTCACTACATATATATAAGGATTTAGAAGAAGAAGGAGTTGAATTATTAACTTATTCAAAACCTATTTCTAGAAAATCAATCTTTTTAGGAAAATTTAGTATTTTTATAATATTTGGAGCTTACTGAGGTTTAACTATGCTACTTTCTAACCTATTTATAGGATTAGGAATGCATTATGTTTATTTAGTAGCATATACCTTACTATCATTTGTAGTATTTTTCTTAAGCTACATTATGTTTGGAATGATTGCTTCAATTATTGGATATAAGCTAAATGGAAAAATAGCTTTAGCTGTACCAATGGTAGCTTTTACACCTCTTGTAATTGGAGGGAGTGTAATTGCTTCTCAATCAACAGCTACAAGTAACAATTTAGCATTTTATTTAAATGCGCCACGTAATTTACAGCCTGCTGGTAATAAGGCTGACATTGAAATGTTTTATCTAAATAATGATCAAGATAGTTTTTATATCATGCCAAATGGTTATGATGCTAATACCTTTAGTGCTAACCAAGCAAATTATATTAAACAAGCATATAATTTTTCAAAAGCTTCAGCTAAGGAATGACAAGCATATTCATGATTAATTATGCCATATCAATTAGTTGACATCTTTAATATAGAAAACAAAAATATATTTGATAGTTTTGCAAGTAACGTAAGTAGTAATCTAGATAATTATATTTACTACAACCATTTAGATTCACCTGCATATAGTTATGCACTTAAAACTGATGCAAGTATGCCTAAATATCAAATTTCAATATCAGATATTAATAAAAAACAAATTAAAAAGGATGTGTATTTAATCCCAGGAGCTTTAAAAAATCAAGTTAATCCTGATTTAACCGGACTTTTTACTAATACTAATATTATTTATGTAAGAAATGGTGCGAATGATTTTAATATAACTTTCCCTGAAGATTCTTACAGTAATACAATCGGTGATACATTAGTTGGAAAACTTGAATGAAAATACTTAAAAGAATTACTTAATTCAAGAGTATTTAATGCATACGGGCAAAAATTTGTGCGTGAAATCTTAAATGACGAAAACTATAAAGAAGCCGAAGCAAATGATTATTCATTAATTGCTGGATTAATTAATAATAAGCTTCAAGCTGAAATTGATGATGAAAACTCAATGCTTAATAAGCTAGATGATGCTAATGTGACAGTGCTTAATGATGAAGCCATAACCAAAAAAATTATTAAGTCAAAAACTGAAAAAGAAGTTTATTTATTAAGTGCAATGTTATACTTCATTTATTTTAACTACAATAATACTAATTTAGGTAATGCAATTTTATACAACAGCAAAACAAGTGATTACACTCCAAAAAGCTATGAGTTTCAAATTGGAGGATATACCTATAGCATTGGTGGATATGCAAGCTACAGTACAAAACAAGAAGTAAAAGACAATCAAGTTGTGATTAGATATGACTTGAAAAAATCAAATAATTATTTATTCCAATCACTTGATCAAATGTATCAAGTAAGTCGTGATAAACAAATTATTAATAAATATGGATTCATTGGCATTTGAATTGCTCTTGGATTTATCTTCATCTTAATTAACAATGTACTATACATTAGAAAGGACTATAGATAATGGATATTTTAGAAGTAAAAAACTTAAGCAAAGTTTATCAAGATAAACATGAAGCTCGTGGAATCTTTAATCTTAATTTTGCAGTACCGCAAGGTTCATTTCATGCCTTTATTGGTGAAAATGGTGCTGGTAAGACTACAACAATTAAATCTATTATTGGTTCTTATGATAAATATGATGGAGAAATTTTAATCAACGGTATTAATGCAAGAAAACCTGAATCCAAAGCTAAGTTAGGATATGTGCCTGAAAATGCAATTTTCCCTAAAGAATTAACTACTTGAGAATATTTATATTCCTTAGCCTTACTGTCAGGAATGCCAAAAGCACAAGCTAAGGATAAAATAAATATGTTACTTGAAAAGTTTGAAATTAGCTCACTTGCTAAGTCAAAACCATATGCTTTCTCATCTGGGCAAAAGAAAAAGGTTTTATTAATTCAAGCTTTAATTAATGATCCTGACTTAATTATTCTAGATGAGCCAGCTGCTAACTTAGACCCAACTGCTAGATATCAATTATTTAGCTTACTTGAAGACTTACATAAAGAAGGAAAAAGTATTTTTATTTCTTCACACGTTTTGAGTGAAATTGACAAATATGTTGATTCTTATACATTAATACATCATGGAAAAATTGTTTCTTCAGGGATTAAAAAACAACCATTGGAAGATATCTTTTATGAAAAAGTTATTAAAAAATAAGTTACTATGATTATCCCTAGGTTCTTTACCATGCTCAGTTACTATGGTAGCTTGCAGCAAACAAGATAAACTAAATGATGATGATATTAAACTTAAAGAAATTAAGCCTTTAAGCCAAAACCAAATTAAATTAAACGAAATACTAAAAACACTTAATAGCAATATACAGGAACAAGATTTATATTTAAAAACTCAGCAAAATATTCCAGCAGCAATTTACACAGAATTAAAATCAGCAATGATTTATGCCAATATTTCAAATGTAAAAGTGCTTGAAAAATCACCAAGTACTTTAGCCGGACAAGTCAAAAATTCAATTAATTCAATTGTTAATGTTTTAAGTATTAATTGATATTGATACTTAGATCACTTATCTCACAATACCTATGTTTTTAATCCATTTGATGCTGATTACAAAAATTTAACTGGAATAGATTCAACTTCTAATCAAAATAGTACTTTATCAACTGAAAAAAATGAAGAGAAGCAACAAGTAATTCCTCGCAGTACTCAAGAATTATTTGACTATGTAGCGGAAAAATATGGTTCATACTCGTTAACACTTAATGATGCTAAAATAATGAAAATTCAAAGTTTTGAACTGCCTGCAAAAATCAAAGATGTTTATATAAGTAAATATTTAAACTTCTTGGTACTGGATCAAAATCGTTTTATTCCTTATTTCACATATAACAAAATTATAAAGAATGAGAAACAAGAAATTATAAAAAAAGCTATTTTAATAATCCCAGATGTTTTTTTAGTTTTAAATAATGATATTGATGGTACTATTAATGCCTTTGTACAAGCCTTTAAAACTGCATATCAATCCATCATTCAATCTGATATAGATTATGCAGTTAAAACTGGTGAGCCAAATGATGAACAAACAGCTGCACAAGTATACTTAAAGCATAATGATGCAAACTTAATTCAACTATATAATGAAAATAATTATTCTACGATATTTTATAAAGCTTTTATGGAATTAAATAAAAGTAAAATGCAAATTTTAAGATACACATGAGGGGAAATTGATGAAAACTAAATGAAAAATTTTAACTATATTAGGCTTTGCTCCATTAGGATTTGCAACAGTTTCATGCAGCAATTATGAGCAAGGAACTAAGTTAAATGCATATATTGATTATGATAAAGACACTTCTCCAGCAGCAACATCTGCAGAAGCCTTAAGTCATCAAAAAATTATGAATCAATTACTTTCATTAGTGTACAAAAATACCCCAGAAGCACAAAATGCAAAAGAAATTTATCTACTAAAACAACAACAAGATCAGGGTACTATTTTAGCTAAGTTTACCGAAATAGCATCAGAATATAAAAAGATCTATAAAAGCATCAATATTGGTGAGCTAGAAGCAAAAATCAATCGATTAAATTCTATGCTAGTTTTCTTAAGAGGTGATAAAAAACGTTATCAAGAAACCTTAGATGAAATCAAATCATTACAAAGTCAAATTGATGAAGCAAAAAATAATAAACCAGCCATCTCTGCTCTTGATTATTTAGCACAGTATAAAGAGTTAATTAATCAAAATTGATATTTTATTTTAAATAATTTAGATAAGTTTGATTGAGATTTTGTATCAATGGCATTTAATCCTTATGAACCTACAAGCAAGAAAAAAATGCTTACGGATGAATATATTAATAATGCTAATAAACAAAAACCTTTTACTACATTAAATTTCAAAGATAGCTATCTAGACGATATTAAATTAGGTGATGAGTCTTCTGAAATAGGAGATAATGATGCTTACTATATCAAAAAAGATAAATTAGTTTTCCGCATTATGATTAGAAATATTTCAAGCAATATTTCACAAGTAGATTTAAGCTTTGTTGGAATTTATTTTGGAGCTGCACAAGCTAAAACAATTTCACTTAACTTAATTTCTCAAACTATTCATAGTGGATTTATTCATGACTATGAATCAGGTCTTAAACAATATCAAGAAGATATGCCAGTAAAGCAAAGATATGGTTATCCAGCTTTTGTATTCCCATTTGGAAAGGAGCAAAATGAAAAAGTCACTGAAAATAATGCTAACTAGTTTTTTTGCTTTAACAGCAGGTTGTGCAATTCTTGCTCCTAGCATTTCTGCCATTAGCAATAAACAGCAAAAAGCTACAACAAGTATGCTGTCTAAGCAAGAATCAAATAAAGACATTAATGCTAAAATAAATGATGGTATTAAGTTTGAAGATGACTTAACATTGCGTTGAAAAATGTTTTTAAAACAAGCTGCAATTGAATCACTTCTTAATGAAGTGTATGGCACAAATGCTGAAGCAAAAGAAAAATATATTGCTTCTCAAGAAGCTTTGTTACATAATGATTATTTAAAACAGTTATCAACAGCACTCAAATATGCTAATGTTATTACTCGTCAGTCTTCTTCATATGAAGAGCCAGGTGAATTCTTTTGAATGACATCACGAGCATATCCTTACCCAGTAAAACAAGCTGATAAAGTTATTGATCAAGCTAATGAAACTAATTGATTGTGAACTTTATTTAATATCAATCGTTTTATTTTTATGCAAAATAGCACTTTTACTCGTGATAATAATGAATCTGAATCTTCATTTAGTTTAAGAGACCATGAAAATAAGTTAATTTATTCAATTTTCTCAAATATTAAATCAAATATATTTACACAGTTTGTTAAACAAGTAGAAGCAAACTCAAATGATGTGCATTATTATTTATTAAATAAAGATGGTTTTATTTTACAAATTGATATTAGCAAACAAATAGATGACGAAACTAAAGAAGTTACTGCTAAAGCTAGTGTTTTTAGTTACATCAAAACATTCCCAAAACTACTCAGTGCAAGTAATAAAGATACAATTTTTAATTTAAATAAATATGTTTCTTTATTTGCTTCTTTTGACTTAGATAATTCAAATAAAACTCAAACTGAGGAAGTTTTATACAAAGATTATTATGGAGGTATTCTATTGCAATATTCAGCAATAGATGTTAAATAGCATGAAAAAATTTAAATTTCTCTTTTCATTAAGTATTTTACCATTAGCTAGCATGCCTTTTGTGGCAGCAGCATGTGATGGATCTGGAACTCAAACAAGCTTAAGATTAGCAAAAGAACACTTTGCAACAGAAGTAAAAGCTGAATTAGCTAAATATAATGTTCATTTTTCTTCTCAACAAGAACAAGCTTATCAAAATTTTGATATAAAAGCATATAATGAAATAAATCAATCTCTACAAACGAATGCTAAAAGTATCTTTGCGCTTAAAGCTGAATTAGCTAATGATTCTTTAACTGCAGAACAAACTTCAGCTAAACAAGCTCAAATTAATCAATTATTGCAACAAAACGAAGAGATATTATCCTTAAATTTACTACCTTATTTAAAATACTTATATAACTTTACTACCAAGTTTTATGATTATGGATTATTGACATTTGAAAAAGAATCAAATACACATGCAGTTCATTCTCCAAGATATTTACACTGAGCTGCTAATGTTAAAAATGAATTTTCAGCTAGCAATGAGGCTATTCACAAGCACTTTACATATAATCGTAATAACGTAAAGCCAAATATTCTAGTTAAACACTTGACTTTTTCAAAATTACAAGATTCTGAGAAAAAACCAGGATATAAAGTTCTATATGTTTCATTTAAAAGCACAATATTAAAAATTTATGTTTCACCTGAGGGAGCAATAACATTAGATCCTTTATGTATATACTTCTCACAATCAGATCCAACTAAGGCAGTTAACCCACAAGAAACTCTTGAAGCAATGGAAAAAAATGAAGCTAAGTTGACTAATAAAGATATCAATCTGTTTGAAGAAAAGTTCGCTACAATGCCAGATATTAAATACCCTCAATTTAATCTTATTTATTAATTAACTTTTAAACCTATAAAACAGCAGAATTTACAACATAAGAAATTGTAAAATTTTGCTGTTTTTTTGTTATCTTTTAGTAAAATAGTCAATATGAAAAATAAAGCAATGTTAATTCAAATTCTTCAGATCAAAAATATCTTTAGAGTTTTTAATGATATTGAATATTCAAGTGCACAATACTTAGTTGAAGAATACTCTGAAAATTTATATGATACTGTCTCCCTGTAAGCATAATTGATTTTTAAAATTATGAAAGGAGACACAAAATGGCAAAGAAAAAAATCAATAAAGAAGAACAACCAGTTATTGAATTAATTGATGTTGTTAAAGAATTCCAAGACAAAACTGTTTTACACAGTATTAATTTACAAATTAAGCGTGGCGAATTTGTTACTTTACTTGGGCCTTCTGGATCAGGTAAAACCACAATTTTAAGACTAATTGGTGGCTTTGAATGAGCTACTCGTGGTGAAATTAAGTTCGATGGTTATGACATTAAAGACTTAGAACCATATAAAAGAAATGTATCAACAATTTTCCAAGATTATGCTTTATTTCCACATTTAAATGTTGAAGGTAATATTGCATATGGACTTAAACTTAAAAGAGTTCCTCGTGAAGTAATTAATGATAAATATAATGCTTTATACCAAAAGAAATTAGCTCAATGAACAGCGCTTTCAGAAGCAAAAATGGCTCAACTTGACAAGATTCAAGAAAAATATGAAGCTGAACTGGAATCTACAAAACCTGGAACATATCAATACAGAAGACGTCAAAATTGACTTGATGATTCTGACTTCAAATACTCATATTGAGAAAACTATGTAAATCAAAAATCTGAAGCCTTTAAAAATCGTTATTTCAAACGTAAGATGACCAAAGATGAAATGAATAGCAAAATTGCTCAAATGATTGACTTAGTTGGACTTAGTGGCAATGCTACTAAACCCATTAGTGCACTTTCAGGTGGTATGAAACAAAGAGTAGCACTAGCTAGATCTCTAGTTATCGAACCTGAAATTTTATTACTTGATGAACCTTTATCAGCACTAGATGCTAAAATTAGAAAAAAAATGCAAGTACTTTTAAGAAGCGTACAGCAAGAATTAGGACTAACCTTTATTTTTGTTACTCATGACCAAGATGAGGCATTAGAACTTTCAGATCGAATTGCAGTTATGCGTGATGGAAGAATTGAACAATATGACACACCAAAAAATATTTATGACTACCCAGTAAATATTTGAGTAGCTAAATTTATTGGTGATTCAAATATTTTTAACGCTAAATTCAACCCTAAAAATGGAAAAATTAAACTCCTTGGTAAAGAATTTAAAACTATTCATGAAATGGATGAGTTTGCTCCAAACGAAATGTTAGATGCTTTAATTCGTCCAGAAGATATTGATATTAACGCCAACCCATCAACAACAAAAGACAAAATTGCAGGAAAAATCGTTGATATTTCATATCGTGGTTCTTATTACTACTTAAAAGTGGAAATTGCTGAAGATGAATATATTTATGTTGAAACAGCTAAAAAGTTCGATTTAGATGAAAAAGTTTATATGAGTTGAACCATAGATTCAATTCACTTGATGAAAAAAGATCCGAAGTGAGATTATTCAAATAATGATTTCCAAAATTAAAGATAAACTTGCTCTAAATCGTAAGCTTTATTTAGCTATCCCATATATTTTAGTGGCTATTTTACTTATTATTTTGCCATTAATTATGATTATTTATTCTGCCTTTTCGGTTACAGGAGATAACTTTAATTCATGGGAACTAGTAACAAGTAAAAACACTTGAAGAATTATGGGGCGTAGCCTTTGAATTGGACTAGTTTCTGCTATCTTTTGCCTAATTATAGGCTTTCCGTATGCTTATTTTATTTCAACCTCTAAATCTAAAGTTTTTCGGATTTATGCTTTAAGCTTAATCCTTTCTCCGATGGCTATTTTTACCATTGCAAGAGTTTATTCAATTAAAGCTTTATTTTTGGCAATTTTTGCTTCAGATCCAAAAAGTTTAAATAATGAGATGTTTATTGTATTTGGACTAACTTATTTAAACTTACCTTTAATGATTATGCCTTTATATACAGTATTTAAAGACATGCCTAAAAACATTGTTGAAGCAAGTAATGACCTTGGATACAATAATGTGCAAACAATTTTCAAAGTTATTATTCCTTATGGAACTAAAGCGATTTTATCTGGTTTGGCTATGATTTTCTTAGCCAGTGCAACTACCTTTATTATTTCAGCTAAATTGCTACCAGATGGATCGCAACACCAATTAATTGGAGATATTATTAACTCAAAGATTAACCCAGGAAATAAATTTGACCTGTCAGCTGGTTCTTCTTTAGTTATTGTTGTTTCTTTAGTATTTATTTCAATTTATGCATTAATGCTCTTTATACCTAAGTTAATTTTTAAACTTAAGAAAGGAGCACACTATGAGTAAAATTAGCTCATTTTTAAGAAAAAGTTACATTTACTTAATTCTGGCAATAGTTTATATTCCTCTCTTTTTTGGAGCAATTTTCACATTCAACGAAGCTACTCCAAAAGGTTTATTTAACACAACTTGAACTAAAGGAACTGTAGAAAACTGAATTCATTTATTTGACAATGATAGAATTTCAGCATTAGTAAACTCAATTTTGTTAGCAATTATTGTTTCATTCTTAGTTTGTGTTATTTCGCTAGTTACAGTTTATGCTTTATATCGTCAAAAAAATAAAACTGTACGTGGATTTGTTACAGCTAGTTCGAATGTTCCTCTTATTAACCCTGATAACATTACTGCAATAGGACTTGTTTTAGTCTTTGGTGCTTTCTTCGGGGTGGTACAAACTGATAATGAAGGATTTGCTCGTGTTATCGTTGCTCATACCGTAATGGCAATACCATATGGAATTTCTTTAATGCTACCTAGAAGCGAAAAATTTAATAATAACTTATTTGAGGCAAGTCAAGACCTCGGATATTCAAAAATTAGATCATGATTTAGAACATATTTCATTTATATGATTCCGTCAATCATTATGGCAGTAGTGGTTTCTTCTGTACTTAGTTTTGATGACTTTATTATTACACGTACTGTGTCTAACTCACCTACACTTGGAACTAAATTATATGAAGGTTCATTTGAACCTTGAGGACTTGTTTTAGGAACTATTATTTTATTTATTACAATAGTTGCTAATATCATTTACACCTTAGTTAAGAAGAATAAAAAGTAATGAGAAAACTTTATCGTAATTTACTTATTTGTTCCAGCCTACTGGTTACAGGGGCAGTTGTAGGTAGTGCATTAGCTTATAAAGCTACTCACCAATACAAACCAGCATTTTATAACTTTAAATCATATATGTCAGAAGACAATCAAGATATTTTGAGAGAGCACTTTACATATACACAGTTTAGTGAAATTAGTGAATTTAATAATGCACTAATAAACCATAAAGCTGCAGCTGGAGTAGGAACTGATTTCCTAGCTGCTCAGCTTGCTAAAAAAGGTTTAATTAGTAAAATTGATTATTCAATTCTATTCAATGACCCTAGTTTAAAAAATAATTATCAAAAAACTAAAAATATAGTTCGTTTATTTTTACGGGATGAAATTTGAAATCATTTAGCACACTATAATGATGAACTAGCACAAGCTAATAAAGGCGAATTATGAGAATACTTTTTCCCATATTATTCTCAAGACGCTGTAGTGGCTTATAACACCCGTAAAAATCCAATTGCACCAGCAAATCGTGAAGATGAAACAGATCAGCTATCTGGTATTGCTACTTCATGAATTAAAGAACAAGATTTTAACAATAAAGAAGCTTATAATTCATTTATTAACGTATTAAAAGCTGTACATGCTAATGGGTTTAATTCTTTTATCATTACAGACGCTATGCGTGATAATATGCTTTATGGATCTTCATATTGACTTTTACCTGACGGAGAAAGAACTTCAAGCAAATTTACTGGTGATGTTAAATCAGATACTTATAAAATTTTAATTGATTCATTTAAGCAATTAATTAAAGATGGTACTGGTTATGATGTTCGAAATAATCGTCATATTTCATTTGAAGGTGATGGATTAGAGCTTTTAAATCAGCTAATTAATCCAAAACGCCCTGATATTACAGCTGCCATTATGTATAATGGTGATGCAATTGATGCTTACTATGGATCTGATAACTATCCCGCAAGTGAAAAAGAAGAAGCATTAGGAATTAGCCATGATGGCGATATCAGAGTGATTAAACCTAAGCAAAATTTATTATTAGTTGATGGAATTATGCTTTCTTCAGCCAATAATGAACGTGAAAATTCTTTATATTTACAAATTCTTGGCCAAAGCATTTATAGCAATTTGAATGCTTACTGAGAAATTGGGAAAGATCAAATTTCATTAGATAACTATAATAAAACAGCAAAAGTTCAATTTAGCGAAAATGTCACTGCTCAAGTTTGAAAGAAAATCCAAGAGCAAGGCGCTTTTAAACATCTATGAGATCCTAGTTTATTAAGTCAGCCAATTGAGGAAAATCAAGTAAATGAATTGATAACTAAATATAGTGATTTAATTAACTTATCATTGCCTCAAAATAAATCATGATTTGAAAAGTATGCTCATATGCAAGCGCAAAGAGATGAAGAGATAGAAAATTATGATGCTAAAATCAACATTGCTCCTAGCATGTTACAATCTTATTTTATTGAGTCAAAAGATGCATTATTAGAACAATTCTTAGCCTTTTTAAATGATTCAGAAGCTAAAAATATGACTTTAGAATCTCCTTCTAGCGAAGATGCTATATTAAGTGCTATTGTAGCAAGTAATAAAGAACAAATTCAAGAATTTATAGCACAAGAAGAAGACAAAAAAGATGCTTTAGCCTTGTACCTAGGTCGCAAAATAGCTTTTATTGATATCTCTGATGAGGAAAATATTGAAGGTTGAGGTAACTTAACTAACTTCAATTACATTAACTATGTACCTACTCAGGAAATTGATTATCAATTAGTATTACGTAACTATTTTGCTGATGTAGTAGATGGTCAAGACAAAAATGTAATTGACATCTATAAAATAGTTGATGTTTCAAATCAAAGTGATAAGCTTGAAATCTTTGCTAGCGAATTACAAGAATTAATTAATAAGTTTAGTAGCAATTCTACTTTAAGTGATGAAGATCGTGAATACTTAGATCAAGCTGAAGAAAAATTAAACTTAATTAAAACAGCTTTAAATCAAAATAATGAAGCTGAAATCGATAATTTATTAAATAATATCGAAAAAGAAAAACATAATCCAATTATTATTAAGGCTTGAAAGAACAATGGAATTATTGAACATAAAGCTCTAAGCCCAATTAGTGAACAAATTTCTTCAGAAGCTTCACAATATTATTTTATGGAAACAAAAAGTTAAATCAGGAGCAATCCTGGTTTTTTATAAAAAAAAGATACTATAAATAATTTTGTGTAAATTTGTAAAGATAAGTTTTATAATTCTTATGGTATACAAATTATACATAATTTATTAAATGTTTTTAAACCCACAATGTTTGTATTGAGAATTCTTAAAATTGTACTCTTCAAACATTGCAACAAGTATTTTCTCCGCAGCTTCTACTGTGGAGAATTGTTTTTACCCTTTAATTGTCTTTTTATTTGTGAATTTAATGCTTCTATTAAGTTAGTCGTATATATTGATTTTCGTATTGCATAAGGAAAAGAATAGAACGCAAATAAATCATCCGCAATTTTAAGGAGTCCTCTTGTAATGTTTGGGTATTTCTTGTTTCACTTATTTAAAAATGAATTGAATTTTTGAATAGCTTGTTCTTCATCGGTTTGATTGTAAATTAATTTTAAGTCTTGGATAATTTCAAAATTATCTGATGGTTTCACTTTTGTAGATATATTACGAGATATATGCGTTCAACATCTTTGAAATTTAGTAGATGGAAAGTTTTTGAAGATTACATCTTTAATTCCGGCTAATCCATCAGTAACAAAAAGTTCGACGTTCTCAACACCACGATTCTTTATATCTTGAAGTATTTCATCTCAGTTGTTTGCGCTTTCATTAGGATTAATATCAAAAGCTAGTACCTCTTTATTTCCTTCAAGGCTTATACCGAGTGCTATATAAACAGCTTCTTTGCTATATGTACCACGTTTAATGCTCAAAAATGTTGCATCCAAGTAGACAACTTTATATTCTTTTTAAGTTGTCTTTTCTTAAATTCTTCAACATTTACCAAAAATTTATCAGTTATATTTGTTATAGATTGTTTAGATAACTGCTTTCCAAATAAATCAGTCGTGACATCGATAATATCTGAATAATCCATTCCCTTTTAAATAAAATTTTGACTAATTTTGTCACTTCTTCTTGTGTTCTTTGATATTTTTAATTAGTTTATTATTGAAATCCCCATTTCTATCTCTAGGAATATTTAGTTCAATTTCTCCGATTTCTAATAATAATTTTCTTGTGTAGTACCCATTTCTATAATTATCAGTATCTGCTCTTTTGTATTTCTCGTATTTAAGAAATTCAGTTAATCCATCTTTTAATAGTTCGTTTAATATATGTTGAATATCGTTTTTGTATTGTTCAAGCATTAGTTTCATAAAGTCATCAATACTATTTATACTTTTAGAAAAGTTTTTAATAAAATCTTGGTTTAATAGTTTAAAATTATTCATAGATAAGTTCCTTTCTTGTTCAAAAAAATTATAAGGTAACTTATCTTTTCTTTTTACCCTTTTTTGGGTAATTTTAAATTTACACAAGATTTTGGATAGTATCAAAAAAAAGTGTACCTATAATAGGCACACAAATATAAATTCTATTTAGCTAAGTTTTGGATATGTATTATGAATGAATGCTTTTATTAGCATTGTTGCAATGTATGTTCCTGAGAAAGAAACTACGTAACTAATAAGGAAGTATGCAATTATTTCACTGTTTAAATTTTGGATTCCAGATGGTTGCTGAGTATTTTTTTGCTCCTGAGTTTCGGAGTTTTAAGTGTTAAGAAATTAAATAATCCTATATTATTTTGCTTTTTTAATCTTATCAACTTGAAAATATAAAATATCTTAGTTTTTACCAATTGTAAACTATTTTCTAGGCATAGAAAAACACACTCCTTTAATTTTAAAGAATGTGTCTAGTATTTTCTCTTGATTTAGCTGGATAATTGGCATAAATTTTTAATATTTCACTGTATATAAGAATAGAATGATATGAATATAAAATAGACTTTTAATACATTACTGACCTGGTTTGTTAATTAGTTTCGGGGTATTTTCAAATGCGGAGTATCCAATCTTTTCTAATTTCGGCATGTCTGCCATTGTTAGGTTTATTGCACCTTTAAAAGCTTGATTTCCTATACTTGTTACATTAGGGAATGAAGCCGAAGTAATGCTTCAATTATATTTAAATACACCATCATCTATTTTTGTGATACTATCATCAACAACATCACCACTAGCGCCATCTCATCTAATCAATTCGCCATTGACTACAATTTTACTTGTTAGTTTTGGTGTGTTTTCAAATGCTCACGACCCTAATTCTTTTAATTTTGGCATATCTACCGATGTTAGGTTTGTGGCACCTCAAAAAGCCTCATCTCCTATACTTGTCACATTAGGGAATGAAATTGATGTTAGGCTTGTTGTGTCTTTAAAAGCTCTATATCCAATACTTGTCACATTAGGGAATGAAATTGATGTAATAGCTTTATTATTTTCAAAAGCACTATTTCCTATACTTGTCACATTAGGGAATGAAACAGAATTTAGATTTGTTGCATATGCAAAAGCTCTATCTCCAATACTTGTAACATTAGGGAATGAAATTGATGTAATAGCTTTATTATTTTCAAAAGCACCCTCTTCAATAATTGTGGCATTAGGAAATGATACTGATGTTAGGCTTGTTGTGCCTTTAAAAGCACTATTTCCTATACTTGTCACATTAGGGAATGAAATTGATGTTAGGCTTGTTGTGCCTTTAAAAGCTCTATCTCCAATACTTGTCACATTAGGGAATGAAATTGATGTAATAGCTTTATTATTTTCAAAAGCACCATCAGCTATACTTGTGATACTATCATCGAGAATATCACCACTAGCACCAGTTCATTTAATTAATTTTCTATTAACTACTATTTTGCTTTTAAGTTTAGGAGTATTGTAAAAAACACCCCTTCCTAATTTAATTTTTTTATTCATTGCAACCGTGGCTAAAGATGAATTATTGCTAAGTGCGTAAGAACTAATGATTTCTGCATTTGGTATTTCTACATGTATTAAATCGTTATTGCCGGACAAAGCATAGTCACTAATAATAGATAATTCAGGAGCAATAAATGATTGTAGATGATCGATACAAGAAAACGCTTTATATCCTATGCTTTTTACTTTTGGGAGTGATATTTCATTAATATTAGATGCATGATAAAAAGCTTCATTATCGATATATTCAACACTCGGAATATAGATTTTTTCTAATGAAGTATTTTCTTCAAACGCTTTGGCATGTATTACTGTTACATTAGGTAAAATAACAGTTCTTAGATTTTTATTATTTTTAAATGCTTCTGCTCCTACATATTCTAGCTGGTTAAAATCTATATTTTCAAGTTTAGAGTCTTTAAATGCACCGGTCTCAATTTTTAATACATTATTTAATTCTATTCCATGCAAACTTGTTGTATTAGAAAATGCACTTTTACCAATAATTAGCGAATTAGGTATTCTTGCAGAAGATAAATTTGTACAATCACTAAAAGTATTAGGTTCAATATGATTTAATAGTGGAAAATCAACTGCTTTTAAGTTTGTACATTCACTAAAAGCTGATTCGCCAAGTTTTGCTAATTGTTGTAAAGAAACATTTTTTAATTTTGTTTTAGAAAAGGCTCTTTTTCCAATACTTGTAACACTTGGACAATGAATTTCAGCAAGAGATTGACTGTAAGCAAATGAATCATTACCTATTGTGGTCACGTTGGGCAAATTAATTGATAATAACTTATCTGCACCTCAAAACGCTTCATCACCTATGGTTTGACACTTATTAAAATCTGTAGCAATTAAGTTGTGAGCACTTTTAAAAGCGTTGTTACCGATTGCTATCGCTTTAGGGAAAAGTGCTGTTACTAGGTTTGTATTTTCCTCGAATACAGAATCATTAATAGTTTGAACTTTATCAAAAATTGCTGAATTTAAATCACAATTTTTAAAAGCGCTTTTTTCTATGGTGATAGCATTAGGAAAGTGAATGGATTTTAATTTACGGCAGCCTTCAAAACTACTTGCTCCTATATTTTTAACATTAATAAAGCTTGCAGATGTAATGCCTTCATTACGTGAAAATACTTCAGGTGCTATTGCTGTAACTTGATCATCATTTATCTCTCCAAATGCCCCTGACCATTTTAACAATATTCCATTTTGAACTACTTTACTTATTTGCAAATAATCAAATAGGTTTTTAAGATTGTGATCAGAAGAACTTGATACTTCAATTAATTTAGGTAATTGCAAATCAATTATTTCTATAAAACTTAGCTGAGTTATATAAGGATTAATTCTTGTTGTATCGTTTGAAATTAAAGTTACTCTTTCGCTAGAATGTAAAAACTTGGATAAAGCATTATCTATGGCTGTCAATAATGCATTATTTATAGTTTTTGCACCTGATAGAGTAAGGGTTTTATTCTTTTTATCATATATAACATCTATTTGGCTATTAGCATCTGGGTAACATGAAAAAGTAATTGTGTTATTAGCCAGATTTTGTTTTGGCGCACTACTGCTAATGGTTTTTGATAAATCCTCTATTTGTTTATCCTTTTCTGGAATTTTATTATTCAATTCACTATTAGCATTTTTTTCTCCGTCTAGATTCGATTCGCTTTTTTCAAGTTTGCCTTGCAGATTCTTAATATCCTTTTCTAATTCAGAAATCTTGCTTTCTTTATCACTTCCACAAGATGCTGATATTAAAGGTAGAGAAATAGCAGTCCCTACTAAGGCACCTATAAATATTTTCTTATTTTTGTGCATAAATTCCTCTCTCATAACGCAAAATTATTATGTTAAATATAAAGGAATAATTTTAAATTTACTATGGAAAGCATAAAAGATTCTCTTTTTAACCCTAAAAATAAATGTCTTTTTTATTTTATTTGCTAAATTTAAAATTCTCCTATAACTAATTTACAAAAAAAAAAAAAAACAGAAGAAAATGGAACAAACTTTTGAAAATTTCCACATTTAAGGATTTAACTAGCTCCTTAAACTTTATTTAATATGTACTATTAATAAATAAATTATAATAATAGCATTAATATATAAGGAGATATATGTTTGAAAAATCAAATAAAAGAATCTTTTTTATTTTTAATATATTATTCATATTAATGCTTGCTTGCATTGTTGCAGGGATAACTTTGGTTGTATTAGGAAGCACATTAGAAATAGAAGATGATAGATATATGACATTTTTAATTTGTGGAGCTATATTAATTTTGGTACCAGCAATCATTAGAACTGGGACTTTATTCTACATAAATAAATTCCGTGATATTTACAATGATAATTATGATAAGGCAGCTGAATATTACTTATCATTAAATTTCATTGCTCGTGGTTTCTATATTCTTATGATATTGTTTTTTGGAATGAGCTATGGATATTCTAAACTGCAACAAGCAATAATGGATAAAAAAGAACAAAATAATGAAGAGCTAGCTACTAAATAATAAGGTAGTTGGCTTTATTATTCAAGTAACTATAATGCTGTATTAAAGAATGCTTATGAAAAATCAATTTTGATTTAATATATCCTTAGATAAGGCATAAAAGTATAATAAAAGCCAGCATTAGCTAGCTTAAGATCGAAATTATTGTTCTTTTTTAGGATTTTTAACTAAACTGTAAAGAGTTTTTACTTCTTTAATGGTTAAAGGACGATACATCCCAACCGGGATGTTTTTACATGTAATTCCACCATATTCAACTCTTTTAAGGTTGATTACTTGGCGATCAACAGTTTTAAATAGTTCTTTAACGTGGTGGTATGTTCCTTGAGTTAAAACTACAAAGTAACTTTTGACATCAGCTTGAATTACATCTTGTTTTGATCAAGTTCCATTAATCATTACTGGCTTGTTTAATTTAGCCATTTGACGTTTGTCTAATGGTTCATTTAATCTAGCACGATATACACGAACTACACCGTAAGAAGGGTGTGTAAGTTTACTTGCTAATTCTCCATCATTTGTAAGAATTAATACTCCAGTAGTATCGTAATCTAGTCTTCCGACTGGAAAGATACGATAAGGGGTATCAATTAAATCAGTTACAATAGTACGATTAAAATTATCTTTTAATGTACATACTGTTTTAGGTGGTTTATTTAGTACAAAATAAACCTTTTCTTCTTGCCCTTGAATTGGTTGATTATCAACTAAAATTGTATCTGCAAAAGTAGCTTTATCGCCTAATTTAGCAAGACGTCCATTTAGTTTTACTCTACCGGCTAGTATCATACTTTCTGCTTCTCTTCTTGAGGCAATTCCTGCTTGAGAAAGGAGTTTTTGAATTCTTTCTTCTTTAACCATATTATTTGTTTCCATTTCTATATTTATTATAAAGTTTTACTTGATCTGGTGTAAAAACTACTCCTTTATCAAGATTATATTGATAAGTTTCTTGTACAACTTGTGCAAATCCTGCTTCTAAGTTTTCAAAGCACAATTTACGTGTTTGCTGGATATCTGGGTATCTTCTTCCTTCACAAATTTTATCTGCTATAAACAGTACTTTATCAAGTCAAGTCATGTCTTCACGCATTGATGTATGACATAAAATGGCTTGTGCAATTTCTTCGTCCGGAAGTTTATATCCATATTTAACCCATATATATCCAGCTGTTTGATGATATTTATAAGGTAATAAACCATTAGCTAAAGCTGGCTCGTATTTGTTTATTAAGTAAAGTACTTGCTCATCACTAAATTCTTTAGCAATATCGTGCAATAATCCAGCTAGGTAAGCTTTTTTAGCATCTAGACCATGTGCTTTGGCTAATTCTGCTGCAAAGGAAGCAGTAGAAACACAATGTTTTGCTCGTTTAGCTGATAGAGTATTATGCACTAGTTGTTCTAAATAAAGATTATGAGCAGCAATATATTGAGCTACTTTATCATCAACTAAGTTAAACATTCCTTTTTTAAAGTCAGTTGAAGAAGCCTCAAAAATAGGATTATCAAGTAAAATACCATTGTATTTCTTAATATTAACTTTATTAATTTTGCTATTACGACGAACTACAGTAATTTTTGCTAAGCTAGCAATTTGCTCAATATTTTTTCAACCTGAAATATTAGGAACTAAATCACTTCCTATAATTAAGTAAAGTTGGGCATCTTTATATTTATTAGCTAAATATTGAACTGTATCAATTGTGTAAGAAACTCCTCCACGTTTTAGTTCAAAGTCACAAAGTTCCATTTTATCTTCGAGTACTAATTGCACCATGTTTTGGCGATCTTGACCACTAGCTTTCTTGCCTTTAGTTTTAAAAGGTGAAGTAGCAGCTGGTACAATTAATAATTTATCTAGCCCTAGTTTATTAATTACATAACGAGCAGTCTTGATATGTCCTTTGTGTATAGGATCAAATGATCCTCCATAAATTCCAATTTTCATAATCCCTACTTTCTAAATAGCATTTTCTTAAAGCGATAAGCGCCTTTATGTAAATTGCTATTTTTTATTTCTTCTTCACTCAATACTTTTAATGTTGGATTAGCAAAAAGCCCTTGTACTTCTGCAATTACCTCTTTAATAATATTATCTTGTATATTTGGTTTAATGTTATTGATTAAACTCACTAGCAGATACATATTGTTTAGATCTATTAAATTTGTAACCCTAACTCCAAGACCTATAAATTCACTCTCAGAAAAATTCTTAATAAAGATGTTATAAATAATTTTATATAAATCACTTGCAGAATTAATATAAGAGGCAATTTTAACTTGCTTAGTGGTTCATTTTTTAGATTTATAACGAATAGTTAATGCTATAACATTTCCGGCTAAATTTTCTTGAATTAAACGCGAAGAAACTTTATTACATAATGAATCTAGATATTCCATCTTCATTTCATAAGGCATATCGTAATGCTCAAAAGTGATTTCGTTGCCTATACCTAAGGCCTTTTCGTCTTTAAAAGTAATATGTTCATAAACATATGGATCTAAATTACGTAAGATATCTTGGCCAATACGCCCAAAGATGGCACTAATTTCTAGATCGCTAACTTTTTTACTTGCTAGTTGACCAATGGTATTGATATTAACCTGACGTAATTTAGCTGCTGTTTTTTTACCTATTCCGTGGTACTTTTCAATATCTAAATCAAAAAAATGGCTAGCAAAATTTTGCTCTGTAGTATAGCCAATTCCAAATGGTTTAGATATGTTTGTAGTCATTTTAGCTGCAAATTTATTATGTGAAATTCCAATTGTAATTGGTATTCTAAATTTTGACATAATATCTCTTTGCACCTTTTGAGCTAGTTGTACAGGTCTAATCCCAAGTTTAGCAACCAGATCAGTAACATCCATATAGCATTCATCAATAGAAGCTATTTGGATATTTCCGCTGTATGCAGTTGCAAGATATTCAAAAATCTTGCTAGAAAGTTCCTCATATAAAGCCATATTGCTGGGAACTATAATGGTGCTAGGCTCTAAGGCTAAAATCTCAAAGTTTTTCATTCCAGCTTTAATCCCTTTGTTTTTTAATTCATATGAAATCGAAACAGCAATAGCATGCGCTGAGGAGCGAGAAATTGCTACAGGCTTATTGTTCAATTCTGGCTGAATTGTTCGAGCAGCCGAGACAAAATAACAGTCAAAATCAATATGAAATAAAATTGGTTTATTCATTAATAAAAGTATTTGGAGTTAATAATGCACATGCTACTCGATTTAAATGTGTTTTAACATTATAAAAGGCTCATAACTCTCCAAGTGAAGCGATGCTGGCTTCATCTAGTGGCTCTTGTGCCACAAATTTAGTAAATGTATCCACTAAAGCAGCAATTTCTTGCTTGGTTTTACCTACAATTAGGCTAAGAAAAATATCTGTAGCAGCTATAAAAACAGCACACCCATGACCATTGAATTTAGCTTGAGACACTTTACCATTTTCTCAATTTACTTGTAGTTCCAATTTATCTGAACATGTATTACTATAACAAGTCATAAAATCACCATTTAAAGTTATTTTATTAGTTGGATTCATATAGTGATTCATGATTATTTCTCTAGCTTCATTTTGATTAAAATGCATAAAAATCACCTCCATTTTTTAATTCTTCGACTAACTTATCGATATCTGCTTTTGTATTATAAATTCCAAGTGAAATTCTTAAGAAAGAATAAGTATCTTGAATATTTCTTAAGTAAGGGGCACAAAAGATACCGGCTATCGTATAAATGTTTTTGCTTCCTAGATAAGTGGCTACATCTTGAGCATTAATTCCATTGACATTGATTAGAGCAATATTGTCTCCTGCTTTAGTATATACTGTAACATTAGGTAAGCTAGCTAAAGCTTCATGTAAATAAGTAGATAACTCATATAAGATTTCTTGCGTTTGCTTATATCCAACTTGAGCAAAGAAATCTAGTGCTTTATCAAACATAAAGAAACCAGCAATATCAGGAGTTCCAGGTTCATAGGCAGCTATAGTTTGTTTAGGATCTCAGCAGGCATTTGTATCAATGGCATTAACTGATCCTCCACCAAATTTAACTGGCTTTAATTGTGTAAGTAAGTTTTTATTAATAGCCAATACACCCATACCAGTTGGTCCATAAAATTTATTAGTTGAAAAAGCTATTGCATCAACTACTTGTAATGAAACAGGCTCATGTGAAATAGCTTGAGCTGCATCATCAAATAAAAATGCCCCATATTGATGAGCTTTTGCAGCAATAGTCTCTATATCAAAATGTTGATTAAAATTATTGGTTTCATGACTTAAGGCCACAATTTTAGTTTTAGGATTAATGGCAGCCAAAATATCTTGTGCTATAACTATTTTAGCTCCTACTTTTTTGCTCATTTCAATTCAAGGAATCAAATTAGATGAGTGGTTATATGCACTAAGTAAAATTTCATCTCCAGGCGCAAGTAAAGACTGAAACATATTAACAAAAAGATTAATACTTTCAGTTGTGCCACTTGTAAAGATTACTTCATTTTCATTGGCTTGCAATAAGTTAGCAACTTTACTACGTACACGTAATATAGTTGAATTAACTTCATTGCCTAAAGGAGTGTCAGCAGTACGGGAAGAAATTGACTTATTGCAATAGTAATCATAAATTGCATCACTAGCTTCTTTAGGCTTAAGCACTAAAGCAGCTGAATCAAAATAAGTAATTTTTTCTAAAATAGGGAAATGCTTGCGAATATCATTTTGATTCATTATAGGACCTTTCTTAAAATTTCTCTTAGAGCAGTGTTGTACCCTGGGATTTTTTGAAATTCATCAAGAAATAAATAGTAATATTCACGCTTGACTTTATTAACAATAATTTGAAACTGTTGCTTGCGAATCTTCTTATCTTTATCAAGATCAATAGTTTTAAAAACTTCACCCAGAAAGTTTTTCACCTCTAACTCGTCTCGATCATAATATTTGATAAAAAGATCGTAAAACAAATAATAATAAAAGTTATAAATCATTTCTTTTTGCTCATTGGTAACTTCGGGGTAAAATTCTAGTTCTTGGTTAAAGTTATCAATAAATTCATTTAAGTTTTTACTACGTTCAGCAAATTTTTTAGTTTCAAATTTTTCCAATTGTTCATGAGACAATAAATGCATCTCATGAAATTTTTTATAGGTTGAGTTGATTTTATTTAAAATTCCATGATAATGTGATTTGTAAGCAAATGATAAAACCATCTTAGATCACAATCTGCGATTGTTTATCTTACTCATTGTCTTGACTTGTTTGTTTTTCTAATTTTTCAGCTAGTTCAAAGGTTTGAATTAGTTTTAAATAATTTTCTAAGATAGCATTAACAAATTTGTATTGCTTACCTTGTAATGTGGCTGGTTGATCAGGGAGATCTTTAGGGAAATAAATTTTAGTTATTTCGATTGCTTCATTAATAACAATTTTTGGATTCGTGTTATATAGTTCAAAAGCACCATTTAAAATAATAGCTCGAATTAAAGGAGAAATTCTTTCTCATTTTCAGTTTTTATTTAATAATGCATTTAAAGATTTGCGTAAAAATGCATAGTTTCTTGCTATTAGCTCTAATCTTAGTAACTCTTCGCGATCTAGAAAAAACTCTTCAAAGGCTTCTTCCACTTTAATTGGTTCTTCTAATAATTCATATTTGTATAAAACAGCAATAACTGTTTTTCTCATTTCTCTTCTTGATTTTTTTTGTTGTTGCATATGCGCTCCTTATTTAGTTTCTAAATTATATTATAATTTAGAATTTTTTCAGCTTAAAGAGTATGAAAATCTAATGCTTAATAATAGAGTTATAGATAAAAAATAATAAAAAATATCCTCACTTGGATATTTGACTTAATGATAAAAATTATTCATTATCTTGACTACTAGCACGCATTATTGTCTCAAAAATTCCAGGTTCTTTATTTTGCTCCTCATTAGTCATATTAAGGCCAGTTTTGTCTTCTAAATTCGCTTGTACTCTTTCATATTTTTCTGGAAATTTCATAATAGATATAGCCTCATGTACACCATACATATCTACTAAGAAAAATTGTTTAAAAATAAATCTATTAAATCAATTTAATTTTGTACTTTTATAAAATGCAGCCATTTGTGACTTATATTGAGCTAAAAACTTTGCTGATTCACGAATTGATGGATTAATTACCAACATAATGTAACAAATATGGCAAATTACAATAATTGCTACAATCAATATTAAAGCAATATACCACATTTGAGATAAAAATACGCCTAGAAAGATAGCTGATATAATAATGGCAAAGGGAATAAATAAAAGTAATTTTACTAATAAGTTCTTTTTATAAAATTTCAAAGATTGAAGTAGACATTTTTCAGCTGTTAAATATTTTTCTTTATCTAATGCATTTAATTCATCCATAGTTTTCTTCATTAATTCTCCTTGATATTGGTATCTTGTTCTGCTTTGTCATCGTTTAATAATATATTAACTTGCTCTTGATCATAAAGTTCGATAATGAAAAAATATTTAAAAATGAATTTGTTAAAAAACGATAATTTAAAGTAATATTCCTTAAAATAGGGCTTATAAATCTCTAACCACTGCTCCATTTTTTTAATTCTAGGATTTATTCTAAATGTAGAATAAACTCAATAGCAAATTAATGTAACGATGCAAAGTGCCAACAATATTCAACCCGCAACTGTGTTCCATTTAACAAGAGAAATAATAGCAAATACTGCCATAAGCACTGGCAAAATAAGTAGCGCTCTAATCAACATTATTTTTCGATATTTACTCATCGCTTTATCAAGTGATATTTTTGCTTTTGCATGAGCCTCTTGATTTTGAATTTCTTGCATTTTATCCTCTCTCCATATACTTTTATATCTAGCTTACTATAGAAAATATACTATGTTTGCTTTTATTTTATATATTAAATATTATAACTTAATTTTATTATATGGAGTGTTAGATATAAAAACACTACCTGCTAGAGCAGATAGTGGAAATACTATATTTATTTTACGTTAAATAGTGATTTAGAATCGTCAACATTTGAATTTAATTTCTTTAATTCAGCTAAGATTAATTCTTCTGTTGTAGGAACTGGAGCAGGTGCTGCTGGTGCTTCAACAACTGGGTTTTTAAGCTCTTTACGGTAAGCTCTGTAATTTCTAATTAGGAAGTAGAAGTATAAGATTCCAAATACTACTGCAGATACAATAATAAATTGGATTAATGCAGCTAAGAATTTACCGATATAAATTCCACCTGTTCCATCAGATTTTTGAGCTATTACTCATGTATCTGGTGTTTTACCGAATGCTGTTGTAATAGCAGCCATAATAATATCATTTGCAAATGATGATACTAATGCTGTAAAAACTCCCCCAAGTAAGAAACCGATTGCTAACATCAATAAGTTTCCACGTTTCATTTGAGCTTTAGATTCTGATCAAGATTTTTTATGTAAATCTTTGCATGTTGATTTTGATGACATAGTAACTCCTTTTTGTGTCTGTTATTTATCTTATCACTTTTTAAATTATATTGGAATAGACTTTGATATTTTAGCATAATATTTAAAACTAAAAAGTTATTTTTTTGACTAAAAAAATGTTATTTTCTTATTTTTTATTAGGAAATTAAAATATAACGTCATAAATTTCATTAATTATATTTAATCATTATTATATTTTTTGACTATTTCTTTGGCTTGCTATGATAAATGTTTTTTAAATGAATGAAAGAAAATTTTATTCACTAGCCTATTGGGATATTAGTAATTGTCAAAATGTAGAAAAGTGAAATAATTATAATATGATGATATTGTTTATTTAATTAATAATTAATATGCGAACAAGAATTTTAAATAAGGTTAGATTAATAATTTAAGGAGAAAATATGAAACGTAACAAATTATTCATTTTATTAGGGATTTCTTCGCTCTCAGTTGTATGTGCTCCTTTGGTGGCAGGTGCATGTAATAAACCTGATGATAAAATTATTCAAACTAATCCAAGTGATGGTTCAGGCGACAGAAACAAAGAAGAAATTCCAGCATTAATTGACTTAAAATCTTCAGACCCTAATGTAAAAATGGAATTTAATAAAGAAACAAAAGTAATGACAATTAAAAATGCTCCAACTATTACTTATAAAATTTTAAGTGAATTTATTAGAAAGTTAGATGATGAACTTATTCATAATGTAGGAGATATTACTCTAGAATGTCCTGATACCAAAACTATTTGAGCTGGATATCCAGGAGATACATCAATAAAAGTTAAAAAACTTATTGCTCCAAAATTAGAAAGTGTAAACGGATATACGCAGCCAATTTTTGGTGCGCCAACAAGACCATGACTTTTTAAAAACTTAAGCGATGATAAAGTAACTATAAATGGCCTTTTGATTAAGTGAGATAAAGCATCAGGGAATATAACAGATCCTAATGTAACTAAAATTGTAAAATATGCTTTTATGGATACTGCAAAAATTACTGGAGTAGATTTCCCTAATGTTAAAAGTATTGATGGCGAAGCATTTTTAGGCCCAGAAGGAAAAATCTTCCCTGACATTAACGACAAAATTGTATTAAATGGAATATTAATTAAATATCCAAATGCAACAGGCGAAATTAACGATGACAGTATTAAAATAATATTTTCAAAAGTCTTTTCTGGCAATGATAAAATCACTTCAGTTTTATTCCCTAATGTAACTGAAATTGATTATTGTGCATTCGAAAATGCCAAAAATTTAATTTCAATTTCAGCACCGAAATTAGAGGTTATTGGTAATAGTGCATTCTACAATGCTGAAAGCTTAAAAATGGTTAGCTTCCCTAAAGTTACATCAATTGGTGAATATGCATTTTACAATAATAAAAACTTAGAACATATCGAATTTCCTGAAGTCAAGTCAATTGATAAAGCTGCCTTTTATATGACGCCAAAATTACCAACTAAAATGATAATTAATAAGATTTTAGTTAAATGAGATGATGCAAAAGGAGAAGTATCTAATAATGAAGTTACTGCTATAGTGGGTGCTGTTTTCCGCGATAATAAAGAAATAACTTCTGCTTCATTTCCTAATGTAACCAATATTTCTGATGCTTTATTTGAAAACGCCGAAGCGCTAACAACTGTTTCATTCCCTAAAGCAACTATCATATCTGATTATGCATTTAAAAAAGCTTCAAGCCTAACAAATATAGATGCACCAAATGTCACAAGAATAGGAAATGAGGCATTTAAAGAAGCAATTGAATTGACATCCGTTTCATTCCCTAAAGTCACATTCATTGATACATTGGCATTTTCAGGAGCTATTAAATTAAAAACAGCTGATTTCCCTAAACTAGAACAAATAGGTGATGCAGCATTTTCAGGAGCTGATCATCTTGAAAAAATACCTACCGTAACAAAAAAATAATAATTTTGTATTAGTCAGTGGTTATATTGCCACTGGCTTTTTGAATGCTATTATTATCCTTGGTTTCGGAGTTTTAAAGGTTTAAAAACGAATAGCACAGTATTGTAGAGCTATTAGTTTTTCCTTATATTAAATTACTTGTACAAATTTCTTAAATATTGTTTCGATTATTTCATAAACATAAAAAATATTTTTTAGAAAGAAATAATTAAAGTGCCATTATAATATAGATATGAAAACACAATCAATAACATGAAATAATCAAAACTGTAAACCAGAAGATGAGGTAATTCTCACTCTAGTCAAAGGAAAAAAAGTAAAAGAATTTAAAATTGGAAAATTAAAAAATGTTCTTCAAAGGTTTCCTGATTTTAATGAAATATTAGAATTTCTTAGTGATAGATTATTAAAAGAAGCAGACTTCCCTATAGAAACTACAAAAGATGAACTATTAGGACTTTTAGAATCTTTACAAAAGATTATAGATATGCCATCTAATTCTAGAAGTCATTGTGAGCACACTATAAAAGAGGAGTTAATAAGAAAAAGTACTCATATTCATTCAGTTGATTCATTAGCTTATAATTACTTTGATGATATTATTCAACACTTTAATTTATTTGCTAATTTTAAAAATAAGGATAAGCGAAAATGTTACGAGTTATTTTGCACAAGCGAATTTTATAAAATGGGCTTATGCAGTTTCTTTTCATTACCAATAGAAGTTAATCAATGAGAGGATATTCCCGACAATCAAAAATATGCTCGGCAATATTTTAGTGATCATACAATATCACAAGAAGGTAAGATATTTGAACACTGTATCAAGCAGATTCAACAAACTTTAGATCACTCTTTTTATAAAATGTATAAGAACTTTATGCCTAGTGTGTATAAGCATTTTAGAACCGAATGATCAAATTCTAAATATTACTTTTATTTAAATTCTGTATCAGAGTACCACTTCACTGTCGTTTCTTTAATTTTATTCGTTATGTATTACGGTGCATTGCAAAAACATGAAGAAGAACAATATAATGTAGAAACTGCTTTAGATTTCTTGTTCTCTTACAACAAAAACATTCGAGTAAACAAGAACAACAACCAAAAAAACGTTGCATGAGAATTAAGTCAAGAATTAGAAAATTATAAAAACTATTTCACATTAGGACATAAGGCTATTTTTGGAAATCAATGCCATAACAAATTCGAAATAAGTGAGAAAAAGGGGAGTTCTAAAATTGGAACTTATAATGAATTTATACCATTTGTAAATGAAGTTATATCAGAATTATTAACATTTAAACGTTTTAAATCGCCTAAGAAAGAGTCATTCCAAAAACTTACTAAAAAATTATTTAGAGAAATTATGTTTGCACCGATGTTGCGCAGCAAGCAAGAAGTTCAATTTAATATTTCAGAAAATGATATTAGCGATGTACCAGCAGAACATATTAAGGCATTTAACAAATATTTATGTGAATTCAAGATAATTAATTCACTATTTGACATCAACAATGAACTGATGGGCATAGTAGGCTCTGAGGTTGAGGGACAGGACATGGGAATGTACATTCAATATCTAGATGAAAACTTGAGATTTTGAGAAAATCGAACATATCAACAGCATCCAATAATATTTTCGAAAGAAGAAATTTTTGAAGATTTTTATGTAATTTATGACATTTTTACGAGTTTATATTTCTTAGGAAGCAAAAACCTAGATTTTTCTATCATACACCCACAAGCCTTTTTCATTCGTTTTAATGCAGCTAATGTAAACTTTAAAGCATTTAATCGTACTATATTTAATCAAGATTCATGATTTGATTTAAAAGCATTAGAATTGTTGCAATATTCAAATAGCGAAATTCAAGAAGCGATTTTGAAAGGATTAAATATTTACTTTCATATTAAAGGGCGTTGTTAATATCTAATATAAATGGAATAAATGTACATAGTAATTTATTTTTTACTTTTATACCTTAAAATAAGGAAATTAAATTGGTTAGTTACCATCTTTTACTAAATTCCAGAGTTAAACTCTGGTTTTTTTAATATTAATTTAACAGTCAATATATATGATTAATTAAAGCTCGGATGATGCTGTCAATAATTTTCTTGAGTTTCGGAATTTCAACTCAAAAAATAACAGATAACAGGCTAAATAATGCGACTTTTAAATCACTCGTTCCAAAGAAGGGCTTTTTTGTTATGATTAATATAAACAAATATATAAAT
Organism: Mycoplasma aquilae ATCC BAA-1896; assembly: GCF_048074525.1. Lineage (NCBI taxonomy): Bacteria > Bacillati > Mycoplasmatota > Mollicutes > Mycoplasmatales > Mycoplasmataceae > Mycoplasma > Mycoplasma aquilae. The sequence continues at coordinate 457,706 of NZ_CP182208.1, forward strand.
CAAACAATTGACAGAAGTAGGAAGACAGATGAAAGAATTAGCACAAATTTTAGGTATAACTACAGAATCTATGATTGAACAATTTAATGATACTATGGATAAAGAAGCGAAGTCTTTTATAAGAGAAGAAAAAGATTTAAATCCAGATAGCAATGTCAAAAGAAATGGTTACAGAGAATCCACAAAATATACTTTGAATGGAAAAATTACATTAAAAATACCAAGAGTAAGAGGCAAAAACTTTATACCTAGTGCATTAACAAAATACGAAAAATGCTCAAGAGATTTTGAAACTTTAATTGCAATACTTCTAGCTTCTTTCTTATCATATGAACAAGTTTCAAGAATTGTTGAACTATTCACAGGAATTAAAGTTGGACATTCTTTAATAAACAGGATAAAACAAAAGATAGATGTATTATCATCACAAATGTTTAAGCATGATATTCAAGGAGAATGATTAGCTCTATTTATTGATGCTTCATATCACAATGTTATGAAGTGATACAATCCTATAACAGGAGAAATTGCTGAAAACATTTTTGATGTTGAAGATAAGAAGAATTTTATCAAAAAGAGCTATAAGGTAGAAGTATACACAGCAATTGGTATAAATAAAGATGGTTATAAAGAACTTTTATCTATGAAAGTACAAGATGCTGAATCTAAGATAAATTTAAGTAAGTTTCTATATGGATTAAAAGAAAGAGGACTAGTTGATCCGGAATTTATAATTTGCGATGACTTTTTAGGCAATGCCATTTTAAAAGAAATATTCCCCACATCACAAATACAAAAAATGCGTTATTCATAAGAAGCAAAATGCACTTACAAATGTAAACTATAAAGACAGAAAATCTTTTGTTGAAGCATTTAAAAAGATTTATACAGCGTCAAACCTATAAATTGTAGAAAAAGAGTTTATTTATTTTAAACTTTAAACAAATTACTATGATAAATATCCAAAAGCTGTAGAAATACTAGAAAAAATCATTAGATGAAATTTTGAAATTTATGAAACTACCTATAAAGCTTAGAAAATTTATTTACACAAATAATATAAGTGAAAATTTTAATTCAGCGCTAAAAAGATACATAAATGAAAAACGCTCTCACGCTAGTGCGAGAACGCTTCAATATTTTTGTAATCTTGTTAGCCTCTGAATAATGAAAAACTAAGCTAACAAACTCATTATCTTATAGACAATGCAGATAAATTATATTTAATTTTTACAAGTTCTTATAAATTAAGAACGAGTTTGGACCCACTAGTAGGTCCGTTATCCCTAAGTGAGAAATACACGATAAGAATGCAGGACACAGCACCAATAGGTGTATATTAGGAGAAAATTTTAAGACACATTCCAAAATTAAGAAAGGAATGTGTTTTTTATGTCAAGAAAACAATTCACTGTAGAACAAAAATTAAAATATATTAATCTTGCTTTAAATAAAGGAATCGAGTATGCTCAAATAGAATTTGTTGAAGAATTTTGAGAAGAAAGATACAAAGACGTATACACTTCATATGCCAGAAGAAAACGTAATGTTAATCCTTATCGATACGCATACAAATATATCAAATATTGAATTAACATATATAATACTGATATGACAAAATTAGAATCTCAAACCGGAAAATCTTCTAAAAAGGGAAAGCATCAGGTAGGCCACCTAAACGTAGAAGCATTAATGAATTCGATGATCATGATAGAAATTTATATCAAGAAATTATGGAAGAAATATTAGAGGAAAATGGTATTAATCCAAATGTAATCATTCAAAAGATAAAAGAAAGAAAGCAAAAAAATCAATCATTTCATAACAATAAATTAGCAGCTGAGGTATTTCATGTAAACAGAACATCTATTTACAGCACATATGAAAAAGCAGAAAAAATAGATAGAAGAAATCAATATTTAGATGATACTGTTATTGATTGGCTAAAAACGCAAATCGAATTATCAAATAATGTCATTGGAAGAGATAAACTTTTTCACAAATACGTCTATGAGACAGGGCATAAAATTTCAACTTATGCTTTTAGAATTAATTTTGATTCTTTGGGTTATAAATCAAATGCATATAAAAATAGAAGAAAAGATAAACCACCAAAGGAAGAAAAATATGATAGAGTTTGGGCTCCAGATTTGATTAAAGGAAATTTCGTTTCAAGTTATTTTGGAGAAGTTTTACATGCAGATATTAAATATGTGAAAGTAAATGGTGTTTGACATTATTTACATGTGGTTACTGAAACTTATTCTGGTGCGATACTTGGCTGAACATTATCTATTGATAGAACTGCACAAGCAAGTATAAATTTATTGCAGGCATGCATCGATAAATATAATATAAAACCAAGTGTTTTTCACTCTGATCATGGTATCGAATATGCAAACAAAATGTTTTCAAATTTTTTAAAGTCTCTTAATATAGCTCAATCAATGTCTCCAAAGGGCAATTCATTAAGAAATAGGCCATCAGAATTCTTATTTTCAATATTTCAAAGAGAACTTTTTGACTTTTATAATACATCCAATTTAGAATATGAAATAGTTTATAATTTAATTAATTCATTCGTGTTTTGATATAACACAGAAAGACCACAAAGAAATTTAGAATATAAAACACCATATGATATTTCTAATCATATGGCGCTATGTGTCTAAAATTTTTATCCTAATATACAGCACCAATAGGTGCTGGGTTTTTAAATAAAAAAGCCTATGCCATAGGCATAAGCTTACAATTACTTAAATTATTGTTTGATAACTTCAACATCAACAATACTATCACCATCTTTAAGGTTAATGATTTTAACCCCTTTAGTGTTACGTGAAGCCTCTGAAATTTGATCAACTTGAGTACGAATTGTAACACCTGAAGAAGTAATAACTAGTAATTCATCACTTAGGTTAACAAAGCGAGCAAAAACTAGTTTTCCGGCTTTTTCTGCATTAATTCCAGTTACACCTTTAACACCACGGTTAGTTAATCTAAATTGATCTTTAGAAGTTAATTTTCCAAATCCTTTTTCTCCAAGTGTTAGAACATAATCCCCTTCATTGTCTGCAGAAGCTGAAATTACTTCTTGACCAGGAGCTAGCGAAATACCTTTAACTCCTAAAGAAGAACGCCCAAGTGGTCTAACATCATCTGATTTAAACATTACGATATTTTTAACGTTATTAGCTAGTAAAACAGCGTCATTTTTGCCAATTACAAAAGCTCTTACTAATTGGTCACCTTCACGTAGTTTAAACGCAATTAATCCATTTCTTCTAATGTTGCTAAATAAGTTAAGTTCAGACTTTTTAAACATACCTTGTTTAGTTACAGTTACTAAATATTGATTATCAGCATAAGAATCAATATCTAAAATTGAAACGATCTTTTCACCATTTTCAGTATCAAGTCCTTGAATAATATTGATAAATGGTAATCCTTTTGATTGTTTAGAACCTTCAGGAATTTGGTGTCCTCTAAGGCTATATACTTTTCCATAGTTTGAAAATAGTAATAAGTCTGTATGGGTTGAAGCATGAATAATCATTGCTATATCATCATCGTCATAAGTCTTCATTGAAACTGAGCCCATTCCACCACGACGTTGAGTGTTGTATTCATCTAGATCCATACGTTTTACATAACCTTTTGAAGACATTGTAATAACAATTTCTCTTTCAGGAATTAAATCTTCATCCGAAATTGAGCCAACTGCAGAAGCATCAATTACAGTTCTTCTTTCATCATTGTATTTTTCTTTAACTTCTTGTAATTCGAGCACGATTTCATCAATTAATTTAGCTTCTGAAGATAAGATATCTTTGTAATGAGCTATTTCAACTTGTAGTTCAGTGATTTCTGCATCCATCTTTTCTATGCTTAAACCTGTAAGACGACTTAAACGCATTTCTAAGATAGCTTTTGTTTGTTTTTCACTTAAGCCGAATCTTTGACCTAAAGCTTGTTGTGCGTCTACATCTGTCTTAGATTTCTTAATAATTGCTACAACTTCATCAATATTAGAAACAGCGATTTTTAATCCATCTAAGATATGAGCTCTTTCTTCAGCTTTATTTAAGTCAAATTTTAATCTACGAGTTACTACTTCTTTTTGGTGATCAATAAAGACTTCTAAAGCTTGTTTTAAGTTTAAAGTTTTTGGTTCATTATTAACAATAGCAACTAAGTTAAAATTAAATGTAGTTTGGATATTTGATTTTTGGTATAGCTTATTAAGTAAAATATGAGGATTTACTCCTTTTTTAACGTCAATAACAAGTCTAATACCTTCACGGTTAGATTCATCTCTTAAGTCAACAATTCCTTCGATAACTTTAGTTTTGTGTAATTCAGCAATCTTTTCAATGATTGTAGTCTTCTTAATTGCATAAGGAATTTCACGAATAATAATCTTGCTTTTTCCATTGCTTTGTTCAATTACTTCACACTTAGAGCGTACTGGTATACTTCCTCTACCTGTTTCATAAGCTTCTAAAATGCCTTTAGTACCTAAAATAATTGCTCCAGTAGGGAAATCAGGTCCTTTAATATATTGCATTAATTCTTTGACTGTAATTTCAGGGTTTTTAGCGAGTGCAATTGTAGCATCAATGGTTTCTCCAAGGTTGTGTGGCGGAATTTCTGTTGCCATCCCAACAGCAATACCTGAAGAACCTGAAACAAGTAAGTTAGGAAAACGACATGGAAGCACTGTAGGTTCTTGTTCACTACCATCATAGTTATCAACAAAATCTACAGTATCTTTCTTAATACCATCCAGCATTTCAACTGCTATTTTAGCCATTCTAGCTTCAGTATAACGCATCGCAGCTGCAGCATCACCATCAATTGATCCAAAGTTTCCGTGCCCATCTACTAATGGATAACGCATTGAGAAGTCTTGTGCCATTCTAACCATTGCTTCATACACTGAAGAATCACCATGTGGGTGGTACTTACCAAGTACATCCCCAACAATACGAGCTGACTTACGGTGTTGACTGCCTGGAGTAATTCCTAGCTCACTCATATCATATAAAATTCTACGATGTACAGGTTTTAATCCATCTCTTGCATCTGGTAAAGCACGAGAAACAATAACACTCATTGAGTATTCAAGGAATGATTGTTTCATTTCATTATCAATTACTACTGGATGTAGACCATCAGTTGGTTCAGTAATAATTTGTGATGTAACAACATATTCTTCACTTTCTTGAGGAATTTCTTCTTCATCTTCTTCAATAACCACAGGCTTTTTCTTTCTAAAAATCATTGTGTTGTTTTCTTCATATTCAAACTCTGTATCATCTTGAATTTTTACTTTTTCTTCTTCATTATCATTTACTAAGATTTTATCTTTATCATTCATGTTTTACCTCATAATTTAATTAATATAATTAATTAAATTATATAGATTTTTGTACTTTTGCCTAATAAGCTACTTGAGTTTTCAGCCCTATATGATAGAGATAAAAATAAAAAAAATCTAATACCGAAGTATTAGAAATTTAATTATTTGTTTTCTTCTGTTACATCTTCTTTATCGTTTAATCATTCTAGTGCATTTGTAACATTTCCAACTTCACCAATAATTGTGATAATATCATCTTTTTGAATAACAGTATCACCAGTAGCACGTTTAAATGTATTACCTGTTTTAATTAGCACAATTGTAATCCCCATTTGAGATAAATGTAGATCTTTAATTTGTTTGTTTTCAAGTTCATTATTATTAACTTTAGTTGACCCAATAACAAAATTTCCACCAATTTCTTGTAAATTTTGAGAATAACGAATGAAATTACGATTTGTTGCAATAAGGGCAGCTCTAATTCCTGATTCATATTCAGGTCTAATAATAACATCTACTCCAATTTGTTTTAGTACTCTAGCATGACGTTTAGATGTAGCACGAGCAATAATATTTTTAACTTTTAATTCTAATAAGGCAGCAACAATTTCGATGTTATCTGAAACAGCAACAACAACTGTTTCTGCTTGATCAATACCAAGTGATTTTAATGTTCTTGTGTCTGCAGCATCTCCGATAACGATACGATCTACTTCATCTGCAAATAATTTAGCTGTTTCTTGGTCTTTATCTAAAACAAAAACGCTTTTTTCCATTTTGATCAATTGTTCTATTACTGCTTGGCCAAAACGACCAGTACCAATAACTACAATATCATTTTTATAATTTAATTTCATATATTCTCCTATCCAATTGCAACGTCTGCATCGACGTATTCAAATGTACGTTTTCAGTTCTTCTTACGTTTTCAAACAAGTAACGTTGAAGAAATTCCAAATTGCCCAATAAACATAACAAGTATTAATGCTAATTTAGAAACAGTGTTTAAACTTTTAGTAATTCCAGAAGTTAGTCCAGTTGTCCCGAAGGCACTAGCAACTTCAAAAATAATGTTTTGAGTTGTATAAATTTCATTCGCATTATTTGTATTTGATAGTGTTTGAATTTGCCCGCCATAATCTTTAAATGATGAGAATAAAACTAATGAAGCGATAACAATTAAAATAAATGCAATTGCTAAAACTTGTGATGACATATTAACTGTATCTTGATTGATTGAACGTTTAAACATTCTTACTCGAGGCAATCCAAACAATACCCGCACAATTCCCATAATAATTAGAGCAAATGTTGTTGTTCTAATTCCTCCACCAGTTGAGGCTGGAGCAGATCCAATAATCATCATGAAAATAAAGGTAAAAGTAGATCCTTGTGTAAAGTGTTTGATATTAACGGTTGCAAATCCTGCACTTCGGGTTGAAAGTGAGGTAAAGAGTGTTGCAAAAGTTTTGTCGAATCAATTTCCATATAATTGGCCATTTTCAAAAATTCATCTTTGTTGGTTTAGTAATGCATATTTCGGATCACTAAGTTGTTCTAAATGATGACCATTTTTAAACCATTCAACATATTGAGTGTGGAAAATATACATGTCATTAGTTGTATATATCTGACCATTTGCGTGTTTTAAATTTTCAGGTATGTAATATTGGTTTCATAAAGCATAAGCATTTTGCGAACTGGCTTCAAATCCAATTGAAATTAAGAAACCTACAATAAAAACTAAGACATATGTTACTAACGAAATTTTTGTAAAAACTGAGAAATGATATGTCGCTTTTTCTCTTCTGATTTTATGCTTAATAAAGCAAGTTAAATCGTAAATTGCTGGGTATCCTATTCCTCCAATTACTAGCAAAATAATAAAACAGATTTGTAGGAAATAATTTTGATAGTATGGCATCAAACTTGATGAAGACATAATATCAAATCCTGCATTATTAATTGCTGAAATAGTGTGGAAAATTCCAAATTTTAAAGATAAGAGGAAATTTCCTTGTGGTGAAATAAAATTCTGATTCATGTTTTTAATGTAATCAGGATCATTAGGTCTTAACCCATTAGATAACATTAAATCAATTCCATTTGTATGAATTGGTGAAGCAAAATAAAAATAAATTGTTAATGCAACACTAAAAATAAAAATACAAATGAAAAGGAATTTTATTGAAGAAATAATAATTTGAGTGATTTTAGCAATATCAGTTCCTCCACGTTCACTTTGGATTAACTTAATTTCACCAAGTGAGGAGGATTTTTTACGGAAAATAAAATTGATAATAAAGAATTTTAAGGCAAATATTCCAATACCACCAGATAAAATTAATATTGCAATAATTGCTTGCCCGAAATCATTTCATTGTTGGAAGGTATCAGCAACGACTAGCCCAGTATCACTAAAAGCAGAAGCAGTAGTAAATACAGCATCAATATAAGAGATTCTATTTGCTGATTGATTTTGCGCTCATGGCGAAAATAGCAATAAGCTAGAAATTAAAACAATTAAAAAATAAACAAATAATAAATATTTTAATTTTGAAACATTCGATTTTCAGCGTCAAAAACGCATTATACTTTTAATGAACTTAGAATTTACTAATTTACTTTTTAAGTTATATTTCAGTCGCTTCATCGTACTCCTAATTTAGTCTATAAAATGATTATATTAAATTTATATAAAAATATAAATGCAGTTAAAATGAATAATAATGCTTTTTTATATTTTTTTACCCTATTTTATAGGCACAAAAGTAATTACAATAGTTTTATCATGTATTTAAAAACTATTTTTTCAATTATGAGCAAAGAAAATGGCAAAAAATTCTTTTTTTACTTGCTTTTAGATATATAAAAATTCACTTTAAAGTGAATTAATATGATTTATTGAATTTATTTATTTTTAGCATCATTCATAGACTTCATAATTTGTCTAATTTGTGATTCGCTTGCTGTTCTTCCCATTTGTTTAAACATGATACGAATCATTTTTTCATTAATAGGTGGGTTTTCTCTTAGTTGTTTTTCAAAGATTCTTTTAGTAACAAAAAATGTAACTAATGCAACAGCGATACCAACTAAAAGCACAACACCAATAATCATTCCAACAAAAGCGCCTGTTGTCATATTGACCATATTCACCTCCTATATTGCTTTATTTGTATTTTATTTTATCATATTTTTCTGAATTAAACTCTAATATAAAATTAGAGATTAAGTCACTTGCAGCTAATAAATCCGATATTGCGCAAACACCAATTGGTGAGTGTAAATATCTTTGTGGCAATGAAATTGTTAAAGTAGCAGCTCCACCACGTGCATATTGTAATTCATGAGCATCTGTTCCACCACCCATTGATACAAATTTATAAGCAGGAATATTGTGTTTTTTTGCCACTTCTTCCATTTGTGCAATAAGACCAATGTCCATTAAGTTTCCACCATCTTTAATTCTTAATGCAGCTCCTTTAAATAAAGCTGTTGTGCCAGGGATTGTTCCAATTGTATCGTGTGATGAAGTAGTATCCAAAGCAATTGCGATATCAGGATTTACTATTGATACTGAAGTTTTAGCACCTCTAGTTCCAACTTCTTCTTGTACAGTACCAACCATGTATAAATCACAGTCTAAATCTGCATTAGCAACACTTTGAGCAATACGTTCAAATACAGCAACTCCTGCACGATTATCCATCGCTTTTCCACCAATTAAATCTTCATTGTCAAAAATAATTGTTTCTCCACTCATGCGAACTTGGTTACCAATCTCTACACCAGCTTCAATAGCTTCTTGTTCAGATCTAAAACCAAAATCAGCATATAGATCATCATTAGAAATGGCTTTTGAAACTTTTTCTCTTTCCATGATATGAATTGAAGTATGCCCGAATACTCCTAAATATGTTTTTTTACTTGTAATTAGCTTAGCTTTAGTTCCAATCACCGTACTTGCTCAAATTCCGCCAATTGGGCTAAGTAAAATTTGACCAGACTTATCAATTCTACGAACAATATAACCAACTTCATCCATATGAGCAGCAACCATCACCTTAGGTGCATTAGGATTTTTAGAAGGTTTATGGAAAATAATTGAGCCCATTTTATCACGTGATACTTCATAACCTGTAATATTTTTTCTCAATTCGTCAGCAACAGGTTCTTCATATCTTGACATTGCTTCAATTTCCATATATTTGATGATTCTTTCTTTAAATGTTTGATTCATTTCCACTCCTTAAATATAATATTTAAAGTTTATCAAATTCTAATTAAAATTTTAATAAATAGCTTGACAAAGGCTTTTTATTACATTGTTAAAAAATAATATTAAGTTCTACTTCCTTATTCTAAAGATATTTTCAATTTCCTTAATATAAGGGTCTATTATAACGTCAAATTTAATAATATTTTTATAGTTAGTTATTCTAACTAAGGTTTTTTTAGCTAGATTTTTTAGTTTGTATTTTAATTTTACAATACTCGAATTATATTATTAAAGATTTATTTTTTACCTTTTTAAGTTAAATAAAATATAATAACAACATGAATAAAATATATCTACACACAAATACTGAGTATTCTTTTTTAAATTCAACAATTCGTGTTAAAGAATTAATAAATTTAGCTAGAGAAAATGACATAAAATATTTACCTTTAACCGATATTGATAATCTATATGCATTGCAATATTACTGAGAAGCACAAGCGACTTATGGTATTAAGCCTTTAATTGGTTTAGAACTAAATCTAATTGAAGGGTTTAGTGTTTTTTTACTTGCTAAAGATAATGATGGATATTGTTTTTTAAATGATTTAATTTACGCTAGAACAAGTGGTAAAGACATATCATACTATGAATTAGAAAATGAACACGTTTTTGTCATTGATCACCAATTCCTAGGAATGAAAGCAAAAAACATTCAAGTAAAAAAATACTTGAGCAACTTTTACTTAAACGCGAAAACAACGCAAGAAATTCAAACAGTTTATGCTCCATGCAAAAAGATTTTATATAGCGAGCAAAATGAATTAATTCCAATTTTAAATAGCATTGCAGGTAAAGAAATTGAACATGTTTTTTATACTGAATATTTAGATGATGATGATTTTTCTAACCTAGATCCACAAGTAGAACAAAATATTTTATTTATTGCTGAAAGTTGCAATGTTGTAATGCCTGATAAAAGTATTAAATTAGCTAAATTTCAAGGAAATGTAAAGGAAGAACTAGCTCGCTTGATGTCTAATAAAAAAGCATTGGATTTAATTTATACATATGGTGAAGATGTAGTTACTAACCGAGTTTATTATGAATATAATGTCATCAAAAAATTAGGTTTTCTAGATTATTTTTTAATCATTCAAGACATTATTAATTATGCTAAAAATAAAGGGATTGCAATCGGGCCAGGACGGGGCTCAGCATCCGGATCATTAATTTCATATTTACTAGGAATTACTGACATTAATCCCCTTGAATTTGATTTACTATTTGAAAGATTTTTAAATGTTGATAGAGTATCATTACCTGATATCGATATTGACATTCAAGATACTCGGCGTGATGAATTATTGCAATATATTAAGGATAAATATGGCGAAAATAATGTTGCTTTAATTAGTGTTTTTCAAACATTAGCATTAAAAAACTCATTAAGAGATATTGCTCGTTACCTTTCCATTCCAGTGCCAGAAGTTGATAAGATTTGTAATGCTTTAAAAAACAGTGACGAAAGTTTAATAAAAGCTTATGAAAATAATGAAAAATACAAGATGCTAGTAGATATGTATCCAAAATTGCATCAATATGCTAGTCAAATTGAAGGTTTACCTCGGCAAGTTGGAATTCATGCTGCTGGGGTAATTATTTGCGATAGAAATATAAAACACATTATTCCGGTTTCAAATAACACCAGCACCTTGCCGCAAGTGCAATTTACACTTAATTATCTTGAAAGATTTGGACTAATTAAAATTGATTTCTTAGGTTTGAAAAACTTAACAATATTGCAAGAAATAGAAGACCTTATCCCAAGCAATTATCGATTCGATAATCTAGTTGGAAGAAGCTATGGTAAGTTTATTGATCCAGATGTGGCTAAACTATTAAATAATTTGCTAACTAACGGGATTTTTCAATTAGAATCACCTGGTATGCAAAATGCTATTAAAGAAGTACATATCGATTCCTTCGATGATATTTATGCAATTATTTCACTTTTTAGACCTGGACCAATGCAATATATTTCAACATACAGTCGAAATAAGCTAAATCCTAATAATATTGAAAAATTACATCCAGCATATGACGAAATTGTAAAAAATACATTCGGAATAATTTTATATCAAGAGCAAATTATGCAAATTGCTCAAAAAGTAGCCGGAATGTCTTTTGCTCAAGCAGATTTATTGCGAAGAGCTATTTCTAAAAAAGACGAAACAAAGTTGCACAGTTATAAGAGTGATTTTTTTGCTGGTGGGCTTAAGAATGGAATTTCAGCAGAAGTATTGGAAAAAATATATTCAAATATTGAGCGTTTTGCTGCATATGGATTTAACAAATCCCATGCTGTTGCTTATGCTCTTATAGCCTACAAATTAGCTTATTATAAAGTGAAATACCCTCTTATTTTTTATAAAGTATTGATTTCAAATTCATCATCTGATCAACAAAATATTAAAAAATATGTTGCTGATGCTTCAAGTCAAGGAATTAAAGTATTTTCACCCGAAATTAATCATTCATCAGAAATTGTTGAAATTGTTGATGAGCAGTTATATTTACCTTTGGTAATGATTAAAGGGTTAGGTGCTGTTGCAGCACATAAAATAGTAGAAGAACGTAAGATAAATGGTTCTTACAATAGCTTTTTAGAAGCTTATTTAAGACTTAGAAATATAGCTAATGTTTCCGAAAGCATTTTAGATAATTTAATTAAATCCAATACCTTTAGAGAATTTGGTGGAATTGATACTTTATTGAATGCTAAAGATAAATATGCTCTACCATTTAATAAATTATTTGAAGATTCATATAAAAAAGTTGATGGTGATAAAAGTGACTTACTTTTAAATTTCATCAAGTCACAAGGGATTAATGAAATAGTAATGGAATTAATCCCTACTAATTTAATTGAAGAAATGAAATCAGAAGCAAATTTACTTGGTGATGTATATAATGCATTAAATTCATTACAAGAATCAACTGGTTATAAACAAATAGTTGATGTTGGACTAATCCCAATTTGAGTTAAATGTCTTATGTCAAAGGTTCAAAAAGATGCTAAAGGTAGACCTAGAGTTTCATTAACTGATAAAAGCAAAAGTATTATGGCTTTTGGATTTACTTCTCGTGCTACCGAAATTTTAAACCACACTCAACCACGCATGATTGTTGCATTATTAAAATTGTCAAAAGCTAATTACTACACATTTATAGACTGAAAAGAGATTCAAGATGAAAACAACAACTAATACCCACTTAATAATTGATGGAAATTACTTAATGTTCCAATCATTTTATGCTACCTATTATGGTAACCCCGATAATATTATGCGTGCTTCTAATGGAACTCCAACTAATGGAATTAACTTATTTTTACATCAATTAAATAAATTAATTGAGTTTTATCGTCCTAAATATTTATATATTGCTTTTGACTCAAAAGATAAAAGTTTTCGGCACGAACTATATGATGAATATAAAGCAGGGCGTGCTAAGGCACCTAATGAACTTTATGTTCAATTTAACTTAATTAAACAAATTTTAGATCTCTTAGGAGTTGTTCAACAAGAATTGGCAGGTTTTGAAGCAGATGATTTGGTCGCAGCTTACTGTAACAAAGTGGCTTTAAATGAGCCTAAAATTATTTTTTCAAGAGATAAAGATTTACATCAATTAATTGCGACAAATATTAGTATTATTCAAAAAGAAAATTACGGATATTCTTTACTTACAAATGAAAACTATTTTGAAAACTATGGATTTTTACCATCTCAAGTAGTAGACTATAAAGCATTGGCAGGAGATAGTAGCGATAATTTACCTGGAGTAAAAGGAATTGGAGAAAAAACAGCTATTTCAATTCTTGAGAAATTTCATACTGTTCCTAATTTATATGCTTCACAGGATAAATGAAGCGCCATGCTTACTAAAGGAGTAATCAATAAACTGATTGCGGGTAAAAATGATGCTTTATTTTGTTTAAAAATGGCGACATTGAATCCTAATGTTGATAGTTTTAATCCAGAAAAAGAAGCTTACGTTTTAAAATTAAACATTCAAAATGCTCTACCATTATTAGAACAACTTGAACTTAGATCAATTATTGAAAAATGAAACAAATGATAGCAATTGTTGGGCGCATGGCTTCTGGCAAAAGCACCTTTTTAGCTGCTTGTGCTCAGTTAGGATATAGCACTTTTAACTGCGATCAATATGTTAGTTATTTATATAGCCAAGATAAAGAGTTTATTAAATTAATTGCAGAAAAATTTGGTACTTTTTTACTTAAAGATAATGTGCTTGATAAGAGCGAAATTAAAAAATGAATTTTGCAAGACTCAACTAATTTAAAAAAGTTAGAAAAAGAGGTATTTTTAAAGCTAAAATCGCATTTATTAGAACATCAATATGATTTTGTAGAAATCCCAATTTTATATACAGATGTTGTAGACTTTGCGCCTTTATTTAGCTGTATTTTTCATATGCAAATTTCAGAAGATATCAGACAAAAATTTCTACAACAAAAGGGTGTGGATAACTTTACTTTGCAATTTTTAGATAACCAAAACGCCTATGATTGAGGGATAAAAAAATTTTTTCGTGAAAAAAGGGTTGTGCATATCTCATTGGATAAGCGTGATAATATAGAAAAAATTTCAAAAGTGCTTCATGAGCTTGCTATAGTCAGGTAAAATATGATTACTATCAAATATTTTTTACGTTAAAAGGAGCAAAAATGGACCTACAATATTCATATTTCGCAGTTGAAAAAAATTCAGAAATCACAAATGATGATTTAGTTAATTTTAGAGAGTTTTATGGGCCATTTTTAGGTTCTAACCCAATCTTTTTATACCAATATTTATTAGATTATGTTAGAGATAGCCAATTTAAACGTTTTGCTTATGACTTTTTATCCTTAACTGTATTTTTAAATATGGATGAGGCTGCTTTATCAAAAGCTAGAAGACAATTGGAAGCAACTGGTCTTATCAATACATATGCTGACCACAGTAAAAAAATTATGATCTTTTCATTACAAAAGCCATTGAATGCTTTTGGTATTAAACAAAATCAATTAATTACTGACTTATTACGTGACAAAGTAGGTGAAGAAAACTATAAACACATGGTACTAGCAAAAACTCGTCCTGCCACTTATAGAGATGCGTTTGATGTCGAAGATGTTACTACAGATTTCTTTACTGAATTCGCTAATAATAGTCAAACTAATAAAAAACAAATAATGTTTCAAAATAGTTTTGTTGAAGATGTTTTACGTCTTGGTGAAATGAGAAAAAGTCGCCTCGAAAATGAAAAACTATCATTCTCAACAGCTACTAGACTAGAAATTGGTAAAATCAAGTATTCAAATGAATATGAAGCAATTTTAAAGCTAAATTCTATTGAATTTGCCCAACAATTAATCAATGATGAATTAGAGGCAAGTTATGTTGCAACACTACAACAATGACAAGATAAAGTACAAGATGATAAAATCATTAACTTAATCTTATTCTTATCATTTTATCATTCAGCTAAAAGCACAGGTAGACCATTAAAAGAATGATTTAAGCATGCTGGAAGTATGATTAATGAAGTATTACAAATGAATTTACTTGATTTCACAGTAGTAGAAAACTACTTCGATGGCAAAATCAGAAATACCTATGATATTAAAATTTTCCAAAAGAAGGAAATTCTTAAATCGATGTTAAAGTAAAAGGAGTTAATTATGAGTTCAATCAATAAACCAATGCAAACGTTTGATTTCTTAAAAGAAGCTCCAATAAATAAAGAAAACTTAATTAAACAGGTCAAAAAAGATCCATTGCTTAATAAATTATTTAAAAAATTAAAAGTCTCAGATTCAGAAATCTGAGATTACTTTAATTATTTTATTGATTATAAAAATCAAATTATCAATCCTAATCAATCACCTTATTTGTTTGATTTTAAACGTGATAGTGAAAATAAACTTATAATAGAAAAAAAACTTGCACATAATGAAAAAGGCAATCGATTTCGTTTATTAAATAATTTATTATTACAACATATTTCTTCGCCTTTTTATGATACTACTTTGCAAGATTTGGATATCAATGACAACTTATATTATGATTTAGCTGGGATTCGAGCTGAAATATTGTTGTCATTAGAACCAAAACATCAAAATTCTAACTTACTATATGGAGTTTATTTCCACGGACCAGCTAACAGTTATCGCACTAAATATTTATCTTCTATAGCAAATACTTTTGCTTTAAATGATATTCCAGTCGCTTATATTGATGTAAATCAACTTGATGAATGAGTTAAACAACTTATCGGAAATAATGATGATATTAAATATTTAGTCAATGAACTTTCACGTGTGCCTGTGTTAATTCTTGATGAAATAGGATTAAAAAATTATACTGAGTGATTTTTAGATACAGTTTTAGTTAAAGTTTTACAAAATCGTGCTCAAAATCATTTATTGACTTATTTTGGATCATTCTACCCCCTTAGCGCATTAGCTAAAACCTTAATAGCAACTAAAAAAGGGAATGTAGTAAGCACTATTCCAAAACCTTTGATTGATAAAATCATTCATTTAATTATTGAACTTACTAAAGTCGAAACATTTATAGGGGTTTAGAAAGGAACTTTATGGATAAAATAAAAATTGTTTTAGCTGGAACGCCACAATTTGCTGTCCCAGTTTTTGAAGAAGTTATTAAAAATTTTGATGTCATCGCTTTGATTTCTCAACCTGATAGACCGGCTAATCGTGGATATAAGCTTGAACCTACACCAACTAAATTATTAGCTCAAAAATACAACATACCAGTTTTTCAACCCAATAAAATTTCTGAAATTTATGATCAATTAGCAAAAATGGATTTCGATATTTTTCTAACTTGTGCTTTTGGTCAAATTATTCCTGAAAAAGTATTAGCTTTGCCTAATTTAGCTGCTTTAAATGTACATGGTAGTTTACTACCTAAATATCGTGGAGCTGCACCAATTCAATATGCTTTATGAAATGGAGACAGTACTACTGGAATTACTTTGATGTATATGGTTAAAGCTATGGATGCAGGCGATATGATAGTAAAAGCTAGCTTAGATATCTTGCCTACAGATACTAGTGATACACTGTTTGAGAAATTATCATCTCTAGCAGCAAGCAATATTGTGAATTGAATTACTAATTTTGCTCAAGGCAAATATAAACCAGAAGTTCAAGATCCTTTACTAGTGTCCCTAAGCCCTAAATTAAATAAAGAAGATGCTTATTTAGATCCAAGTTTTGATCTGGAGGAAGCTTTTAATCGTATTAGAGCTTTTAGCTCAAATCCTGGATGTTACTACATAATTAATGGCAAAAGAATAAAAATATATTATGCTTCTAAACAAAAAGTTGCAAATGGCATAAAATTGGATTTTGCCAATGGTTCTTTATGGGCAACCGATTATCAATTCGAAACTAAGAAACGTGTCAAAATTGTTTAAGATCTTAAATCAAGTTAGAAAATATACTTTTACTAGCTTGATTTATTTTTTATACTGATATAAATAAAATATTTATATCAATCTAGCTAAAAATGTTTATAATTTAACAAGCTATTTTAAGGAGGAAAAAATGATTTTTGACAAACTTTCAAATATTAAGAAATATCAAGTCAATCCAGCAATTAAGGCAGCACTAGAATTAGCTGCAAATGCTGATTTTGATACGTATGAATACGGGATTCATGAGTTTAATGATGACATTAAGCTTGTCAAACGGAATTTTAGCCCCTTATTTGAAGAAAATTATGGTGAATTACATGACCAACACATTGATATTCATGTTTATTATGCTGGGGATGAAGTAATTTACTTCGACCCACAATCACATTATACCCAAGCAGATATTTTAAGTGCTTCCAAACCAAATGATGTCTTCTACATTAAAGCACCACAATATCATAATCAAATTAGATTAAGTCAAGGGACATTTGCTTTATTTTTCCCTGGCGAATTACACAAGATTACTTTTGCTAATGAGCAATTAACAAATAAAGACAAAATTATTATTAAAGTTAAATATTAAGGAGATAATGCTATGCATTCTATTAAAAAATTTATATTAAAACCTGGGTTTTATGACACATGAACAGATGTCACAGTTAAAGGGTGAGTTTCATCTAACCGTGGAAACAAAAAAATTCGTTTTATCGAAGTAAATGATGGTTCTACAGTAAAAAACTTACAAGTAGTATTTAAGGGAGAAAACTTTGATTTCGAAGCCTTAGATAGTTTAAAACCTGGTTCAGCTATTGTGGTTAAGGGTACTTTACACGCTACACCTAATGCACCTCAACCAATTGAGTTAGTTGCTGATACTTTAGTTGAATACAAGAAAGTAGATGAAGACTATCCAATTCAAAACCAAGAAATTAACTTAGAAACTTTACGTGAAATTCCTCATCTAAGACATAGAACTAACTTATTAAGAGCAATTATGTTAGTCCGTTCAACTTTAGCTCAAGAAATCCACAAGTTCTTTATTAATAAAGACTTCTTCTTAATGGCTAGTCCAATTATTACAAGCAATGATGGAGAAGGGGCTGGAGAAACTTTTATTGTTTCAGATCCAAGCTGAGCTGACCCATTCTTTGGTAAAAGCAAGAAAGCAACTCTTGGAGTTACTGGTCAATTACACGGTGAATCTTATGCTGTAGGTATGAAGAAAATTTATACTTTTGCACCTACTTTTAGAGCTGAAAAATCAAATACAAAGAGACATTTAGCTGAATTCTGAATGATTGAACCTGAAGTTGCTTTTTACGATTTATTTGACACAATTGCTTTAGCTGATGATATGCTTAAAGTTGTAATTAGAAACACAATGGCTAAAAACAAGCTTGAATTAGAATACTTAGATCAAGTAACAAACAATGGGCTTTTAGATAGACTAAACCATTTTGTTGAAACACCACTTTTAGTAGTTGATTATAAGGACGCAATCAAAGAATTGCAAAAAGTAAGAGATATATTCGAAAACAAAGATATTGAATTTGGTTTAGACTTAGGTTCAGAACACGAAAAATACTTAACTGAAAAAGTATACAACGCCCCAATTGCAGTTATTAACTTTCCTAAAGATTTCAAAGCTTTCTACATGAAGCAAAATGAAGATGGTAAAACTGTAGCAGCATTCGACTTACTTGTTCCTGGTGTTGGTGAACTTGTAGGTGGTTCTCAACGTGAATCAGATTACAATAAATTATTAACTAGAGTTAGAGAACTCGGAATTGATGAAAAAGACCTAGAATGATACTTAAACTTACGTAGATATGGTCATATGTTAACTTCAGGATTTGGCCTTGGATTTGAAAGACTTGTTATGTATGTAACAGGTACAGAAAATATTAGAGAAGCTATTCCTTATCCTAGAACAAATGGTAACATTAAGATGTAAAGTTTTTCGCTATATCAATAAAAATGCATGTATTGCCAGTAAAATGGTGATACATTTTTTAACTCTCATTTTTAGAAATAAAAAATTCCAGGAATGGCCTGGAACTAATTAGATTAGTTAACTAATTTAATAGATTATTTGTTTTTGTTAACAAAATCATCTAATCTAGCGTGTTTTCTAGCACCTTTGTTAGCGTGGAAAACACCTTTTGAAACTGCTTTAGCAATTGTTTTGTGTGCGAATGCTACTAATTCAGCAGCTTTTTCATCTTTAGCTAATACAGCTTCTCTAGCTTTACGTACAGCTGTTTTAACACGAGATTTCATTGCTGAATTCTTTTTGTGTGCTTCTTCCATTTTAGCTATACTTTTGATTTTTGACTTAATGTTTGCCATTATGTCCCCCTTTTTCTAATATTGTTTATTGAAAAATCAAGTATATTATATATTAATTTTAGATATTAGTAAAATACAAATATTCCTTAATTATAGTTATTAAACAAATAATTTATATTTTAATAGTTTAAAGTTATTAATCATCCACAGGAATATTTTTCAATATAATGAGCAAATAAATATGAGAAGAAATAACGCTTTATTCATAATCTGTTAGTCCATTTATTTTATTTATGTCTATTTTGAAATTCATACAAGAATTTTATATATTAACCATTATTTTATAAGGTGGTGACAAAATAAATCTTATTTGGAGGGGTGACAAAATAAATCTTATTTCACAATTATTTTATAAGGTGGTGACAAAATAAATCTTATTTCACATAATAATGTTATAATTACATTAGGTAGTATTGTATACTACCAAGTAAAAGTATAATTTATGCGAAATCCTTTCTGAGGGGTTTTCAGTGGAGCACAAAAACAGTGCTCCACTTTTTTACATTTATAAGTAGGGCACTGTGCATGCGATTAGATTATATTGTTTGTATAAATTTATTCTCTAAGCTTTGCAGATAATTTCATGAATTTCAAAATTCCATCTAATGTTTTTTAATATTTCTAGCTTTTGATATTTATCAAAATTCATTTGCTTAAAATAAATAAACTTTTGTACAATTTCTAAGTTTGATTCTGAGTATTTTTTTAAATGCTTCAACAAAGGATTTTCTATCTTTATAGTTTACTTATGAAAGTTAGTTTCTTATCTTATGAATAACGCATTTTTGCATTTCAGAAGTTTTAAATATTTCTTTGAAAATATCATTCTCAGAAAAATTATTGTATATTATGAATTTAGGATCAATCATCCCTCTTTCCTTTAATTTATATAGGAATTTACTTCAATTTATTATAGAACCTGCATCTTTAACTTGTACAAATAAAAGTTCTTTATATCATCTATATTTATCCCTATTGCTGTATATACGCCTACCTTATAGCTCTTTTTGATAAAATTCTTCTTATCTTCAACACCCAAAATGTTTTCAGCAATTTCTCCTGTTATAGGATTGTATCGCTTCATAACATCGTGATATGAATGCGCCAATAAATAAAGCTAACCATTCAAGGAGAATGGTTTGTTTAAACATTCCAGAAGATAATAAATTTAATTTTTTTATTTTACTAATGCGCTAGGGATAAAGTTCTTTCCTCTTACTCTTAGCATTTCCAAAGTAATTTTTTTGCTTAAAGTATACTTTGCAGACTTTCTATAGCCATTTCTTTTAATATTGCTGCCTGGATTTAAACTTTTTCCTTCTCAAATAAAAGACTTTACTTTTTTTCATAGCATCATTTAATTGCTTAACCATAGATTCTGCACTTATAACTAAAATTTGTGATAGTTCTTTCATTTGCCTTCCTACTACTCCTGCGTTTCCCACTTGGGCCAAATATAGTCACTTTTTAGGTGGCTATATTTTTGAAAAAAATATAAATATTATGCTACTATGCTACTAAATGTGGTATAATATATTCATGAAAAAGAAGAACCTACATGAAATAAATTGAATAATTTCAAGATCTAAAAGACAAAAAGGAACTTATATATCTGTTGGATATCAAAGCACAAACAAAACAGGATATGCTGTAAGATTCGGGATAGGATATGAAGAAGATTTTGATAAATACCAAGAAAATTCAGTCGAAAAAATAAAACAAATTATAAAAACTCTTCCTCTCTCAATGACAAAAGAAGAGGTTATTAATGAAATTAATAAAAGATCAAAAATAAAAGCCCTAAAATAAATGAGACATATGAAAAATTTGTTGGATTCGACTTAATTTCTCGATTAATTGATTATTTTGATATTTTCAAGGATTGTAAAACTACAAAATCAGTAAGTTTAAATGATGTTGTAAAGCAACAAATATATCAAAGAATTAAAAATCCACTTAAGTGTTTATGCTACGTACAAAAATGCAACTAAAGAAAAACAAGATTTTTATTCTAAAAATTCGTTTTATAGATCACTAGAATATATTGCTGATAACAAAAATCAAATACTTAAGCAATATAAATGAAACCATGAAAAATGAGTACAAAAGAGATGTAAGTATAGTTTGATTTGACTCAACAACAGCTTATTTTGAAACATTTAGTCGAGATGGTTATAAGAAACCAGGTTATTCAAAAGATGGAAAATTTAAAGAAGACCAAATCGTTATTGGACTCGCCACTGATAGTAATGGTATACCAGTGCACTACAAAGTTTTCCCCGGAAATACAGCTGATTCATCCACTTTTATTCCTTTTATACTTGAACTGCAAAAATATACAACATAACCACAGTTACTGTTATTGCTGATAAAGGAATGTCTGTAAATAAAAATATAAGATTTTTAGAAGATAAAAAACTAAATTACATTATTTCATACAGAATGAAAAAAGGTTCAAAAGAATTCAAAGAATATGTTCTTAGCGAAAAGGATTACATTAATGAAAATGGACTCTTATATAAGAGCAGAGAGATAATATCTCTATACCGTAATGGAAGAAAAAATGGTCACACTAGAAAACAAATAATCACTTTTAGTGAAAAAAGAGCAAAAAAAGACTATGAAGATAGAAAAATTCTTATTGATAACTTCAATAAGAAAGCTAAAAATGGAAAAGTGTCATATGAAGATATGGTTGGAGGAAAGAAATATCGTTTCTTTAAACCAACAGATAAGTCAGGTTTTTATGAATTAGACTATGATAAAGTCCTAGAAGATGAAAAATTCGATGGATTTTATGTTTACGAAACTAATAGAGTTGATCTTAAAGAAACTGAAATCGTTGAGCTATATGCAAAACAATGACAGGCTGAAGAAAACTTTAGAACATTAAAAGGCGCATTATCATTAAGACCAATGTATCTTTCTACATGAAAAAATATACAAGGATATATTTGTTTATGTTTTCTTTCTTTAGTAATGTTAAAATTCCTTACCTATAAAATTAATGATTTTTTAGGTCTTGCTAAGAAGGATAAAATGACTACATCTAGAATCATTACTATGATTAATGATGTTAAACAAGTTGAACACTATTTTGACAAAAAACTTATAAATACAATCGAAATTAAAAACCCAGCCTTACAACAAAGCTGGGAAGACTACCAATTAATATTAAATATTTTTAATCATTTAAATATTAAATAAAGTTTCAAGCCAACTACAGCATTCACTGTGGCTGGTTTATTTTATTATGCTACTGCTGGGAAACGTAGGTTGTGATAGTTCTTTCATTTGCCTTCCTACTACTGTCAATTATTTACTGATAGATTTGTTTAAATTAATTAAAACAAAAACAACCCATTCTTTCGAATGAGTCGTTTAAAAAACATATTATTTGGTTTATTATCGCTAAAAGTATTTTTAACTAAAACACAATAATTAAAATTTAAAAATGTCCATTGAATATAATGTTTAATCATGTATCAAAAAGTTCTGCTATTTCTGGATCACTTGATAAATTTTGTATAAATTCTATAACATCAGCATATTTAATGGATGTAAATCTTTCAAAAAAATCTGAGCCGTACATTATATTATCAGCCGGCAAATAAGGATTTACACTACTTTTTATGCCTTTATTAAAATAGTAAAGAATTGGGATAATTTTATAGTTTTTATGAGCAAATTCTTCTTCTAAATACGCATATGTTTTTATTATTTTTCGATTAATATCTATAAACTTTCCGGAGTCATGGTCATCATTATACTTTACTTCGACGTAGTAAATAATTTTTTTGTCATCATTCTTGAATAATAAATCAATATCATGTTTTATTAACTTATTATCAGATGATGGTTCTGAAGCTAATTTAGTTATATTATTCTTTAATTCAGTAAAAGCTTCAAGAACATTTTGAGATTCTATTTGTTGTTTTGTTATATATTTATCTATTAAATCATCTGTTTCAAAACGAAGTGAAAATTTATTTTTACGTGTTGATAAATATTCATTTACTAATTCAAATTCTGAATATGATGAACTTATGATTAATCTTAAAAACTCTTCTAAAAAATTGCCAAACTTAATATTCAAACTTTGGATAACACCCGCTGCAACACGATACTTTAAGGGTATAAAATGACTTTTTAAATTATGTTTTGAAACAATTTTTGTAATTTCTTTGTCACTGAAAGATTTATTAATTGTATCCTTAAGAAACGTTTTTGCATATATTTGAATTTGTTTATCAAGCATATTTTATTCCTTATATTTATATCTTAATTCATCTAGTGAAATTAATCTTCCATTGTCTTTATCAAACAAGTAAAAATATTGTCAGCCATTATGATTTATTTTGCCCAAAGCTTTTGCGCTCATTTGATGAATAGAAAGCTCATTATTGGTATCAGGATCAATAACTGTTCCATTTTGTGATACAGTGCAAATAAATTTTTCATTCTTGTCGAAAAGTTTATCACCAGGTGAAATAAATCCAGAATCAAGTAATTTTTTCATAGGAACTTTTGGAGGCTTTATCTCATGTTTCAATAAAGATATATCATCTAATTTGGGAACAATACTGCTTAATCTCTTTTCAGCAGCTTCTATGTATTTCATCTCACGTTCTATACCGATGTAATTGCGTCCTAATTTTTTTGCAACCGCACCTGTTGTTCCTGTGCCAAAAAATGGATCTAGTATAACATCCCCAGGTTTAGTAGCTGCTAATATAATCTTATATAATAGTTCTTCTGGTTTTTGTGTCGAATGAATTTTTTTACCATTTTCGTCTTTAAGTCTTTCTTTACCGGTACATAACGCGATATTTCAAACTGATTTTTCTTGCTTACCACCATTTAAATATTTCATAGTTTTATAGTTAAAAGTAACTTTTGATGTTTTACTTTTCGCAGCTCAAATCATAGTTTCATGTGAATTGCAAAATCTCTTACCAGCAAAATTAGGAACGGGATTTAATTTATTTCATACAATATCATTTAAAATTCAGTAATCTAAATTTTGCATGAAATATCCCAATCTATAAATGTTTTGAAATGATCCGATAACACAGATGCTTCCATCTTTTTTTAAAACTCTTTTGCATTCCATAAGTCATTCAAGAGAAAACTTATCGTATTCTTTAAAACTGCTAAATTTGTCTCATTCATCATCTACACCATTAAAAACAGTTCCTTCATATCGCATTAAATTACCTTCAGTTTGCATAAAATATGGTGGGTCTGCGAAGATAAAATCAATTGAATTATCTGGCATTTTCTTTAATTCATCTATAGAATCACCTTTTATTATTGTATTTATCTTATTTTCCATTTTTCTCCTCATTAGCACTTTAATTATATATAACAAAAAAAATATAAGATTAAAATCTTATATTTTTTTGTCTTATTTCCCTGCAGCATTTTGCCATAAAGATCAATAAGCACCCTTGGCTTTAAGCAATTCTTTATGATTACCTTGTTCTAGTATTTGTCCATTATTAAGAACAATAATTTTATCAGCATTAACTATAGTTGAAAGTCTATGTGCAATGATAAATGAAGTTCTGTTTTCAACTAGTTTATTCATGGCTTTTTCAACAATGATTTCAGTATGTGTATCAATATTTGAAGTAGCTTCATCCAAAATTAATACTGGAGGATTTTTATAACTTGCACGTGCAATTGAAACCAATTGTCTTTGCCCTTGAGACAAGTTAGATCCTGAATTTACCAGTATAGTTTCGTACTTATCATTTAATTTATCAATATGTCCATTTAAGTGAGCAGCTTCTGTTACATCATTAAGGACATATTCATTAATTCCTTCAGCTCCATAGGCGATGTTATTTTTAACTGTATCACTAAAAAGAACAGTTTCTTGTAGTACATATCCTAAGGACTTACGCAATGAATCTTTTTGAATTGCTTGAATTAAGATTCCATCATACAAGATTTCTCCTTCAGCAATTTCATAAAAGCGTGAGATTAAACTTGTTATTGTTGTTTTACCAGCTCCAGTCGCTCCGACTAAAGCTATTTTTTGGCCAGGTAAAGCTTCAAATGAAATATTTTTCAATGTATATTCATTTTGATATTTGAATGATACATTTTTAAACTCAATATGACCTTGTAATAATTTATATTCATAGCTTGAACCAACAGGTATTTTTCATGCAAATTTTCCATAACCTTCAGCAAGTGGCACTTCTATGTATTTGCCCATTGCTTCTTCAACGCGTACTAAAGTGATTTTACCTTCATCAGCTTCTGGTTTTTGATCCATAATATCAAACACACGATTAGCACCGGCAAGTGCTAATACTACTGAATTGGCATTTTGTGTCATAGAAGAAACTGGTCCTGAAAATGATTTAGCAAATTGTGTAAAAGCAATAAAGGTTCCAAGTTCAAGTCCAGCTAGTGAACCAGCAGTCGCAATATTGCCACTAGTGAAATTATTAATTACCATAATTCCACCAAAAATAGTAACTATTGCATAAGCAATGTTTCCTAAGTTTTGGCTAGTTGGGAAAATTACGTTAGCTCAAAATTCTGATTTGAAACTTACTTTAGCTAGTTTTGCATTAATTTGATCATATTGATTAATCGCATTAGCTTCTTGACCGAAGATTTTAACAGTTTTAAGTCCACTAATCATTTCTTCAGCATATCCAGTTAATTCTCCAATTTGCTTTTGTCTCTTAACAAAGGCTTTAGAAGAGAATTTTCCAATTATAAAGCTGGCAGCAAAAATTAGAATAATAACTCCAATCATAATTAAGCTTAAAGCTCAATCTAGCACTAACATAATAATAATTGAAGCAGTTAAGATAATTAATGATTGAGTAATTGAAGGGAAAGTTTTTGATAAGAATTGTCTTAAAGTATCAATATCAGCTGTAAGCCGAGAAACTAAATTTCCCTTAGCATTAGAATCAAAGAATTTAATTGGCAATGATTGCATATGGCGATAAAGTTTTACCCGCATGCTAGTCATTGTTTTGTAAGTAATATTAATCATGATTCTGTTGGCTGCAAAACCTGAAAATATACTTACTAAGAATAAAGCTACTGAGCCAAATAACATTAAGTAGAATTGATCTCAGTTAAAGGTCTCAACCGTTAGTCCATTATCTAGCGCAGGTTGTAAGAATAATTGCACAACAATTTTACCTATAAAGACTTGTTGGTATAGCATACCTACTGTTGAAAGTAAAATTAAGCCAGCAGCTAGAATTAATCATCACTTATTATCACCTCATAGGATTTTAATTAAGCGAGAGAAAGTAGCTTTCTTTTGTTGCTTAGTTAATTTGGTATAAACTGGTCTAGAACCCATTTTATTGAAGGATTTCATCAATACCTCCCATAGCTTGTTGAGCTTTGTATAACTCAGCATAAAAGCTTGATTCCTTAAGCAATTCTTGGTGTGAACCAATGTGCTTAATTTCTCCGTTGTCAAAGACTAAGATCCGATCACAGTCTTTGATTGAATTAATTTTTTGAGCAATAATGATTTTGGTGCAATTATCAATTTGGCTAATTGCGTGTTTGATTTGTGCTTCTGTTTTAAAGTCAACAGCAGAAGTTGCATCATCTAAAATTAAAATTCTTGGTTGTTTTATTAAGGCACGTGCTATACATAAACGTTGCTTTTGACCACCTGAGAAATTTTGTCCTTTTTGTTCAACTGGTGAATCCAGTTTTTCTTTTAAGCCTGTGACATAGTCTTCTATATTAGCTTGAGCTAATGCATGATAAATTTCTTCATCACTAGCATCTTGCTTACCTCATAACATATTGTCTCGAATAGTACCTTTAAAGAGGATAGATTCTTGGAACACTTGAGCGATTTGTGCTTTGGTGTAGTGTAAATCTAAATCTTTAATATCATGATCATCAAGTAAAATTCTTCCTTCTTGTGGATCATAAAATCTAGCAATTAAGGATGTGAAAGTTGTCTTTCCTGAACCAGTTTCTCCAATAATACCTATCGATTCACCTGGCTGAATTTTAATTGAAACATTTTTAATACTTGGGTGATTAGTACCTAAATAGTTAAATGTTACATTTTCAAAAGTAATTCCACCTTGTAAGTTTGCTTTTAGAGCATTGGGTTTATTAACAATACTTGGTTGATGATTAATAATTTCTTTAACACGTTTTGAACTTGGTATAGCCATTAAAACCATTCCAAGCACATTCATAATTCCCATTAAAGAACCTGAAATCATTCAAATATAAGAACCAAAGGCAACTATATCCCCAACTTGGATGCTTCCACCAAGGGCTAAACGTGTTCCAATCCCACCAAGAGCCACCACTGACATAAAGATGGTTCCAAAAATAATTGGAGTATTTCAAGATACTATTTTGTCTACTTTTGTATTAGTACTTTTTAGCTTATTAGCTAATAATTCAACCTTATCAGCTTCTGATTTTTCAGTAACATAAGCCTTAATTGTTCTCATTCCATTAAGGTTTTCTTGAATCTTTTGGTTATATGCATCATATTCCTTGTATAGTAATTTATATTTTGGATATGAAGTGTATCAAATAACCAAGAATAAAGCAGCAATTAAAGGTAGAGACACTGTAAAAATGGTTGAAAGTTTTAGTGAAACTTTAATTGCAAAAACAATTGCTGCAATAAACATAAAAGGTAATCTAATAAAGGCTCTTATAATCATCATAAAGGCCATTTGAATGTTATTAACATCATTATTTAAACGATTTAGAATTACCCCATTGCTGTATTTGTCAATATCATTAAATGAAAATTCTTGGACTTGAGCGAATATTGCGTGGCGAATATTGCGTGAAAAGATAGTTGCTGCCTTAGCTGATACAAAGGATACTATCACACCAGAGGCTAGCGAAGCAAGAGCTAATCCAATTAAAATAAGTCCTTTTTGAATAACGACAGTTTTATTACCTTGAATAATTCCACTGTCAATTACATTCCCTACTATTTTAGGCATAAATACTTGCATAAGTACTTCTGCAATTACTAAAATAATACAAATTGCCGAATACCAACGGGCACCTTTGGTAAGTCGGAATAAAGAGGGCATTTTAGTTTTTACCCTCTTTACTATTTTTTGTTCTTTACTTTTTGTCATGACTATTTAATAAACAATCTTTTTCGCTATGTTCATGTATTTGTTCGTGTCCGTCATTAAAACATTTACATGTATATTTTTGATAAACGTCTTCTTTAACAAGTCGCATAATTTCTTCAATTAGCACACCATATTTTTTAATAAATGCCGGGGCTAAATAGTAATAACTAGCTACACCTTCTTTTCTAATTTTTACCACTCCGGCTCTTTTTAAATTACCTAAGTGTTTTGAAACATTAGCTTGTTTTTCATTTAAGGCATTAAGCAAGTCATTAACATCACACTCACGTTCGTGGCAGGTATAAAGGTGAATAATTAACTTTAATTTAACATCCTTTGATAAGAAATTTAAAATTTGTAATGTATCCATATAGCATCTCCTTATTCTTCTTCATCAATAGATTCAATTATTCATTCAGCAGTCGCATCTTGCATACTTGGTTGATCTATTGTTTTTGTGTTTCTTTTTACTTTGTTTTCGACTTGTTGCACTTTGTTTAAGGCGCTTTGTTCAATTTCTTCATGTGAGATAACTTGTGTTTTATTAGACTCATCATCTACATCATCAAAATTGAAATTGATTACAAAATCATCATCAGCTAAGTCTTCATCATCTTCAACTCAATTAGACTCAGCACTTGTTTGTTCTTGCCTTAATTCAATATCTTGAACGTTTATATCAGTATCAATGATGTTTTCTGCAGCATTACTTTCATCATTTTCAACTTTTTTAATAAATTGTGTTACTTCTTTAGTTAATTGTTCAGAAGAAGTTTCGATTGCAAGTGAAATTTGGGCGCTATCTTCTTCATCATTTTCAATTAATTTAGTTGGTTCATTATAAATTTGATCATTAGCATAAATTGAAATTTTTTCTTCTAGTTTAGAAAGATTAATACCTAATTCAGAAAAATCAGTTTCGTATTCATCTTCAGTTGTTAGGTCTTCATCAAATTGTTCAATATTTGCATCTTCCTCTTCTAGGTTATTTTGTGCATCTTGACTATTAGGTTGGATTGCAGCTTCATTTTCAATTTGCTCTTGAGGTAATTGCTCACCATTGTTTTCTTCTAATATATCTTTTTGAGTTATATCTTCTTGAATAGACTCAGATTCATATGTAGCTTCATAGGTATCAAAATCATTTTGATCTTCGGCTTCATATGCCATAACTTCTTGATCAGGTTTAGCTTCTAAGTTATCTTCTTCTAATATTAAATCTTGAGTGCTTGAATCTAAATTAGTTTCTTGTTCAATAATACTTTCAACTGAATTTTGGGTCATATTATCACTTGCTTGATCTAACTTAGCTTCTGAATTTAACTTATAGGTTGCTGTAGCTAATTGTTCAGGCTTAACATTTAGGCCTAAAACATCTTCATTATCCTCAAATTCATCTTGTTCAATCTTGTTGATTGCATAAGTATTAGTCTTATTGGCAACTGAAGTTTTTTCAAAGCTATTAATTTCTTTAGCATTAAATCATTTTTCAACATTATTTTGTTCATAAATTCATGAAATCGGATTAATAACAGTAACATCATATTTCTTAGATTTTAAGAATTTGATTGCATCATATAATTTAACGTATTTTTCAATTGAATTTGAATAATTAAATGTATCAAAACAAATGCATTTGAATGGTATCTTGTTATATGTAACTACAATATCAATATCAAGTGAACCTACTGTGTAGTCTTTAAAAATTTCAAATCTTGGATTATTAGCAATCGTTCGAGCAATTTTATCAAACACTATATCCTTGAATCATTGATCTTTATTAAAGGTATTTGAAATAGCATCATGTTTTGATTCGAATGAATTTTTAAGCATCTTTAAGCGTTGTTCAGGACTGCGTTCTAGGAATTCTAGTCATTTTTTAAAGATGCGCATATCATCGCTCATTTCATATTGAGAAACAATATCACTTGATTTAATTGTTTTAATCACAATCATTTTATCTTTAGCACGTGAAATAGCAACATTAAGTGCATTTTTACCGCCAGGCCTACATACATAAGTTGAATTTAACTTAGTATTTTTATCGTAAGCTACAGTGGCTACAACTAAATCAGCTTCATCCCCTTGAATATTTTCAATATTTCTAATAAGTAAACGTTTAGCTGCAATTGCATCTTCTAATTCATGGTGTTGTTTATAAATTTCATTAGTTAAGTATTCACTTTGTTTAGCGTTAAAGGCTAACAAAATAATCTTATTGTATTTGTCTAGGTTTTCTTTAACTTTTTGGATAGCTAAATGAGCTTCTAGTATATTACGGTTATTATCTCATTCTCCATTGACTTCATATACTTCGATTGGATCATTGTTTCAAACACTAGCTGCATCTAAAACATCAAGTTTTCCTTCATAGAAATTGCGAGATGAAAAGGTCATTAAGGCAGCATGATTTGATCTATAGTTTTTATTTAGCATAATTGAATGCACACCTAAAGATAAGGCATAATCAAGTACAGATTCAACTTGACCAAAGATTGAATCGTCAGTATAACGGATTCCAAATCAGTTACTAGGCTTCATTTGTTCAGTATCACCAGCTAAAATATTTACTTTCGCTAAATATAAAATTGGTAAAGCATTTTCAATAAAGATTTGGCTTGATTCATCTAAGATAGCATAGTCAAATTCTTCTTTACCTCAACCAGATAAATCTGTATTTGGTGTGGCAATAATAATTGGAAAAATTAATTTAATCATTTCTGAGTATTTTTTAACAAATCTATATGGTTCCAAATTATTGATCCGTACAGATTGAGCAAATTCACGGTATAAACGTTTTTGGTCTTCGTTAAAATGATTAATTCGATTAAAGATTTTTTCAGTAATAATTTGTTTTAAGGCTTCTTCATTTGAAATTAAAGGTTTATGAGCAATGTCAGCATTCAGTTTAATTAATTCATTTAGTCTTCTAAATGGAGAATATTCTGAATCAATATTATTAAATCCAATGCTAATAATAAAGTTCATTAGATCAGCTCATGAACCATCAAAATTAGGCATACGACTATCAATTTCGTTTCCAATGCGTTTTAATTCATAATATTTCTTCACAAATGGGAAGAAAGTTAAACGCGAAATCTTAAGTAATTCTTTAGCAGTTTGACAATGTGTTGGATTTTGAGGATATTTGATATCTCTTGGTAAAGATAAGATAAATTCCATATCTTTATTAAAGTCAAAATTATCTTTATGCTCCGCAATGTAGTAGTAAGCTTTTAGCACGTTTTGAGCTAAAGCATCATTAAGGTATTCAGAAGCTTGTGAAATAAACTCAAGTTCACGTTTTGTGATAGTGCCAATTGATTCAATCTTACGTGAATCATTAAAGTTTTCTAGCATATCAAGATAGTCTTTAATTGGTTTATAGAATGCTTTACGATTCAGATCTTTGCTATTTAGAATAAAAAGACAGAATGGAGCTAGTGAATTCATTCTATTTTTAATAACATCAAGTGCAGCTTTCTTTTGACTAGCTACAATAGCTGTTTTTCCATAGAATAAAATATTAGCAAGTAAGTTAACAATTGTTTGAGATTTACCCGTTCCAGGTGGACCTCAAATTACAGTATTTTGATTTAGAGCCGAAACAATAGCTTTATCTTGTGATAAGTTTGACTCAGTGATTCTAAGTAATGTTAAGTTAGGATTAAAAATTAATTTATTAATTACTTCTTTATAAACATTTTTATTGAATTCAACCTTAATAATGTCATCCATTTCATTATTAATGATGATATCTTTCATCCGATTACGTGAATATCCACCTCAAGGTTTATAAATCCCTAATACAGCTCCTGGATAAAATCTCATGTTTTCATTATTTATATCTTCATAAGTAAATTTTTCAAAAGGTGCTGCGATATTTTCAGGTAATTTATATAAGCCATCTCAATCTGCACGTAATTTTTGAATTAATGAAGAAATCTTGTAGTTTTTAAAGTCTGTATCAATTGTTAAGTTAAATTCATTATTGTTTAAGAAAAATAATAATTTTTCATTAACTTTGATATCACCATCACTTTTAATAATAGGCTTCCCATTTTTAAAGATAATATTAGCTTCTTTTAAAAATAGTGGGGCATAAATTACCCGATCATCTTTTTTTAGAGATAAAAATAAGAAACCAATGTGTAATGGTCAAATGTTAGTTTCATCCAAGATATTAGTTACTTTATCATTTAAAATTTTCCATTTTAAAATGGACTTTTGGACTCTAAGTTCTAATTGGTTTAAAATCTTTTCTTTGTTATGTTCATAATTTTCATAAATATTTTCTGAATTAAACTTAATATTAAGACGTTCAAAATCAGCACTATGTGCTTCCATGTATTGCACTAAGTTTTCTGAATTTGAAAGATTCATAATTCGCTTAATGTGTTCAACAATACTATCATCAAGTGCTGAAACTTCAAAAGTTTCATTATCAAAAATTGTGGCAATGTTATTATCACCTACAAGTTGATATAAATCCATATAATCTTTATCATTGATTCTAGTAAAGATTGATGGATCACTTTGCGTAATATCAAGTAAATTGTCAAGTACGATTTTATATTTTAATTGTTCTTGCATGTTTCCTCCTTACTTAATTATTTTTTTTAGTTCGTTATAAACAACTGTTGTATATTCACCTAAAACTAAAGACACTCCGTTGCTACGAGCAACAATCCCACCAATTCCTTTCAATTTATTTAATTCTTGTAATTTGACTAGTTTAATATCTTTAACCGAAATATTAATTCGATTGAGTCTAGTTTGCACTTCTTGAATGTTATCTTGTCCAAGTAGAGCTAAAAACTCATTGAATTTAAAAGGCAACTTATCATTTTGATAAATTGTGTTCTTTTCTTTTTTGGTTTGTTTGTTTCATTTTATTCAAATTAGACCAAATGTAATGATTGTTAAAAATACTATTAAAAATTTATCCTTTTTCATATGCATTTATTATATTATTTATTTATAAATTAATTTATAAATAAATGCATTTTTTAGCCTTAAAGATAAATATTTTGGCTTTTATAATTAAGAAGTAAAATATCAATTATTAAAGTAGGTAGACATGAATAATGATAAATATAAAGATATAATAATTTGCTCAACTGATACAGTTTGTGGCATTGGTGGTCCTGTTAATGAACAAACCCTAGAATTAATTTATGAACTTAAACATAGACCTAAAAGTAAGAAAATTATGATTTTAGTTGGCTCACTGCAACAAGCTCAAGCCTTTCCTCAATGAAACCAACAAGCAACAGAACTAGCTCAAGAAAAATGACCTGGTGGTGTTAGTATTGTAGTTAATGATCAAGGCTTTAGAATGCCAAATTGCCCTTTATTACAAGCATATTTACTTGCCAATGGACCAATTTATATGAGTAGTGCTAATATTTCAGGGCAAACTGTTTTAACCTTGCACGAAGTTGCAAACGTATTTCCACAAGTCACAAATATTTATGATTTCTGCACTCCAAATGGTAAGCCTAGTGATATCTATAATTTAGATACTGGGGAAGTAATTATTCGTACTAAGTAGCAAGCCAAAGCTACTTTTTTTAACAAAAAAATCCCTTACGGGATTAATTATTATTAATAGGCTCTGCCTTAATTAAAATACCTTTGTTAACAAATGGCTTAGGGTCTGGGCCAAAAATATTATTAGCTAAATCAGGATAATCAATAAATGGATTTCTAACTTCTTGGAATTTAGCTATTTCATTATTTCTTAAAACATCTCATGGTCCAACTTGATCATTTTTATTTCATTCTAGATAAGTAGCTAAGTAATGTTCTTTGATATAAGGGAATGTTCTAGTAAAGATTGATTCAGACATGTTATTTAAGCTTTTATCATTGTATGTAGCTGTAAAGTATAAGTACGCTCTAGCTATATCTCCCTTAAATTCATCTAATGGTTCCATCGCATTTAGTCCTAGGTTATTTCTACCCATTGTGCTTTCTTGTCTAAAGACTACTTTTGGTGAAGTGACATAATCATGAGCAAAGTGACTTCTAACACCATTTACTTTTATATCTGTAGGGAAGATGTGGTTGACATCACTAACCATTGGGCTAGCTTTTCCAAATCATGATTGCGGAATCATGTGTTCACGGTTCATTCCTATGCCTTCACCTCCTCCGCTACCACCGCTGTAGTTAGCATACGTATATGGATCTTTACCAGATGGATTTTCTGAATACACATCCAACATAGTGTTGTCATTTTCATAAAATAGATCTCTAAAGGCTTTTGATTTATTGTAAAAGCTTGGCAAAGAATTGTAATTATGTATTCCTTTTAAGTGTGACTTTTGAATTCTTAATAATTCATCAATTAGATCTTTTCCTTTTTTGCCATTAGCACTTGCATAATAGTCATTATTTGCATCATAAACATAATTATAGCCATTTGCTGCCACATTTATTGGAGTTACATTATTATCGCTTTCTCCAGGACGAATATCTGAATCACTAGTTGGTGTGCCATTATTATTGTTATTAGTATTTTCGGTTTCATTTGTAATCTTAACTATTGAAGTATAAGCTTTATTTGTATATTTAAATGTTCCATCAGCTTGTTGCAGTGCTAATTTATATTTAATTAGTAGTAATCCACTTGTTTCATCATAAACAAAGTTTAAATTTCCATTTGGTAAATTTCTATTTTTATAGGTAAATGTGGTTTTACTTACATTAACAGGTTGCACAGCGCTTGCACTATATTCTGGCTTGAATTGTAAAAAGCTAGTACCATTCTTTTTACTTGTAGTAATTTTTCTAGACTTGTGATCAAATTGAACATATTTGTCGCTAATTTTAATGTGGTTTAATACTGCTGCTTTATCAAAATTAGGCATTAATTGGAATAATGAATTCCCATCTACTAAATTAACAGCTGCCAATTCTGGATCTTGAGTTTGAGCTTCGGGTTTATTTCCTTCTTTATCTTTGCTATCAACTAGTTTTTTGTTTCCATCAGATGGTTTACTTTCATCAGGTTTTTTATCTTCATCTGGCTTTTTGTCTCCATCAGATGGCTTACTTTCACCAGGTTTTTTATCTTCATCTGGTTTTTTGCTTTCATCAGATGGTTTACTTTTACCAAGTTTTTTATGTTCATCTGGCTTTTTGTCTCCATCAGATAGTTTACTTTTATCAGGTTTTTTATCTTCATCATTTAAATTTGTACCCGGAGTTTTATTTAACACATCATTTGAAGGCTTATCTTGACTTTTACCATTCTTATCTACACCCGCTGTATTGGTATCATCTTTATCGTTAGCTTTTTTATCATCACATTGAGAAGCAACTAATGGAGTTGCAATTAAACTAGCTCCGACTAATGTTAATAATAATGTTTTGAATTTTTTCATTTTTTCTCCTTCATTTAGTTACCTAACCATTTAATATTAACACCTTATTTTAGGAGGGTAAAACATTTGCTCTAATATGTGGAAACTTTCCACATTTTGTGGAATATAATCTTTGTTTTCCACAAAATTAGATAAAAAAATCAAGCCCATAATGGGCTTGAAGTACTTGCTAGGCAGCTGGTTGAGCAGCTGTTTCTTTAACAGCAAAACTTACTGTAATTTCTTTAGGTTCTGAAATTACATATTTTTGGTGAACCTTTTTATTTGATGATTTAATTACATAAACAACTCTATATGTAAATGTAATTGTCTTTTTAGCCTTGTCCACAGCTTTAAGTGTAAGTCTAGAACTTGGATTTACTCTAAGATCTCCATTTTTATTCTTTTTTCCATATAAGACATCATCTGCTTGACATAATTGGAATGAGTCTTTATCTTCAAAAATAGGTTCTGACAAATCAAAGTAACTATTTGGCCCATCTTTTTTACTATTTAATTTAGAAGTACTAAAGTAGTATCCTATATATTTAGGATCTGAATCAAAATAGAATTTAATATCTTCTGCATTCGTTACTGGTGTAATACGAACTTCTTTAGTATTGACTTTAGCTAATTCTTCAGCTGTCGTTGGTCTAAAGCCAGTTAATTCTAAAGCTTTTGTTACAGTTTGACTTTTATCAGCTTTATCTGTTGCTTCAACATTAAAAGTAACTTTTCCGTTTGCATCATCAATTGTAAAGTTTTTGACTTTAACATCATATTTAGCTGTATCCATTCCAGTTACACCAACTTTTCCATATATTAATGAATAAGCTGAGGCATTTAAGTAAGCTCTATATTCAGGATTATTTAGGTAATTATCTTCAATATTTAAAGCTAATTTTTTAGCTGCTTCTACGATTGCAGAGGCTTTTGCTTCACCTGCGGTGCTTCCACCTTCTTGAGTTCCTGACGTTGTTTTTCCACCTTCTTGGGTTACAGGTGTTGCAGTAGTTCCTCCGGCATTGTTATTAGCCGGCTTTTTGTCTTCATTTTCATGTTTGCATGCTACTGTTGCAGCAACTGGAAGTAAAGTTATTGTAGTCCCTGCAATTGCAAGGAACATAGTTTTTAATTTATTCATGTGTTTCTCCTAAAATTCTAATTCCAATTTTATTCTATTACTATTTTTAAGCATTGGTTAAAAAATCAGTGAAAATAGAAATAATTTCCACATTTTGTTCCACATTTGTAATAAAGCTGCGCCATTATATAGTGCAGCTAAAATTAGTTAAATTTATAAGTTACATTGTGATTGTTGCTGAAGTATGTTAAGTCTTCATTAGCATTTAAAATCGCTATTTCCTTGCCTTTAATTAAGACACAAATAATAAAATTTTGTAATTCTTTTGCTTTGACATTGCGGACTACTTTTAACTCTTTTCTGCTTTTAAATAATCAAGTATTGCATCTTTGTTTTTATTATATTGCTCACTTATAGTAATTAAGTTTTCTGTAATTTCATTATCAAAACCTTTTTCGGTTTCAGATGCCAAATCAAGACGACTTCTAGTATAAGGCTCTTCTTTTGCAACTTGGTTAAAGCGAATATGTTGAGTTTTTCTTTAGTTAATAACTCAATTACATTTTCATTTTTACATACTCGATAGGAAATATCTAAACAATGAGTGTTTGAATACACTTTGATTAGTATTTTTCAGGATTTATAATGCTTTCATTCTTAATATTTAGTTCTATACCAACAAGATTTTCATCTTTAGCTAGATTAATTTCATTTAATAAAGCAAATTTTTTGCCTTTATATGTTGCATATAACATTTTACTTTTAGCATCATAACTAATATCTCGGATATCATAGCTACTATAAATATGAGCGTCGAAGTTTTCTATTCTAATATTATCTTTAAGTAAATTTTTTGAAATTAATGATGGATAATGCTTTGCAATTTTTGCTTTAAACTCGAGAGAAAACACTAATTTAGTTTTCTCTTTTGTT
Source organism: Mycoplasma aquilae ATCC BAA-1896 (assembly GCF_048074525.1). Lineage (NCBI taxonomy): Bacteria > Bacillati > Mycoplasmatota > Mollicutes > Mycoplasmatales > Mycoplasmataceae > Mycoplasma > Mycoplasma aquilae. The sequence goes on from NZ_CP182208.1 coordinate 495,669, forward strand.
GGCTTTTTATCTGTTTTAGTCTTATTATAACAAGCAACTGTTGTAAAAGATAATACCCTAACTAGGGGGTAGTGTATAAAATAATAAATTAGTTTTTAGTTTCATTTAGCCTCTTTCATATTTATTATAAAATTCTCCCTTAAAACGAGCCTAATTTATCTATTATTTGTGGAAATAGTTCATTATTTTCACATTTTTATACTATTTGCCTCATTTATAAGCCTTTTAGACATTATTTTAAAATTTTCAAGCTTACTAAAATAAAATAATTTAGCTTAAAAATGACTATGTTTTTTTGTTATTTTAATAATGACATAAGTTGAAATGATTTGCCTAAATAATCGATTTGAAATTCCATAATAAAAATAAAGTTATTTATTTACGTTTGCGGTTGAAGTGTTAAAATTATATTGACTATTTAAAAGTCCAAATGTCATAAACATTTTAATTTAATTAATAGGAGGTTATTAATTATGACACCACACATTAATGCAAAAAAAGAAGATATTGCTAAAACAGTTATTATGCCAGGAGACCCATTAAGAGCAAAATTTATTGCTGAAACTTACTTAGACCCTGGATACAGACTAGTTAACACAGTTAGAAACATGTTTATGTTCACAGGTACATACAAAGGAAAACCAATCACAGTTGCTGCTAGTGGTATGGGATGTCCTTCAATCGGTATTTACTCATACGAACTATTCAAATTCTACGATGTTGATAGAATTATCAGAATCGGGTCAGCAGGATCATACAAAGCTGATTTAGGATTATACGAAGTTGTTCTTGCTTCAGAAGCTGTTGCTGATGCTGATGCATTCAGAAGAATCGCTTTAGGTAAAGAAGGAAATGTTGCTTATCCTTCATCAAAATTAAATGAAGAAATTAAAGCTATTGCTAAAGAAAACGGAACACCACTTACAGTTGGTAGAGTTCACTCATCTGACGTATTTTACTCAGTAGTACCAGTTGAAAAGAGAATCGAAGACACACAAACAATTTGCGTTGAAATGGAATCATACGCATTATTCACAAACGCTGAAGCAACTGGAAAAGAAGCTGCTTGTTTATTAACAATTAGCGACAACATTATTACACACGAAGAAACATCTGCTGAAGAACGTCAATTCGCATTCACAAAAATGATGGAGATTGCTCTTAAATTAGCAAGATAATTATGCGTGTAGTAGATATAATCGAAAAAAAACGTTTAAACAAAGAATTAACTAATGAAGAAATTAAATTCTTAATTACTTCATATGTTAAAAACGAAACACCAGATTACCAAATGAGTGCTTTCCTAATGGCAGTTATGTTTAATGGAATGACATCAAGAGAAATTGCCACAATGACAAAATACATGATGCACTCAGGTGATGTTATTGACTTATCAGCTATCCCAGGTATTAAAGTTGACAAACACTCAACAGGTGGAATTGGAGATAAAACTACATTAGCTGTAGCACCAATTGTTGCAGCATGTGGAGCTCCAGTTGCTAAAATGAGTGGACGTGGATTAGGACACACAGGTGGAACTATTGACAAACTTGAATCAATCCCTGGTTTTACAGTTGAAGTTAGCGAAAAAGACTTTATTGAACAAGTTAAAACACATGGTATTGCAGTTATTGGACAAAGTGCACAACTTGTTCCAGCTGACAAAAAACTATATGCTTTAAGAGACGTTACATCAACAGTTGAATCTATCCCTCTTATTGCATCATCTATCATGTCTAAAAAACTTGCTACTGGATCAAATGCCATTTTACTAGACGTAAAATGTGGTAATGGTGCATTCATGAAAAATCTTGAATCTGCTCGTGAATTAGCTCGTACAATGATTAACATTGGAAAAGAATTAAATGTTGACGTTAGAGCTGAAATCACAAACATGTCTAGACCAATAGGTAGAGAAATTGGAAATAAAAACGAAGTACTAGAAGCTATGTGAACTTTACAAGGTAAAGGACCACAAGACTTTAATGAATTAGTTTACTCTTCATGTGCAACAATATTAGAACAAGCTAAAATCGCTTCAAACCACGAAGAAGCCCTTGCAATGGTTAAAGATGCTATTGAATCAGGTAGAGCTTTAGACAAATTCTTTGAATTTGTTACAGTTCAACATGGTGATGTAGAAGCTTTAAAATCTCCAACATTCTGAAACCCTAAATATAAATTAGAAGTTATTGCGGACCAAGAAGGTTACTTAGAAATCTTTGACGCATTAACATTCGGAATTGTTTCAATGAAACTTGGAGCAGGTAGAAAAACTAAAGAAGATTCAATTGACTTCGAAGCTGGAATTACTCTTAACAAGAAGACTAATGAAGAAGTTAAAAAAGGTGATGTATTATTCACACTTTACTCATCAAACCCAATTGATCTTGAATTAGTTGAAGAGCTTAAGAATGGATACAAATTCAATCAAGCTAAAGTGGAAAACAAAATTATTTTAGATAAATTAAAATAAGAGAAAGAAAAAAAGGATAAAGATTATGAATTACAATAAAATGATCGACCACACATACTTAAAACCAGAAGCTACTAAAAAAGATATTGACAAATTAGTAGACGAAGCTATTAAATATGACTTTAAAACAGTTTGTGTAAACTCATCATGAGTTAAATATGTTGCTGAAAAATTACAAGGAACAGGTGTAGGAGTTACATCAGTAGTTGGTTTCCCTCTAGGTGCAATGATTACTCAAGCTAAAGCTCACGAAGCTAAATTAGCTATCGAACATGGTGCAGATGAAATCGATATGGTAATTAACATTGGTAGATTTAAACAAGGTGATTACGAATACGTATTAAACGACATTAAAAAAGTTAAAGAAGCATGTGGATCACATGTATTAAAAGTTATTATCGAAACAGCTTTATTAACTGAAGATGAAATTAGAAAAGCTACAGAAATCGTTATGAAATCAGGAGCTGAATTTATCAAAACATCTACAGGATTTAGCTTTAGAGGTGCTAACTTAAACGATATTAAAATCATGAAAAGCGTATGTGGAGACACATTATTAATTAAAGCTGCAGGTGGAATTTCAAACATGGACGATTTAATCGCTATGTATGAAGCTGGAGCTACAAGATTCGGAACAAGTCGTTCAGTAGCAATTATTGAAGGAAAAGAATCTAAAGGTGGATATTAATAACCTTTCAAATGCCTAGTAATAGGCATTTTTTCTTTACTAAAAAAGGCAAAAGTGCTTAAAAAAATAGCATTTTTGCTTTTTTTAGTATTTTTGTTTGTATTATAATTTATAAATAAATATTTTAATATAGGAACACAATATGAAAAAACGCAAAGCACTTCTTTTAGCTAGTTGTCTAGCTCTTCCTCTAAGTACCCTTACAGTTTTAGGAGCAAGTAGCAATACAACTACTAGTCCAGTATCTGTATCAAATACCGACGTATGAAAAAATAATGACTTATCATACGTTTATTTTGGTACGCAATGAGCAAGCACCGAGTATCCAAAATATTATGGACAATATCAAGCTAATCAATGAATGAAAGATGTTAATGGAATGAAAACTATTTTCCAAATGTCACTGCCTGGAACTCATGATTCCGGAGCTTGAGAAGGAGCAGGGCCAGCTTGAGGGCTTGGGTGAAGATTTGCTCGTACTCAATCAATGAACTACATGCAACAAATGTATGCTGGAATTCGTGCTTTTGATATTAGATGTGATGCTTATTTAAATGTGCGCCATGGTGTTACTTATTTAGCATCAAAATTTGAGGATGTATTAAATAATATTGTTACCTTCTTGGATAAAAACCCAAGTGAATTCGTCTTCCTCAGAGTCAAAGATGAGCCTGATGCAATTAATGTTAACAATTCTTGAAATCAAAATAATGTTGCAAAGGAATACTTAAAATTACTTAGTGAGCCAAGAATCTATAATAAACTATTTAACCCTACAGGTAAGGAATATGATCAACTAACAATGGATGATTTTAGACTTAAAAACTTGAGAGGAAAGATTGTTATAGCTAACTTTTGACACCATAAAGTACTTGGTAAAATGATTGATATTCAAAAAGACTATAAAGCTAAAGTTTGATCAGGAGGATTTAACTACTGAGAAGCTATCCAAAGAAATACTATGCAAGATAACTTCAATGATTCCGTTGAACAAAAGTATACTGATGGAATTAACTTTATGCCAATAGCTAATGCTAATAGTTATGATTCTAGAATGTTATATTTAAACTTCTTTTCAGTTGCTGGTGGATATCCATACAATTCATCTCAAACCCTAGATCCAAAATTTAATAAATACCTTAGTGACAATGAACAATTTACTAAGCTTGGAATAGTTTATATGGACTATCCAGGGCCTGCTATTATTCAAAATGTTTATAAACGTAATTACTATTTAACCGATATGCAATTACAAAATAATTACATTAATACCTGAAATTCAGCCCTTACTGCCTCAAATCCTTTAGTAAATGATAATCACATTACCATTCAAGGGCAAAATCTAGCTGGATATCATGTTGATATTAAACAAGGCAATAAAGTAATTGCTAGCTTTGAAGTGCCTGAAGGAACTAGCAACCAATATACAGCTACTTTACGTGAAGACTTATATTTCCCATTAGATGCAAGCTATACAGTAAATGCTTACAAACTTACTCCAGCTAATGCCTTTTATCAAGCTAGAGCCTATAACCAATTTAGCTACAATGTAACTGTAATTAACACTCCACATAATCAAAATATTGAAGCTTTTGAAGCCGAAATTAGCCAATGAAAAGATAAAATTCTACACGAATATAATTTAAGTAATTTAGATACTTACTTAAAGACAACTTATTTAGATGTGATTGGCACAATTTTAAGGCCAACAGTTGAAAATGAAACTAAATTAAGCCAACTAAAAAGCAAATTTGAACAAGATGTCTTAAACATGGATAATTTAAGCAAGCTATTACAAAGCACTATTAGTACAAATAATGCTTTATTAGAAAAAAATAATACTAATCTAGCATCACTTTTACAAGCTAATACCATCCACGCCTTAAAGCTAGACTTAAAAGTTAACTTTAATGTTCAACTTAATAATAATATTTCTAATAGCGAGATTAATTTTTCTAGTGTAAAAGATTACATTAACAATTATCTTAATATGAATGTCAACTTATGTTTAGATGCTGATATTTTTGCAAGAGTAACTAAATTAATGAGTAAGATTGAAGCAAGTTTTAGATACGAAAATTTAGGGCTAGAAGTTTGAAAAAAGAAACTAGATTCATACAAAGAAACCCTTAGCACACTAGATAGTGCATTTAATCAAAGCTATGATATTAAAAATGGCCTTAACACCTATTTAGCTTTAAAAGTACAATTATCAGAATTTTCAACCGAATTGCTTAAGGTATCTAATTTTATATCTCAATTAAATGATCTAATTGCTAAATATCAACTTGCAGAGCCAGAAGTTTTACTGTTTGCATCTGAAATTAAGCCAGCAATTGAATCTCTTTCAAATCTAGAACAAGTGGAAGAAGCTTTCAAAGATTATGGTAACACTTTAACTCAAGCGCATAGCTTAATTGAACAAAATGACACTTTCCAAACTACTTACCAATTTAACGCCTTTATGACCGAAACTAGACAAGCTTATTTAGATCAAATTAATAAACTTATTTTAGAAATGCAAGCTCAAAAACAAAATCCTATTGTACTTGCAGATTTAAAGGCCCAAATAGCGCAAATTGAAGAACTGAAGTCAAAAATAATTAAGCTATATCCTAATGAAAAAACTATTTATGAATCAAAAAACTTATTTGACTGACAAAAAACTGATTATATAAAAATGCTTTCTAGTCTTAGTGAAGATAATAAACAAACTCAAGTAACTCAACTAATGGAACAAATCAAACAAATTAATGATCTAAACCCATTGCAAGTTACTCAAGAAGACTTTTTAGCCCCACTAAATAGCAATGAACGCAAATTACTAGATTTTAATCCTAGCACTGATTTAGATCCAGAAACATTTATCGCTAAGTTCAATAGCATTCTAAAATTAAGAAATAAAACTATAGCTTTATCACAAGCTAGTCAAACACTAAATAATATCTCTTTAGCTCTTGCTGATACTGATATCTTATCAACTGAGCAAAAAGATGAATTAACTAAAATATTAAGCCAAAGTGAAGAAACACTGGCTAATTCTTCAGATTTATCAGCTTATACTACAGCATTACAAAGCATTGCAAAAATGCAAGATTCACTTGCAAATGACTATAAACAATCTGTTGATAAAATAATTAATCAAATTAATACTTCAAACAAATTATTTACATACCAAAAAAATATTTTAAAAGGGCAAATTACTGGTCAAGACCTTACTATTGATAACATAAAAGCCTATATTCTAGCTGAAAAAGAATTCACTCAAGCACAAAATCAAAACTTGCCACAAGCGAAAGAAGCTTTATTAGATGCCTTATCACAAGAACAAAAGCAAGCTGAAATTGTAATCTTAAATGCAGAACAAGATCAAGAAAGTTTTAATAACAAGTTATCTCAAGCACTTGATTTAAATGATTTTATTAAGACTATAAATTCATCCTTTAATGCATTAAACTATAGTAAAGAAGCCTACTATATTAATGCTTCTAGTCAAGAGCAAGAAAATATCAATTCTCTTGCTAGTGATTTTAGTTCAAAAGTAGCAACTAGTTTAGATAAAAAGCAAATTCAAGATAGTTATGATGCATTGCTAAACGCTCTAAACCAATTAAAAGAAAAATATTTAGAGTATCTAGCAAATAAAAAAGAACTAATTAAACAATTAAATAGTTTAATTAAACAATTACAAGAATTCTCTATTCCTCATCTTGAAACCTATAAAACTAACTATTTAAACTTAGCAAATCAATACATAGATTTATTAAATGATGATACTAAGCCATTTAGCCAAAAAGCTGAAGTACTTGATTTAATCAAAAATATCTCTCACTTATTACAAGTGGCTCCTAATTGGAAACGCGACTATGACAAAATCAATGATTTAATTGCCCAAGGCAAAAAAGCATTTGATAAGCCTGCATATCAAACTGTATTAGAACAATTTATTAAGGTTGTTACTCAAGTTACTACCTCAAATCAATATCAAGCTAAAGATTTTGCTTCTATTGATTCAAACGCATTACAACCATTACTTGAAGAGCTAACTCAAACCTACCAAGATGGTATAAAACAATGCAAGCAAATTGATCTAGCTATCAAAAAACAAGAGCTTAATAATCAATTACAAGAAGTTATAAAAAATATTCTTCCTGAAGCTAAAGAAAAAGTTTTAGCCCACTTAGCAAGCTTAATAAATCAAATTAAAGATAAGATTAATCAATTAAGTCAGATTCAAGGTGCTGGGATAATATCACAAGACATTGATACTTTAGAAAACTCAATCGTTAGTGATAATAACTACGTTCAAGCTTATAAAAAGTTACAAAGCCAAATACAAGAAGCTAAAAGTCAAGCTGCAAGTCTTTATAATTTACCAGCTTATCATAATATGCTTCAACCTTATGTTACAGGTCTAGATAACTTACAAAATGAACTAAACTTTAACTTCAATACCCAAGAACTAGCTAAAATACAACAAGACTTTGGCAAATATATAGACAATGCTGCTCAGGCTAGAACACTAGCTTTAAGTCAATATAATTCAGCTAAAGAAGCCTACGATATAGCCCTAAAGCAATTGTCAAACTATGCAAGCATACTTACAAATCCTTTATTTAAAGATCTTAAAGCTTCATTAGAAAATATTATTGCTCAAGACCAATTAAGTCCAGAATTAAGCACACAACAAATTAAAACTTTAACCAGTCAAATTCAAGGCCAATTAGTAAATGGGCAAACTCAAGAAAAAGAACTAATTAATCAAGTTATAAATAACTTAAAAGTATCACTAACTAATACTACAGATAAACTTACGAACCTAGAAATCTCAAACTTCAAAGTGATTAAAGAACAATTACTTGAACAAAGCCAAAAAATTAGTGCTAATATTAGTCCGCTAAGTTTTAATTTAGATAATCTGGCTCAATATCAAACAGAAATTAAAACATTAGATAGTACTATCCAATCTACTATTGAACTGCAACCTCAATATAAAGAATTGCTTAATACTCTGCAAGAGTATCAAACTAAAGCAAATGAATTCCAACAACCCGCTAATTTAAAGCTAATTTATAATGCTTACTTAAATGATTTAAAAGCTATTGCAGCACATTCCATTTTTGCTCCTAACGAATTAGAGCAAGTTTCAGTTTCCTTGATTCAAGCTACAAGTCAAGAAATTGCTCAAGCCTACAAAAAAGCCCTACAAGCTAAACATGAATTAGAAATGAAACAAAATGACTTAAAACTTGAATTAAGCACAATAGCAAAAATGCAAAATGAAATCCCAGCTATCATTCAAGCTAATGAAGCCAAATTTAAAAACTTACTAAATCAAATTGACTCGCTAGATAAAATTTCGAACGCTATTAACATTCAAGATCAAATGAAAGCATTAAAACAAAATCTAACAAATGAATTAGCCTACAATAATGCCTACGAAACAGCTGTAAAAGAATTGCAAGGATTACTTGCGCAAGCTAAAGATTTCTCTTTACCAATTGAAAAAGATATCCAAGCTAACTATCAAGCTCAAATTGATGCCATTACTAAAGAATTACAATATAACTTCAATATAAATCAATTACTTATCCTTGAGCAAAAAGCTCATGAAGCATACAATTCTACTAAAGAGCAATCAAATATGCTGATTCAAAAGTATCAAGCTATCCAAGAAGAAATTAATCAATTAGCTAACAGCTTTAAACAATTCTTAGTAGATAATCAAGCCAAACTAAGTGTACAAAAAGAAACAATAACTAAATTTATTAATGATCAAATTCAAAAAGCTAGTATGGATAACTTAACATTCAGCGAACTAAATGATATTTATACAAAAATTCAAAATTTCTTCTCTGAAGTTAAAAAATCAATTCATATTCCAGATCCTAAGCCAAATTCAAAACCAAATAATCCGGATTCTAAACCTACACCAGAGGAACAAAAACCTACTCAAGGTTCAAACTCTCATGCAGCTTATGCATGATTTAGCTTACTTTTAATTCCAGTTATAGGTTTACTAATTTATCTTCCACTTAAACTTAAAAAACGCAAAAAATAGTATGAAAAAAGTCCGTTAACAACGGGCTTTTTTGCATTCTCTTTTTCTTATAAATGATTCTTTAAAACCTTTAGAGCTTGGTGCTAAGGAAATAAATTTCTTTCCTTTACTAAATGAAAATACAACTTTATCTTGGATATCAAATAGATAAGCACTTGCAAAGAGGTAAAAGGCTCCAAAAACAGATAATGTAACTAGACTTACTGGTCAACGAAGTAATGGACCTATTAAGTTAGCAAAACCATTATATTGATTCATTCCTGTATAGAAATAGTTACTCTTTCATTCAATTGGTGCCAGCGCATCAGTGAAAGCATTAATAGTAAAGACAGTTAATAGGAATGAAAGAAAAATCTTACATTGAGTAACAACATCATTTTTAGTCATCTTATAAGGGTAAAGTACAGCAAAAACAGAAACAGAGACAATCATAAAGATATGTAATCCCATTAGATCATAGAAATAAACATTGTTTCAAGCTACATAATATGTGGTATTTACTCCAGCTTGGAAACTTTGGCCAAAGACAGTAAAAGTTTCACTCGGAGTAAATACAATTTTAACATCAGGAATTGCTAATGCAATAAAGGCTCCTAAATATGCAGGTGAAGCAAAATAACGTAAGGCTTTGGGTTTATTAAGCGCTAAAGTAAATCCAATACATAAACCAACTAAACGACAAAAGTGCAATGGAATTGACTCTCAAATTCTTGGATAATGACTTAGTCCCATATTTAATGAACGTAAAAACATTCCAAGTAGCAATAAAATTCCAGTGGCTCTAATTAAGATCTCTTGCATTTTTTCAGATGGTTTATTCTTTTGCCATGAAGCTGCTATTTGACGTTTAAATATTCATCATAGCACCACAAAGATTACAGTAGCAATTAGCCCAAGTTTCATTAATAATAAAGTAATCGATAAGTTGCTAGCAAAGTTATTATCTGTCCCAGTTCAAGATAAAAAAGAATGTTTAAGGTATCAATACTTTTGTTCTAAATTCATTACTTCCTTTCAATAAGTAATATTATAAAGTAAAAATGCTAATTTACAAATCGCATTATGACAGCTAAAAAGTTAATTTTTAGCACCTTTATAACTTCCTCCCACTATTTACCCAAAAGCAAAATGTGGAACAAAATTGCATAATTTCCACATTTATGCTTTTTGTGCAATATATACTCATAATACTAAAAAAATTAAAAAATAGCAATAAAATAAGCTGTTTTTTAATTTTTTAGCTAATTTGAGAGTTCAAAAATGGCTTTATATAGTTTTTTCTACTACAAAAGCGCCAAAATTCCAAGAAAATTTTTAACTTTTTTTGATTCGTGTTATTAATAAATGGTAGAATTATGGTGGATAGTGGGAGGAAGTGGTAAATATGTACGGATCACAAACACGAAATATCGACGATAAAAACAGAGTAGTTTTACCTCCTGTTTTTAGAGATGAACTCGGAAGCAAACTTTACATCACCATCGGATTTGATGGTAATGCTGAAGTGCGTTCTCAAGAAGGTTTTCAAGCATACATTGCGATGATTGAAAACAAATCTAGATTTGATGTCAAAACCAGAACATTAGCTAGATATATTTTTGGAAACACTTTCGAAATCGTACTTGATAACCAAAACAGAATTTCCCTACCTAAACCAATAATTGAAAAATTATCTATCCAAAAAGAAGTAATCTTTATCGGAGTGGGTTCAATTGTTGAACTCTGAGCTAAAGAAAAATATGATGAAAATCAAAATCAATATACAGTGGAGGATATGGCAGAATTAGCACAATTCTTGTCTCAAGATGTCTCAAAATAAATTACATTACTCAGTTATGCTAGATGAAACTATTGAGTCGCTAAATATAAAACCTGATGGTATTTATGTAGACTTAACTGTTGGTATGGGCGGACACTCTTCCGCTATTCTAGCCAAGATACCAAATGGAAGGCTAATTGCTTTCGACAAAGATGATTATGCTTTAGCACAATCACAAATAAGATTAAGCGCAATTGCTTCTAATTTTACCCTAGTTAAAAGTGACTTTAAAGATATTAAAGCTAAACTTTATCAACTAGGTATATATAAGGTAGATGGTATTATTGCTGATTTAGGAATTTCTTCACCTCAAATAGATCAAGCCGAACGTGGATTTAGTTATAACAAAGATGCTAAATTAGATATGCGGATGAATCAACAACAAGAGCTAAGTGCTTATGATGTAGTAAATTCATACTCTGAAGAGAAACTGGCTGATATTTTATGAAAATACGCTGATGTAAAACTTAACAAAAAAGTTGCGAAAGCCATCGTAAATGCTAGACCAATTTCAACCACCATGCAGTTAGTTGATGTTGTTAAATCTGCCTACCCAGCAGCTTTATTAAGACAAAAAAATCCAGCTAAAGCAATCTTTCAAGCAATCAGAATTGAAGTTAACAATGAATTGGATTCGCTTAAACAATTATTACTTGATGCAACTGAATTATTAAATAAGGACGGAACATTAAGTATCATTACATTCCACTCGCTAGAAGATAAAATGGTTAAGGATTTTATTAAAGACTTAACCAAAAGCGATCTTCCAAGCAAGATGCCTGTTATGGAAGAGAAAAAATTCTTAGTAAAACAGGTTAAACCTTCAAAACAAGAAATAGAAGAAAATAATCGCTCTCGTAGCGCAAAATTACGTGTCATAAAGAAATTAATTTAACAACATAAATCAATAATTTATAAAGGAGTAGTTATGAAGAATTATTTTATAAACTTTCACATTCGTACCAATGAATGTTCTTTTGCGTTCATCAATAACACAAACGATAACTACTTAAATGTTAAATTAAGCACCACAAATCATATTTCTTATTCACATCCAAGTGACTTAGTTTCTTGACATGATGACATTATGTCTCAAGTTAAGGAAATTGTCAAAAAAGATATTGTGACATTAAACTATGTGTTTGATGACAATTTATTTCCTAATTTAGAACAAAAAATTATGGTTAATAAACTAAATTGTCAAAGCACTAGTTATGATTCAAGAATTCTAGCTGAATTATTTGCTCAAAAAAATGCCACATTAACTAAAGCTAATGTAATTGAGGATTTCTTAGCTAGTTTTCCAATCAATTACACCATGCAAAAAAATGAAATTATCAAGGAATATAAAGATATTCCCAAAAATCGTATAGCTGAAACAATTACTCAATATTTATCAGTTTTCAAAACAAATTTAAATTCAATCAATGATTTTAAAGCTTGCTTTTCAGCTAACATTCCAAATTGCCAAATTAATTACTTTTTACAAAGTCAAGTATTAGCAGCAAGTATGAAAAATATTCCTACTTCAAGCCTAGTAGTAGATTTACAAGCTGACTATATTGCTTTCTTTGTAGTTAAAAATGGCGCAATTTTAACCTATAAAAAATTGCCTCTAGGTTACAATGTACTTGATAATAGTAGCCAACTTGATACTTTAGAAGTTATTAAATATCAAGTTAAAAATAGAATCAAAAATGAAGACAATGAAATAGTAGAAGAATCATTAATTCCTGCACTTGAAGGAATTAATCAACAATATAGTGCATTCAAAAACTCCTTACTTAACGAATTATTAAAATACACTATGACAAGTTTCAAAAATCCTCTTATTAATCAACTAAGCCATATTGCATTTACTGGTCAACTTGCATGAATGGTTAAGGATATTGAAGAAACATTTTTCGCTCGTTTTAATGAACACAATATGACAATTCAAAGTCTTGACAATGACAACAACTTTAGATTATTTGCTCTAGAAGATTCACTTTTAGAACAAGTTGTTCTAATTACCAATGAACACAAAGTTGAAACAATCCAAAATAACACTGTGCTAAGCAAAATTGATTATGCACACCCTAAAGCCAAAAATAACGTATTAAGCAAACTCTTTAGTAGATTTTTCTTAAGATAGGAGCAAACTATGAATAATGAATTCAATAATAACACAGCATCATATAAGACAGCCATTTCCCTAAAGGTCATAGGGGTTGGAGGTGCTGGAAACAACGCAGTTAATATGATGTATGATGAAAACTTACCAAATGTAGATTTTATCGTTGCTAATACAGATCTTCAATCACTAGAAAAAAGTAAATGTACTCATAAGGTTGCTTTAGGAAAAGAAAATCGTGGTTTTGGTGCAGGGTCAGATCCTAAACTTGGAGCCAAGGCAGTTGATGAATCAACAACAGAAGTCAAAGAAGCCTTAAAAGACGCTGATGTTGTAATTATTACTGCTGGATTTGGTGGTGGAACCGGTACAGGTGCCAGCCCTAAAATTGCTCAAATCGCAAAAGAAAGTGGCGCACTAACTATTGGTCTAGTTACTACACCATTTATTTACGAAGGAAAAAATCGCATGCTTGTAGCGCAAAATGGTATTGAACAACTTAAACAAGCTGTTGACTCTTATATTGTTCTTTCAAATGAAAAATTATCTGATGAAAATCCAGATGTCCCATTTGCTGATTCTCTTAAATTATCAAACATAACATTAAAAAATATTATTATGGCAATCCATGATGTTTTAAATCGTGTTGGTACAATTAATATTGATTTTGCTGACATTAAGCACACACTTAAAGATTCTGGTCTAACTATTGTTGGTATCGGACAAGCTGTTGGTGAAAATCGTGCTGAAAAAGCTGTTAAAAAAGCTTTCGAAACAAATCTATACGAATATGACATTAAACATGCATCTAAGCTTTTAATTAATATCCAACATGACAAATTAGTCACAAACAAAGAAATTAGAAATGCTGTTTCTACTATACACGAAATTCTTTCAGGTCAAGATGGCTTTATCAATGATTGCAAAATTGGTCAAGAAATCGTTGAAACTGAAGATAACAAACAAATTTTCAAAGTTTCTATTATTGCCTCAGGTGTAGATGCAACTACAGATGATGTGCAAGAAAAAAAGGCAACTTCTAAGATTGATGCAATTGCAGACTTGCAACCTGAAATTGAAAATACCGAAGAAGTAATGCTTGAACAAGAAGAAGAAAATGAAATGATCAAAAATACTTTAGAAGCAGATTCAAATGCCTTGTTACATGCTACCGAGGAAGTTAAATATGCTCAAACTAAAGAATTAAACTCATATTTTGATATTGATGATACTTCATTAACAGATGAACAAGAAGAAACAAGTTGATTTATTTCAAAATAGTCGATGTTGCGAAGACTTGGAATAATTAACATTTCCTTGTTAACAGCCTAGCGAATACCTAGGCTGTTTTATTATCCCTCAGTTTAATAATATTTTAGTTAAAAATGCCCTACAATAAAGTAGAGCATTTAACTATTTTTTGCTTAATAAAGCAGCAATTTCAGGCATTGATAAATTATGCAATGTAGCTAAGTCATAAGGATTTTTATTTAAATAAGTTTTACTAATGCGTTTATCAAAGTCTTCTGCAGCCATAGCCATATGTGGCTGTCATTTTAAACGAGAATCAAGTTTAAAGTAATCAAAAGTTCTATATACTAGACTTGTAATAAAATCATTTGGAACCTTATTTATAACAAATTCAGGTTCATTATCTTGTAAGATTAGTGGGACAATGAAGTCAAATGTTTCAGCTGTTTCATTCACTATAGTATTTTGTATATCGCTGCTTAGTTGATCACCTTTTATTGAATCATATAATTGATCAATGTAGGCTTGCTCATTACTTGGTTTTATTTGATATCTATCAAATTGATCACTAAAGACTTTTTGATAATATAATTTAAAACTTTCAAAAGAGTTATATGTATATGCATGACTTTCTGGTACATGTTTTATTGGCTGATAGTTAATAAAAACCTTATTTGTTATTCCATAAACCATATATAATTCTGGCTTAAATTCGCCATGTTGAACGTTTACAGGAATAGAAATTTTATAAAAGTGTACATTAGGATTTAATTCCTCTAATTTATTCTTTTCAAATTCTGGCTTATAGTCGATATATAATTTATCCTTATCTAAGTACGCTAAATCATAATTAGATAAAAAACTATTTTTTAAAGCAACTAATGATTCATGCATGCTGCTTGATAGTTTCTTATCTTCCAATAATGTAGATAGTTTATTATTTGCGTATGACAATTCTTGTACTGTATAACCATTTATAGCTTGCACAAGTTTATCTTTATTTAAGTATGATAAAGGAGCATTAAACTCTGGGTCCTTACTTTTAGCACTAAATTCTAACTTATTATCTCAAGCTTGTGCTAAAAAACTTGAAATATTAAATTCATAATTTGGGTAAAGCTTATTAAAAATCTGTTCTTCGACATTTCATGCAGGTATCATTTCTGCTTTTTGATTACCTTCTAATTGTGCAAGACTAAGAGAAGTGACCAAATCTAGTCCATATTTTCTATTATCCCGCACAAGCTTCTTGTGTTCATTGCTATATTGAACTAAATTAATTTTATTTTTACTTTGTAAAATATCCTGTAAGAAATTTATGTTTTTGCCTTCCTCTATAGGAGCAAAAAATCCAATATCTTTATTTGATAAATCCATTTGTTTATATAAAGGTATAGTAATCTTCTTATATGCTATATAAACAGTTGGTACCATATCTCCTGGTTTACTTTTTTTCTCTTCTTTTTTTATAAAATAGCAATCAGAACTATTCATATAGTTTAAGTAATTATTCACTAAATTAATATTTACTCAAGCTGTTTTATTTATTGTTCCATCATTGTTGTATAACTTTGGATTTCTATTTATGGTTTTAATAATTAAATTAAGCGACTCTAAATAGGTTTCTGAAGGATAGTAAATTTCATGATCCTGTGCTGGAATAAATTTTAATACTGCTTTATTTAGCCCATCAAGATCAAAGTTTTTGTTTGGATTTACTCAAATTAATTCTTTTATGCCTTTAATTTTGTTCAAATTATCATTCAATTCACTTTTTTCTGTTTGATGGCATGATACAAGTGAGCAAAATGGTAAAAAGGATATTGAACCCAAAAGTAATAATAATGATTTATGTTTTTTCATTTTTCCTCTTTAATTTATATACAAAAAATAATTGTATATACAATAATTATAGGCTTATGTTCTTAAGTACATTATAAAATTTGATTTCGTGTGGAAATTTCCACATTTTTTCCCTTTTTTTCAGATTTCTTAGCTTAAAATACTTTAAACTTAGAAATCAAGTAAAATAAATAAGAGCATTAATGAACTCTTAATAAAATTTTTAAACGATATGTTCAAACAATAAATAATTTAGATCATTAATTTCGATTTTAATAAAGCAAAGAAAAACGAAACTACCTAGTGCGTAGCTTCGCTAATTTTTTTATAGCTGGTGTATAAATTTTTGCAATATAATGCTTACTATTTTTACCTATAAAAGATATTCATTCAATATTATTCGAAATATCTACATCTAGGCTTAAATATTCATCTAAATCCTTACGCAGTTTCACAAAAAAAGCATTTATAGAAAATGTACCTTATAAGCGAAATATATAAAAAGAATGCTGTTATAGATATATAAGATATTAGCTCAATAAATTGTCTTTAAAATTAATTGCTTATTGCCTTATTAGAGTTGATTCTTTTTATCATTTTATTTAATATGGGATATGTATTTCTAGTAGCTTTTTTTGCACTAAGACTGATATTTCTTCAGATTTCTTTAATTACCACAATAATTATTTTGCATAAAAACGAACTAATGTTTGAATGCAAAACTATTTGTTAGAGCAAAATGCTGTTACTATTGTTACCCTGTAAACTTAAATTATTCGTTTATGTCCTTGTTTATATTATTTAACTAATAAAGATGGTTCATCCATTTCTTTTGGTTGTGCTACATGAATGTAGTCTAATACAGTTGGAGCTACATTAGCAAGTTTACCATCTGCTAATTTAACACTTTTATCACTACATACAAACATTACAGGACTTGAAGTGTGTTTTGTAGCTGGTTTACCATTAGCATCTTCAGTAATTTCAGCATTACCATGATCAGCTGTAATAAAGATTGTTACATCGTTTTCTTGAGCTCATTTTATAACTCTAGCAATTTGGCCATCTAAGAATTCAACAGCTTTAATTGCAGCTTGTAGATTACCGGTGTGCCCTACCATATCAGGGTTAGCATAGTTCATAATGGTTACATCAAAATCAAGCGCATTAGCGAGCAATTCATCTGTAATTCCTTGAGCTGACATTTGAGGTGCATCAGCATATGATTCAACTTTAAGTGAATCTACCATGATACGTTTTGAGTTTTTAAACTCAATATCGTTTCCACCATCCATGAAGTAAGTTACGTGAGCATATTTTTGAGTTTCAGCGATTCTTAATTGTTTTAATCCAGCTTGTTCAAGAACTCTACCAATTGGCATTGTAATTTGCATTTCATCAAAGGCAATAATTGTATTAATTCCTTCATATTTCATCATTGAAACAAATTTATCAATGTTTCTTGGGTGTGTTGGTTTTACATCATATAATGGTGATCCAATAAATAAGTGTGTTAATTGTCTTGCTCTATCAGGTCTAAAGTTAAAGAAGATAATTGAATCTCCATCTTGTGCAAAGTCTTCTTTAGTTAAGTTAGCATTAATTGCTGGTACAAAGAATTCATCACTAATATCTTGACTATATTGTGCATCAACATATTCTAGTGGTGTATTAAATTTATGATCTGAATTACCTAAAATAGCTTCATAGGCTTTTTCGACTCTATCAAACATTGAGTCTCTATCCATGGCATAAAATCTTCCTGAAATTGAAGCTACATTATATCCGTATTCTTTACATAAAGCATCTAATTTTTCAAATGAAGGTTTAATGCTTCTAGGAGCAACATCACGTCCATCCCCGAAAGCGTGAATTGCAACTTTTTTAACACCATGTGCATGTGCTGATTTTAATAATTCAAATAAGTGGTTTTCAAGTGAGTGAACTCCCCCAGGAGAAAGTAATCCCATCACATGTAATGTTTTATTATTTTTCTTAACAGCTTCAAAAGCTTCAATAAAAGCTTTATTTTCACCAAATGTCCCATCATCCAAAGCTTTTTGAATTAAAGATAGCCCTGTGTATACCACAGTTCCAGCCCCGATGTTTAAGTGTCCAACTTCTGAGTTTCCCATTTGCCCTTTTGGAAGCCCTACATATTCTCCAGAAGCTTGAAGCACTGAGTTTGGATAATTTGTAAGTAAGTTATCAAATGTAGGAGTGTTAGCTAAAGCAAAGGCATTCCCTTGTTTTTCTGCTCTAAGCCCTAATCCATCAATAACGATAAGTACAGTTTTTTTCATTTTTTCTCCTTTTAAATTAATTAAAAAAATTATATTGTTTTCTTATAAATATGTAAATAAAAACTTGCAATAATCAAAAAATAAGAAGCCTAAGCTTCTTACTAAAATTATTTATCTTGTACAGCTTCTACACCAGGTAATTTAAGTCCTTGAAGTAATTCAAGTGAAGCTCCACCACCTGTTGATACATGGGTAAATTTATCTTCCATACCTAATTTTTCAACAGCAGCAACTGAGTCACCACCACCAACTACTGAGTAAGCACCTTTTAGTTGTGCAATTGATTCACAAACAGCAAGTGTTCCTTTTTCATAGTTGACAAATTCAGCCACTCCCATAGGTCCATTTCAAACAACTGTTTTAGCATCTTTTAATGCATTTTTAATGTTTTCAATTGATTTAGGTCCAAGGTCAAGTCCCATGTAGCCATCTTTAATTGACCCTTCTTGCATTTCGGGTTCTACATCCTTGAATTCTTTTGCACAAGCGTGATCAACTGGTAAAATAACTTTGTCACCATATTTTGCTAAGAATTCTTTTGCAAGTTCAACATAGTCATTTTCAACTAATGATGTTCCTGTTGTTTCACCTCTTGCTGCCATAAATGTGTAAGCCATAGCTCCACCAATAATCATTTTGTCAGCAATTTTAGCTAGATTTTCTAAAACTTGAATTTTATCTGAAACTTTAGCACCACCAATAATTGCTACATATGGGTGTTCTGGGTTTGTAATTACCTTGTTAAGTGATTCAACTTCTTTTTGCATTAAATATCCAAGTGCAGATTCTTTAATGTTTGAAGAAATTCCAACGTTTGAAGCATGAGCTCTGTGAGCTGTTCCAAATGCGTCATTAATAAACACATCACCTAATGAAGCTCAGTAAGCACCAAGTTCTGGATTATTTTTTGATTCAGCTTTGTCATTTAAGTCTTCAAAACGTGTGTTTTCAACCAAAACAACATCACCAGGTTGCATGTTTGCAACTGTTTTTTCTAATAATTCACCTCTTGTTTCAGGCACAAATGTAACTGGACGTTGTAATTCGTTTGCTAGTTCAACAGCTACTGGTCTAAGTGTTTTTGAAACTAAATCTTCAGCTGATTTAATTCTTCCTAAGTGTGAGAATAAAATAACTTTTCCACCTTCAGCAATAATTTTATTAATTGTTGGTAAAGCAGAAACAATTCTTTTTGTTGATGTAATCACACCATTTTTTACTGGTACGTTAAAATCAACTCTAACTAATACTTTTTTACCTTTTAAATTAAGGTCATCAATTGTTTTTTTCATCGATATCTCCTCTATGTTATCTTTTGAAATTATATTTTATTTTAAGTAAAATAAATTAAAAAAATATAGCTTTTTAGCGCTATATTTCTAGTATAAATAATTAGGAATGTAAACTAGTTCAAGTAAAAAATAAAGTGAAAAAATATCTTTTAAAACATCATTATAAATGGCTCTAGTTACTTTTTCTGGTTTTGTTGAATATTGAGGAACATCAATTATTCCAAATCCTTGAGGCGAAATAAAAGCCATATAAATTAAATCATTTTCTGCATGTAATTTAATATTGTTAGTATTAGTAAACTTAAGGTTTCTTTTTCACATATTAGTTAGATTTTCCATAGCTAATGGTGTAAACATTGCGCGAGCCTTAAGCTCATCATCTGCTTTAAGTTTGAAAATCTTGTTAAATTCAGGGTTTTCAAGTGTAATCTTTTTCTTGTTTCCTGCAAACGCTTCAAAGTATGAAAATGATGTTCAATGTTTTGGATCTAGCGATCTTGCATCAATTTTTAGCAAAGTAGCATAATAATGTGTTTCACTATGGTGCACATTACCTTTTGAATCAGTATAAGTAGTTTCATATATTCAATGGGTGTTAGAAAAATGAGCAGGATACTTATCATCAATAATTAAAGTTTGACATGGCTTAGCCTGCACTAATCTAGCACCATTAGGGATATTTGCAGGCATGCAATTTTTATATTCAGCCATTGTAAAAACATGAGTATCTGGTGCAAATGAGTATTTAACTCCAGCACTTGGATCTTCATAGTTCATACCTTTAAAGTTTCAATTTGGTTGTAAGATATCAATTGTCATTTTATAAACATCATCTTTTGAAATCTTATTGCGAATCATTGATGAAATACTTTTAGCTGCAGACAATGCTTGTCATAAGTAAACTGCTGCAACAATAATAATTGGAAGAGTAATTACTCCAAATACCCCACCTACAATCATCCCAGGTTCTTTATCGCTAATAGCACATGGGATAAAAACACTTAATGTGATAACTAGTAATACTAATGCAACTGATCCTATAATAAAAAATAATTTTAAACTGTTTTTATATTTAGCATATAAAGGTGTTTGAAAACAGTCGTTAACTATTTTTTTAATAACAGGTAAGACTTTTTGGTCAGCTTCACTTTTAAAATCTGCATAGTTTAAATAGTCAGCTACGCGTTTCATTTTACTATAATCCTAATTCATTCATATCAACATCTTTTCTAGCTTTAGCTGAAGCTTGGAATAGAGGAACTGTTGATAATTTCATATTTGATGAGACAACATTGTCTGGTCATGTCATAATTTGCATGTTAAATGCATTTGCTTTAGAGTTATATAATCTTCTGGCAGCAGCAATTTCTCTTTCAAGATAAACTGTTTCTTCCATTAATTCTTTGTATAAACCATCTGCTTTAAGTTCTGGATAGTTTTCTCCAACAGCCATTAAACGACCAAAGATTGAATTGTTTAAGCTTTCAATTTCTTCGCTGTTAGCAGCAGTGTTTCCAGCTAAAGTTAATGAACGTAATTTTGCAACATCTTCAAATACTTTTTCTTCGTGAATTTTGTAAGATTTTACTTGTAACACAATTTTGTTTAATGTATCTGAACGTTTTTGTAATTGTGTATCAATTCCTGAAGCTGCTTCGTTGATTTCGTTTTGCATTCTTAAAAACTTATTTCTACGAAAGATGTATCAGATAACAGGAATAATGAAAATAAATGATGCATAAACAACAACTTTTGCAGGTGTTGATGCTTTAGCAGCAACTTCTGTGTTGTCTGCAACTGGTTCTAGTCCTTCTGGATTTTTTACTTCTGAGTTATTAAATAAATTTGACATAATTTCTCCTTTATTGTAATTATATATTTTTTTAAATTGCAGCTCAGTAATTTTTTGCTTAGTACTAAAATGTTTGCCCCTTGTAGCAAGAGGCAAAAAATGCCTAGAGTAAACTCCAGACATTTCCATTGCTTATTAATTAATTTTTAATTTATTTTTTACGATTGTATAGAATAATCATTCCTGACACTCATAAAATTGAGGAAACAAGTATTAGATATGCTCATCATGGCATATTTGATCTAGCTACTTTTAATTGTGTAATAATAGCTGAACGGATAACATTGTCACTAGTTTTGAAAGCAGTTGAGTTAAGAATGTTATTCAAAGCAGCCACTTGTTGTTTACTAATTTTTTCTTTTGGTGTAGAAAGAATATTGAAGTAATTGTTATTTTGAAGTTCATTAGCTAAAGCATTGTAATTTGGATTTTTGCTTGTCATGCTTAACGCTTGCGCTGCTTTACTGAATGCAGCTGGTTCATTATTAGCAAGTGCTTTAACCATTTTTTCAAGTTCGCGAGCTTGAGCTTGCAAGTTTGTCACCTTGCTGTCCAACTCTTTTGCTAATGCAATATTAGCAGGTTTTGCAACAATTGTCTTATTTGCTTTTGCAATAGCATTATTTAAGTTAGTTAAAGTTCTATTATAAGTTTTAGAATCCTTAATATCACTTGCTTTATATTGATTTAATGCATCTATTAAAGCATCTGCATTAGTTAATGATTGAACTAAACTATTAATATCAGCAACCTTTTGAGCTGGTGCATATGAGCTAATATCACTAGCTTGTTTTGAAATATTACTTAATGCTTGCTTATCAACGTTTGGTAGTGCGGTGATTGCTGTTTTAATTTGTTGACTAATATTATTTATTTCATCAGCAACTTTATTGTTTTGTTCTTGTGCTTGTTGAATTACTTTATTTGCGTCAGTAAGATTCATTGTTTTATTATATGCTTGCTTAAATTGTTCTTTTGCACTAGGAGATAAGTTATTTAAGCCATCTAAAACATGATCAATATTAGGAATTTTATCATCACCATTTTGGTAAGCAGTATCTGGGAATTGATTAATTTGATTTTCTAGATTTTTAACATCTCCTAAAGCCTTACTTAATGCATCGGTCTTACTGTGATCAGTTGCTGATTCCATTTGATTTACTACCTTAAGTGCTTCATTTGCTTGTTCAATTGCTTTTTGATAAGCATTTTGTAACGCAACTGGAGCATTAAAGTATTTATTACCATTGCTTAATTGGCTTGCTGAATCAATTTGTGCACTAGCTGATTGTTTAATTTGATCTAAATTCTGATTACCATTTAAAGCATTCAAAGCATTTTTTAAGTCAGTTAAATATTGTCCAATTGCTGCAGGAGCATTATTTTCAATTACTCCACCTGTAGTTTTATTTAACACTGAATTTGCGTTGTTTAAAGCTTGCATGTAAGCTTTTTGCTTGTTTGCATCTGCGTAAGTGTATTTAATTGATGAAATTGGGTTATCTTTTAAAGCTGGTGCAATATCTTGAACATAATTGTTTAATGCTTTCATATTATCTTCAAGTGAACTTGCCTTAGTTTTAATTGTTTCAATGCTATTTTCATTTACATTTGGCTGAGCTAATGTATTTTCTAATTCGTTATATAAAGCTTGTTTTTGAGCATTATTTAAATATTGATCATTAGCAATTTGAGTAATGATATTTGCAGCAATATTTGCTAATTCTTGTAACTTAGTTTGAGCTTTAAGTTCTTGTTGCGTGCTTGCTTGGTTAGCAAGCATTTTGTTTGAGTTATTTAAAATGTCATTTGTAAATTGTGGTAAATTTGCTGCAACAGGAATTGCTTGAGCAACTGCGTTAGCTAGAGAATTTGATTTAACTAAGTAATTAAGTTTATTTTCTTGGTCTCTTAAATCAAAGTAATTTTGGTTTTTAGCATTATTAGCTAGTTCATTTGATAGTTCACTTAAATCTTGGCTTAAAGCTTGTGAAGGAATTAAATTGTGACTAGCGATTTCATTTTGTAAACTATTAACTGTATCTTTCAATTCAGTTAATGTATTATCATATGCATCATTTAATTTAGCAGTTGTTCCAGCTAGCGTATTGGCAGCATTTTGATAAAAGTTTTTATCTTGATTTGGTGTGACTAATGCTTGATTAGCTAAGCCAATTGCTTGTTGCATTTCTTCTCTAAGCTTTTTAGCTTTTGCATCATCTATTTGATTATTATTAGGAGTAAATTTAGCAAGTGCATTCTTAGCTTGGGCTAAATTAAAGGCTAATGAATTCTTGTTAATTGCGTCCAATAATTTTTCGGTAGCAGAATTATTTATCTCAGTTGAGTTTGCTGAACTTGTTTTCGCAACATTAATTGCATCTTGTAATGCAGATGATAATTCATCAGATCTAGCTGTCACAGGAATTGCTTGAGCTTCTTTTATTGCATTTGCAAGATTGTTTTGTCCTAAAGCACTTAATAATTTATTTGCTTCTTGGTCAAAGAACTCTTGATTTTTGTCCAGCACTGATGCATCTGTACCATTCAACATTTCTAGCGCACTTTGTTTTAAGCTATTTAATTCATTAGAAACTGGTTGTAACGCTTTTAAAGCTTTGCTGTAGGCATTAAATAATTCTTGTTTCTTAATTTGATTTGCAAGAGTTTTAGCTGCATCTATGTAATTTTGTGTTGTAGATGCTTTGTTACTTAATACATCTTGTGCAGGTCCTAAAGCTAATTGCTTAAATGTCGGATTATTTTTTAGACTAGCAGAAACATTATTAATTGCATTTGCTAGTGTATCTTTCGCAGTTTCTTTATTAAGACTATCTATAGCCTTAACAATATCTAAAGCAGAAGAATCAGGACTATTAATTAATCCTTGAGCAGCTATCACTTGAGATTTTAAGCTTTCGCTTTGAGGTTTTACTGTATTGGCATTCTTAATCGCACTAGCTAGTTTATCTCTAAGTGCTGAAACAATAGAATTTGCAGCTGTAGTTGCTTGCGTTAAGCCATTTGCTGCATCATTATAAAATGTCTCATCTTTATTAGCTGTATTTAGCGCAGTTTGCGCAGCAGAGATAGCTTCTTTTAAAGCGTTTGCCTTGTCCACAACAGCTTGTTGATCAGGGGTTAATGTTTCTCCTGCTTTAGGGCTAAATTCTTCTAAAGTTTTATTTGCTGTTGCAATCGCAAGAGCTAATTTGTTTTTATTTAATTCAAGAATTAGATTTTCGTATGCCTGAATAACTAATTGCAATGGTTTATCATTTTTATTTTTTAAATTAGCAGCTGTCATTTGTGGAACTAGCGTGTTAAAACTTGAACTTAGAGCACGTGAGCTAGTAAATTGAATTGCTGCTCCACCCAATTGTACAATGGCATTTGAGTCCTGCATTGCATTTGCTAATGCTGCAGAAATTTGCTTTGGATCTAATTTAGACAATTTGTCTAATTCAACTTCCATTTTGTAATAGTCAGCATTTGCTGTTAATTTGTTATATACATTTTGATATCCCTCAGTACTTGCCACATTTTCTTGGAATGTAGTTTGGCTTACAGCATTTGGCACTAAACCTTGTAGGCTTTGAATATTTGAAATAAAGTTTGAATAGTATGCTTGAAGTGTGCTATCACCTGGATTAGTAATGCTTGTTTGTAATTGATTTGCATAAATATATAATCCATTGGCATTAGTATTCATATAAACAGCTGGTGTTTGAACTTCTAGTGCTTGTTTTAATGCTGATGAAAGTGTATTGTACGTTGAGCCATCTTGACTTTGGTCAATGAAAGCATTAATTTTATCCTCTCAGTCAGAGATAAATTGATCTGCATTAGCTATTTCTGCTGTAAACTGAGCTGAAGCTTGACTGGTTGGAACTAGACTTTTAGCCTTATTAACAAGTTGAATAAATTTATCCAAGTTAATTGCTAATTTAAGTTTTTCACCCTGAGATATAATTGTTTGATCACTTGCAGCTGGATTATTTAAAATAGTTTGGGATTGATCAATAATTTGTTTTAAAAATCCATTTCTATTATCATTTTGAGTATTAGCTTGTGCAATAATATCTTTTAAAGTTTCTCTCGCTTTGTGAACTAATAAAGCTCGATCTACAGAGTAATTTAACTTGTTTATTGCTTGAGTAACTTGTTCTGGACTTAGATCTTGACTAGCTATTGCGGTTGCATTATTTATTGCTTCCTTGATACTTGGAAGATTGTATTCAGTATTTGTAGCTGTTGCATTTTCAATTGCATTGTATAAAGGATTCTTAGTTAAAGCCTGTGATAATTTATTAATTTGATCTTGATATTGTTCCGCTTGTTTATTTGTAGCCACTGTTTGTGCATTTGCAAGAGCTTGTTTTAAGTTGTCTGATGGATTTGTAACTTGTTTAGCTTGTGCAATGAGCTTTTGCAATTTATCTAAGCTTTCAGCATTATTTAATTTTTCGATTTGAGCCTGAATCTGTTCAGATGTAGGTGTTTTTACACCATGGACCATATCTGATAAAGTATTTTCAACAGCTTTAATGCTATTACTTAAATCAACTCCAGGGTTTGTAATTTTATCACTATTAGCAAGCGCTTTATATAGTGGAGTTAATGCTATCACGTTGCGAGCTTCTTGAGTAAGCTTTTGAAGTTCTTGAGCAGTTGCATTTGGATTAGTAGCTTTATTTAAGATATTAGTTTTAGCCATTTGTTGATCAAGTGGAGAACTATCATCAATTGGTAATAAGATTTTTGCAATATCGCCAACTTGTATTGCTTGTGATAATTTAGCTAATGAATTTTTGAGTTCATTAGTCAAGTCTGTTGCTTGTTGTAATGATAAGTTTTGTTTATTAGCCAATTTTTCAGAGTATGGGTCATAAACAATTGCAGCTTGGTCTAGGGCTTTTTGGAACGCTTGTTTAAGTGTAATAGAATTAGATATTTGATCATAAATTGTTTGATTATCAGATACAAATGTTTTTGCTGCATTATAAGCTACTTGCAATTGTTTCATTTGTTCTGAAAGAGCCTTAATATCACTTACGGTGGTGTTATAACTTGCTAAAGTGTCTTGACTTAAAGCAGTCGCATTAACATTTGCTTGAATAGCATCTTTCTGCGCTTGTGTTAAATTAATATCTTTAGTTACTACTGAATTAATGTCTTTAGCTATTGCATTCATTAATTCCTTGCTTTTAGTTTGATAGTTAGTTAATGTTTTAATTAGAGGGCTTGAAGGTATGACTGTACTTGCCAAGTATGTAGGTTTAGTTACATAATTTCCAACTATTTCTTGGGCTGCTGCAACATCTTGAGCTAACAATTGATTATATCCATTTAATGCATCAAATTGTTTTTGTAATTCTTGTGTTCAAGCAGCAATTTGACTAGGGTCAGTATTAGAAATTGTATCTATATTTTCCACAGGGTTTAAAGCAGCATTAAATGCTTCTAAGTTGCTTGCCTTATTAATTAATAATGGATCGCTTACTTTTACTTGAGCAACTTGTGCAAGTAAGTTACGTAAAGCTTGCATTTTGCTATTTAGTTCGCTTGCATCAGATTTAGCTAAAGGCTTGTGTAATGTTTTGCTTAAGTTAGCATAACTTTTTGGTAAAGCATCTGATACATTCGTAATATTTGTTGTTGTAGTATCAAAAATATTTTGGCTTATAATAGATTGAATTAAGGCATCTTTTTGCAGCTTGGTTAAAGCTGTGTCAGCATTAAAGTTAGTAATTAAATTAGCTTTTAAATCATTAATTTGACTCACTTGGTAAAGAACAGCTTGAACTTTTCAAATTCATTGCGGTTGAGTTGTTTGATTAATATCAAAATCATTAAATGTAACTGAGTTTTGCGCCAATTGTATTGTCGCAATTGCAATTTGTTTATCACTAGTTGTTACATTAGGCAATGAATTAATGTATTCAGTCGCTTTTTGCACAATGAATTGATTTATCTTATAATAATAAATGTTATCTGCATTATTTGCAAAAGTAAATGTTGCTTGATTTAGTTTTAAAGCTTTAGTTTGATCTTGTGCTTCACTTTCGCTATATAAAGGTGTAATGGTTTGATTTACCGCATTAATTGCTCCAAAATATTTATCCAAAATATATTGAGCGTATTGACTAGCTGCTTGATATCTACCATCAAGTTTAGCAACAACTGCATTTAATGCAGCATTTAGTGTTTCCACATCTTGTGCACTATACACAAATCAGTTATATGGTTTCGCTTGTGCAAATGTAGTTGTCGAAAGAACACTTGGTAAGTTATTTTCTTTCATAGCTGAAACAAGATCACTTGTGGTTGCATTTGATGCAACAAATGAATTAATATTTGCTAGATTGCTTTGTAGAACTTGTAAAGCAGTTGATAATAAAGCAATTAATTCACCATTAGCTTGAGGCATTGCAAAATTCAATGACCCATTTGTTGCTTCAACATACTTATCATAGTTGCCTATTCCATAAAATTGTCCATTTTTGAATACTGAATTGCTTCCGGTTGTTAATGCAGCTACTGTATTTTGCAATTGGTTCATTGCTTTAACAATAGTTTGCATTTTACTATTTCAATTAGTTACATTGCCAGCTAGCACTACATCATTTGCGTTATTTAAATTATTGGTGTAGTAAGTGTCATATAAGTCTTTTGTTAATGAGTTATATTGTGCTTGATTTAGTCCTCCAACTTGAGGGTTTTCTTTAGCTAGATCTCTATATTGAGCATATAAAGTTTTTAAATTAGCTACAAATGCATTTAATAAAACTTTTTGCGTGCCAAGTAAAGCTTCGACATTTGCTTGACTTGTTAAGCTTGCAGCTTCTTGATCAAGCAATTGCTTATATTGCTCTAAAATACTGTTAGCAAGATGAGTATTTTTATTTTGGTTGACTTGAGCAATGCTAATTGTTGTAGAAGGATAATGAGTACCATTTTTAATATAACCCTGAGCATCAACTTGTCATGCATAGTTTACAGAAGCTGAATCAATTGTGGTATTAGGATAAATATAGATATTAATTCCATTTTGAGATACTACATTTCAATTTGAGTGAGAATTATTGCTTGTTTCAACTGACACAGTTTTATTTGTGCCATTATTTATTGTGCTAATTGTAGGGTCATTCTTATCAATACTGTTAGTTAAACTGGTAGTCAAAAAGTCAAAATTGAATTGAGCAGCAAATGGAGTTCAGCTTTTGCCTTGTGCTAGAAGGGTATCTTCTAATTGAGCTGTTGTTGCAATTTTAGCCATTTGAGCTTCTCTAAGTTGATAGTTCTCAATTAGCCGATATTTATTTACATCGCTTGCACTAGTTGGATTAATAACTCCATTTAGTTGTGCAATGTAAGCTTGCTTACTTTCTTCTGTTAGATTAGTTAAACTTTTAATTACTTGAGCAAAGGTATCAATATCAGTAGTAATTGCATGGTAAGCATTAGGAACAGTTTCAGGTTTTAGTGAATCAATTTGTTCTAAGATTTTAGCCGTAGATACATATGTTTCTTGTCCAGTTGAAGACCCATAAATTGTTTTAACTGCATTAATTTGAGCTAATAAGGCTTTTTCTGCTGCATCAAAGTTTTTAAAAGTTAAATTATTATTTTTGCCTTCAAGATTATAAATATTTGTATAAACACCATCCTTGTTTGTATCAACTGGTAAATATTTATCATACATATCTTGAGATTGTTGAACCTTGGTTTGCAACTCTTGCAATGCATGAATAAAATCAACTACTACTTGACGTGAATTTTGTCTTAAAACAAATTGTTTAAATTGTTCCTTGTATCATTGTGAGTAAAGAGGTAGAGAATCAATAATTGAATTAGCTGTGTTAACAAATTCAATTGATGTTAATTCTTGGCCTTGAACAAATCCAATACCCTTTTCTGTTTGCAATTGAGTTAGCACTTTGACATAAGTATCAATAATATCTTGAATTTTTCTGGCAGCTTGGTTTTTATCTACGATATTATTACTACTTGTATCAAAATTTGGAGTTGAAACATCTTTTCAGTTTACTAATGCAGTGTAAGCTTGCATATAAGCCTTTTTGGTTGCATCTGAAGCATATAAGAAGTTAATGTATTTATCAATTTTGTTTTTAATGTCTGATAAAGAATTATTTCAGTTAGATTCAATTAAAAAGTTTCTAACATTATTAATTACATCGCTAGTTCCATTAATATTAGCATTATAAGCTTCAATATCACTCATATTTGGAGCAGTTTGTAATTCGTTTTCAGCATTAAATGCAGATTGTTTTAAATCATTGTATTGAATTCATCATAAGTTTCCTGAATTAGCAAAGTGAGTTGTATTTCAATCGCTATATACAGCATCAATAAATGGTTGTATTTGATTTGGCAATAATTGTCTATTGTTGAAAGTATATGACTGATAAACATTAACTGGTGAAGCTGTACCAGTTCCTGCTGTATTTTTATTTGCAATATCAAGTAATTTTAGTTTTCAGTATCCATAGTTACTTCCACCATTAGAACCAGTTCATTGAGTATCTGAGTAGAATACAATTTGTCCGTTATATTTTAATGAATTCGGATCTAAGAATATTCCACCAAGGGATTGCACACCATTATCACTTGGCAATTGATCAATTGAGTGATTATTATTATTTGTGAAAAATTGAGCTGCATCTGGTTGATCAAAAACTTTTTTAAGCACTAATTTACTTGGATCCATAAAACTGTTATATGAATCAGCCATTCCTGCAGGTCATTTAGAAACATCTGTATTAAATACTAAATTCAATTCAAAGGTTTGGGTTCTTTGATTATAACTATTACTTTTGGCTTTAGCAATTACACTTGAAGGAATGCTTGAAATTAAGGTATCACCATAATAAAGCGCATATCCATAATTATTGGTTAGATATTGATTGTTTAATCCATTTTGATTTTGAATGTAGCTCGAAATAGCTTTTTCTTTTACTTGTACCATGATAGGTCTATAGTTACTACGCGTATAAGAAATCGAATCTGCTGCGACATAGTTATATCCTGTTCCTCCATAAGCAGTAAAGAATGCAGAAATTCCACCTTCGGTGTTTTGAGTATTTGTAAATGTATATGTGTCAGTATTATTGATATTGAAATCAGATTGATTATCAATGGTTTCAAATTCTACCACAATAGTAGGTTGATAACTACTTCCTCTATAGTTTTGATTTCCAGTACTTACTTCACCATAAAACACTGAACCGATATTTGTAACATTTTTAGTCAAAGCACTACCTGATGCTTGAGGTAAAAAGTTACCAAGTAAAGATTGTCATCTAGAATCTGGTCATCCACTTTGATTATTAACACCTTTTCATAAATAATTTACATTGTCAATGTTGTTTTCATAATTCGGATCAACAGTCGCATATTTAAGGTTGTTTAATTGCAATGGTTTATTATAAACATCATTGAATGTTGCTCCAAATCCTGGATTAGTGAAATTATCATAAAAAGGATTGTTACTGTTTAAATTAATTGTCGCTTTTATAAATTGGTCTGGTTCATATGAGTCTAAATTGTTATTATTATAAACATTTGGTATATTAATATTTCCAGTTGTTAATGGTGTAGCTGAGTTTGTATTTAAGATATCAAAAATATAACCACTAAAGTTTGCACCTTCAATAATTGGGTATGAAGTCGGATTATAGTTTGAATCTTTAGCTATCACAGTAATTCTCATTGAATTATCAACAATTTGCAAGTTCTTTGTTAAAGCAAGACCAAAAGCTAAGTTTCCATAGCTGTTTGCTTGATAGTAATTTGAAGAACTTGGTTGACTATTTCAGTTAGGATTCTTTGGAGCATAATAATTGTTAAATACTGCTCTTCATCTACGCTTTACAAGCTTTTTAGCATCAGCAAAAAGATTGCCTGTAGTTGAAGATGTAATTTCTTCAATCTTAACCACATTATCATAATGTTCGTTAGCTAAAGCTACTCTGCCTGAAAAAGCACTTGAATAAGCTACTCCATTTTGATAAACTTCTCGACTTTCAATTCTGTTAGATCATTGGTTTTGGCTCATTCCAGGATAAATGCTGCCAAATATAGCGTTTTCACCTTGTCCATTTCCGTTCTTTACTATGTTAATATATGAATCTTTTAAATAAGTTCCTGAAAATTCTGCATTATCTCCGCCAAATTCTTGTCTGCTGGCACTTGTAGAGGCTGAAATAACACCAACAATAGGTAGTAAAATAGCACTAGCTGTTGCTAAAGGCAAAATTATTTTCTTTGTTTTATTCTTCATTTGCATCTCCATTATTTTGAATTTTTGTATTAATATTCTCTTATATATATTATATATAAAATAAATTGAACAAAAATAATGTGAAATTACAAAAAGCCCCTTTTTAAAGGCTTATTTGATGCGATATAGACTTTTTGTTTAAATTTGAAATAAATATATTGACATTTTGAATGAATTATCCGCATAAAGGAAAAACAATGAAAGGGAAATTTAGAATTATATGTAAGTTTTAAGATTGCAATATCAAATTATCTTTTATAATTGTTTTTATGAGACTAAGATTTGACAAAAACGCAGAAAGCAATTTAAATGCTTCAGAATACTTAATTAAAGAATTTCCGATAGAATTAAACCCCAATGATGTTTTAGAAATCGGGGCCGGTAAAGGGGAAATGATTGCTAAACTAGCACAACTAAACCCAAATACTAGATATATTGCTTTTGAAAAATATCCAACCGTGGCAAATAAAATACTAAAGAAAATTAATGAAATGGGATTGAAAAATTTATTTATAGTTACAAAAGATGCAGCAAATTTAAATGAATTATTTACTGGAACCATTAATACAATTTGACTAACTTTTTCAGATCCATGACCTAAAAATGCACATGAAAAAAGAAGATTAACATATAAAACATTCTTGGAACAATATAAATCCTTATTATCACAACAAGGCTTCCTATACTTTAAAACTGATAATGATAAATTATTTGATTATTCATTAGAATCCTTAGCATTAAACAATTGAACAATAGTTGATTATACTCGTGACTTACACGCTTCAAGCTACAACGCTACTAATGTGCCTACAGGGTACGAAGAAAAGTGATCTGCTAAGGGTAAAAATATTAATTTCTTAATTGCAAAGCCAAATTAAAAATGTACTTGTGTTGTATGCAAGTACATATTTTCTTACCATAGAATAATATTTTTAATATAAATAGTTTGGAATGTAGACTAATTGCAACATGAAGTAAAGTGAATATATGTCAGATATTATATCTTTGTAAGCATATTTTGTAACCTTTTTTAAGCTAGTGCAATAAAGTGGTAAGTCAACTTTCGCAAAGCCCAAAGGTGAATTAAATGAAATATAAATTAAATCATTATCAGCAATCAGCCTCATGTATTGAGCTGAAATATGCTTTTTATTACGGAGTCACATATTTGTTAAATTCTCCATTGCCAAAGGTGTAAATAGTAAACGTGCCTTAAGCTCATCATCTGTTCTTAATTTAAAAATTTTATTAAAAGTACTATTTTCAAGATTTGCTTTCTTCATTCGACCTTCAAAAGATTCAAAAAATGAGAATTTGGTTCAATATTTTGGATCTAAATTTCGTGCATCTATCTTTATTACAGTGCAGTATTGGTCAATATTTTGAGAAGTACCCGCAAAATTCGAAACTCAACGAGCATTCGAAATGTGTGTTGGGTATTTACCATCAATAACAATTGTTTGACATTTGTCAGCTTTTGCAAGTCTAGCATCATTCGCAATTGATAAAGGCTTATAGTTCGCATATTCAGAATATGTAAAAACATGATCATCACTTGAAAATGTATATTTAGTATTATCACTTTTGTAGTCTGTTCCATAATATTCTCAATTTGGTTGTGCAGCATGAATGCAAGCTTTATATAAGTCATTTGACTTAGATAATTTTTCATTCAAATCTTTTCTAATGTCTTTTGTATAATCTAGTGCATTTGATAAAAATGCAAGTGAAACAATAATTAGTACTAAAGCAATAGCAAGAAATAGCCCTCCCACAATAATTCCGGCAAGATTTTTTTGTATTGCAGTAGGAATTAATAACCCTAAAGATAAAATAATTCAAGCTAGCGTTATAATTCCGATGATTTTAAAAATTTTTATTGCCTTCTTGTATTTTGTATATGCTTCAGTTTGAAAACTGCTTTCAAATAGTTCTTGAATTATTGGCGAAATTTTACTTTTTGCATTTGCTTCAAAGTCTGAATAGTTTAAAAAATCAGCTACTCTTTTCATATTTTATAATCCTTCTTTCTCTGTATTGATATCGCTCCTTGCTTTATAGATGCATGAAAAAGGGAAAACAATAGTGAATGCATCTTTGTAAAGTGATTTTTAAAGCAGATATCAAAATTAGCATATAAAATCATTAACTTTTAAATTATATATTTTTTAGCCTATAGTGATTTCTTTTTTAGATATATATTGTCTATTCCGGCAAGCCTTTGTATCAATGATAGGTATAAATTACAGCTATTTTGTCAGCTTAAAACATGCAAAAACAGAATTAGTTAGGCAGTCAATTTTAGTAATAAATGCATCATATTACCTAATAATGTTAAAAACATAATTTCTCAACACCTATAAATTCTTTTTCTACACGAAATTTTGGAAAACTTCATTATTAAATAAATTTATTATATTTTCTCCTCGTAATTATTATATAGATATTTTATCTTTGACTTTTTTGCAAAATCTTTAAAACATATTCAAATATAAACTTGCTTAAAGCAATCACTAAGACTTAAATTTAGGCTTATTCATTTTAAAAATGAAAATGTGGAAATAGAACATTATTCCACATTTAATCCTCTGTAACTAATTTTAATTTTGCAAAAAGAATATAATAAAAATATAAAAGTAAAGTAAGGAGAACATATGAAAACTAAAAAGAATGAAAAAATCAAAAACATCACTGCAGGGATAGCTGGACTCATTATTGGTTCAGGTATAGTTCTTGCTACTACAGCAGGATGCACTGATGGGTTTAAGAAGAATGTGAAAGATCCGGAATATATTAGTGACTATCAAAAGGCTATGACTGATGCAACTAATAAACTTAACACACTAACTGATCAAAATTTTCTTGCCAAGCCATATTTGCAAAAAGTTATTAAAGATAATAAAATTGCAAACCCAAATGGTGAGCCTAATGATAGCTTGAAGGATAAAACCAGAAATATAAAAGATGCTTTAGATAAAATTGACAAAAT
This sequence comes from Mycoplasma aquilae ATCC BAA-1896, assembly GCF_048074525.1. Taxonomy (NCBI): domain Bacteria; kingdom Bacillati; phylum Mycoplasmatota; class Mollicutes; order Mycoplasmatales; family Mycoplasmataceae; genus Mycoplasma; species Mycoplasma aquilae. The sequence continues at coordinate 530,658 of NZ_CP182208.1, forward strand.
TAGTGCCCTTGAGGATGAAATTAATAACGCTAAAAAAATATCAGAATCATTAACAGATCCAAAATCTAAAGAAAAAATAGATAAGTTAATTCAAGACATCTTGAAAAATACAGATCTTAATAATGATGAAGATATCACGAGAAATGCAGGCATTATCAGAAATAACACCAAAGAAATTTGCGATGCTCAATTGCAAAATGAAAAAAATGAAGCATTAAAACAAGCAGCAGAAAACTTTTCTGATTTAAACTCAAATCAATTAAAGGATTTTGAAACTAAAATTAATAATTCAACATTAACAACTGAACCTAATATTAAAAAATTAGTTGAAATCTTTCGTGATTTAAACGTTTCAATGAAGGAATTAAATACAATTTTTACAAAATATGAACATATTTATGATGTTAATGATGTAAATAACAAAAAATACAAAGATGCTGATTCAAAAACTAAGAAGCTTTTTGATGATGCTTGAAATAATGCTAAAAATATCGCAAAAGATAAAGGCCTAAATGAAAACAAAGACCAAAAGACTGTTCAACAAGTTCTAAAAACATTACAAGGTGCCTTTGATAAACTTTCTCAAGGCCTTGATTCAGACCTAGGACAAAAAATTAATAATGCTATTAATGAAATTGATAAGTTAAAGAACATCAATAATAATCAAAAGAATTTCTTAAAATCTGAATTATCAGAAGCATTAGTAAAAAATGAAGTTCAAATATCAAATGTTTTAAATGATGCTAAAAACTTAGATGCCAAGATGAAAGATGTTTCTGCCTTAGTAAGTCAAACCATTAACAAAACTTTAGGAAATGAAGTACAAAACAATTATGATGTAGCTGATGATACATTAAAAGAAGCCTTTAAAGCTGCAGCTAAACCATTACAAGACGTTATTAATAAAGAAAAGGGTGAAAACAAATCTCTTGATGAATTAAATAAACTAGTAGAAGGGCAACAAGCTGCTTTTGAAAAATTAAATGGTGAAGCAAATATTAATAAAGCAATTAATGAGTTAAATGATGCATTAACTAAAGATAAGAACTTAAATACTATTCAAAAAGGTGTTTTAACTGTCGAAATAAATAATTTAAACAAAAACGAAACTAAATACACTTCCTTAAAAGACTTTAAAGATAAATTCCAAACTGCATTAAGCACTAAAATAAATGCTTTAAGTCAAAATATGAGTACTTTAAGTACATTAACAACTGAAAAAGCGCAAGTTATTGCAACACCAAACTTCATAAATGCTGATAAAGCTTTACAAGATGGATACACAAGTGAAGTTGATAAAGTACAACTAGACAAGCTAACTGAAGATAACAACTTAATTAGCCAAGCTATTACAAAAATAACTGAAGCCAAGGACAAATTAAATGGTGATGCTAAATTTACAAGTGCTAGAAAAGATATTATTGATAATTTAAGCAAAAACTATCCAAACTTAACAGAAACTCAAAGAACAGAAGCAACTAATAAATTAAATGATCAAAAAGTTAAATTTATTGCTAAATATGGAAATGAAAAAGATACTTCATTAGAAGAAATGAAAGCTGAATTTTCAAAAGATAATGAAGCAATGAAAAAACTTTCAGACTCATACAATTTATTAAAAGGTATTACTGAAAATGAACATAAATATCATGATGCATATACAAGTTTAGATGAAGAACAACGCAAACAAGTTGATGATGCAATAAAAGCAGCTAGTGATCTTGTTTCAGGTACTACACAAGATACCTTAAACTACGACAAAATTACAGATATTTCAAACAAGCTAGAAGCTGCTATTAACATGCTTGATAGTAAGGCTGGTGACAAATTTGTAAGTAGCTTTGATGAATACAAAAACCTAAACAACAAACAAATTCAAGCCTTCAAAGAACAAGCCAAAGTTGCTAAAACTGAAGAAAGTGTTAAAGCTCTAAAAGATAAAGCTTCGCAATTAGATACAAAGATGGCAGAAGTTAAAACATTAGTTGCAGATAAACTTAACAAAACTTTAGGAAATGAAGTACAAAACAATTATGATGTAGCTAATGATGAATTAAAAGAAGCCTTTAAAGCTGCAGCTAAACCATTACAAGATGTTATCAATAAAGAAAAGGGTGAAAACAAAACTCTTGATGAATTAGACAAACTAGTAGAAGGGCAACAAGCTGCTTTTGAAAAATTAAATGGTGAAGCAAATATTAATAAAGCAATTAAAGAATTGAATGACGCATTAACTAAAGATAACAATTTAAATGCAATTCAAAAGCAAGCTTTAACAGCCGAAATAAATAATTTAAGTAAAAACGAAACTAAATATAGCTCTTTAAAAGATTTTAAAGATAACTTCCAAACTGCATTGAGCACTAAAATAAATGCTTTAAGTCAAAATATGAGTACTTTAAGTACATTAACAACTGAAAAAGCGCAAGTTATTGTAACACCAAACTTCATAAATGCTGATAAAGCTTTACAATATGGATACACAAGTGAAGTTGATAAAGTACAACTAGACAAGCTAGCTGAAGATAACAGTTTAATTAGCCAAGCTATTACAAAAATAGCTGAAGCCAAAGACAAATTAAATGGTGATGCTAAATTTGCAAGTGCTAGAAAAGAAATTATTGATAATTTAAGCAAAAACTATCCAAACTTAACAGAAACTCAAAGAACAGAAGCAACTAATAAATTAAATGATCAAAAAGTTAAATTTATTGCTAAATATGGAGATGAAAAAGGTACTTCATTAGAAGAAATGAAAGCTGAATTTTCAAAAGATAATGAAGCAATGAAAAAACTTTCAGACTCATACGATTTATTAAAAGGTATTAACAAAAATGAACATAAATATCATGATGCATACACCAGTTTAGATGAAGAACAACGCAAACAAGTTGATGATGCAATAAAAGCAGCTAGCGATCTTGTTTCAGGTGCTACACAAGATACCTTAAACTACGACAAAATTACAGATATTTCAAACAAACTAGAAGCTGCTATTAACATGCTTGATGCTAAAACTACTGACAAACTTGTAAGTAGCTTTGATGAATACACAAACCTAAACAACAAACAAATTCAAGCCTTTAAAGATCAAGCTAAAGTTGCTAAAACTGAAGAAAGTATTAAAGCTCTAAAAGATACAGCTTCACAATTAGATGCAAAGATGGCGGAAGTTAAAACATTAGTTGCAGATAAACTTAACAAAACTTTAGGAAATGAAGTGCAAAACAATTATGATGTAGCTAATGATGAATTAAAAGAAGCGTTTAAAGCTACTGCTAAACCATTACAAGATGTTATTAATAAAGAAAAGGGTGAAAACAAAACTCTTGATGAATTAGACAAACTAGTAAAAGATCAGGAAACTGCATTTGACAAACTAAATGGTTACTCTAATATGGATAATGCAATTACTGAGCTAACTAACTATATTAATTCTGCAGAATTAAGTGATGAACAACAAAATGCATTAATTGCAAAAGTTAATAAAATAAAAGAAAACACAAGCATTAAATATGCTTCCTTAGCAGACTTTAACACAAGATTTAAAGATGTAATGAAAAAAGAAATTGATGATTTAGTTTCAAATATAAAGACTTTAAAGACATTAAAAAATGAAAAAGCAGATGTTGAACAAAGTCCTAACTATTGAAATGCAGATAGCAATTATCAAAACAATTATGTAAATTCATTCGATAACGTTGACAAAGGAATATTATCCGCTGACCTCAAAGAAGTTGAAGGATATGTTAATAAAATAACAACCGCAAAAAGTGATTTAAATGGTGATGTTAAACTTGAAAATGAAAAAAATAAAGTATTAGAAAGTTTTGATGAAACTTATCCAGAACTTAATGTAGCGCAAAAAGGATTTGCATTAACTTACTTAAATCCAAAAGATAAAACTATTAAGCTTATTAATGAAAATAGTAAAGTTAAAGCACCATCAATTGAGGAATTTAAAAAACTTTCAGAAGATTTAAACGAAGCAATGAAAAAGCTTAATAATTTATATAATCAAGTTAAAGATATAAAATCTGAAAGTGATACTAATTATGAAAACTATGCACTTTCAGATGAAGAATTCAGAACCGAATTTGATGAAGCATTTAACAACGTTTGAATGCTTACAAAGTCAAATGAACACAGTAAGTATGCAGCTATAAAAGGTGTAACAAAACCTTACCAAACCCTTTTGGATGCATTTAATAGTTTAAATGGTAACACTAATAAAGAACTAAAGATTACAGCATTAAATGATGTACTTGCAAAAGCTAAAAATTTAAATCCAGTCCAAAGAAATGATTTTAAACAAGCAATTGAAGGAATCAAGAAGACAAAATATAATTCAGAAGCAGAATTAGATAAGCAATGTAATCTTATTAAGGAACAAATAACTAATCTAAACACTAATATGCCGGCACTAAAAACAGCAATAGATGAAAAAGAAAATACATTAAAAACTGATAACTATATATACTCTGATGAAGAATTAAGAAGCAGCTATACTGATGCTGTTCTAGACGCCAAAGCAAACTATGAAACATATACAAATACCCAAGATATAGCAAAAATTACCGAAAATATCGACACTCAAAAGAAAAACCTAAATGGTGATGCTAAATTAGAAAAAGCTAAAAAATGAACTGAATACAGTAATTTAAATAATGCTCAATTAAGTTCAATGAAAGAACAGCTAAAAACTCATAAATTTGAAGAAGTTGATACTGTTGCTAAAACATTAAACGATAAAATGCATGAGCTTAGTGACTTAGTTGCAAAAGCTGAAGCTATAAAAACAGATATAAAATACATTAACGACTCTACTGATCACAAGGAATTTGACAAAGAATTAGAAGCAAGCAAAAAGCTTTTAAATAAAACTGATGGTGAAAATAAAAATCTTAATGAAACCAATGAACAAATTAAAACACTTAACGAAAAATATAACGCATTAAATGGAAAAGACTTCGAAATTTTCAAAGGGGATCCAAACGATGGTATTTTGGCAAAATGAAAAGGTCCAATCAATAAACCTGCAAACATTGATAACAGAGTCAAAGTAATAGGAAAAGATGTCTTTACTGAATTACAATCTTTACGTGAAGTATCATTGCCTGATAGTGTAGAAGAAATTAAACCATCTGCATTAGCAAATATGCGCAATTTAACAACTATATCAATACCAGATAGCGTAACAAAAATTGGTGAAGGAGCATTTTATAATGATACTGCATTAGAATCTATTAAATTGTCTTCAAATATTACAAAAATTAGTAATCAAATGTTTAGAAATGCATTTTCTCTTAAGGAAATTGTTATACCAGATAAAGTAACCGAAATAGAAGACCAAGCATTTCAAGATTGTGCTTCTTTAGAAAAAGTAACTATACCAGAATCTGTTACAAAGATCGGTCTATCCGCATTTAATGGATGTAAAAACCTAAAAAGTATTATACTACCCAAGAATATTGATGCTGGTTTAGTTGGCGAATCTGTATTCAAGGGATGTACAAGTTTAACAGAAGTGACGATGCCAAAAAAACTCGGAAATTACAAGAAATATTATTTCAAAGGTGAAGAAAATCACATTACTTTCAAATATTACGAAGATTAATAAAATAGTTATTTAATAAGCTAAATACATAATAAATTTCATTTGTAAAGTTGGCAAAAAATTGCCAGCTTTTTTATATTTTGATCAAGATACTATAAATAATTTTGTGTAAATTTGTAAAGATAAGTTTTATAATTCTTATGGTATACAAATTATACATAATTTATTAAATGTTTTTAAACCCACAATGTTTGTATTGAGAATTCTTAAAATTGTACTCTTCAAACATTGCAACAAGTATTTTCTCCGCAGCTTCTACTGTGGAGAATTGTTTTTACCCTTTAATTGTCTTTTTATTTGTGAATTTAATGCTTCTATTAAGTTAGTCGTATATATTGATTTTCGTATTGCATAAGGAAAAGAATAGAACGCAAATAAATCATCCGCAATTTTAAGGAGTCCTCTTGTAATGTTTGGGTATTTCTTGTTTCACTTATTTAAAAATGAATTGAATTTTTGAATAGCTTGTTCTTCATCGGTTTGATTGTAAATTAATTTTAAGTCTTGGATAATTTCAAAATTATCTGATGGTTTCACTTTTGTAGATATATTACGAGATATATGCGTTCAACATCTTTGAAATTTAGTAGATGGAAAGTTTTTGAAGATTACATCTTTAATTCCGGCTAATCCATCAGTAACAAAAAGTTCGACGTTCTCAACACCACGATTCTTTATATCTTGAAGTATTTCATCTCAGCTTGTTTGCGCTTTCATTAGGATTAATATCAAAAGCTAGTACCTCTTTATTTCCTTCAAGGCTTATACCGAGTGCTATATAAACAGCTTCTTTGCTATATGTACCACGTTTAATGCTCAAAAATGTTGCATCCAAGTAGACAACTTTATATTCTTTTTAAGTTGTCTTTTCTTAAATTCTTCAACATTTACCAAAAATTTATCAGTTATATTTGTTATAGATTGTTTAGATAACTGCTTTCCAAATAAATCAGTCGTGACATCGATAATATCTGAATAATCCATTCCCTTTTAAATAAAATTTTGACTAATTTTGTCACTTCTTCTTGTGTTCTTTGATATTTTTAATTAGTTTATTATTGAAATCCCCATTTCTATCTCTAGGAATATTTAGTTCAATTTCTCCGATTTCTAATAATAATTTTCTTGTGTAGTACCCATTTCTATAATTATCAGTATCTGCTCTTTTGTATTTCTCGTATTTAAGAAATTCAGTTAATCCATCTTTTAATAGTTCGTTTAATATATGTTGAATATCGTTTTTGTATTGTTCAAGCATTAGTTTCATAAAGTCATCAATACTATTTATACTTTTAGAAAAGTTTTTAATAAAATCTTGGTTTAATAGTTTAAAATTATTCATAGATAAGTTCCTTTCTTGTTCAAAAAAATTATAAGGTAACTTATCTTTTCTTTTTACCCTTTTTTGGGTAATTTTAAATTTACACAAGATTTTGGATAGTATCTTGATCAATGTATCTACATGGCCTTAGATAAGATAACGGGGCTTAATCACTAAGTAACATTAAAAATGCACTTGCATTAAGTACAAGTGCATTTTGCCATAATTTTAAGGAAATTAAATCTTGTTTACTTCAATAAAGGCTGAAAACTTCTTATTTTTAACAATTTCAACTACTTTAAAAGTAACTTCATCCGCTAATGTATATCTAGCATTCTTATAAAGACGTTTAGCCCCAGTACGTTTGAGTAAAAAGCTCCGCAAGTCCATATCTTCTTCGTCTGGTGAAATTAACTCGTCGTCAATTTCGAGTTGTTTGAATAAATCATTCATTTTAACATTTGATTGTACCCGAGCTTTTTCGAGTGAAACTTCATAGATTTCTTCGTCATCATCATACTCATCATAAATTTCACCTACTATTTCTTCAATAATATCTTCAATTGTAATGATGCCTAAAACGTCTGTACTGTTGTTATTTTCTACCACAAAAGCCATTTGAGCACGTGCAGCTCTCATTTTTTCAAGAGCAGAAGATAAAATTGAGTTAGCTGAAACCAAAGGCACATGTTTCATATAATCAATGACACGACCTTTTTTCAAGTTAAAAATATCTTTCAATAGCACAATACCAATTAATTGTCCATCTTTTTCCACTGGTATTCTAGAATAATTAGTTTGTCCTGCGTTTCCCACTTGGGCCAAATATAGTCACTTTTTAGGTGGCTATATTTTTGAAAAAAATATAAATATTATGCTACTATGCTACTAAATGTGGTATAATATATTCATGAAAAAGAAGAACCTACATGAAATAAATTGAATAATTTCAAGATCTAAAAGACAAAAAGGAACTTATATATCTGTTGGATATCAAAGCACAAACAAAACAGGATATGCTGTAAGATTCGGGATAGGATATGAAGAAGATTTTGATAAATACCAAGAAAATTCAGTCGAAAAAATAAAACAAATTATAAAAACTCTTCCTCTCTCAATGACAAAAGAAGAGGTTATTAATGAAATTAATAAAAGATCAAAAATAAAAGCCCTAAAATAAATGAGACATATGAAAAATTTGTTGGATTCGACTTAATTTCTCGATTAATTGATTATTTTGATATTTTCAAGGATTGTAAAACTACAAAATCAGTAAGTTTAAATGATGTTGTAAAGCAACAAATATATCAAAGAATTAAAAATCCACTAAGTGTTTATGCTACGTACAAAAATGCAACTAAAGAAAAACAAGATTTTTATTCTAAAAATTCGTTTTATAGATCACTAGAATATATTGCTGATAACAAAAATCAAATACTTAAGCAATATAAATGAAACCATGAAAAATGAGTACAAAAGAGATGTAAGTATAGTTTGATTTGACTCAACAACAGCTTATTTTGAAACATTTAGTCGAGATGGTTATAAGAAACCAGGTTATTCAAAAGATGGAAAATTTAAAGAAGACCAAATCGTTATTGGACTCGCCACTGATAGTAATGGTATACCAGTGCACTACAAAGTTTTCCCCGGAAATACAGCTGATTCATCCACTTTTATTCCTTTTATACTTGAACTGCAAAAATATACAGCATAACCACAGTTACTGTTATTGCTGATAAAGGAATGTCTGTAAATAAAAATATAAGATTTTTAGAAGATAAAAACTAAATTACATTATTTCATACAGAATGAAAAAAGGTTCAAAAGAATTCAAAGAATATGTTCTAGTGAAAAGGATTACATTAATGAAAATGGACTCTTATATAAGAGCAGAGAGATAATATCTCTATACCGTAATGGAAGAAAAAATGGTCACACTAGAAAACAAATAATCACTTTTAGTGAAAAAAGAGCAAAAAAGACTATGAAGATAGAAAAATTCTTATTGATAACTTCAATAAGAAAGCTAAAAATGGAAAAGTGTCATATGAAGATATGGTTGGAGGAAAGAAATATCGTTTCTTTAAACCAACAGATAAGTCAGGTTTTTATGAATTAGACTATGATAAAGTCCTAGAAGATGAAAAATTCGATGGATTTTATGTTTACGAAACTAATAGAGTTGATCTTAAAGAAACTGAAATCGTTGAGCTATATGCAAAACAATGACAGGCTGAAGAAAACTTTAGAACATTAAAAGGCGCATTATCATTAAGACCAATGTATCTTTCTACATGAAAAAATATACAAGGATATATTTGTTTATGTTTTCTTTCTTTAGTAATGTTAAAATTCCTTACCTATAAAATTAATGATTTTTTAGGTCTTGCTAAGAAGGATAAAATGACTACATCTAGAATCATTACTATGATTAATGATGTTAAACAAGTTGAACACTATTTTGACAAAAAACTTATAAATACAATCGAAATTAAAAACCCAGCCTTACAACAAAGCTGGGAAGACTACCAATTAATATTAAATATTTTTAATCATTTAAATATTAAATAAAGTTTCAAGCCAACTACAGCATTCACTGTGGCTGGTTTATTTTATTATGCTACTGCTGGGAAACGTAGGAATAGCACAATACCAATTAATTGTCCATCTTTTTCCACTGGTATTCTAGAATAATTAGTTTGTTTAAAAATTTCAAGTGCATCTGCTATATTACTTTTTGAAGAAATTGTTGTGACTTCCTTCATTCTAATATAATGCTGAGAAACTTTCGTTGAGTCTAAATCCAAGGCATTTTGCGCTAAAATACTTTCTCCAGTTTGCAGCACACCTTCTTCTTGAGCTAATGAAAGCATTGACTTAATATCTTCCTCAGAATTAGTTACATAAACATTTTTTGACATTTTACTAATTGGATAAGTAAGTGGGAAAAAGAGTCAAAACATCACTTCATTAAAGATACAAAAGATTGTTAAATATCTTTCTGGATTACTTTTAGCAATTAATTTAGGAGTTATTTCTCCAAATAGTACTAAAATAGGCGTAACAATAACTGTTGAAATTATTACAGTCATCGGATCACCTTCAGCAAAATAAAGTGATAGCACATAAGAAGTTAATGCTGAAGAAGCAACATTAACTAAATTATTTCCTATTAATATTGTGCTTAATAATTGATTATACTTTTTAACTTGTTTGTTAATTAAAACAGCAAACTTTTTCTTTTTATCCAGCATATCATGCAACTTAGCAGGAGAAATAGTGCTATAAGCAGTTTCTGAACCTGAAAATATGCTGCTTAATAAGAACAATAAGATTAATACAGCTGCAACAATACCTGTAATCAATGGTTTATCAACGTTGCTAGAAACTGTATTTGTTGAGGTTTCTAAATTAGTTATAAGACTGGAATAACTGTCCATGATTTAATATCTGTTCCCTTCATTTTCATCTGTAAATTTAACATATTTACCAGTGTAGATTAAAGTATCACTACCTGGTTGTCCATTTCTGTTTTTAGCAACTGTAACAACGACTGGAATATGTTCATTTTTATTACTTTCTTCTTCTGATACTCCCTTTTTTAAAGGCTTTCTATTTAGGAAAATAACAGCATCAGCATCTTGCTCAATTTGCCCAGATTCACGCAAGTCATTTAGTTGAGGGCGCTTATCTTCCCTATTTTCAACACTACGAGATAGTTGTGAAAGAGCAAGAATTGGCACTTTTAGTTCTAAAGCAAGTGTTTTTAAAGAACGTGAAATTGTTGCAACTTCATTTTGTCTATTGCCACTTGCATCACCAGCTGAAAGCAGTTGTAAATAATCTACTATCACTAAATCGAGTTTACCATCAAGGTTTTTAGCTAAGTGACGTATTTTAAAGATAATTTCGGTAATGTTGCTTTTTGGCTCATCATCAAATCAAACAACACTTTCTTTTTTCATATTTTCAATAGTATGAAATAGTTTTAAAGCTTCATCACTATTGCTAATTAGTTTAGGATTTTGAATTTTATAAAGTTCAATTCCACTTGAAGTTGATAAATAACGACTAGTGAGCTCGCTAGTTGGCATTTCTAGAGAAATAAAAGCAACATTTTTTACTTCTCCATTCTTGTTAGCTTCGTCGACGATGTTTTTAGCTATATTTAATGCTAAAGCTGTTTTTCCAACACCAGGACGTGCAGCTAGGATAATAAATTGACCAGGTTTAATTCCTTTAACATATTTATCGATTGAATAAAACCCTGTGTATAAAAATTGATCTTGGTGGTCTTTATTCTGTAAAACTGAATTAATATGTTCAGCTAATTGGAAGGCTGCTTCATCTAGTGGAATAAATTCAGAGTTTTGAATCGACATATTGTTATTGGTTACAATAAAGTTTTGTAAATCTTGAATACTGCTATCTCAATTAATTTCTTTATTATGTCCAAATGCTTTAATATATTCTGCATAAAATGACTCTAAATTACGCATTTTTTGCAGTTCAATTAGTTTTTCTATGTTGGTTATAAAATTATCATCATTATAAAATGAAGATGCTACCTTATTGAGAATCGCAAGTGAAAGTGTGCTATATTCAAATTCAGTATTATGTGCTTCAATCAATTTTTTAACATCATTATAATCAAATGTAATAGTTTTATTATTTGAAGCGCTACGGGTGGTTTTAATTAGTTTAAAAAGTTGATAATATGCTTGGTTAAAAAAGGCTTGTGGATCCAAATAATCAAATGCTAATCCTTGCTTATCTAAATCATTTAATATATTACTTAATATTTCTCTTTCAACGCTTTCACTGTGAAATAAAGTGTCTTTTAATGGTATTAAATCACCAGAAATATTACGGTATGGCTTATCTTCAAAAAAACGTCTATTTCTTGACATGTTGAATGGTAATTTCTACTCTGATATTAGCTTTGATATCTTTGTAAAGCACTGCTTCTACATCATGTGGACCTTCTGAAACTAAACGCACTTTACTTAAGGCATGTTTATCTAATTTAAAACCTAAAGCTGATAATTTTTTGTCAACATCTTTTGTTGAAACTGAGCCATGTACATTTAAATTTCCATTAGCATCAGTATTGGCTTCAAGTGTGTATTTAAGCACTAACTTTTCTAGTTTTTCCTTTAGTTCTAAAGCATTACTTCTGTTTTCATGTTCATTTGCAACTAAATTATTTAATCTTTTATTTAATTGGTGCACTGTTTGATCATTATATGGAACACCAAAGCCATTTTTGATTAAGTAGTTTGATCCGTATCCATTTGATACTTCTACTATAGTATTAGCTTTTCCATCTTTACAATCTTTAATTAATATTACTTTCATCTTTAATCTCTCTTTCACTTGTAATAATTGCATGTCTAATATTATCAACGAAGATTTCAAGTTCTTCGTCTGAGACAGCTGCAGCTGTTGAGAAGTGTCCACCACCCCCAACTTGTTCACAAATTATTTGCACATTAGTTCCAATACCTCTGGCACTTAATTTATATAATTTGGTTCCTTTTAGTCTAGCCACTACAAAGCTAGCTACTCTTCCTTTAATTTTTAAAATTTCATTTGCTGCCATTGAAATAACATCATTTGAAACTTCTAATTCACTATAAGCAAGGAAGTAACCTTTTTTAACTTCTTGTATATTATTTAAAATTTCCTGAATTTGTTCTTCTGTTTCATCATCAATTTTTAGCAAGTTACCTGACTTAATAACATTAGCTCCATGTGATTCAAGTCAAGCACTGGCCTCAAATGTCCGTGTCGTTACAGATTTTGAAAATTGTGCAGTATCTAAGAAAATACCACTAAGCAATAATTGTGCACAAATTTGGCTAATATTAAGTTTATATTCTATAAAAGTCATAATTTCAGTCACAATTTCTGATGCTGAGGAAGCTGTTGTATCAATGTAAATGTTTGTAATCGGACAATAATCAATACTTTTTCCCACACGGTGGTGGTCAAAGATAAAAATATTATTTCTAGCTGCATTAATAATTGCGTCTTTGTTATCTGTACGTAATACATCATTATTATCAACTAAAACAACTAATGTATTGCCATCTGTAATCTTAGTTGCATGTGCTGGTTTAATAAAGACTTTTTCATCAAAGCCATTAGCTTTTAATTCTTCTAAATATTTCTCAGTAGTTTGGTCAAATGTAACATTACAAATATAAGCCTTCTTACCAAAACTGCGAGCAATTTCAACAACAGCATAAGCAGAACCAAGCGCATCTAAATCAGCTAATTGGTGTCCATATACAATTACTTGTTCAATGTTTTGCTCTTCTAAGCGTTTTGCAAATTCTAAAGCAACTGATTTAATTTTAGTACGATTGTTGTTTGACATAATTTCACTATTTGATCCAAAGTACACAGCTGGTTGAGTGTTTGAAAAAATAGCTATTTGATCCCCACCTCTGTTTTGGGCTTGCACTAAGGCTTTTTTAGCTTGCTCAAGCTTTTCTTTCAACGAAGATCACCCTCTAGCAAATCCTACACTTAGAGATAATTTATTAATTGAAGGGTCCTTGATATTTTGATAAATATTAGTAAATAAACTAAAATTATCCCTAGACATTTCTTGTAATGATTTTTCATTAGTGATAACAACAAATTTCCCATTTGTATATTGGCGATAAATCAAATTGTATTTTTCCATATATTCTTTAATAGTGTCAATAACAATTTTATTAATCAAGAAAATTTGTTCTTCAGAAAGAATTGATTGATACATTTGATAGTTATCAATTTCAATTTCTCCTACAACTGGCTTTTGTTCTCATGATTCTACTTTGAATAAATGCTCAGTTGTAATATCACGAATTACAATCGTGTTTGATAAAGGCCAAAACTGAGCTTCATAAATATTTTTATTGTTATCAAACTCAATTTTAGTTTGATTCATATCAACTTCTTTTTTGTAATTATTATCTATCTTTTGGAAAAACTCATTAACTGAGACATTAATGAAATCTTTGTGAAATTTATTTTTAATAAAGTTGCTGGTTCAAACTATGTTTTGATCAATGTCATAAATAATTAGACCAATATTATTATTTGACATAATCTTTTCCAAGAAACCATTAAATGACTTGTTAATCAGTTCTCTTGACTTAGCAAAGTTATAAACTGCAAAATATAGCAGCATAATTACAATTCCTAAAACCACAAATATTCCTAGTATTACTAAAATACCAGTCAATTTATCTGTATGTAGGTTAACTAATGCCCAAATCAAAAGGATAAACATTATTATAAATAATGTTATCAACCCAGAATAAATTCAAACTTTTTGTTTTTTTTGCATCGCTTCCTTTCAGTAATATTTAAATTATAAATTAATTCTTGTTAAAGAGCCAAATTACTTTAATCTTTTTGATAACTTCTTTTAAGTTAATTTAGATATTTATTCCTTAATTTTAAACAACTTCCAGTTACATTTTGCATAAGAAAACAGCGCATAGTTTTGCTAATTTGAAGCAAAACTATGCGCTGTTATTATTCTTTTATTCAGTTTTTACAGTTGGCTTTGTTTCTAATTCTGGAGTGTTATTGAATGCATTTTTTCCTATTTCTCTAACATTTGGACATGTTATTTTACGTAATTCAGTATCATTTTCAAAAGCTCTTTCGCCAATTGTGACTACTTCTTGCAAATCAGCTTCGTTTAATTTTCAGCAGTTTGCAAAAGCTCTGCTTCCTATGGTTTTAACTTTAGGAAGTCCAATATATTGAAGTGATTGTAATCCTTCAAAAGCACCATCACACACTGTTGTTACATTATCAAAATTTACAGAATATAGCCTATTATTATCTTTGAAAGCATCATTATAAATTTCTGTTATGTTAGGATCATTTACGCTTCCATCTGCTCCAGGTCATTTTACAAGTATATTATTAATAATTAATTTTCCATCAATCATTGGAAATGGCTCTTTGTCAATTGTTCCAAAACCATAAGGCTGAACAAATTTTAAATTTGGTAAATTAATCTTGCTTATATAAGTAGTAGCGTCAAATGCATTTCTAATAATTGTTGTAATAGTGTCATCGCTAATATCGCCAGATGCATTGCTTCATTTTAATAAAATACCATTTTGAACAATTTTGTTTCCTTCTAGTTGTTCTACTAAATTGAATAATCCAATGTCAGAAGTTACATTAGGCAATGTCGTTATAACATTTTCCAATTTTGGAAATTCAATGCTATTAATTGGTAAAAAAGATACATCCTTTGAAACCGTTACCAATTCAGTTGCGTCTGGGCAAACTAATTTAATGCCGCCAATTCAGGCACCATCTTCATATTTTAGTTTTAGTTTTTCAGCTTTTTCTTGATAAATATTTCATAAATATTCTGGTGTTATTTTTTTAACATCTTTGATTGTTAAAACAAGTTTTTTAGTATCAAATGAAATATTACCATCTGTTACTATAGTACTAGGTGCTGGGGTTTCTTTATCACCTCCCTTATTTCCAGGATCTGTTTCTGGCTGTGGAGCTGGTTGTGGAGCTGGTTGTGGAGCTGGTTTTACTCCAGGAGCTGTTTCATTAGCTTTATTATGGTTGCAAGATCCAGCCACTAATGGCAATGTTGCAACACTTGAGATTGAAGTTAATGATAATAAAATCAATAATTTATTGTGTTTCATATTTACATCCTTTTGATAACTGTTCAATTATTCAATTTTGAACAACATTTTATTTCTCTATTTAATTATTTCACTTCTTTTAAAAAGCAAAAATGTGTATAACTCTATAGAATAGAAATAAATGTATAAATGTTAAATTAATCTGTATTTGCTTTTTTTGCTATAAGAAAAAATATAAAAATACAACATTCATAAAAGACAAATACCACATTAAAAAATTATTTATATTGTTTTAATTTTGGGGTATTTTCAAATACATTGTCGCCTAAAGATACAGTATTAGGCATTGAAACATTTGTAAGTTCAACATCATTGCTGAATGCTTTGCTTTCTAAAGTGTTAACTTTAGGTAAAATAACATCACTTAATTTTTCTGCCCCTGCAAACGCTGATGCTCCAATTTTTACAGCGCTTGGCAATTCAATACTTTCTAACATTTTTGAGTTAAAGAAAGCATAGTTTGAAATTTCAGTTACTTTTGGCAAGTTAATTTCTGTAAGATTGTTTCCGTGTGTTCCTGTAAAAGCATAAGCTCCAATATAGATTGCATTTGGCAATGATATTTTGTTTAAACTTGAGGCATCGAAGAAAGTAAATTCTGCAACATTTTCTAATTTCGGCATATTTACTTGTGCAAGTTTAGAAGCTTCCTTAAATGCAGATGTTTCAGCAGCTTTAACTTCTGGTAAATCTATTTGAGCTAACTCTCTAGCTCCATTAAAAGCATGTGAACCAACTACTTTTGCTAACGGTGCTTGAATAGATTTTAAAGCTTTAGCATTCGAAAATGCAAATGAGCTAATTTCTAATACTTTTGGAAGTGATATTGAATGTAATTTTTCAGTTCTTGAAAAGGCACTCGATCCCATTGTTATAAGTTCAGGGAATTCTAAACTTTCTAATGCATTTGCTCCAGCAAAGGCACTATCTCCAATTTTTGTTATTTTAGGTGCGTTTAATTTTGCTAGAGCTGTAGCATTTTCGAACGCACTAGTTTCAACTTCTGTTACATTAGGAATGTCTAAAAATGTAAGTGATTTATTCCCTTTGAAAGCATTTGCTTCTACGACTTGTGCATTTTTAAATTCAGCACTCTTGAGATTTGCTAATTCATTAAAGATATTTGCAGGTACTTTTGTCACATTAGGAAAGGCAATTGTTGTGACTTGATCAGAATCCTCAAACGCACTTGGTGCAATAGCGATAACGTCATTATCAAGAACATGTCCAGTTGCTTGTGTTCACTTAATTAGTATGCTATTTTGAATAACTTTACCTTTTAGACCTGTTTGTCAAAAAGCCTTATGCTCTATATTTTTAATTTTTGGCAATTGTACAGTGGCAAGTTTAGTATCATTAGCGAATGCATTAGTTCTAATTGTATGGACATTAGGCAATGATATCTTGGTTAGTTGGCTAGCTCCTTGAAGTGCACTTGCTCCAACTTCTGTTGCATTAGCAAGTATCAAGCTTGTAATTGCAGCATTATTTTTAAACGCATTTGGTGCAACTTTTGTAATAGTATCTTCATTAACATCGCCAGTTGCATTGCTTCATTTTAACAAAATTCCATTTTGTATAACCTTTTCAGGCATATTTGGTGTGTCTGAAATATCAAAACTCTCACTAACGGTTTGTAAATTGGGAAGTTGGATCGAAATTAAATAATGGTTAATATCCTTAGTCCATTGTGCTATTTTTGTTACATCATTGGATTGCAATTTAAATAATACAAGATAGTTGTTCTTCTTGAGCAAATCAATAATAGCATTTAAAGCATTTTGCTCAAGAGTATTAATTCCTTCCAAAGTTACAGTCTTATCGGTTTTGTTAAAACTAATTTTTCCTGGTTTTGCACCTGGTGTTAAAACATACTCAGTGCTGATAATATCGTTAGTTTCTCTTCTTATCGGAGTGGGCTGTTTTCTACTTTCAGAACCATCTGGTTTAGTATCATTCTCATGTGTACATGAGGCAGCTACAATTGGTAACATGCTTGCAGGCATAATAGTACTTAATAATAGAAACTTCTTTTTCATTTTTGCTCCTAAAAATTAATTTATTTATTCGATTTAAACTAAAAAACTTATAGTTCTTTAACGCATATTTTTTATCTATACTATTATTTTTTCAAAATATCTAAAAAAATCAAGATTCTAATAATGCTACCCTATGGGAATTTTGAAAAAAATTCTTTTCAAATTTGTTTAATTTTTATGGAAGCAAATGGAAAAGATTTCTTGAAGTAGAAAAAGCAAAGAAAAATTCCACTCCATTAGTGAGAGTGGAAAGAAAGAATAAATACTGCTACAATGATTCCGATGAATAATGAAAAAAGAATAAAGAATCATTTTTTCTTTTCAATATGGTTGTGATAGAACTCTGGAATAAATTCGACAATTGAAGTAAATAGGAAAATTCCAGCAATTGCTGCAAACATACCTGCTTTTAATCATCATAAATCATTGATTTTGGCACCTGCATAGGCTCCAATCAGCATAAATGGCAAGAAGAGTGATAATCCTAAAAAGGAAAGCAATAGTGATTTAACTTTACTAAATCCTGCTTCTCTTAATCTGAAGTAAAAAATGGATTCTTCAGGGAAAAGGTGAAGGACCAATGAAATAAAGTAAGCTGTTGAAAGGTTATTTAATTTTCCTTCCGTAGCTAAAGATAAGTTATATCCAAGTAAGATTCCTTCTGGAATTCTATGTGTAAGTAATAAAAGTAAAGCAATAACTTTCATTTTTGGTGAAGTTTTATAAATAATTGCTTCTTCTGCTTGAGCTAAATTTTCTTCTTGTCCAAAAATATAGTCGGGGTGAGAATGATCATGATGGTGATTTTCATGATCGTGATGGTGGATATATTTATCACCCCTGTATACTGTTTTATCTTTAAAAATAGCTAAACTATTTTTATTTGCTTTTTGTGAGTTTTCAACATTTTTCATTAAGAATGTGTGATCAGTACCATGGTTATGTTCGTGACTTCCATGTTCATGAACGAAAATACTCATGTTCTTGTCTTTTTTCAAAGCTTTATTGATTCGATAAGTAATAACAAATTTTAATGTGAATGAAAAAAGTAATCCAACTATTAGTCCTGTTACTACAGTTGCAATATTAAATCCATAAACAATATTTTTGTTTTCAGCTGCAGTTGGATAATTATCAAGCACACCGTGGCTTGAAGTTTCAATACTTTCACGTAAAAATCCGAATAAAGCTAAAGCAATAAAGAAACCTGTTGAAAATGCATATAAGTAAAATGTAAAACTTTTAAATTTGCGATCTTTGAGTCTGTGGAATAGAGGTAAAATGAATGAAAGCAAGGTTGGGATTGATAGCAAAATTAGCAATGTTACTAATACTACTATAAATGTTGCTAAATATTGATTACCCCCTACAGAATCAGTTAATCTAAGATATAAATCTTGTAAAGACATTACTCTTCTTTAACATCAATATTGTGATAAACATCTTGAACATCATCATCATCTTTTAATTTTTCAACAAAATCAAGAAGTTTTTGTTCTTTTTCAGCATCATATTCAACATACATATTTGGTAAGTAAGTTACTTCACATTGTAAATATTCAGTAACACCTAATGAAGATTCAATAGCTGATTTTAGATCTGAGAAGTTTTCAGGGGCTGTAGTAATAACAAATGATTCTTCAGCAACCTCAACATCGTCAGCTCCATTTTCAAGAGCGACCATCATGATGTCATCTTCTGATACATATTGTTTAGAAATTTCAATAATTCCTTTTTTGTCAAAGGCAAATGGGATTTGTCCAGTTTTCCCCAGTGTTGCATTTTGTTTGTTAAAGTAAGCTTGAATATTTGATTTAACTCTATTTAAATTGTCAGAAAGCGTAACAACAATAAATGTTGCACCACCGCTAACTGTTGCATTAAATACTGTTTCAACGAATGCATTTGAGTTTTTATCTCCAGCAGCTTTTTTAATAGCTCTTTCGATGTTGTCTTTTGGCATGTTTTTTGCTTTAGCTTTTGCAATAGCAAGTTTTAAAGCTGGGTTTGATTCTGGATCTGATCCTTTTTGTGCAGCTACATAAATTTCTTTTGATAATTTTTGGAATACTTTTCCTCTTGCTGCATCTTGGGCACCTTTACGGTGCATAATATTGGCTGCGTGTGAGTGTCCTGCCATAATTTCTCCTTTATATTTATTTAATTTCTGATGGTTTATAAATTGCATCTCTTTTATGTTGAGAGATTGCATGTTTGTGTTCAATTTTATCAATAATATCTTGTGATAAAACTTTAGATATTAATTCTTTATTTTCAATGTTGTCTAAGTAAAAGTCAAGTTGTGCATATGAAAAGCCAAGTTCATTTTCATCTGTTTGATTTTCTCAAAGCCCAGCTGAAGGAGCTTTTTGAATAATTTCTTGCGGAACGTTAAGCAATTGAGCTAAGAAACGAACTTCACCTTTGGTTAATCTTGAGATTGGAAGTAAGTCAACTCCACCATCTCCATATTTTGTGAAGTAGCCAATATAAGTTTCATCTAGGTTGTCTGTTCCAAGCACCAAAGCATTTTTATCTTGTGCTTTTGCATATAATGTTGTCATTCTTAGTCTTGGTTTAATGTTAGCAATTGCAAGTGGGTTACTTATTGCTACAGCTTCATAAATTGCATTGAACGTCTTTGATAGATCTACTACTTCAAATTTGTCATAAAAAGTAGCTTCTAATTTAGCGATGTCATTTAGATCGCTTTCTAGCATTTGACCAACTGGCATCACAATACCATAAGTACGTTGTGGCATTAAGTTTTTCGCAATTGCATAAACTAATGCTGAATCAATTCCTCCAGATATACCAACAATAAAGCCTTCAGCTTTTGACTTTGCTAGGTAATCTTGTAAGAAATTATTAATAACATCTAGATATTCTAGAGCAGCTTGCTTATCATAAACAGGCTTGTTATTTTCGTATCTTGTAATTTTACTCATACTAACCTCTAATATTTTAATATTGAAAATATCTAAAATTTTACTAAATTTTACATTTATACTTGCAAATAATTTATACCATAATTTTTGGACTTTTATATTACTTTTTAGTAATTTAAATATTCCAGAATTAGCTGAAATAAAAAAGTGATAAAAATGTACTTTTTTGGCTAAAAAATATACTTTTTAGTTTTTTTATCAGATTTCTACAATAAAAGATATAATAAGAATCAATTTAAAATAAGGAATAAATATGACAGATAATAAAATTCAAAACATCGATAATACAAAGAAAAATTTCTTAAAATTTAGCTGGAATAGAGCTTTAAGACCTAGTTATAAAATCGCATTTAGTGGAATTATGTTAGCACTTGCAATTATTCTATCGATAGTAAGCACATTTTTAAAATTTACTTCCTTTTTAAGTTTTAATTTATCGCTAATACCCATTTTCATTGTTTTTACATATATAGGATTAAATTTTGCCCTCGTTGTAAGTTTTTCTCGTTTTTTGATTGTGCCTTTAATTAGCTCTGCAATCACAATGAATGCTGGGATCGGAATAGAATATTTAGGGAATTTCATTGTTTTTGTTTCACAACTGTTCTTTTTTGGATTTTTTTATTTATTATATGGAGTAGTTAATTGGACCAAAATTAGCTCTCCTCTAATTAAGGTACTGCTTGTTATGATACTTTCAGCCCTTGCAGTAAGTATTATTATGCCTATATTAAATACTTTTTTATTCAACTTGATTTACTTTTACATACTCTCATTAATTAAGAGTTTTAGCTTAAATGAATTGGCAAATAGTTATGACAATAGTTTTAAATACTTGTTTTTAGGCATTCCCAACTACTACATTGGCTCATTTACAGTATATTTTATTTTTAATTTAGCAAACATATTAATAAATTGCATTATAATTTATATATTTATTACATGAGAATATAAAACTAATTTTATATATAAAATTAGCTCTAAAAATACTTATTAAACAAAAGGAGTAAAAATGGATAAGTTTGATTTTAAATTTATCGATAAAAAATGACAAGATAATTGACAAGAATCCAATTATTTTGAACCAAAAGAAGACTTTACGCTTCCAAAGAAATACATTTTAAGTATGTTCCCATATCCAAGTGGTAAATTACATATGGGTCATGTTAGAAACTATTCAATTGGTGACGCTATTGCAAGATACTATCGTCGTAGAGGATACAATGTGCTACACCCATTTGGTTGAGATGCTTTTGGACTTCCAGCAGAAAATGCAGCTATCAAACATGGAATTCACCCAAGAAAGTGAACATATGAAAACATTGATTCAATGGACAAAGAAGTTCAAAAACTAGGTATTTCATTTGCCTGAAATTATGAATGCATTACCGCAGATTATGATTACACTAAATGAGAACAATACATATTTATTAAGCTTTGAGAAAAAGGCTTAATTTACAAAAAGAAATCACAATTAAACTGATGTGAAAATGACAATACTGTTTTAGCCAATGAACAAGTTATAGATAACAAATGCTGAAGATGTGATGGTGAAGTTGTCCAAAAAGAAATGGATACTTACTATTTAAAAATCACTGCTTATGCTGATGAATTATTAGCTGACTTGCAACAACTTGAAGGGCACTGGCCTCAACAAGTTTTAACAATGCAAAAGAACTGAATTGGAAGAACTGAAGATTACAAACTTACTTTCGATTTAACAGCAAATAAATTTAGTTCTGCTACTAAACTAATAGCATATGAAAATAACTTAACTACAATTTCAAATATTGATTATGTCGCTATTTCTAATAAACACCCATTAGTAGAAGAGTTAAAACAAGCTAACTACTTTGGTCAAAATGAATTAGCATTATTAGAAGAGATCAACCTTAACTTTGTTAAAAAAGATTTTTCTAAAAAAATTATGCTAAAAACTCCTTTTGTAGCTTTAAACCCATTTTCAAAACATGAAATACCCGTTATTATTTCAGACTTTGCTTCAAATAATCCTAATAAAGAAGTTACATTAGTTTCTGCAACAAATGAAACTCAAAAAGCTTTTATGGACTTTAATAATTTGGCTTACGAATTAGACCATAAGCAAATTATTGATCCTTCAAGTCTAGAAACAGAAGTTAAATATAACTTAAGGGACTGAGGTATTTCACGGCAAAGATATTGAGGAACACCAATTCCACTTGTTAACTGTAGCAAATGTGGAACTAACCCCGTTTCATTAAGTTCACTTCCTGTACTTTTACCAGAAAAAGTTACTTTTACCGGTCAAGGTAACCCACTTAACACAAATGAAGAGTGGCGTTTAGTTAAATGTTCAAAATGTGGTGAATACGCTCAAAGAGAAACAGATACTTTAGATACTTTCTTCGAATCAAGTTGATATTTCTTGCGTTATACAACCCCAACTTATTTAAGAGAAGACTATGCAGTTGAACCACAACATTTAGCATACTGAAATTCAGTAGATGAATACATTGGTGGAATTGAACATGCTATCTTACACTTGCTTTATGCCAGATTCTTTACTAAAGCATTAGCTGATGTTGGTCTTGTAAACTTCAGAGAGCCATTTAACAACCTAATTACTCAAGGAATGGTGCTAAAAGATGGTGCTAAAATGTCTAAATCTAAAGGCAATGTAGTTGAACCAGGTGAAATGATTGCAACTTATGGTGCTGATACTTCTAGATTATTTATCTTGTTTGCTGCTCCACCTCAAAAAGAACTTGAATGGAGTGATTCAGGTGTAGTAGGATGCTTTAAATTTATCAATCGTTTATTTGAACGTTCAAAAGAAATTGACACAAATTCAAATTATAAAAACATTGATGTTGCAAGTTTAACAAGCGAAGAAAAGAAAGCTAGATACAAGTTATACTTAGGTATGCAAAAGCAAATCGCTACATTCGAAGATCGAAATAATAATTACGCTTTTAATACTTTAGTTTCATGAACCATGGAAACTTTAAATGAATATGATCAAATTACTCGAACTGACTTAATAACTGAAATGTTTTATGTCTTATTAAACATTCTTGAGCCATTCATTCCACACTTTGCTTGAGAAATTTCTGACAAGTACTTTAACCTTGTTAACTTAAAAGACTTCACTATAGATACTAAAGCTTTAGAACTTGATGAAGTTACTTATGGAATTACAATTAATGGTAAAGTCAGAGGAGAGCTTCATATTTCAAAAAGTGCAAATAAAGAACAAGTACTAGCTCAAGCTAAACTAGTTGTTGCAAAATGGTTAGAAGAAAAAGAAATTATTAAAGAAATCTTTGTACCAGGCAAAATCGTTAATTTAGTAATTAAATAGAAAAGAGGAAACCAAATGCAAAAAAAATCTAATACTAAAAAATATAAATACCTATCAACTGAGGAATTTATTGATGCTTTAGAAGGAATCAATTATTTTTCTAAATTTGATCACATGCTAAAAGAGGAGTCGCAAATAGATGAGCATATATTAGAACGTTCATCTAACTCTTTTGCTTTAGTTGTGTCCGCAAAAGAAATTACTGGAGTTGATGGTTTTGGCGTTATTGAAGCTAAATTCAATGACAAACAATTCGAAAGATTGTATCAATTCTTCCAACACTTAGATATTGAGAATCGTGAAAACACTATTGTAATTTGTTTTGATATGCTTCGTTTAGGTGAAGAAACTGGTCTTACTGAATACGAATTCAAAATGAGCCCATGTGTTTATGTTAAACCTATAAAAATGGAATATGATAATAAACAACTTATTTATAGATTTACCTTCAAACCACTTTCAAACTTCTCACTTTTACAAACGATTGAATTAGATAAAGTGACAATTGATGGTGAAACCTTTGAAGTACCACTATATGGTGCACAAGGTGTTCGTGACTTACCTCCATTATTACCATGAAGAGAGTTTGCAAATACACCTCGAGATGTAAAAGCTGTTAAAACTTTTATTCAAACAATTAAAGATTTAAGTACTCCAGGGCACCCATTCCCAAATGGTATGACAGAAGAAGACCCATTAAGTCTTATTGACCGTGAATTTGTTACTTTTAAACCTCACTGCTATGGTAATAAAAGATATACAATGGATGAAGTTGAAAATATCTTTCTAACTAATATCGATCCTAAAATACCTAAATCATCAGATCAATATATTTATGAAGAAATGTCAACTATTATTAACTTCTTAGATCCACTTTGTTTCAGAGTTAAATTTGACCTACTTGACATTTATACCGAAGATCGTCAAGGGCCAATTGAATTCATTATTGCTCAAATTACAGAATTAATTACCACTCAAATGCAAGTAAATAGTGATATTAATACTAAACTTACTCAAAAATTAGGAAAACAACAACAAGAATTTATTGTTAGAGAAAAAATTAAACAATTACAAGATTATCTTGAAGAAATGGGTTCTGATGTAGTTGAGGACGACTTTACTAAAACTATTAAAGATGAAAAATTAAGATCAATTTATCCAGAATCAGTTATTAAATTAATTTCAGAAGAAGAAAAACGTTCTTCAGAAATGATGCCGGCATCACCTGAAGCTGCAATTTCTAAAAATTACACAAATACTCTTAAAAAGTTACCTTGAAGAAAAGTTCAACGTGAATTATTAGACATTAAACATGTTAAAGAAACTCTAGACCAATATCACTATGGATTAGAGGAAATTAAAGAAAGAATTCTTGAATATCTTGCTGTATTAATTAATACTAAGAAACAAAACAAAAATAATAATGAATATACAGTAATTGACAACGAATACTTAATTGACCACGATTTATTTAAAGAAAATGGTAAAAACTTACAAGACAAATATAACAATGTTCCTATTTTAACTTTAGTTGGTCCTCCAGGAACAGGTAAGACATCTCTATCAAAAGCCATCGCTGAAGCATTAGGAAGAAAATTCCTTAAAATCTCTCTTGGAGGGGTACATGATGAATCAGAAATCAGAGGGCACAGAAGAACTTATGTAGGTGCAATGCCTGGAAAAATTATTAAAGGAATCACAAAAGCCGGTGTATCAAACCCAGTTATTTTACTTGACGAAATTGATAAAATGGCTTCAGACTTTAAAGGTGATCCAGCTAGTGCTATGTTAGAAGTACTTGACCCAGAACAAAATACAAAATTCCAAGATCACTACCTTGAACATGAATACGATCTTTCAAAATGTATTTTCATTGCTACAGCTAACTATTTTGATAACATTCCACCTGCCCTTGTAGATAGGGTTGAAATTATCGAACTTTCAGCTTATACACTAAGCGAAAAAGTTAATATTGCTAAAAAATACTTAGTACCTAAAGTGCTTGAACAATCAGGTTTAGGTAAAAGAATGTTTAAAATTTCAGATGAAACATTAGAATTTATTATTAAGCACTACACAATGGAAGCAGGGGTTCGTGGACTAAAACGTACTCTAGATAAAATTGCTCGTAAAATCGTGCTTAAAAAACTTAATGACCCAGCTATTACTTCATATAACATCGAAATAAGTGATTTAGAAGAATTACTTGGTGTTATTAAATATAAAGATGAAGAAAAAGAAGAGGACAATCTTCCAGGTGTTGTAACTGGATTAGCTTACACCTCATTTGGTGGTTCAACATTACCAATTGAAGTAACTACCTATGAAGGTAAATCAGAAATCAAACTTACTGGTTCTTTAAAAGAAGTTATGCAAGAATCTGCTCAAATTGCTTTAACTTATGTAAGAGCAAATGCTAAACATTTCGGAGTTGATAAATTTGATTTCGAGTCAAATACAATTCATATTCACGTACCTGAAGGTGCTGTTCCAAAAGATGGCCCTTCTGCTGGTGTCACATTTACAACTGCAATCATTTCAGCGCTTTCACAAAGAGCAGTTTCTAATGAAATTGGTATGACAGGAGAAATCACTTTACGTGGAAAAGTGCTCGAAATTGGTGGATTAAAAGAAAAATCATTTGCAGCATCATCTAAAGGATTAAAACGTATCTTTATTCCAGCTGGAAATGTTAAAAACTTAAAAGATGTTCCACTTGAAATTAAAGAAAAATTAGAATACATTCCTGTAAAAAATTACGAAGAAATCTATCAAGTAATTTTTGAAGGAAAAGAACCTAACGAAATTATTGCTTTTAGCAAAAAATAAGTTATGGAAAAACAATTTACAGAAAAAAGCTTTACATTTTTTACTATAAACTTTGTCGTAGGTCTTGGCTTTATCACAACTATTTCTACTGTTTTAAAAATAGCATATTGAGGCTATTTAGTTCTATTATTAGCGGGATTTTGTGTTTTTGGAATAGCACTAGCTTATTCTAGACTAGCCAATACTTACAATGACCATTATGGTGGTTCATACTCTTTTGCACGTCATATTGATGACGAAGTAGCAAAAAAGAATGCCACAAGACCTAAAAATAAATTTTTAGATAACTTAGTGTTTTTTGTCGGGTGAAACCAATTCATACAAACTCCATTGCTTTCAGCAATAGCTCCACTATTTTTAGTTGATGCAATTGAAATCGTTTTACCCTCAAAAGAAAGCTTCCAACATTATGATTTAGTTATATGAATTACGCGGGTAGCATCAATAGTTTTATTTATTGCAATTATTGCTTTATCAACTATTGGATTAAAAACTAATAAGAAAATCATTTATATAGCCTCAAGTTTTAAATGATTCATTTTACTACTTGCCATAATAATTATGATGGTTGCAGTTGCTAAAGAGCCAACATTGCCTCAAATCAATGTTGCACCTAATTCTAAAATAAATAATACTGTTCAACCTCGTTTAATTATTTCTTATACATTACTATTCATGTATGCTTTTGCAGGGATTGAAGATGTTTCTGCTATGGTAAAGGATGTTAAATTTAAGAATTTTAGAAAAATATTAATAATCTCATTCGTAGTAATATTTGCCTTTTATTTAATCTTTTTCACCCTTTACTTATTCTTGCCAGAAAACTTAAAAACTGGCTCATCTGGACCAAACATTGCCAACATTTATACCTATGGTTTAGGAACAGCGGGTGTAGTCTTGTTTATTATAGGGTTCTTGTGTAATGATTTAAGTTATAAATTATTCCAAAGTGCTTCAACAGCACGTAGAATAGTCCCACTGGCAGAAGATGGTTATTTACCTAATTTTCTAGCCAAAAGAAATAAAAATTATGAATTTAAAAATGCAATTGTTTTTTCAACTATTGTCGTTTTAATATCAATGGTTATTTTATGAATCGTTCCCTCACTTATGACGGAAGAAAAACATAAGCAAGAGTTTTTTGATGGAACAATAATAGCTTGTTCAACAGCCTTATTTATAGAGGACATAATTACTTTTAATGTTGCTTTTGTTTTAGAACATAAAAAACGTATTTCTAAAATTCCATTATGAGAAAAAATAATTTATATTTTAGACTTATTATTTATTGTCTTTCTATTATTACTATTTTATTTGCCTTGAATCTTGGGCGAAGATTGAGGAATTAAAAACACTGTTTCATTAATTTCTTATCTTGCTTTTGTGCTATTTGGGTTTATATTTAAATTTTGATATGATTTTAAAAAGAAAAATAAAAAGAGTAAATTGACTAATAAGTCTTAATTTCAGGCCTATTTGGCCTGATTTTTTTCTATAAATTACAAAAATAAGAAAAAAGATAAGTAGTAGAATAAAAATGGAATGAGGTAAATACTATGAAATTAAAAAACATTATACTTAGTACTGCAATCAGCAGTGCAATTGTTATACCATCAACACTAATATCTTTATCAGCAACAACTACAAATGATAGTCCCGATCAAAATGTGCTAGCTGCTAGGGAAGAAATCAAAAAAGAAATCGCAAAATATTCTAATTTAACCAATCAACAAAAAGAAAATATTAATAAAGCAATTAATGCTATTCCAAATGGAACACAAGAACAAATAAATACATTGAAAAGTACAATTATTGCTTTAATACAAGCACAAAGCGAAATAAATGAAATAAGTGCAAGTTATATAGATAATATTTTGCCAGATGATGATGCAACCTTAAAAAATAAAATCACAGATGTTCAAAATCAAGTTAATTCATTATTAAATAATATTACAAGTGCAAAAACTGATGATTTAAATAATAACATGACTGCACTAACACAGCAATATGACACATTAAAAAAGAAAGCTAAAGATTATGTTGATAAGCAATATAAACAACTGGTCGAATTTAATGAACAATATTTTCTTCAACTATTTGCTCAAGAATGTATTTCAACAGTTGATGACATACATTCAATTCCTGAACTAGTTAAAATATATAAAGTAATATTCGAAATATACAGCCTATACACTGATTCAAATTCAATGGCGCAAACTGTTAACCAAAATCAAAGATTACCATTCGATGAAAATGTTGTAAATTGAAATGCTTGAATGCAATTAACTCAAGAACAGCAACAAATAGCTAACTTTTTTAATTCATTATCTTATGGTACACCAAGTTCAGTCAATTACACTTATGAGAAATTAGTAGAAATGAAAAATAATATTTCTGAGCAAATAAATAGTTGAGCTTTTCAGCTTAAAACTGGATTATTAAACTCAATGAATTCAAAAATCTCAAAAAAATATTTCACTGCAGAAGAAGCCAAAAGCACTTTTGAAGAAATTAACAAAATTACAGATATTAAAACTGCTTTAAGTGCATACAATGATGCAACACTGCTAATGGAAAAATATATTTCACTATATGTTATGTATCAAACACCAATCTTTTTTAACAAGCTTAAACAAGATGGTTATATCGATAAATATAATTTAGAAAGCCAATGTAACGAAATATTAAAACAAGTTCAAAATTATTTAAAAATTTATAATGAAAATACATATGTTCCTATTTTGTTAAGTAATGCTGAACAAATTATTGCTGTTGTTGCGATGAACATTCAAACCCCAATAGCTAATGCAATATTTAGTAAAATTACTGGCTTAAATGCTGCACTACAAAAATCAAGTGCAATTCAAGATCTCAACTCAAACGCTATTGGTGCACTACAAGTTTATTATTTTGATAATTGATATAACACGATGTTACAACTGCGTGATGTACAACTCATGATTGTAAATGATTTAAGCCAAATAGATAATTTAATTAAAATTAATGATTTTAATAATCCTGATAACTCTACAACACTAACAGAACAACAAAAAGCACTTAGTGATAATGTTAAAAAAGCATATCAATTTTCAACAGTGAAAGAACAAGCAAACTTTGACAAAATGAATTTATATGCTAAAGCCTATATAAATTCACTTGTAAAGAACTTAACTTCATCAATTAACATTGATTCAGTTCAAACTCAGTTAAATAATTTAACTACAGCTGTAAATAATTTAAGTGGAAATCAATTGCTTGCAAATATCAAAACAAATTACAATACTTTAAAAACTAAATTAGCACCAACCATTTTGCAAGAAATAGATAAGCAATCTGCAGCAATTAGCAATAACGCTAATGCTAGCGCATTATTAAACCTATTAACTTCATTAAATCAAGCAGTAAATAATTTTGATACTGATCAAATAAATAATAATTATTTTATGTTGCAACAACTTCAACAATATAATTTTGCTAACCAACTAAAAATTAATGGATATACAGATTTTGAAACTTACCAATCCTTATATAATGGCAGTGAATTATATTTAGCAAACCAAGAATATTTAAAAAACATACAAGCACAATTTGCAAAAGTTTACGATGCCAACAATGATTTATTTATAACTAGCGATCCCGAAGCTATTAATGCGGTTGCATCCAATATAACATCACAACTAGCAAAAGAAAATGCAACAGTTGTTGAACTATGAAATGAACTTAAGACAAATCTACATGCCTTTACCTCACTAGTTAATTCAATTAACGATCAAACTTTTTTAGATAAGTTAAACAAGTTAAATGCCTTAGTTAGCCAATATTCTGCAGCTCAAAATATTTCAACATATCCTGGATATATCATCTTTAATCAAAAATATAAGACATTGTTAGGTGAATTTTACAATGCTCAAAAAGATGCACTAAATAATAACATTAAAAATTTACTCAATAATGATAAAGAGCCTTCTACCCCTTTACCACAACCAGGAACAACTCCTGAAGTAAAACCAGTGCCACAACCAGGAACAACTCCAGGGACAACTCCTGAAGTAAAACCAGCTCCACAAGCCGGAACAACTCATGAACCAAATAGCTCTGTTACAGCGCCTGCTGATAACAATGATGTTGATAACAGCATTATTTATTGATTACCATTATTAATTATTGCGGGAGTAATTGGAATAACTGGATTAATTGCAGCATTCACAAAGAAGAAATAATTATTTTAAGCATTACATCATATGTTATGTATGATGTTTTGTTTTACTCTTTACCACTTTTTTAAAAATATATAAACAGAATTATGAAAAAATTATTATAATTTTCAAATAAAAATAAAAGGAGATATGAAATGAAAAAGAATAAACTACTTATTAATCTCGCTAGTTTGCCATTGGTAGCTAGTATACCATTAACTTTTTTATCTGCAGCTGTTACTGAAAATAATACAGATACAGCAGCTTCTTCGACAGATATTGAAGCTTTTAAAACTTGATTGCAAGAACATAAATTTGCCTTTGCTATTGGTGGACTTAGAAATGATCAAGTGCAAAAATACACAGATCAACTTAATGATGGTCAAAATATCACAAATGCAAAGTTAAAAGAATTAACATCACAAGCTAATGATGACTATAACATGATGGTTAAATATTACCAAATGGCTCAAGTGAACTCACTTGGAGACCCTGAATCATATGCTACATTAAACTTACAAGCTGACCAAATGTATAATTCAAAACAATGAGGTTCTGGACAAGGCTCATTAGTTGAAAAACTTAAACCATATTTTAAGATGTTCTATGCTGATTCAAAAGATGCAGTAAACGAACAAATATTGAACGAAAAAATTGCTCAAATGGCTAAGGATTTTGAACAAGGTGTTAAAAGCACTACAAATGGTGAACAATTCTGAGATCTATTTAATGCTTACTACAAAGTAAACACCATTTTTAATACAACAAGCGAAGAAGTAGACTTAGTGCGCCACTCTACTTCTAGTGCCCTAGTTACATTTGCTCTAATTTATGCAGGGTTAAGAGACAATTATACTGCTGTTACTGATGCTAATGTTTTAAACACTGAATTTGTAAGCACAATTCTTCAACCTGGTATGAAAATGTACAAGGCATTATTGAAAGAATTTGAAAAAGCATTTGGTGGTTTAACGCCTGAAATTTACGAAAAAAGTAATACATATAAGAACCTAACTACAGATTTACAAAGATCCAGAGCTCTTAAAGTCATTAATTACATGAACGCAAATACCAAATATTTAGCAAATGTAAAAGCAGCTAATTTTGATACTCACACATTACAACTTGGTACTGGTCAATTAACTAACCTTTTAATTGCATTATTCTCAAATAATAGTGGAAGAAATATAACTTTAATTCAATCAATGCAAAGTGATTTTGATACTTCTGTAAAGACTGATGCTCCCGCTAACTATAATTATTATGCAAATGAATTAAATAATTTAAATTATGCTCCATATACTGCTCAAACAGCAGAAGCATTAAAAGCAAATGCTAATACACCAGAAAATAAAGCAAATGTTCAAACAATGCAAGCTATAATTAACCAATATACACCTATTACTAATGCATATAACACAATTATTGCTGCGTATAATGAGCTAAAAGATATCATTAATAGTCCGTTGTATACACAAGCTACTCCAGAAGTTAAAAATCAATATTTACAAGCATGAGACAATATTAAATCTACTTTAGATTTATCAGATCCAAATAACCCTAAAGCAAATATTACAATTTCAAATGGCCAAATTTCAGTTCCTGAAACTAATAAAACAAATATTTTAAGCAATCCAGAAGGAATTGCAGCACAATTGGTTTCAGCAGCAACATCAGCAAAAAATAATTTAGATGGATACTTGAAACAAGCTCAAGATGAATTAAATAATAATGTTAAACAAGCTCAAAATAATAATGAACAACACAATTCTATAACACCAGAACAAGCTGTCAAAATTCAAGCAGCTATTAACACTATTCCAAATAGTCAAGACTCAGCAACAATTGACAAGGACAAAACATTTTTACAAAAATTAATAGATGATCAAAAAGCAATGAATGCTTTAAATTATCAAATTAATAATTTCCTTTCACCAGAAAATTCAACTTTCACAGTTAGCCCTCAAGATTTACAAAACAAAATTGACAATAATCTAACAAGTCCAAATGGTTATGATTCTAATAATTTAAGCGATCTAAATTCTGAATTAGATAAACTAAACCAAGAAGTTGAAAAAGCTATGGAATCTGAAAAGCAAAGCAGAGATAAGCAAGTTAATGATTTTGTAACCAATAAAGATACAAAGTTAACTCCAGATATGCTAGCTAAAGTTAAAGAAACTTTAACAAATAGTGCATTATCATACAGCCAATTTAGCAATGCACTACAAGCTGTACAAAATATAAATAAGGCATATACACAATTAGATAATTTAAAAAATGTTTTAACTGAAGCGCAACAAAATACTCATTTATCTAGTGACCAAAAACAAACATTAAATGAATTATTACAACAAGTAAATGATCAAATCGCTGGAATTAAATTAGATTCAGTTGATAATATAAATGCCACATTAGCTCAATTAAACAGTAACATTACTGAAGATACAAATTCTTTAAGAAATAGATTAAATGGTATTTATAGAGCTAATAATTCACAATTACCACAAAATATTATTCAAAACTTTATAAACACAAATCAAGTTGATCCACATTTAAATGTTTTAACTGCAAACTTTAAATCTTATCTTTCAGCAATCAATAGCGCTTCATTGCTTAATGAAGTTCAACAATATGCTCAGCTTAAAGAAAAATTAGCTCAAAAGGACTACTTAAAATACATTCCACAAGATGTTTTAGATAATTTTGACAACTTATTAAATGAAGTTAAAAATTATGATTCAAAAACACCAAAAGAACAATTAAGCCAAAAAGCTAATGAATTAAGCAAAACATTTACCATCATTAGAGAAAACATTTATCAAGGATTAACTAACTCAAAAGATACAAGCAGTCTACCTACAGCAGTTAAAAATGCATATGCTGATGGTGATATAGAACAAAAAGCGCTAGATAACAACAGCTTTGTTGACAATATCCAAGGTATTGCAAATAAAGTTACAAATAATATTGCTGCATTCAATAACCTTAAACACCTTGTCTCTGTTTCAAAACTTAACAATGACTCAGATACTTCATTAAGTGCTGACGAAAAAGAGCAAAACAAGAATACAACTTTAGCTTACAAATTATCTAGCCCTGAAGAACAAAAAGCATATGACCAAGCATTTGAACAAGCACAAAACTATGTTAATAATGTTGATAATAATACAACTGCTAAGTTAGATCCTACTGTAATTGAACAAAATAGCACTAATTTAACAACTGCTAAAAACAATTTATCTGGTAAAAACTTGTTAGATGGAATAGATGCTCAACTTAAAGCATTAAAACCTTATTTAACAACTGAAGCTTACAACGCTTTAGAAACACA
Source organism: Mycoplasma aquilae ATCC BAA-1896 (assembly GCF_048074525.1). Taxonomy (NCBI): domain Bacteria; kingdom Bacillati; phylum Mycoplasmatota; class Mollicutes; order Mycoplasmatales; family Mycoplasmataceae; genus Mycoplasma; species Mycoplasma aquilae. Next base: position 564,975 of record NZ_CP182208.1, read on the forward strand.
ACGTAATAATTTAAGTTCTATGCAAGCAGCAAATGAATTTAAGACTTCATTGCAAAACTCATTAACAGCTATTGAATCATTTAATAAATTATTAAATGATGATGGAACATTAAAAGCAATGGAAAACCTAAATAGTTTTAAATACAACGATAGCAATATCAATATTCCTGCCAGCTTAAAAGAACTACAAGCAAGTGATAATAGTACATATCAAAATGCGTTAGAAAGAAATGATGTTTATAGTGAAAATAAATCATTCTTAGCCTCAAATCAAGAAGCAATTAACCAATTTTATGATGCTGCTACAAACAAATTTACTAATGCACAAGCTGATAAAATTAATAGTGTAATAACAAATGTTGATAATAAAGCAAAAGAATTAAACGCAAGCATTGCTACTCAATGAAATACATTAAATGATGAGTTAACTACATTAAGCAATAATGCAAATGAGCTTAAGAATTCAAACGCTGTTTCACAAATTAATGATCTTAAAACAGCAATAGCTCAAATTGCTAATAAGGATATTAGCTCTCTTCCAACATTAAATGTATATAAAAACTTAATTTCAGCATTAAATAATGATTTATACAATGCTCAATTTTCACCAGAAAATTATCCTAACTTGTCAAGTGATGTGCTTAAAGGATTAATTAATAAAGTAACTTCCGGAGATCAAGCATTACAAGCCACTGCACAAGAAGCAAATGAATTAAATGATGCAGCAACTAAGCTAAAAAATGCTATTGCATACGCTTCTGAAGCTGCTCAACACAACTCAACAAATCCAAATGATTTACAAACACTAATAAAAAATGCTAACAGTTTACTAGCAAATGGTAAATTAAATAGTGATATTTCATTAACTGATCTTAATAAACAAATTGATCAATTAACACAAGCAGCAAATGAAAATAATAAATTCTATTATGTTCAAGAAATCAATAAATTAAACTTAACTAATGAACAAAAAGCAGAATTAACAAAACAAATCCAAGCTGCTAACACTTCAGAACAATTACAAAGCATTATGACTACTGCAAATACACTAGTTGGTGCTGATAAAAATGCTAAGGATGCATTGGCAAACTACCAAGACTTTGTTGATAAAAATTCAGCAAAATTGCCAAATGCTTATACAAGTGCAAAACTTGAAAATGCTTATAACACATTAAAAGACGCGCAACAAAAAGGTTTTGCCGGTATGACAGCAGATCAAATTAATAAATTAACAAACGACCTAAATAACGCAATTAATGAAACTGAAAAAGAATTAGCAGAAATGGGTGGTTCACACTTTATGTTCTGAATTCCACTATTAGTACTTAGTGCAATAACTTTTGCTGGTGGAATTATTATGTATATTGCCAAAAGTAAGGGTAGAAAAAATAAATAATCACTTTAGTACTAGCTCAAAAACATTCTCAACTTAATGAGAGTGTTTTTATTTTTCGATACAAAAAACCTCATAGGACATAACCTATGGGGTTTTGAATTATTATTTTCTCTTATAGTATAGAGCAATAATTGCAGCAATTCAACCAACAGATGCGATTGCAACTAAAATAGATCATCAAGCTCAGGTACGAGACATTTGCAATTTTTGATCTAATAGAGATTGAATTAGTGGCGAAGCTTTTTGGTATTCAGAAGATTCTTTCATTTGCGCTATTTTATTTAAATCTTCTTTGGTCAATGACTTATCTTTTGCATTAGCTAAGATTGAAATGAAGTCATTATCTTTCATTACTTTAGCTAGATTTGCATTATTTTTATCAATTGGATTTAATAAATTTATACCTTTGGTTAATTTTGCTTCATTTTGCATTTTGATTGCATCTAAAATTTCTTTTATGCCAGCAGCGCGGGCTTTTAAGTTTTTAGATTGTGAATTTAGGAGATCACTAAATTCTGTATAAGATTCAAAATTTTGCTCATTGGTATTGTTTATTTTTTTAACAACAGCATCATAAACTTTATCGTTAATATATGCATTTTGCAATTGTATTTCAAAAAGCTTTTTGTTATCTTGCAATAATTTAGTTTGTTGGCTCATTAAGTCAATTTCATTAACTAAATTTTCTTTTGCCCTAGGTTTAATAGCATCCATTAATGTGGCATTTTGCTTGCTATTATCATTTTTATTTTCTAAAATGTCTTGCAAGTTTCTTACAACTTGATCAATTTTTGATTTTATGTCATGATTTGTAGAGATTTGACTATCTAAAATGTCTTTTGCTTCTTTATATGTTAAAGCTTGGTTAAATTTAGATAAGTTTTCTTGTGAAATTTGTTCCTTAACAAACTCTGAATTATTATTTATTGCATCTTGAATCTGAGTAATACGAGTATTGCCTTGCATAAATACTTGAGGTGAAAATTGTTTAACTTGTTCATTTAGTTTGTTTAGTTGATTTATTAGTTCTTTTAACTTAGCATTTCCTTCTTGCATATAATCAGCATGATTATCAAAATATTTATTACTTAAATCTTTAATTTGGTTTTGTAAGGTATTTACTGATTCTTGAATTGCTTTAGGTGAATTGAATAATTTATTAGCATTAGCGTTTAAATCGCTTTGCAAGCTATCAGCTTGGCTATGTAACTTAGTAAATTCTGCTTCCATCACTTTAGCTTGGTTCTTTCCTTGTCCCAGTAAATCAAGAGCAGTATTTAAATCACTGTTTAGTTGATTAATTTGAGCTGGTAAATTATCTATATAAACTTGGCCAGTTTCAGGAGTTATTTTACCTACGATAGCAATTATATTTTTAATAAATTGTTGTTTATTTGCGGGTGCAAAGAAGAATTCATATGGTAAGTTAGTCTCGTTTTTATATGCTTGATCAACTTTAGTGTAAGTATCTTTTAATTCACTCATTGCTTTATCTAACTGACTAGCTTGTGTAGTGATATTAATTAATTGTTCATTATCTTTAGCTTGTGCTATAGCATTAGCTAATGCGCTAGCTTGAGCATTATTTAAGTTAGTTAAGTTAACTAATGAATTTAAGGCATTTCCTTTAGCATTGTTTAATAATTGTTTTGCAAGTTGACTTGCAATTTCTTGTGTGCTTGCTTGAGGATTATTTCTTACAGCTTGAGATTGTTCAACAATGCTTGGAACTAATGAAGCATATTTATCATTAATTGTTGGAGCAGCTGCAATAGCTTTATCAAGCTCATTTGTTGCATATTTGTGTTGTAATGTTTCTAACGCATTTTCTATTGCAACTACACTACTATCTTTATTTATGTCCTTGGTTTGATTTAAAGCAGCTTTTAATTCATCTGACTTGGCTTCTTCAGGCATAGTAGCAATTTTGTTTCTTAATTCTTCTAATGCTTTATAAACATCACCAATTGTCTTTTTAGCATTTGCTACAGCGTTATCAAGAGCAGCAGCAGCTGTATTATATCCAGCCTTAGTATCTTGCTTATTAGCTGCAGCTGTTGATTTAGGAATATCATCATTACTTAATGTATTAACAATTCTATCTCTTAAAGCACTGTGGTGTTGTTTGTTTCCTTCTTGTAATTCTTTAACAAAGTCATTAGCTTGATTAATAGATACATATAATTTAGCTTTATCAATTTCATTTGCAAGTTTATCACTAGCAGCTTTGATTGCATCTTGATCAAAAGCAGGATTATTTAATGCATCTTGAGCTTGTTTAATAGCTGCATTAAGCTGACTTGATTTTTCTGCTGCTTGCGCTTTGACAATTACGGTAGCTAAATCATTTTTAGCTAATAATAAGTTTAATTTATCAGCTTTAGCATCATAAGTAGCTCTTGGAGTTGTTACAACTGTATTAGCATATTTTAATAATTCTAAAGCTTGAGTTTTTTGGGCTTCAATTTCTTGTTTTAAGTTTTTAGGAAGTGAAGTATTAATATTTGCTTTAGATATAGCATCATATGCTAATGCTAACTTATCTTTTAATAATTGGTGATTTACTTTAGCTAATATTTCATCATCACTTACTTTTGTATTTGAAGCTTGCAATTCTTCTTGTGCTCCATTTAATGTAAGTGCAAAGGCATTTGATTTTTTTAGGTCTTGAGCTAAGTTATCTTTGAATTTAGCTAGTCGATCTAAGGCAGCTAAATGTTGCACTTGGCGAGCATTCACAATACCTTCGTATAAGTTTGCTTTCTTATCAAGAGCATTAGTTGTAAATTCGTTTGCGTTTTGTTTGTCAGTATTATTAATAAAGTTTGCTATATTAGCTGCTGAAATAATTGAATTATTATTTGTCACAATTGTATCAATTGCATTTGCAGCTTGTTTTTTAGCTTGAGCAATAGTTGTTAAAGCTTGAGCTACTTGATTGGCATTTAATGTTGTTGCATTTAAAGCATCATTTGCTTTTGTTTTAGCATCTTCTAACGCTTGCTTGTTTGCATCAATAGTATTTACTTGTGATTCAAATCCAGATAATATAGCTTGATTACTATTATTTGGTTTTGTAAATTGATTAATTAAAGCATCTAAACTTACTTTTTCTTTTACCAAGTTTGCTTTAGCTGTATCTAGATCTTGAGCTGATTTAACTTTTGTATCTAATTGAGCTTTGTTTTCAGCTTGATTTAAAGTTTCTTTAGCTGCAGACTTTTGATTTGAATTTAAATTGTTTAGGCTATCAATAGCTGCATTAGCTTTTTGCTTGTTGCCATTTCCATTTAAAGCATTTTTGGCTGTATTTATTTTATTATTGATTGCTTCAATAGCAGCTTTATCAACTGCCTTAGTAACTTGATCTCTAATATTTTGAACATCATCAATAATATTATTAAGTTCTTTTTGCTTGTCTTTATCGGCTAATTTGTAATTATCTTGTGCTTGTGTACCATTTAATGAATTTAAATTATTTTTCAATTCTTCACAAGCTTTATCTAGTTCTTTTGCTTTTGCTATTGAACCAGGAATATCACTTGGGCTGTTTTTTCCTTTCATTTCATTAATCAATGCTTCTTTTTGAGAATTTGATAAGTTTGGTAATACATTGATTTTGTCAGTAGCATTGTTTTGTGCTTGTTTTAAAGCATCTGCATTAGTTTTAAACTTATTAATCACATCGCTTAATTTATCACTAATTTGATTTATTTTGGTGATATCTACACCTTGCTTTAATTTATGATTTTCTAATAATTTATTAGCCTCTTGACTAACATCTAAGGTTTCTTGAAGCGTTGCTGGATCTGCTGAGCCACTTGAGGTTTGCAATGCTGTATTTACTTTATCAAGATTATTAATTAACTTTTCAGCTGCAGCTTGAGTATCTTTAACATTAGCTTTAATTTTATTAACAGCAGCAATTGTTGTTGCTTCTTTCACTTGTTGCTTAAATGTTTCAGCGACTTGAAGAGATAAATGACTTGCTGATGAAATTGCACCATTTGCTTCTGCTTTAGCACGTTCTAGAAGTGTATCCCCATCTAAGCCCTTATTTGCGTCATTTACTTTAGTTGTATCTTCTTTTAATGTTTTGATTAAATTATCTAATTTTTCAGCTGTGCTTAAATCAGTTGCTGAAATTGCATTTGTTATGTCATTATCTAATTTATTTGTTGCTTCATTAAATGAATTCTTAGTTGGATCACTTGATTCTGTATATTTAGATGTGTCTTTTACTACTTGTGCTTCTTTTTGAGTTTGTTTTGCTTTAGTAATTGCATCATTTAAATCTTTTGCTTTTGACGCTAATTTATTAGCCTCTTCTGGACTAGTTGAATTATCAATTGCTTCATTAATAATATCAGCTTGATTTTTGTTTAAATTGTCCAAGTTTTTAATTTGTTCTTTAGCTTCTTGCTTTGTATTAGTTACTTTGCTATCTCCATTTAAGGCTTTTTGTGCAGCACTTAGTCTGTCATTTAATATTTTAATTTGTTCTTTATTTTTGCCAGCTAATCCTTTTGCAAGTTCAAGTTGAGCATCTTGTAATTCAGAATCAAATTCGCTTTGTTTGTTTTCATCTGCATATTTATATTTCTCATCAGCCTTATTAAGTTTTTCTGCTGCTTTTACTGTGTTTTTAAATTCTTTAGTAATTTGATCAAGTTCACTGGCTTTTGTAACAACTGTTTGAATTTTTTCATCAGTAGTTGTGGCCGAAACTTCATGATTCAAATCTGCTTTTTGTTGGTCGGTTAAATCAGTAAGCTTACTGATTTTATCAATGGCAGCTTTTTGTGCTTTTAAGATTTTGTCAGCTTGACTTGAGGCTTCAATAATTGCACGAGACAATGTTTCTCTAGCTCCATTAATAACATCCGGTGTTGTATTTATATAAAGCTTATTGTTATCAGTCTTTAAAAATGATTTAGCTGTTTCGAGTGCTTCTGTTAAATTTTCTTTTTGGTCACGCCGTGCAAAATTGTAATCAGGTTTATCTTTAAACCTAATTGCTTCAGCTACAGTATTGATTAATTCTTTTGCAGCGGTATCTGTTGCGGTTGCTTGAATAGCAATGGCTTCAATTTCCTTTATTGAACTTTTGGCATCCATTTGGCTTTCAAAATGATTCTTAACTGGTGTATCGATATTTGTTAAAGCTTCAATAACTGCTTTAGCAACTTTTTTCGCAGATGCTAAGTTAGCATTACCATCAAGTTCATTTTTAGCTGATGTCAAATCACTTGCTTTATCATTAAGACCTTCAATAGTAGAAGTAACTTTGTCTAAATCACTTTGAGCTTTTGCATCATTAATTGCTTGTTTTAATGCTTCGAAAGATTTATCCAATGCAGTTTGCTTACTGTCTGTAGCTTCTTTGTATTGTGGAGTACCTTTAATAGTTGTGCAATCTTTTAATATATTATTTGCTGTTAATATTTTTTGATCTAAAGTTGTTTCATTGTCTGCAATAGTTTCTGCTTGTTCTTTAGTTACAGCTTTATCAATTGCTTCATAAGCTGCTTGTTTAGCTAATAAATCAAGATTTGATAATTTTTCAATTTTATCTTTGGCTACTTGTTTTGCTTTATCAAGTTCTATACCACCATCTAAAGAGTTGTATATTTGTTTAATGGTTTGAGTAATTTTGCTAATTTCTTCTGGTTTTATACTTGTTTGTACATCTTTTGAATAAGTTTGTTTATTACTGTATTCCTTATCAAATTGATTTTTGCTTGTTTCAGAAGCTTGAGTGTATTTAGTTTCTGATTTAGCATTATCAAATTTATTATATGCTGCAATAAGTTCACCCATGCTTGTGTTTAATGATCTAGCATTATTTAGGGTTTCTGTTACTGTAGCAGTTGTATTAGCGGCTGTAATAATTTGTGTAATTGTATTTATTTGAGTTTGAGATAAATTAGTTAATTGTTTTAATGCTTCTGTTGCTTGTGCTTTAGCATTTTGTAATGCTTCTTTATCAGCCTTAATTGCTTCTAAAGCTAAATTATTTGCTTCAATAGCACTTGTTACAGCTGGTTGTTTTTGCCCATTAATTAATAAATTATTTGCTAATAATTCACTGTTTTTCTTTTGAGCATTCGCAACTTTAGTTTTTGTTTCTTCACTTGCATTAGCATATTGCGGATCTTGTAAAGCTGTTTCTAACTTATTGGCAGCTATTATTAAATTGCTTGCAGCTGCGTTTAAATCAGTTACTGCAGTAGCTAAATTATTTAAATCAGCTACACTATTATTAGAATCCAGACTTTGTTTAACACCTTCTTTATATTCATTTGACAAATGAGTACTGTTACTTAATGCTGTTTGAACCTTAGCCTTAGCATTAGAAATCAATAAATCACCATTAAGAGCAGTTTTAGCTTTATTATAATCTTCTACACCAGCTTTTAAATTATTAGCTAATTTATTAATAGTTTCTAAATCGTCAAATGAATCTATTGCCTTTGCATTAGCAAGCACTTTATCTAAATTACCTACTTTATCATCAAAACTTGTTTTTAAACTTTGCTCTGCTTGTTGATAATTATTGCTTTGTTTTATGGTTGCAACATCATCTTGTGCTTCTTTAACATCCTTAATAAATCTATTTAAGCTTCCAGCTGCTTCTTTAATAGGTTTGATAGAGTTAGAATCAGGTGCTGCATCAATTCTTGCTTTAATCTTATTTCTTTGTTCAAGGCTCAAGTTATCTAGCACATCAATGTCTGCTTTTTGTTCATTAAGATATTTATTTCATCTAATATCTCCATCAATATTTTTTACAGCTTGGCTCAACTTATCAGCTAAAATTTTAATTTGCTCTGCAGTTTTACCCTTCAATTCTTTTCGATAAATGATTTCAGCTTCTTTTAGGGCTGTGTCAAAGTAATCTTTAGCTTCTTCTGTAGAATTAGTATATTTTCTTGAATGCTTATCAATTATTTTCGCTGATTCAATTGCAGTTTTAAATTGTTTTGTAGCTTGATCTATTTTTGATGCATTTGAAACCTTTTGATTAACTGATTCAATGCTTGTTGCTGAATCAATATCATTTTTTAGAGTTTCTTTTTGTTCTTGTGTTAAATTTTGCAATTTTTGAATATTTTCTTTTGCATTTTGTTGTTCTGTAGCAATTTGACTTGATAATTGGTTGATAGTAGCAATTGTATTGTCAATTACTTCTTTTTTAGATGCTATTTCATTTACTAAATTATTTGGCTTCATCTTTTTACCAGATTCATCCAAAATATTATTTTTTACATAATTAATAGCTGATTCAAGTGCTTGTTTTTGTTCTGATGTTGCATTTTTATATACAGGTGCATTATTTTTTAATGCTTCAGCACGTTGTAGTGAATCTAAAATTTCACTGATAGTATGGTTTTGGCTTGTGGCTTTTGATTTAATTGCTTCAACTGAAGTTATATCTTTAGCATTGATGACTTCTTTTTTGAATTCATCAATAACAGCTGAATTTAACTTATCTAATGTTCCTATGGTTGCAATAGCTGATGATTTAGCTTTAGCCATTTTATCATCACCATTTAATTTTCTAGCTGCGCTTTTTGCATTCAGAATTAATTCTCTCGCATCATCATCAATCACAGGAACTTTTTGCACCGAACTATTATCAAAAACAAAATTTCTTAATTCTGTTATTTTTGCAACAATTGCATTGGCTTTATTATTAAAGTCTTCTTTTAATTTATTATCAGATTCGGTAAAACTAATTGTTTTTGTTACAGCTTCATTTTCTAGCTTTTGTGTTTTTAGTTTTCCTATAATATCATTTAATGATACAGCAGAGTAAACAATATCTTCTATTGAGTGTTTATCAGTTTGTGTCTTAATTAATTTTGTGATATTTTCTTTTTGGCTTACTGATAAATTATCCAATTTAGAAATTTCATTTATTCTTTCGCTAATTAACTTATTATATTTAACTTCACCATTTAATTGTTCAGCTGCATTATTAGTTTCTTGAATAGATGTATAAAATTGTGCAATTAAATCATTTACATTTTGATATGTAGATGAATTATTTATTTCACTAATAGAGTTTAATTTATTTTCAAAATCATTGTATCTAGTATCATAATTTGATTGTGGCTGAGAATCAGAAAACTTATATTTTATTGTGTTTTTAATTTCTCCAAATTTTTTATTTAAATCAGACGTGTTTTTTAATACATCATCTAAGTTTTTAATTGTTTTAAATATTTCTGTTACATCGTTATCAGTGGTTGCGTTAGAAATCATATTTTTAAAGGCATCAGCTGATGTTTTACTAATATTTTTATAACTTTGAATCTTAGCTAAATTACTATTTCCGTTGAGATGTGAGATATCAAATTTGGGTTCTATCGGAAAGTATTTATTATTAATGGCCTTAATTCCAACAACAACATCAGAAATAGATTTATCATATGCAACTAATGTTTTTAGTTCTGATAAATAAGGCAAAGCATTTATCTGTGCATTAAATTGACTCTTAATAGTTGGATTAGAGTATTTATAATTTTCTTCTTTTTTATTAGCTTCAAATACAGGAGAATATTTTGCATTTAATTTTTTAAATTCTGCACTAACTATAGCAGTTTTATAAACTCAATTTATTATTTGATCCACATGACCTCTATAATAATTGTCTTGGACAGGTGGACATTGATTATTTATATAACAGTCTAATAATTCTTTACTTCATTTATATCCATCATATTGATTAATGTCACCAAAAAGTTGGTTTGAATAAAATCAAAAATCATTTTTATAAATTGAATACATATATAATCAAAAAATCTTAGTCGATATTTCTGAACGACCAAGTTCATCAAATATTCTTAGATATTTTTCAACATCTAGATTGTCCCTATTTTCATAGGCATCATTCATTATTGTCTTGAACAATTTAAAGCCACTTTGGTGTATAAGATTAGGGTAATATATATTATTTATATCTTTTACAAATGAGGATATATCATCTGAGTTATTATAATTAAATGAACTAAAATTGTTTTTAAACAAAGTATTGATGTCACCTTCACCAAATGCAATATTGAAATTTCTTAGTATTGATGTTTTTGTATAAATATCATAAAACTTATCATCATTATAGAAATTTCAATATTTATTATCGGTGTTGTCTGAATTATTAATTTTGGAATTTCTTTGTCTACAGACAAGCTTTTTACCCATTCTAAGAATGTATAAATTGCATAATAATCTCTTATTTTGTCTTTATCTAGAACTTCTTTAAATTTTTAAATAATTTCGTAACATTATCAATAGTAACAATAGCTTTTGTTTCAAGACCACTGCCAAAATGCTTATTTATATTTTGCATTATGTCATAATATTTATCGGGATTATTTAGCTCTTTTTCAACTTTTTGTTTTATATCATTGTGTGATTTAATATTGCTAAATATATCTCATTTATTCAAGAAATCATCAATTGTTTGATTATTTTGCATAATTGGGAATTTTCTTATAAAAGCATCATCATTACTTTTAATTCATTCCATAATTCTTTGCACATCAATGGCCCTTAAATCAATATCGGCCTGGTCATTTTCACTATTAACTTCTTCATTATTTTCAGAAGTTGCAACCGCAATAACAGGAGCAACTGCCAAAGGCATTAATGCTACATATTTACTTATTTTTTTCATATTTATCTCACTTTCCTTACTATCATTCTTACTTTTATTATATATCTTTTAAAAAATCATATTTATTTGTTAATATAATTTTTAAATTAAAAATTTAGGAGTAAATAAAAAAATCTAGAATAAACTAGATTTTAAAATCATTAAAAATAAATTGCAATATTAAGTTATTCCATCTCAATATCATTAATAAATGTTTCTTCATTTGCTTCTTCATCTGAAACTTTTCCTACGTTTCCCAGCAGTAGCATAATAAAATAAACCAGCCACAGTGAATGCTGTAGTTGGTTTGAAACTTTATTTAATATTTAAATGATTAAAAATATTTAATATTAATTGGTAGTCTTCCCAGCTTTGTTGTAAGGCTGGGTTTTTGATTTCGATTGTATTTATAAGTTTTTTGTCAAAATAGTGTTCAACTTGTTTAACATCATTAATCATAGTAATGATTCTAGATGTAGTCATTTTATCCTTCTAAGCAAGACCTAAAAAATCATTAATTTTATAGGTAAGGAATTTTAACATTACTAAAGAAAGGAAACATAAACAAATATATCCTTGTATATTTTTTCATGTAGAAAGATACATTGGTCTTAATGATAATGCACCTTTTAATGTTCTAAAGTTTTCTTCAGCCTGTCATTGTTTTGCATATAGCTCAACGATTTCTGTTTCTTTAAGATCAACTCTATTAGTTTCGTAAACATAAAATCCATCGAATTTTTCATCTTCTAGGACTTTATCATAGTCTAATTCATAAAAACCTGACTTATCTGTTGGTTTAAAGAAACGATATTTCTTTCCTCCAACCATATCTTCATATGACACTTTTCCATTTTTAGCTTTCTTATTGAAGTTATCAATAAGAATTTTTCTATCTTCATAGTCTTTTTTGCTCTTTTTTCACTAAAAGTGATTATTTGTTTTCTAGTGTGACCATTTTTTCTTCCATTACGGTATAGAGATATTATCTCTCTGCTCTTATATAAGAGTCCATTTTCATTAATGTAATCCTTTTCACTAAGAACATATTCTTTGAATTCTTTTGAACCTTTTTTCATTCTGTATGAAATAATGTAATTTAGTTTTTTATCTTCTAAAAATCTTATATTTTTATTTACAGACATTCCTTTATCAGCAATAACAGTAACTGTGGTTATGTTGTATATTTTTGCAGTTCAAGTATAAAAGGAATAAAAGTAGATGAATCAGCTGTATTTCCGGGAAAACTTTGTAGTGCACTGGTATACCATTACTATCAGTGGCGAGTCCAATAACGATTTGGTCTTCTTTAAATTTTCCATCTTTTGAATAACCTGGTTTCTTATAACCATCTCGACTAAATGTTTCAAAATAAGCTGTTGTTGAGTCAAATCAAACTATACTTACATCTCTTTTGTACTCATTTTTCATGGTTTCATTTATATTGCTTAAGTATTTGATTTTTGTTATCAGCAATATATTCTAGTGATCTATAAAACGAATTTTTAGAATAAAAATCTTGTTTTTCTTTAGTTGCATTTTTGTATGTAGCATAAACACTTAGTGGATTTTTAATTCTTTGATATATTTGTTGCTTTACAACATCATTTAAACTTACTGATTTTGTAGTTTTACAATCCTTGAAAATATCAAAATAATCAATTAATCGAGAAATTAAGTCGAGTCCAACAAATTTTTCATATGTCTCATTTATTTTAGGGCTTTTATTTTTGATCTTTTATTAATTTCATTAATAACCTCTTCTTTAGTCATTGAGAGAGGAAGAGTTTTTATAATTTGTTTTATTTTTTCGACTGAATTTTCTTGATATTTATCAAAATCTTCTTCATATCCTATCCCGAATCTTACAGCATATCCTGTTTTGTTTGTGCTTTGATATCCAACAGATATATAAGTTCCTTTTTGTCTTTTAGATCTTGAAATTATTCAATTTATTTCATGTAGGTTCTTCTTTTTCATGAATATATTATACCACATTTAGTAGCATAGTAGCATAATATTTATATTTTTTTCAAAAATATAGCCACCTAAAAAGTGACTATATTTGGCCCAAGTGGGAAGCGTAGGTTAGATATTTTTCAACATCTAGATTGTCCCTATTTTCATAGGCATCATTCATTATTGTCTTGAACAATTTAAAGCCACTTTGGTGTATAAGATTAGGGTAATATATATTATTTATATCTTTTACAAATGAGGATATATCATCTGAGTTATTATAATTAAATGAACTAAAATTGTTTTTAAACAAAGTATTGATGTCACCTTCACCAAATGCAATATTGAAATTTCTTAGTATTGATGTTTTTGTATAAATATCATAAAACTTATCATCATTATAGAAATTTCAATATTTATTATCGGTGTTGTCTGAATTATTAATTTTTGGAATTTCTTTGTCTACAGACAAGCTTTTTACCCATTCTAAGAATGTATAAATTGCATAATAATCTCTTATTTTGTCTTTATCTAGAACTTCTTTAAATTTTTTAAATAATTTCGTAACATTATCAATAGTAACAATAGCTTTTGTTTCAAGACCACTGCCAAAATGCTTATTTATATTTTGCATTATGTCATAATATTTATCGGGATTATTTAGCTCTTTTTCAACTTTTTGTTTTATATCATTGTGTGATTTAATATTGCTAAATATATCTCATTTATTCAAGAAATCATCAATTGTTTGATTATTTTGCATAATTGGGAATTTTCTTATAAAAGCATCATCATTACTTTTAATTCATTCCATAATTCTTTGCACATCAATGGCCCTTAAATCAATATCGGCCTGGTCATTTTCACTATTAACTTCTTCATTATTTTCAGAAGTTGCAACCGCAATAACAGGAGCAGCTGCCAAAGGCATTAATGCTACATATTTACTTATTTTTTTCATATTTATCTCACTTTCCTTACTATCATTCTTACTTTTATTCTATATCTTTTAAAAAATCATATTTATTTGTTAATATAATTTTTAAATTAAAAATTTAGGAGTAAATAAAAAAATCTAGAATAAACTAGATTTTAAAATCATTAAAAATAAATTGCAATATTAAGTTATTCCATCTCAATATCATTAATAAATGTTTCTTCATTTGCTTCTTCATCTGAAACTTTTTCAGCTTCAGGCAAGCTAGCTGTATATTTACATTTTGGGAAGTTTTTACATGCAACAAAAGGTTGATTTTTCTTATTAAATCTTTGAACTAAGATTCCTCCATCTTCTGGACATGGTGTATCGAATTCTTTTAGTGGGAATGTGTAAGTTTCAATTTTACTATCAGCTTCTTCAAATTCTGTAGCAAATTTATCTCAAAAGTTTTGCATTACAACATTTTTGCTAATTTTATCTTCAGCAATTAAGTCTAATTCATCTTCTACTTGTGCTGTATAAGTTTCATTAATGATGTTAGGGAAGCCTGAAATTAAGTCCTTAAGAACAATTTCTCCAAATTCAGTCGGAACTAAAGCATTTGATTCTTTAACTGCAAAATTTCTATCTTTAACTATTTTTACAGTAGCAGCAAAGGTAGAAGGTCTACCAACTTTTATATTGTCTAAAGCTTCAATTAATGAACCATCATTATATCTAGCTGTTGGCTTTGTTTCGTGATCTTCAAAAATAAATTCCTCTACTGGAACAACTTGGTTTACTTGGTAGTTTGGATTAATATCTTCTGTTTCTTTTCCAGTAACCACATAATATCCATCATATTTAATTTTAGAATATGAATTTCTAAATGTATATGTTCCATTTTGATATGTATAAGATGTAATTTCTCTAATTGGTTGTTTAATTAAGGCTTGTAATGTATTTTCATAAATCATTTTATAAATTTTATATTCTGAGTCTGTCAAGTTATAAAGTGCTTTTGCGCTTGCTGGAGTTAATTCAATATGCGTAGGTCTTATTGCCTCATGGGCATCCTGATCTCCACTAAATCCTTTAACTTCACTCGCAATATAATCTGCACCTCATTTTTGCTTAATATAGCTATGTGCTTGGTCTATAAAGTCTTGAGAAAGACGTGTTGAATCAGTTCTTGGATATGAAATTAACCCGCCATCTCCAAATCCTTCATAAAGTTTTTGCAACACATATTGTGTAGTTTGTGAAGAGAGTGGTGATTTACGATAAATAACAGCTTGCTTAAATGGTTGCATTGCAGCAACTTTTCTTTCGGCTACTTTTATATCTGCAACAACAAGTTCTTTTTTAGCTGTAGCAAAGTATTTTTGAAATTTTTCCAATTGTTCGTTATTTATTCAATCTTTTCGATCTCCTGAAACTGTAGCATCATAATAATAAGCAAAATTATCATTTTCTATTTTAACTGATAATGTTGCATATTTTTCCGGCACGAATGCTCTAATTTCGTTTTCACGATCAACAATTAATTTTAAAGCAATACTTTGAACTCTTCCGGCAGTTGGAGTTCCTGGTGCTTGTTTTAATTTAGTACGCATTAGTTTTGAAAGTCTAAAACCAATAATTCTATCAAGCATTCTACGAGCCTTTTGAGCATCAATTAAGTTAAAGTCTAACTCTTGAGGTTTAGCTAAAGCTTTTAAAATTACATCCTTAGTAATTTCGTTATATTTAATTCTTGAATATCTATCTTGTAATTTTAAATATTCAACTAAATGATATCCAATCGCTTCCCCTTCACGGTCCGGGTCAGTTGCGATATAGATATGTTTAGCATTTTTAACAGCAGCCTTTAGTTCTGAAATTACTTTTTTCTTACTTGAGTCAGCACTATATTCTGGCTCTCAATTTTCCATATCAATTCCAAAACCATAAGTTCCTGTAGTTTTCATTTTCAAAATGTGGCCAACACTAGCAATTACTTGATAGTCATCTCCCACATACTTTTGAATTGTATTTACCTTATTAGGTGATTCGACAATAATTAAATTCTTTGTTCCCATAATTAGTTATAACTATACCTTTATTTTTTGAAATTTAAAAATATTTTTTTATATTTTCTTAAAATGCTATCTCTTAATTATTTATTTAATAATTAAAAAAGATAAAGAAAAATGCCTTGTAAGCATTTACTTAATGAGTTCATGGTAAACTGCATTGACTTGTTTCATTAATTCATTTGCATCAGCTGTTTTAAATTGATGATCTTCATAAACAATTTTTCCATTAATAATAGTTGTGTAAACATCTTTACTGTTTGTTGAATAAACTAATGAATTAATAACATTAGCACTTGGTGTGTGATTAATGTTATGAATATCAACTAAAATTAAATCAGCTAAATATCCTGCTTTAACTTTCCCTAAGCTTTCTTCCATGTGTAAAGCTTTAGCTCCATTAACTGTAGCCATTTTTAAAGTTTCTCAAGCAGGTAAATTAGTAGGATTATCATATACACCTTTTTGAATTAATGAAGCAAACTTCATTTCCTCAAACATGTCTAAATTATTATTTGATGCAGCTCCATCAGTACCTAAGCAGACATTAATTCCTTCAGCTAACAATTTACTTACAGGTAAAACTCCTGAAGCAAGTTTTAAGTTTGAACAAGGGTTATGAGCTATTGAACATCCAACTTCTTTAATTAATTTAATATCTGCATCAGTTAAATGCACTCCATGTCCAACAACTGTTTGACTGGTTAAATTACCTGTTTTATATGCTTCTTGCAATGAATTCATTCCATATTTAGCAATAGCATTTTGTACTTCTGCTTTAGATTCATTTAAATGAATTGTATGTAAGTTTTTTAATTCCTTATGTAAGTTACCACAAGCTACCAAGTCAGATTCATCATTAGTATAAACTGAATGTGGTGCTACAACACCTTGAATCAAATCATTATCTTTATATTGTGCATATAATTCTTTAGTTTCTTTTAAATTACGTTCAAGTGAATCCTTAGTAATTCCAATTCCTAAATAAGCTCTAATATTAACTTCACTGGCTGCACGTGCTACCTGATCTTCATAAAAGTACATATCTAAAAATGTTGTAGTACCACTAGAAATCATTTCTAGCATTCCTAATTTTGCTCCATAATAAACATCTTTTGGAGTCATTTTACTTTCAATTGGAAAAATATTATTAAATAACCAATCTTCTAAGTTAACATCATCAGCATGATTTCTTAACATTGTCATTGCTATATGAGTATGGCAATTAATTAATCCAGGCATTAAAACATTGCCATTGGCATCAATCACTTTATCAGCTTTAAACTCAGGATCTAATTCAGGAGTAACTTTTACTATATATTTATCTTGAATATAAACGTTACCATGAGGAATAACTTTATTTTCATCTTCCATAGTAACTATTGTTGCATTTTTAATTAAAATTCTCATTTCAGCTCCTTTATTAAAAAAGTATTAAAACAATTATATTACAAAATTATTTCTTAATAGCATTCTGCTACAAAAATAAAAATTAAAAAGATGACATTCCACTAAAGGTAAAGTGGAGCTGTCATCTTTTTTGGTTCCTGTTGTAAAATTAGTGTACAAAAAACAAAAGAAAGGAACCAATTTAATTATATGATAACTGCAACTAAAATGCACAAGAAAAATATAATTTGTGTTGAAACAGAAATAAGAATAGACAATTTTGATAACACAAAAAAACAAATTACAAAATGCGAACATTTTATTTTGAGACCTTACAAGGATAAAACATTAAAGACTAAACTTGACAATGAACTTAACAAAGCTAGAAAGCAAAACACTAATTATTTCCAATTAAGTAACTTATCTTGTTTGTTTGATAACTTACAGAGATACAATAGCTTAATTGAAATCTCTAAAGTGATGAATATAAATATTAAAACAATCAAAAGTAACATCGAAAACGCTGCTGAAGAATACAAATATACAACAACAGCAAAATGTAAGAGATGTAAATCAAAGATGATGACTGTTACATATTTATCGCTAGAAGAATGAACTTATACAAAAATTGCATTAGCTCAGAATATTTATGAGTCAAATGTAATGAAAAGTTGTGAAAGATTAAAACCAATACAAGACTTTTTGATTGAGTGAAGTAATTTAAGAAAGAAATACAAAAAATTAAGAAAAGAAAATCCTGATATGGATCTTGGTGAAAATATTAAATATACCATGCAAGTATCAGCAGCTCGTTTATTAGATGAATATACCAAGAAATATAAAGGTCAAAATGTGTTTATCCCTACACTAAAGACATTTTATAATGCAATAGACACTAAATTAGATATCGACTTCAGTATGTTTGTGGGTAAAAAAGGAATGAGCAATTCATCATTTGACAAATCTCAAAAGAAGAAAAAACGAAAATACACAAAGTCAAAAATTCAAGGCGCAACTTCTATTCATAATAGAGATGAAAGCATAAACAACCGCGAAGAAGCTGGACATTACGAAATGGATACAGTTGTGTTTAATAAGTCTAGCAAACTTATTTTAGTAACTGTTTATGAAAGAAAATCAAGATTAGGATATGCGATGCTTTCAAAAAGAGATGCTCAATCAGTTGTTAAAACTGTCCAAAAAATCATTAAACTTTATGGTCTTACAATTAAGACATTAACAATAGATAATGGCTCTGAAAACACATTATTGCACACAATTCCAGGAATAGGAAAAATCTATACTTGTGACCCTTATTCTTCGTATCAAAAAGGTGGAATTGAATGTTGACACAAAGAATTACGAAAGTTTATTCCAAAAGGAAAATATTATTCCTGAATAAATGATCAAAACATAATGAACATTTGCCATATTATCAATAGCTCAAAAAGAGAATATAAAATTCCGGGTAGTTTATACACTGTGCGCATGAGTGCATATGAATTTTATTCAACATATTGTTAAAAAATAGCAAACTTTTAAAATAACCTCATCAAATTTTTATGGGTGAGGTGCCTTTTCTACTGCTTTTTTTATAAAAAACCTTTAAAATTAAAACAACATTGGTTTTACAATCAAAATTAGACCTTTAGTGGAAAATCATATTTTTAATTTAGGAACCGTGAAAATTAAGTATGTAGCGTATCTGCTACTTCAATAGTATTATACTACTTTCGCAATTTTTTTAATATTTTTTCTATTTTTTCACTTTTTCCAGTTTTTTCCAATCGAATTTTTCGTAGAAAAATTACACGCGTGCGTATGCGCGCCCTTTTAAGGCAAGATAAGCACTGCATCAAACCACTTACCGTGGTGCAGTTTTTTATCTTGTAAATTACGTAGTAATTTATTTAAAGTATTTTTATGTATTAAATTTGCATCAGCAAATTAAAATCTGATGCAAATCTGCATCACTTTGACAAAAATAGAAAACATATTACATAGTAATATGAATTTTTCAATTTTGTGCATCAAATCTGCATCACCACATTTTTGCTAATAAAATAATGTACAGTATCCAGACTTCAGATTTCCGTACATTATTTTTAATTTTATAGCTTCATAACTATATAAAGCCTGTGCTTTTTGAATGTGTTTTTGCATTTAGCATATACAAAATGTTCAGTAAAACAAGAACGTTTTATTCTTTTTCCTTCTTTATTTCATATCCCCTTTTTGTTATTATCGATGTATTTTATAAATGCTCTAATGTGTGCTTTCAGCTCATTATTTTCGTATTTAAGCTCGTCAAATTCAGCCATAAAAATATTCATCAAACTATCACAATCTTGTAAAGTTTTGTATTCAAAAACATACTCGAATAAATCATATCATCGAGCATTAAAAGTTTTTGAATATCAATTTTTAAAGAAATTTTTATATGGATTATTACTATGTTTAGAATATCCTATAGCCTTTCTTGTAACAAATTTTAAGTGAAATAAATCTAAAATGTAATGAGCTTGTATATTATTAGCGATTGTTTTTATTCAATTTGCACCATCCGCTTTTAGATATAATTTTGTCCCTTTGCTTGTAAATTCATTAATGCTGTTTAAAATATGATTTTCAAAATCATTAATTTTTTACCACTAGTTTTTGAATTTTTATCCCCTAAAAGCATTAGCATCACTACACCATTTTTACCTATTTTATTATCTTGCTTAGAGTGAATAACAGCTTGTCTAAAACAATGCTTTTTGAACTTATTTTAGAGTTTACACCATTATATGTATCATCTATTTCAATATCAATATCAGAGTTACAATCATTTAGCTTTTTTGATTTTATTTCATCAATTAATCTATTATTTTCTTCTTCTATATTTTTATCAATCCCGAGTAGTCTTATTCAATATTTAATATGATTAGCTGATATTCTTTTTCCATTAATGGACCCAATATTTTCACCATTCAGATACTTATAGCATAAATCATTCATTAACTCATAATCATATTTATATTTCATTATCTGTTTCATAATATCATCGTGATAATATGTAAATCTCTTTACTTTTCCATTTATTCTAGTTTCGTACATAGTAATATTTAATAAAAATGTACCGTACTTTGTAATAAATTTCTTTTGTTTTCTACGACATATATTTCACGTCGGGAATTTATCTTTTCTCTGAATTCTTTTTCTTTATTATTTAATGTATCAACAAATTGCTGCATTTGCAATTGTGCAATATTAATTAGTTTTTTCATTATTTAATTATAAAAAAAGTCAAAAAAAATACAGCGAATAATCAGCTGTTCATAAATATATTAGCAATATTATAACACATAAAATTAAGTTATAGCTAAAAATATTTTTATATTTTGGTTTTTATTACTCCATCATTATCTTCTATAATTTCTTCATCATTATTTAAAGTTTCGCCATCTTCTATTAATGTATCGTTATTTAGTAATTCATCTGTTTTAGAAGTTTCTTTTTCTTTGCTTATATTATTAAGCACAATAAAAGTAAATTCATCTATATTCACAAATTCTAATGAGGTCATATCATCATTTATTTTTAATAAAGGTAAAGGATATTTTGTAATATCTTTACTAATTATTACTTTAAATTGAGGTATCAACTTACCATATTGTGTTCTAATTCCATTTTGCTTAATATCATTATCAATGATATCGTATAGTTCACCAATTTCATATACATTATTATTTTCTTTATAGTCTTTAAACATATCATTTTCACCACTATTCTTTAAAATATATTTACCCAAATTAAAAAGTAGCGTGTTTTTATAAAATTCATATTCTTTTTCATCATTAATTTTGTATGTATTTCTCTGTTTAATCATTTTTGAATACACTTTTAATTCATTATCAAAATCTATTTCTTGAATTGTAGCTTTTTGATTATTTATATTTAAAAATATATTTGATATTATCTCAAGCTGTTTTTCACTTTTTAAATCATTTAATGTATAAAATTGTTTTTCTCTATAAATTTTATGAAACTTATCACTATCCATTATTTGGATATTAGCTGTATCAACTCAAGAATTCTTAGATCATTTATCATTTAAATCATCATCTTTAGTTATTTCTACTTCAAAAGGCAATTTTTTTGATGCATCTTTTGCTCCTCTTATAGGTAAGTAATAAGTTTTATTATTTATTTCAAATATAATTAGTGGTCTATTATTATACCCGGTGAAATGAGACAAAATTGATTTACCTTCATCATCAAAAATGATTGTTTCATTTGCTTTAGTATATGCATTAGTTTTTTTATCTCTAATTATCTTTAATTCTTCCATTCTTCCTCCATATTAAATTATATTAATTTTTTAAGCGAATGGAATTGTCCCAAAAACCTTTATTAATTAGATGATAAAAAAATCTACTTTTTCAAGTAGATTTATTAGTAACAGGCCTATGAACAAACCACTATTTAGACAACTCAAGCCTGAATGTCTTTATCTAAATTGTATCCGTTTGCGCTAGTGTTCCACCGCGGTGTACAATAGGCTTATCTTAATGCTTCCTCGTGGTGCATCTTCATTTTGATGTTTCTTGTGTTATATCAATTGCATTTTGATATAGCTGAGTAACAAATAGTGAAATAAGAAATCTCATTTTCGTTTTAGCATCATTGTATTTAATGTAAATAGCGAATGGTTGCTCACCTCTTAATAATTCCTTTACATCAAACGTATCATTACTTGTTAGACTTGAAATTTCCGGAGATGCAGCAAAAGGAGCGCATAAATCCGAAGCATTAAATAAAGCTGATGTTAATGTATCTTTATTAGTATTAAAATAAATTTCTCAGCTAGCATAAAGTTTCTTTCATTCATCGTTTTTATATCTATATTTTTTAAGTTTCTCAACCCATTTTCCTTTTTTAAAATTGTTTTCGCTAATAAATTGCATCACATTAGCAATTGAAAAGTCATTTAGTTTAAAATTATCATCTTCAAGTGAGTACAATAGCATAAATTTAAGAACCAATTCAACGATATCAACACCTTTTCTTTCTCAAATATCATTTTCATTTTTATTTTCAGATATAGATTTGGAAACAGCATTCATAACGTCGCTTATACTTTCATATGCACGTGATATTTCATACTGTGTGATTTCATCTTTTGGTTTATTATGAACTTGTTCTCAAGCAAGTTTAAGTGGATTTCATTTAATAGATTTTCTTGTATCTACTAAATCAAAAACAACAATTTTATATCCATTATTTTTAAGTATATTTCCACTCGATGCTAATATTTCACCTTTAGGGTCTGTGATAACTAAATTACTTTTAGACTTTACACTTGCAAGGTACTCAATATAAAAGTAACATCACCCGTTCTTTCGAAACCGAGTTCAGTTATATCCATCAGTCTTATGTAAAGAATATTCTAAATCACAACAGTGTTTACACAGTTGTTTATCAATATTAAATTCTTCATCATTTAACATTTTTTCTTCAAGTTCTTCTTTTGTATATGTTTCGAAAACAGGTTTATCTAATTTGTATGAATTTTTTTCAGTGCAAAAAACATCATTGAAATCACAATTCAATAAAACTTCAGAAATCAATTTAAGTTGTTTATATATTGTTACTCTACTAATTCCAAGAAATCTAAATGCTTTGTTAGGTAAGTCAACGTTTTCTAAATCTTTCTTACTACGTACTTTAACTAACATTTTTTGGGAAATTCATAATGTAATAAAATTCCCAGCAAATAATAAATTCCATTTAACATCATTATCAATTGAAATATATTTTTCACCATATTTTGCATATTGAATTTCATCATTAACTTTAAATTCTTTTTTAGCTTTCTTGATGATTAAATTATTTGCGACTAAATATTTTGTAGCACCTCAAAGTGTATTCAAACTAATTCCGTATTCTTCACTCATTTCTTTAAGTGAAATACATTCATTGTTTTCTTCTTTGTGTTTCATTAGCATTAAAACAAAAAAGTACATTTTTTTGTGAAAAAGCAAGCTAAACTCTCTGTTAACACAAACTTTCATACCTTTAAGTGTATTAATAGCTTTATCATTCATATTAACGTAATCTTTAGCATCAAATTTTGTGTTTTCCATAATTCACCTCACTTTTTCATTTACGCAAGGCTTAATTAAAAAGCCCTACTTCTTTTTTGAAGTAGAGCTACACACTCATTTTTCACGGTCCCTTAATTTATATCTGCTACAAAAATGCTTCATTTTAGTAACTTCGTATTTAGCTATGATAAAATTATTTTATAACAAGTTAGCTTGAGATGGAGAGAGATATGCAAAAGCAAAAATTAGCGCCAGAAATAAGATTTAGTGGATATAATACCGAGTGAAATTTAAAAACATTAGAACAAATAGTAGAAATAACCTTCGGGCAGTCTCCTTTATCCATTTATTATACTGATAAAAAAACTGATCACATTTTAGTTCAAGGAAATGCTGACGTAAAAAATAGATGAGTATATCCAAGAATTTATACATCTCAGATAACGAAAAGGGCTTTCATTGGCGATATTATTTTTTCTGTAAGAGCACCCGTAGGCTCAGTGGCAAGGTCTAATTATGATATTGTAATAGGAAGAGGAGTTGCAGCAATAAAGGGAGATGATTTCATATATTTCAATTTATTGTGAAAAGAAATTAGTCAGTTTTGAAAATCTAAATCTAGCGGGTCAACATTTGATTCTATAGCTTCTTTGGAGCTAGAGAAATCTGAAATCAGTGTTCCAAGTGATCTATCTGAACAACAAAAAATAGGGCAATTCTTTTCAAACCTTGACTCACTTATTCAATCTCAAGAATTAAAACTCGAAAAACTTAATGAAGTAAAACAATCATTGCTAAACAAAATGTTTGCTTTAAAAAATCAAAAATTCCCACAAATAAGATTTAAAGGATTTGAGGATGAATGGAATTTAGATAAAGTTTGCAATTTATTTAAAATAACAAGAGGGGAAGTACTATCTCAAAATCAGATATCTGAATTTCAAAATGAAATATATACTTACCCAGTATACTCTTCTCAAACATTAAGAAACGGATTAATGGGATATTATAAAGAATATTTATTTGAAAATTGCATCACTTGAACAACTGATGGGGCAAATGCGGGAACTGTGAAATTTAGAAATGAAAAATTTTATTGTACAAATGTTTGTGGTGTACTGGAACAAGGAATACTAAAGCCCAACTCTTGCGTTGCAGAGCTACTGAATATTGTTGCTCCTAATTATGTTACTAGAGCAGGAAATCCGAAATTAATGAACTCAACAATGGGAGAGATAATGATTAATTACCCTAATTCGACAATTGAATCTAGTAAAATCAGCACTCTTTTTATGTCAATTGACTCCTTAATATCTTCTCAAGAACTAAAACTCGAAAAGCTTAACAACATTAAGCAAGCTTTATTAGAAAAAATGTTTTGTTAATATATTTTCATTTTGGAAGTATATTTTTATTCTTTTCGCTGTCTAATATTAGTAAAAATTAAAAAGATGACATTCCACTAAAGGTAAAGTGGAGCTGTCATCTTTTTTGGTTCCTGTTGTAAAATTAGTGTACAAAAAACAAAAGAAAGGAACCAATTTAATTATATGATAACTGCAACTAAAATGCACAAGAAAAATATAATTTGTGTTGAAACAGAAATAAGAATAGACAATTTTGATAACACAAAAAAACAAATTACAAAATGCGAACATTTTATTTTGAGACCTTACAAGGATAAAACATTAAAGACTAAACTTGACAATGAACTTAACAAAGCTAGAAAGCAAAACACTAATTATTTCCAATTAAGTAACTTATCTTGTTTGTTTGATAACTTACAGAGATACAATAGCTTAATTGAAATCTCTAAAGTGATGAATATAAATATTAAAACAATCAAAAGTAACATCGAAAACGCTGCTGAAGAATACAAATATACAACAACAGCAAAATGTAAGAGATGTAAATCAAAGATGATGACTGTTACATATTTATCGCTAGAAGAATGAACTTATACAAAAATTGCATTAGCTCAGAATATTTATGAGTCAAATGTAATGAAAAGTTGTGAAAGATTAAAACCAATACAAGACTTTTTGATTGAGTGAAGTAATTTAAGAAAGAAATACAAAAAATTAAGAAAAGAAAATCCTGATATGGATCTTGGTGAAAATATTAAATATACCATGCAAGTATCAGCAGCTCGTTTATTAGATGAATATACCAAGAAATATAAAGGTCAAAATGTGTTTATCCCTACACTAAAGACATTTTATAATGCAATAGACACTAAATTAGATATCGACTTCAGTATGTTTGTGGGTAAAAAGGAATGAGCAATTCATCATTTGACAAATCTCAAAAGAAGAAAAAACGAAAATACACAAAGTCAAAAATTCAAGGCGCAACTTCTATTCATAATAGAGATGAAAGCATAAACAACCGCGAAGAAGCTGGACATTACGAAATGGATACAGTTGTGTTTAATAAGTCTAGCAAACTTATTTTAGTAACTGTTTATGAAAGAAAATCAAGATTAGGATATGCGATGCTTTCAAAAAGAGATGCTCAATCAGTTGTTAAAACTGTCCAAAAAATCATTAAACTTTATGGTCTTACAATTAAGACATTAACAATAGATAATGGCTCTGAAAACACATTATTGCACACAATTCCAGGAATAGGAAAAATCTATACTTGTGACCCTTATTCTTCGTATCAAAAAGGTGGAATTGAATGTTGACACAAAGAATTACGAAAGTTTATTCCAAAAGGAAAATATTATTCCTGAATAAATGATCAAAACATAATGAACATTTGCCATATTATCAATAGCTCAAAAGAGAATATAAAATTCCGGGTAGTTTATACACTGTGCGCATGAGTGCATATGAATTTTATTCAACATATTGTTAAAAAATAGCAAACTTTTAAAATAACCTCATCAAATTTTTATGGGTGAGGTGCCTTTTCTACTGCTTTTTTATAAAAAACCTTTAAAATTAAAACAACATTGGTTTTACAATCAAAATTAGACCTTTAGTGGAAAATCATATTTTTAATTTATATGTCTAATATTAGCTGCAAAAAGATTTTTGTCTCACTTTCTATATAATAGGCTTAAAAAATAGTCTTTAAAATTGAGCTATATGTTAAAATATACAATTATGGAAACAACTATGTATAACTCATTGATGCAAATCAAACAAAAACATGATGAATTAGAAAAACAACTTCAAGATCCCGAAGTTATTAATGACATTAAAAAGTACACAAAGTTAAATAAGGAGATTAATTCAATCCAAGATATTGTAGATGCTTTTAATAGCTATCTAGAAGCTGAAAGCAACTTAAAGAATGCTAAAGAAATGCTTAAAGAAAACGATGATGAACTAGTTTCATTAGCTAAAATGGAAATTGCTGAAGCTGAAAGTAAAATGCAAAAATTAACTGATGAATTAAAGATTTTAATTTTGCCTAAAGATGAAAATGATGATAAAGACGTTATTGTTGAAATTCGTGGAGCAGCTGGTGGAGATGAAGCAAACATTTTTGCTGGGGACTTATTTAGAATGTATTCAAAATGAGCTAGTCAAAATGATATGAAACTTACTTTACTTGAATCTTCTGCAGCTGAAGCTGGTGGATTTACTCTAGTTGTCTTCTCAGTTAAAGGTGATAAGCCTTATTCAAAACTTAAGTTTGAATCAGGAGTACACAGAGTACAAAGAATTCCTGTAACCGAAACTAAAGGTAGAGTTCATACTTCAACAGCTACAGTTACAGTTATGCCTGAAATTGATGATGATATCAACATTGAAATTAAATCAGAAGATGTAAGAATTGATGTTTATCGTTCAAGTGGTAATGGTGGGCAATCAGTTAATACAACTGACTCTGCGGTTAGAATTACTCACTTGCCAACTGGAATTGTTGTTACTTGTCAAGAAGGTAAAAACCAAATTCAAAACAAGGATATTGCCTTTAGAGTGCTTAAATCTAAGTTATATGACATCGAGCTTCAAAAGAAACAAGCTGAAGAATCAGGATACCGTAAATTAGCTGGTTCTGGTGCTAGAAGTGAAAAGATTAGAACATATAACTACCCACAAGATAGAGTTACAGATCATAGAGTTTCTTATTCAACTAGCTTGCTTCCTGTTATGGAAGGTAAGTTAAATTCAATTATTGATGCGCTACTTGCTGAAGAGCAAAATGAAAAGATTGCTGAAGCAGGAATTTAATTCATGCCTACAAAAGCAGATTTATTACTTGAAAAAAGAAGATATAGTTTACCTCAAACTGTATCTTCTTTTGAATTAGAGCTCCTTGAGCAAGGAATGCCAGTGCAAAAAATTATGGGATATGTTGATATGCATGACGTCAGAATCAATGTTAACCATAAAGTTCTTATTCCCCGTTATGAAACTGAAGAATTAATTTTACTTGTTGAGCAAGCGTATCAAAATAAAAACAACTTACAAGTGCTTGATTTATGCACTGGTTCAGGTTTTATTGCAATAGCACTAAAGAAAGCTAATCCCACTTGAAGTTTAACTGCTAGTGATATAGATCCAGAAGCAATAGCGCAAAGTGGCGAAAATGCTTTAAGCAACCAAGTAAATATTAATATTATTCAAAGCGATTTATTTAATAATATAGAACAAAAGTTTGATGTAATTGTCTCAAATCCACCTTACATTCAAGAAAGCGAACAATTAGATGCTAGTGTAATTAATTTTGAGCCATTACATGCATTATATGCTCCTGAAGATGGTTTTTACTTTTATCAAACTATTATTGAACAAGGACAAAACTACCTCAATCCAGGTGGCAAAATCTTTTTTGAAATTAATCCATTTCACAGACAATATTGAGAACAACTTCAAACTAAATATCAAATTGAAATTCATAAAGATATGGCCGGCAAAGATCGCTTTGCCATTGTATCATTTAATTAATTCACTCATTTGAGTGAATCCTGAATTCTTAAATACAGCGCAACACTCTATATAATATTTATAGGGTGTTTTTGTATATTCTTGCATAAGAAAAGCACCCTGTTTAATTGACGAACCGAGTGCTTAAATAATTATATAAGTATAGTAAAAAATACAAACGATTTTCTCGAAAAGAAAGAGAAAATATTGAGGTTTTATACTTTACTAGTCATCATTCAATAAGAGAAATCGCTAAAATCAGAAAAAGAAATCCATCAACAATTTCGAGAGAACTAAAACGCAATACTGTTAATAATGGATACGAATCACAAAAATCGTCATTAGTGGCTTTACATAGGTTTCATTTTAAAAGATCATTTTCATGAGCAGATAAAAATGTTTAAAATTCTTAAAACATTTTAAGGTTGAATATTCTAAAAGTGCTATGAGCATCGAAGCAACATGACATAAAGTTAAAAACAAATGAGATCGCATTCAGCCTTCAATATCTACAATTTATCGCTGAATGAATTATTATAAATTTTATAAAAATTACTTTCTTTTATTAATATCAGCACATAATCACTATGCAAAAGCATAGTTTTTTTTAATCCACTAGAACACCGCAACATTGTATTAAAAAACACAGGTTGCCCCGTGTTAATTATTAAATGTAAGTTATTTTAAAGTAAATAGTTTTTTACCAACAGTTGCATTAGCTTCTAAGTTAGTAATTTCTTGTAATTTTGAATCTTGTGTTAACACAAATAATACATCTTTATTAATGTTTTCATTATTAAATCTGTTTAAGTCTAATTCAAATAATTTATCACCAGCTTTAACTGAGTCATTTAAAGCAACAAAAGCTTTAAATCCAATTCCATCTAATTTGTAGCTGTCTTTTCCAAATAAGATAACAGCTTCAACACCATTACTTGAGTTAGATAAAATGATTTGAGATTTATTAGCTGGCATCATAGCAATTTTTCCATCAAATGGAGCAACTACTTCAGCTTTTGTTTCGTTTGTTAATTTAATTCCAAACCCTTTTCCAACTAGCCCTCTAGAAAATACACCATCATTTAATGATTCTAAAGTAAATGTTGTTCCCGTAACTGGTGCTAATACTTCAATTTGGTTTACTACTTGAGTTTTAGCTTCTGTTGAAGCACATCCACAGTTGCTTTCACTGTTAGCTTGTACAGATGAACATAAAGGTTTTAATTCTTCTTTATTGCATTTAATAAAGCAGTTTAATTCTTCAGCACAAGGGAATGTTGCTTGTACGTGTCTTGCAGCATCAAATACCTTAATGTCACTTGCTCCAAGTCTTTTTAATTCTTCAACATTAACTAATGCAATATTTTTAACATCGTATCTTAATTGAGATACTGAGTTATTAAAAGCTAAAATATTATCAAAACCACCAAATGCATCAATAATAGCAGCTAGATTGCACATATCTTTGTGATTAACTTCTTTATTTTTTATGTTTTCAAACATAAGATCTCCTTATTTAAAATATTACTTAAATTTTATCCTATTTTAGATTTCATAATCTAAAAAATAAAGATTTTTATCTTGTACTTTTTGCCTACCCCCTAGGCTTAAAGAAGCTATATTTCTTAAATTGCAAAGGTAAATAGAAACTAAATAAACCTCTTGCAATATTAGATTAAATAAAAAAGTTTTATTTTATGTACAAAATTCTAAATATGGAACAAAATGTGGAAATAAATTTAATTTTAACAAGGTTTTCTAACTTCTATATATAATTAAAAAGTCAATATTTTAAGGGGTATATATGAATGAATCAAGTAACAAGAAAAAAATTTACTGGTTATTTTCAATCGGAATTATCTTAGCAATTGCGCTTATAGCAGCACTATATACACTACTACTATTGCCAGTAATTATGCCAATATTAATGGATGAAGTTAAGACTTCAAAAAATCCTAATGAAATCAAGTTTTTTATAGCAGCTGAAGTATTCTTTGGAATATGGCTTCTTATGCTAGCTCCATTTATTGCTTTCTATAATTTAAAATTTGGATTTAACCTATGAATTAGAATATTAATCAAAGATTTTGAAACACCAATTCATCGTTTTCCTAGTCAAAAAGGTAAATTACTTGCTTTTATCTACAAATATATTTACATTAAGCCAACTTATGATCTTGAAGTAAATTCAAGCACAGTCAAACAAGGCAATAAGAAAGCAATTGCGTGCTTAATTAATGCTTTTCCAGTACTTAATTTAATTTTTGCTCTCACAGGTTTAGGATTAATTATTAATGCCTTTGCAAATCCATCATATCATGGATCATTTATTAATTATATGTTTATGATTTATATATTTGTTATGCTTGCATTCCTTGGATTGTATCCATTAAATCGAGTAGTAATTTATACAGTTATTAAAGAAAATAATTTAACTGGTAATGACTTCAATTCCAAATATACTAAACTAATGATTAAGCTATTTGGAAGCAGATTCTTCTCTTGAATTTTAAAAACTCAACTATGTACAATTGCTTCAGTTAATCATGAGGATAACTGAGAAAAAATTGAATTTGATTAATATAAAAATGACCTAAAGCGCTATATGCATTTTAGGTCATTTTTTTATTTAAATAATGCTGTTTGATAATTTGAGCCATAAACCTTGGCTAACGTTTCACGATATGAGTTTACTTGATGTGGATATTTTGTTTTATCAGTTCCATCAATAACATTATAAGGTTGCACATAACCATTAATATTGCTTGAATAAAATGGCATATTTAAAGCATAACCAACAGTTAAAGCTTTTTCTAATTGTACTTGTGCATTTTCTTTATCAATTAAAGGCTGCTTACCATTATGCCCAAATAGTAGTCCTACTGGTAAATTAGAATCATTAACCACTAATGAGCCGGAAGCTCCTCCAATAATATCACATGGCACTAAATTTTCATATGCCAGACCATAAAATCTGCTTCTAGGTTCATTATTAAATTCTGCTCCATGATCTGCAATGACATTGCCATTATATCAATCAATAGTACGTCAAAAGTTTTGATCAATATTATGTACCAGACCAGTTGAGCTGCCTAGCATAGAAGGAGCTACATTATATAGCAATTGGTTTCTGCTAGCATTGACAAATGGATATCCAGCAAAATAGTCTCAGGTAGGTTGCTTTTGAAGTTTAACGTTGCCAAAATATTTTTCAATATCATTACTTACTTTGTTAATTTTATTAATAGTGTTAGGTTGTTGAATTATGCCATCTTTAGTTCCTAAAACATTATGTGCAAATAATGCAACTGAACCATAATCCATTCCAGCATATGGTAAAGTAGAATTTTGCATTGGATAAGAACCACTTTTGAATTTTTCAATTGATAAATCCAACTCTTTGATTGCATTATTAAGCTTGTTAGTCAAAACGTTATTATCTGCTTTCATTTGTTTTAATTCTTCGATTCTAACTCTTTTTTCATTATCATTTAGCTTAGGATCAATTGGGGGTAAAGCATTGAATTTCTCTATGTCATAGTCAAATTCAATTACAGAAAACTCTGTATAGTAACGTCCTTGATATAGAGCAGAAACTTTTTGATCCATAAAGTTGTGCGCTAAAAACAAGTTTTTAGGTCACATTTCATAATTTAATTGTTTATAGCTATACTTGCGCTTTATATTTGTTCAATTATCAATAGCTCCTAGTCGAATATTGGTAATTGATTTTTTACGATTGGGTTGCGCATTAAAAGTAAAGTCTTTATCTGAATATAATTCAGCAGCGACATGATAATTAGTAGCAAAGAAAAGCTTATATTTAGTATCTGATTCTTTGTGATAATCTAACAATCAAATAGTTCCAGCTGTATTAGTTCCATCATTAAAATCTCAAATTAAAGAAAATGTTCGATTTAGAATGGAACTAATATAAGCTTTATTATTTTCAAGCTTCCCTTCAACACTAGTATCTAGTTTAAATTGTTTTAAGTCAGGATGTTCTTGATAATATTTCTTAATCTCTGCTGTAGAAAGTACTTTATCTTTATCAGTTTCACTTTCTTCAGAATGATCAGAAATTTGTTTTTTAAGTTTTGCAATTTCATCAAGCAATTTAGCATTTTGTTCTTGCAATGTTGCATTAGAACTATTAGCAACTTCTAAGGCACTTTTGGCGCTTGCTAATTGAGCTAAAAGTTGTTCCACTTGCTTGTTTAATTGTTCTTGCTGTGCTTGTAATGAAGCAACTTTTTCTGTATTTGCCTTAATTTGTTCTTTTAATGAAACAATTGTTAGATTATTTTGCTTAATGGTAGCATTATTTGCTTCAATAGTCGCTTGCAATTCCTCATTGCTTGCAGTTAATTCTTTTACTTTTTCCTGTGCTTCTTGTAGTTGGCTTGCTACTTGATTTATTGCATCATTTTTGGCTTTTAGTGCTTGCTCTAAGTTGTTTTTATCTTTTTGAGCTTGAGCTAATTGAGCTTTTAATGTTTGAATTTGTTTTCGATCTTGAACTTGAATATCATTAGCTTGTTTTATAGTTTCTTGTAAGGATACAATTTGCTTATTTAGCTCTTTTATTTGCTCAGCAAGATTCTTATATTCTTGGTTATTTTGTAACTCTTTTACTTGTTGTTGCAATCTATCTATCTTAGTTTGGTAATTAGCTATATTACTAGCATTTTGTTGTAATTGCTCATTTAACTGTTTATTTTGGCCATTTAATTCCGTAACTTGAGATACTAATGAAGCATTAGTCTTTTTAGCTTGAACTAGTTGTTCATGTACTAAAGTTAAATTGCTATTAACTTGCAATAGCTGTTTGTTTGCATTTGTTAAATCATTTTGTTTTTGCCCTAAAGTTTGATTTAGTTGATTAATTTGTTGCTGTAATTGCTCGATTAACTTATTTTTCCGATCTAGTTCCTGTGCTTGTGATTCATTACATGATAAAGTCATTAGTGGCATTAAACTTTGCACACTAATTGCTCCTAGAGCAAATTTCCATTTTTTCATAACATATTCCTTTTCTTTTATCTTTAATAATTTTAACATTCCCACTAAAATTTACAGTAAATTTACCTAATGCATAATAAAAGCCACTGTTGTGACTAATATTGAATAACTTACTATTTTGTCGCCTCATTGACAGATGTAAACTTTTGTACAAAATCGTTATACGCTTGTTGGTATTGTGCTAAAAGTTCTTCAAGCTTACTTGAATTATTTTGATTATTTGCAAATTCGTTAGAGTATTTATCAATAATTGTTTCAGCTTCCACTCTAGCTTGAGCATAAAGATCACTATTTGCTAGTGTTTTTAAGTAGCTATAAAATTGAGATCTAAGATTCTTAAAAGGTTGATATTGTTCAGTCCCAAACCCTAGAGCTAAAAATCCTTTTTTAAGAATTGGATCAATGAAATGAAAGAAGTCTAAATATTGCTGTTGAATTTGTTTAAAAGGTTGATTTAAATTAATTTTGGCCATTTCTTTATGTTTTTCAATTTCACTACCATATTGAGCTTTAAATAAATCCATTTTCATAAAATTATTTATAGAAGTTTGCTTTCTTGACATCTCTGCAGCATAGCGCTTCAATCCTTCAATTTCCCTTTTGCCTTGATTATATAGTTCTAAATAGTCCCAAGCAGTTTTTAGAAAGTTATCTAATTGATCAAGGACTAAATCTTTATTATCAGCTAGGTTGACTTTTGTTTCCATTTCTTGCGCTAGACTATTTAATTTATTATTTTCTCATTCTCAAGATGTGTAATATTTTTCATTGCACAATGTTAGAATGTTTTGATAAAGGTAGCTATAAAAATTAGCACTTAATGTTGGATTAGTTTGGGTATATGAATTCAAAATACTTGGTAATTGATAAAACCATTTTCAAAAAATGGCTATAGTTTTAGTTGGAAAAAACTCTGATTCCTGTTTTATATTTACTATCTTGCTTCATACTTTACTATTATGCAAAGCTTTTTTGATTGGTTCACTTTGCTTATTAGCTCATACTTCTAAGCTATTAGAAACACTAAGAACTTGCTCAACTTGACCTTTATATTCAGTAATATATTCATTAAATAATCGTTCCAATGTGTCATAATACTCTTTAAGGGTATTAAACGTATCTTGATCTAGACTGTTGTTTCTTAAAAAATAATTATCATTTAGATGATTATCAATTTGTTCCATGCATTCTTTTGTTTTATATGTAACATAATAATCATTCTTATCTTTAGCTTTATTTCATAGGTCAAGATATTTTTGTCTCATTTCTAAGAGAGCTGATCTGTTTTGTTTTTCTCAATCTGTTCCTTGTTTGTAATTTACAATAGCGTTAGAAATACCATAGCCAGCAGCTCCTATTCCAGAAATAATTACTAAAATTGTAAAAATAATTGATACTATTTGAAATTTATTTCTTGCCATATCTTCCTCTTAATATTATTCTATCATAAGCAATTTTCAAAGCGCACTAATAAAGATATTTAAGGCAACTCATTTTGTTTAAAAAATTAATATATTCATTCGGACTCATATAATTTAATGATTTAATATTTAACATAGTTATCAATTAATCATTTTACATATTTGATATCAAGCTTATTGATATTGTATTGAGAGAAAAATTTCTCACGAATTCTTCCAAAAATATATTCTATTCATAAATTATCATTTGAATGGCCTTTCAACACAAATTATATTTTTCTTGTGCATTTTAGTTGCAGTTATCATATAATTAAATTGGTTCCTTTCTATTGTTTTTTTGTACACTAATTTTACAACAGGAACCAAAAAAGATGGCAGCTCTACTTTACCTTTAGTGGAATGTCATCTTTTTAATTTTTCATACATTTATTAATTCACAATATGAAAAAACGCACTTTCGTGCGAAAAAGCATATAACTTTTTTAAACAACAAAATCTTTTTTGTACTGAAACCAATCATAGTTACATACTATGATAACACTTTATCTATGATAAAGTTGATTACTTTTATATTTGTAGATTGATGATATTTTATGCTAAATAGCATAACTTTGTGCGATATAAATAAAAGTTAGTTTTTTATCCACTTTTTATAAAAGTTCTGGGTGTAAGTAGCACTTTGATGCGACTTACAAATTTATTATATTATTTATTTTATTGATACAGCTCAAATTCTATTTTGTTCCACATTTTTCCACATTTTGTGGAAATTTCCACATTTTTATTTCCAAAAGTATGAGTTTGAAAAATAATTTTATTTCAAAATTACCTTTAGTCCAGGATTTAAGGTAATTAAATGCTTATTTTTTTATAAAAAATAAGACTAATTTTAATATAATTATTTTAATTTAATTAAAAATATAATATAACAAGGCTAAAATAGTCAAAAAAGGAGAAAAAATGATTAATGTTAATGAATTTAAACCAGGTATCACATTCGAAGATGAAGGTGAAATCTTTGTTGTCTTAGATGCACAACACTCAAAACAAGGACGTGGTCAAGCTAATGTTAAAGCTAAAGTTAAAAACTTAAGAACAGGTTCTACAACAATCAAATCTTTCACAGGTGGAGATAAAGTTAAACCAGCTCACATTGACAAAAGAAGAATGAACTTCTTATACTCAGATGGAGAAAACATTATTTTAATGGATAATGAAACATTTGAACAAGTTGAAATCCCAGTTTCACACGTTGAATGAGAATTAAACTTCTTAAAAGAAGGTCAAGAAGTTCAAATTAGAAAATTCCAAGAAGAAGTATTAGACGTTGAATTACCAGCAAACGTTGACTTACTTGTAACAGAAGCACCTGATGCTGTTAAAGGAAACACAACAACTAATCCTCAAAAGAAAGTTACAGTTGAAACAGGATTTGAATTAGAAACACCTATGTTTATTAAAGAAGGTGACGTTATTTCAGTTTCAACAGATTCTGGAAAATACGTTGGAAAATCAAATAAATAATGAACTGAATTACAGTACCGTACAATTCTAATCAAAGTTATATCGTACAAGAATCTGCTATTGTGGATGCTGTATCTAACGCGATTGAAAGTACCAAATACGTTAAAAGCAATCTCTCAAACATGAGACTTAGCTTTGATGACGATCATTCTAATGTACAAATTTACATAGATGTTAAAATTCGTGGTGCACAAAGTAACGAAATTGATCCATATGCAATAATTAAAGATTTAACCTTTAAAATAGAAGAAAGTGTTAAAAGTTTAATTGATAAAAAACCTAAAAATGTGCAAGTTGTATTAATGGACATTTATTAAAATGCAACGCAAAGAATTTCCTAAAGAAAAAATGTCTTTTTACCGAAAGCTTTTTAGTAATGAAGTAAAAAGTGAAATAGATAAATTTTCAAACCTAAACAAAAAAAGATATACCAAAGCAACAGAAAAATATTTAGACCAAATTAATAAGTTGCTACTCGAATTACGCGACCATAAAATCGCTGATAATGATTTAATTCCTAATAAAGTACTATTTAGACGTTTAAAAAGAGAGCATGCTTTTTTACGTAATCGTTTATGAGCTATTTTGTTTGGAATTATCCTTTTATTGGTCATTATTACTATTATTCTGCTTGCAATCTTGCTATAAAAAAGAGATTTATGAAAAATAAAAGAATCAGAAACTATTTTTCAAGGTTATTTGGAGCTTTTAAATGACAAGATTGATTAACTTGTGCAATCGGTTTTACTTTAATTGTTACATATATAACAATCACAATTTTGGAATGGCATTTTAGAAGTCTTTGAGTACTTGAAGCATATAATATTGCTGGTCCAGGTGGCAAAACCATTCTTGATGATATCAAAGAAATTTATGCAGCCGGAGATCCTAATGCTCAACGTGTCATCACAGAATTAGTTTATCCTAATGCTACCTACTTATTTTGAGGTGGCTCAACATATTGATTCACATTTATGTCAAATGTTTTAATGGGTGTAACTCTCTTTATTTACCCATTTTATCAAAAGTCTCGTAGAGCTCAAACTTTCTACTTTGCTTCTATGGTGTACATCATTATAGTGATGTTAGGATATTGAGGAGGTGTTATTTTTGATAATAGCATCATCACTCAAAATCGCCCATTTGAAATGATTAAAACATTAATCATGCATGCTGGAGCACCATTTTTAGGATTATTTACGCTATTTGCTTATGAACGTAAAAGAATCCGGATCTCAACTAGATCAATTTGAGGTTTTGCAGCTTGGCCTATTGCTTACTTACTATTTACAGTTGCAATTTACTTTATTGGTTATAAATTTATGAAGCCTTTTGGCGGAACCGAATTACAAAGAGGTGTAACAATTTACGGAGTTGTTTCTTTCTATCATCCTATAGGATACACTGGAGATAGTTTATTTGTTGTAGTTGTTTTAGATATAGTAATGGTTCTATGTGCCATTTTTACAGCTCCTGTAATTGGATTTACACTTCGTAAAGTACTCAGAATTCTACTTCCAGGACAAAGAAAACGTAGAAAAGTTTACTTCATTCGCCCTGAAAGTCGCGAAGCTATAGCAAAACATAAAGCTGAAATTAAGCAAGCCAAATTAGATAAAAAGAATCAAAAATTACTAGCAGCAAGCACTATTGAAACAAAAACTGCTGCTCTTCTTGAACAAAATAATAATCAAGATCAAACAAACTAAGCTAATTAGTTTGTTTTCTATAACTACAAAATAGGAGAATTATGCAAGAAAAAGAAAAATATATCGCTTCATATTTTCAAAAGACTAAAGATATCCTTGCAACTAAATTACCAGAAAATAAGATTGTAATGCAATTTTTTCAAAGAAAAGATGATGCAATTTTATGTGGAATTAACGAAGTGCTTGACATCTTAAAAACTCAAACTAACACTAGTAAATATACTATTAGATATTTACCAGAAGGTAGTCATATCAATAGCCTAGACATTGTTCTAGAACTAGAAGGGCAATACCAAGAATTTGGAATTTGAGAAGGATTAATTGATGGGATTTTAACTCGTAATACATCAATTGCAACAAACGCATATCACTGTGTAAAAGCTGCAAAAGGTAAGGAAGTTATTTTTATGGGCGATCGTGCTGATCACTATATTAATCAAGAAATTGATGGGTATGCAGCAAGAGTTGGTGGAATTAAGTTAGTTTCAACTTTAGCACAAAAAGACCCATCGGTTAAAGAAGAAAGTGTGTTTGGATCAATGCCTCATGTTTTAATCCAAGGCTTTAATGGTGATGTTGTTGCAGCTACTCGTGCATACCATGAATTATTCCCAAATAACAAGTTGATTGCTTTAATTGATTACCATAATGATATTATCACTGACGCTTTAAAGGTTTGAAATGCTTTGGGAGATAAAGTTTGAGGTGTTAGAATTGATACTTCAAAAAATATGGTAGATCACATGTTTGATGGTGAAGAGCCACAATACGGAGTAAACCCTGAACAAATTTTTAGACTTAGAAAAGCTTTAGACCAAGCAGGAGCAACAAATTATAAAATTGTAGTTTCATCAGGATTTAATGCCGAAAAGATTCAAATATTTGAGCAATTAAATGTCCCTGTCGATTACTATGGAGTAGGGCAAAGTATTTTTAAACTTAACAATTCTTTTTCAGCTGATGCAACTGTTTTAAATGGACAACTTCAAGCTAAAGAAGGTCGTAGTTATAGAAAAAATCCAAATTTAATCACATACAAATAGAAAGAGCAAAAGCTCTTTTTTTATTAACCTTGACAAAATTTCAAAATAATGTAAAATTATTAAAAAGTTAAAAAGGAGTGTAAAAATATGCAAAAAATACTACTTTTGGATGCGCATGTACTTTCTAAGGAAATTTCAATATCACATAAAATTCTTGATTTAGTACAAGAACAATATCAAAAAGATCCCAATAATCAAACTACTCGGATTGATTTAAATGACACAGTTTTATCAAAAGTCTTCATGACGAGTCAAAACATGTCAACTTACTGACAAGATGTAGAATCAGATAAATGGATTGAATTAGTCAAAAATACTGATGTCTTAGTTATTTCTAACCCAATGATTAATTTTTCTGCCCCTGTAATTGTTAAAAACTTTATTGATTCAATTTCAGTTGCAAATAAAACCTTTAGCTACAAATATTCAAATAAGGGTGATGCAATCGGGCTATTAACTAACCTTAAAAAAGTTATTATCGTTTCAACTCAAGGAGCTCCTGAAGGATGATATCCATGAGGAACTCATGCAGCTTGATTAGAAGGAACATTTAAATTCTTAGGAGCCCAAGAAGTTCAACATATTAAATGATATGGCACAAAAGTTAAACCAACTAGTGAAATAAAATTAGATCAGTTGCAAGACTATCTTGAAGAACAAATTAAAACAGCTACAAGATAGGCTTAAAAGTTAAATTTGTAAAATTATGGAAGTTTACCAACAGACTTCTTTTTTTTATATAAACTATATTTTAGAAAGGAATAAATGAAGAAAAAACACTGAATATTACTAACTTTAGGAGGGGCAACAACTACATTAGTCCCTCTTGTTGCAGCACAATGCAATAAAGAAAATAAAACCGAAGATGAAAAGAAGAATCCTGAATTAGATGCCAATCCTATTGACACACCAGTTGTAGTTACACCAACTAAAAAAGTAAAAACCATTTCTTTAGTTGCTACTAAAGCCACTGAATTAAATGCACTAGCTAAAACTTTAGATACTGAATCTAAGGCATTTATGAATGATAATTCATATACAGATATTATTCTCAATTATGATATTAAAATTGGTAACAAATTTACACTTGAAAAACAAATTGAATACACAAGAGAAGAATTTAAAGTTTTATTAGAAAAAATGAATTCAAAAACAATTGATACCAATTTTGATACTATATAGATTTTTGTGTAAATTCATAAATTATTAAAAATGGCAAAAGAAAAGATAAGTTACCCTATAATTTTTATAACGTCGAAAGGAATAACTTATCTATGAATAATTTTAAACTATTAAAGCTCAGAACAATTGCAAAAATTTTATAAAGAAACAACCGATATCAATCACCTTATGTCTTTATTACTGAATCAATATAAATCAGATATCCAAGAAATAATTAATGAATTATTAAAAGATGGTCTAACTGAATTTCTTCAATATGAAAAATACGAAAGAAGTGACAATGCTAATTATAGAAATGGCTATTACACTAGAAAATTACTATTAGAAATTGGTGAAATTGAAATTCAAATACCACGCGATAGAAATGGTGACTTTGAAAATAAACTTATTAAAAAACATCAAAGAACACAAAAGCAAGTAACAGAAATGATTCAAATTCTTTTCAAAAAGGTTTAGATTACAGCGAAATTATTGATATTGTAAACGAAATGTTTGGAAAGGAATTTTCTAAACAATCAATAACAAATATCACCAATAACTTAATTCATAATATTGAAGAGTTTAGACAAAGAAGGTTGAAAAAAGAGTACAAAGTCATATACCTAGATGCAACACATTTGAGTGTTAAAAGAGATGGTTCATATCAGAAAGAAGCTGTACATATAGCCCTAGGAATAAGCGCTGAAGGTTATAAAGAAATACTCGCATTTGAGATTTATCCAAATGAAAGTGCAAATAATTATGGAGATATTTTAGAAGATATTAAAAATCGCGGTGTTGAAAAAGTAGACATATTTATAACTGATGGACTAGCAGGGATTAAGGATGTAATTCACAGACATTTTCCAGAAGCATATTATCAAAGATGTTGAGTACACATACAACGTAATATACATTCAAAAGTTAAAAGAGCGCATATCACAGAAATAACCCAGGATATTAAATTAATTTATAATCAAACCGATGAAGATATGGCTATTAAGAAGTTCAATGAATTTCTAAATAAATGAAAAAATATCTACCCATCAATTGTTAGAAATCTACTATCTATAGGAGATGATTTATTTTCATTTTACGCATTTCCATATGAAATCAGAAAATCCCTTTATACAACAAATTTAATTGAAGCATTCAACTCATATATCAAAAAGCAATTAAAAGGTAAAAAACAATTCTCTACTGTTAATTCAGCAGAGAAAATATTAATAACGATTATAGATTCATATAATGCGAAAAATTCTAGTCGCAGGCATATGGGATTTAAGAATATTTAATATTCTTGTATAATTTTTAAATAAAAGTTATACAAGTTACTTATCTTTTCAGAATTTACACAAAATTATTGACAGTATCCCAATTTTGATCTTGGTCCATTACTTATTGAGGTAAATAATCAAGAAGATCTAACCAATGCAGAAAAGGCATTAGAAAGTGCATATAACAATTATTATGTAAATGAAGAATGATTTACAAAAAAAATAAAGACAATGATCAAAAATGCTGGTGGAAATCTACTTGGTTCAGTTACATCAGAAAGTGCAGCTAAAAAAGAAAAAACAGCTGAATATAATGCATTAGTAAATGAAATCAAGTCATTTATGGCAGTTAACGGAAATGTGCACTTGGCTCAAGATTTAGAAATTGCTAAAATTGATCAAGACTTGAACAAAGGGTGATCTTTAACAATTACATTGAAAAAAGATAATTTAGTTGCCAAAGGAATTAAGCTTGACTTTAGAAAGCCACACAAAGATTGAAGTGATGCAGATATATTATCTAAAAACAACCAAGATTCAAAATTCACTAAAGTAAAGTCTGCTGTAGCAAATAAGACCTTGGAATACAAACTTCTACTTGCTGGATTATATAAAGTAGGTGATGATGTATTGAAACAAATAACCAACACATTAATTGAAGTAGTAATTTTTACATCATTAAAAAACATTTTACCACTACCATTAAATATTATTTGTACTTACATTATGGCTAAACCAATTATCAAATACTTAAATAATTTAGCGGACCAATTAATTGAAATTTATTATCCTAAAACAAAACTCAGCTAATAGTTGGGTTTTTCTTTTTGCCCTTAAAAATGCACTATATTGTAAATAGTTTAAATATGAAATATTTAAATATGATAAAATTAAATTATAAATTTAAGGAGTAAAAATATGAGATTATCAATAATTTCACTTGTAGGTGACGATGCATCATATGTAGATACATTTTTAGCCTCATTAAAAGAGCAAGAAACCCAAAGTTTCGAGGTTATTTTATGCGTTAATAAAAACTCAGAAGCAAAAAATATTTTCAAAATTGCTCGAAAATACTATGAGTTCTTCGGAAGTAGACTAGTTTTAATTACTAACTCAAAAGATAATTCATATCAGCACAATCTTGTAAGTGCTTTTAGAATTGTAAAGGGTGATTATGTAACTGTAATTAACTCTGACTCAAGTATTAAAAGATACTTTATCGGTGATATGATCGAACATGCTCAACGTTTCAATGTTGATGTGTTAGAGTTTAAGCCAAGACTAGTTGGTACAGTTCGCTTCAAACCAAAAGAAAGAGGAGAATTCGATAAAGTACTTGACATTAGCAAAAATCCTAATGTTATTGCATATACTTATCCTTTCATCTTCAATAAAATCTTTAAAAAGTCATTAGTAAAAAAAGTAACTAAATACAAACCAAAAGTTTCAAATGATACTTTAATGTGTTTAGAAATTAACTACTTACTAATGATGGAAGCTAAAAAATACAAATACTTAGACTTTAGAATTATTCGTGAATTCATTTCTTCAGATACTTGATTTAATACCAAAACTGCGATAGATTCCTTTAGAGTTATTGAAGAAAACTCAAAACGTATGAATTTAAAAATTCAAGAAGAATTAAAATATGCTAAATACTACTTTGTTAAATTGCTTTTAACTGGATTCTTATCAGAAACTTATTTTGTCTATAGACACTTTTCAAAAAACGATAAAGAACAACTAGAAGAAAAAAGAAGTAAGATCTTGATTCAAAAGCATGATGAAATGCTTGAAAAAATTGAAGATAGCAATGATTTTCAAACTTTCTTAACAACTAATATGTATATGCTTGTTGATAATACTGAAGCCAGTATGTTAAGAGAAAGCTATACTAAATTGATCAAAAACAAAATCTTGGATAATCTGGAATAATGTACAAGAATGCAGGATTCTTTAAAAGGTTCTTTTCGAACTTAGTTGACTTTATTCTTTTCATTGCCATTGCTATCGCCATAATTTTCATTAGCAAGCCAGATGGCAACTTAACAGCAAATCATAAATACTACTACACATCTATGATATTGATAGTAATTTGATTAAATTGCTATTACATCTTATTTCCATGCCTAATTGGTGGCAAAACAATTGGTATGTGAATTTTCAATCTTAAACTAATATCAGATGTCGATAAAAAATTTCATTACACCTTAATTTTAAAACGCAACATTTTAGGTTGCTTCTTTGTAACGCTAAATTTTATTATTGTCCTTTCCGCTACAGCCTCAATTGATTTGAGTCAATACAAAGATATGAATGAAGCAAATTCAAACCCTACCATTCAAGCTATCACAGCAATTATTACTGCTCTAATGGGAACTTGATTCTTACTTCAAACTTTAGGCTATATCTTATTAATTTTTTACAAGAAAAGACTAACCATACTTGATATCGCTTTTACTTCAAGAATTGTTGAAGATAAGTACCTTGAAGTAATCGCAAGTAAAGATATTATTCTTATCCCATATTACTACACAGAAAGAACATTTAGATACTACAATCAAACAAATCAAATACAAGGAGATTAACTATGGATTTAATTAAAGTTGACTTACTTAGCGATTTAAATGCTAAACAACGAGAAGCAGTTGAATATTTTGACACATCATTGCGAATTATTGCTGGAGCTGGATCAGGAAAAACCAGAGTATTAACACGTAAAATTGCTTATTTAATCAATGATTTAGGTGTTAGACCTAAAAATATTTTAGCTATGACTTTTACAAATAAAGCTGCCAATGAAATGAAACAAAGAGTGCTACAGTATACAAGTAAAAGTTTGAAAAATGAATTAAAGATCTCCACATTCCACTCTTTCTGTGCAGAATTATTAAGAAAACACATTCGCTTACTTGGATTTCACAATGACTTTTTAATCATTGATGAACCTGATAAAGTGCAAATTTTAGGTAATATTTATCGTAAGCTTGGTGTTTCCAGCCACGATATTAGTTATAAAAGCATGATCGAATATATTTCATATGCTAAAAATATGGAATTAACCTATAAAGAACTTAAAGATGAATTAAAAACTTTTGAATATTCAAAAGTAGTTGCTGATGTTTACCAAGAATATCTTAACGAACTTGTTTCAAAAGGATCACTTGACTTTGATGATTTAGTTGCTCTAACTAAATTACTCCTTGAAACTCACCCAGAAGTTGCTGCTATTTACCAAAAACAATTTGAATATGTGCTTGTAGATGAGTTTCAAGATACTTCAAGAATTCAATATGACTTAATTAAGTTACTAG
This sequence comes from Mycoplasma aquilae ATCC BAA-1896, assembly GCF_048074525.1. Lineage (NCBI taxonomy): Bacteria > Bacillati > Mycoplasmatota > Mollicutes > Mycoplasmatales > Mycoplasmataceae > Mycoplasma > Mycoplasma aquilae. The sequence continues at coordinate 609,820 of NZ_CP182208.1, forward strand.
TTGGAAAAAATACTCACTTTACTATTGTTGGTGATCCAGACCAAACTATTTACAACTGACGTGGTGCAGATGTTAACTTAATTTTAAACTTTGATAAAGAATTCCCAGATGCTAAGACTATTATTCTAGACATTAACTATCGTTCAACTCAAAAGATTCTAGATGCTGCTAACAAACTAATTGCTAAAAATACTAACAGATTACACAAGGACTTAGTTACAGCCAATGAACTGGGTGATGATGTTGAATTCTACCATGGATTCTCACCTGAAGCTGAAGCTAGATGAGTTATTCAAAAAATTAACGAACTTAAGAAACAAAAGAATCAACTTAAAGGCATTGCCATCTTATATCGTTCAAACTATTACTCACGTCCATTTGAAGAAGCTTTAATCGAAGAAAACATTAACCACAAGATTTTTAATGGAACTAAATTCTTTGAACGTGCTGAAGTTAAGGATGCTTTAGCTTTCTTAAGAGTCATTGCTGAACAAAAAGATATTGCTTTAGAAAGAATTATTAATGTACCTAACCGTGGAATTGGGGATGCTACTCTTGAAAAATTAAAAGAATATGCCAAAAAACAAGGTAAATCTCTATTTAGAACTCTCCAAGAAGATATCAGAACCTTACCAATTCCGAATGATAAAATTGTTAAATCAATTTATCCATTTATGGTACTTGTAATCAAGTATGCTAAAGCCTTACAACACAATAAAATTAGTGTAACTTTAAACAAATTCCTTGAAGAAATCAAATACTATGAGCACATTGCTTTAAACGAAAACTTACGTGGCTCAGCTGAAGATAACGTTAAAGAATTAATTAACTCAATTGCTAACTGAGAAGAAAAGAATAAAGACAAGACTGTATCCGACTACTTAAATATGGTTGCTTTAATGTCAGTTTCTGATGAATATGACAATGTGCCTAACTATGTTTCATTAATGACAATTCACTCAGCCAAAGGGCTAGAATTTGATAATGTCTTTATTGTGGGTATGTCAGAAGGAATTTTCCCTAACAGAAGATCACTAGAACCAGATCATAGTTCTAAATTCTCTGCTAAAGGAAGATATTCAAATACTCTTGAAGATGAAAGACGCTTAGCATATGTTGCGGTAACTAGAGCTAAAAACAAACTCTTTATTTCAGACTCAAGAGGAAAAATTATTGGTACTGAAATTGATAAGGTTCCTTCAAGATTTATTACCGAAATGGGAATAGATGTTAACGATACAATAATTAACGCTAAAAATCGATTCTATGGCAACTTTGGTAATGAAGAAGAAACTGTTACAAATAACCACATTATTGTTGGGGATATCATTAGCCACATCATGTTTGGTGAAGGTGAAGTCTTAGAAGTTACACCAAATGAAATTGTCGTTGAATTTATCAAAGACAAAAAAGTTAGAACATTAAATAAAAACCACTCTTCTATTAAGGTTATAGGCCAATAATGCCAACATCATCTATTATTGGAGTAGTAATAGGTGTTTTTATTGCAATCATCCTACTTACTTTCCTCTTCTTTCTAACTTTATATTTCTTTTATGCGCGTTCTTCATCTGGTATCATTCTTTTTATGCTAGATGCAAGTAATAAACGGGTATTACGTTTAAGTGAAAAGAATTATGCTTTCTCAACTATTTTTGACGCTAAACGTTTAAGATTTCAACAATATAAGTTTATTCAACAAGACACTTTCTTAGATGTGCTTGATGATGAAACAAGACAATATATTACTTCATATATTGAAGAAGGTATCACCCGTAAGCAAGAAATACCTTTTACATTTAATGCTAACATTAAGGCGTTATTAACACCATATGAACGCTTAATTTACTGATTTGATCGTATCTCTCAAGTTACTAGTTCATATGTTTTAAAAATTTATCCAATTGGTAATGGTCAATATAATTGCACTATTACTTTTAGCAAGCAAAATGAAAAATTCAATTCGCTAAATAAAATCTCAAATGATGAAAATGCCTTCTTTGATGCTCAATTCAAACAAGAATACAACATTATAATTGCCTTTGCACTTAAGCCATATTACATGGCTAAAGAAATTGATTCCGAATATCTCGAAGACTTATTTAATCAATTTGACTTATCTTACAAACGCACCCCAATTTTTAGACAAAATGGATTTTTATTCCTTGTAATTAAGGATAAAGGTAAGCACACTTATAATAATTATCTTAATAAAATTCGCAATATAAATAATAATATTAACTTTAATAAATGTTTTATTGCAGCTACTATTTTTAAAAATGCCAAATTAGCTACTGAGTATTCGCGCGAAATGTTGCTAGCTAAAATTGCTTATTCTTTATTTAACATCCTGAATGATTTTAATAATTATGCTAACTATTTAGATTTACCACTCGATTTTATTAATACCCCTCAATTTAAGGAGTTTAATAATCAATTAGTGAGATATCGTAATGAAAACTCATTACTAAATAAAGACCTTAATAACATGCATATAAACTTTTTTCCTATTAAGAATTATCAATCCCAAAAATCTTCTAATTTAACCATTGCTTCAGTATCTAATGACTCTTATGATGTCACCGATAATAAATGAAATGATTTCTTCAGAAACATTCCAATTCTTAACTATGAATATGAAAAGTATTGATATGAATACGTTGAAAAGAACTCTAATAAAAGAAATCATAATTTACTAGTTAAAGTTAGCCAAGAAGTTTACTTAAATAAAGACTTAAATAACACTAAAGACTCACCTATTTGCTTAATTTATGCTTACAATAATGTCTTTGATCACTTAAATTTAAAACGTAAAATCGAAGATAACTTTAGGAACTCAATTCCAACTGCTCTGTATATTGATGAAATTGATAAGGCATTAATTAATATTATTAATGATACTAAGCTTAAAGCCATTGTTATAGGTGAAAAAGTAACAAAACACCTCAATAGTACTAAAGTATATTTTGACTGTATTAATGTTATTAACTTAGCTTCAAATAACAACATTAAAGTTATTTATGAAAACCCACCTCAAAATTTAGATGAACTAATTGTGCTTAAAGCTAAAGTCTTTGCCTGTTACTATACTGAAGACAAAAAAATCTAAATTAAAATTATCTGCACAGCAGTGTAGATTTTTTATAAAAAACAGCCACTAGGCTGCTATTAATCATAAGTTACATCATTTAAGTTTCTAGCTCAGTTGATAAATAATGTATAAGCACGTGCTAAATCAACTTTGCCACCATCTTTAAAGATATTATTTAGTGTAGCATATTGGTGGAATTGAGCATAGATTTCAACATCATTTTGACTAGGCACAAGGCCTAAAGCTTGAATCTTTTCTGGATAGTACCCAGAAATTAAAGCATAAATTTTTGTGGCACAAAACTCTTGAGGGAAGTTTTCAAGTTTTATTGCTCCTGTTACTAGTAATTTAATTGCATTTTCTTGATCATCAAATTTAGGAAGTAAGATTCCAGGAGTATCTAAGAATAAAAATTCTCCATTAACTACTCATTTCTTTTCTCTAGTAACCCCTGGATAGTTAGCAACTTTTAAAGTTTTCTTATCAGAAACTAGGTTAATTAAAGTACTTTTACCACAGTTAGGCACGCCAACTACAAAGGATTTAATCCGAGTAATTAACATGCCTTTAGCACGATTACGTGCTATTTTTTCTTTCATGATACTTTGAATTTTATTTAAGATAACTTTTTTAGAAGATTGTTTTCTTAAATCAAGTCATAATAAGTTTTCACCTTTAAATCTAGCTTGAATTTTATCTTTCTTACTTTTATCCATTAAGTCTGATTTAGTAATTATAAATAATCTAGGCTTTTGAGGAGCAATCTTATCAAAATCTTCATTATACGAACTAATTGGGCATCTAGCATCCAATACAACTATAAATAAGTCAGCTAAGTTAGCATTTTCTCTTAGATCCTTCATAGCCTTAGCCATGTGCCCTGGGTATCATTGGATTAAATTTTGGTATTTGTTTTCATTTTCGTTATTATTCATAAATTTTTTCCACCTCTTTTGATAATCGATTATTTTCTTGTTCAAGCATTTGATTCTTTAATAATTCTTTTTGATATAGTTCTTTATATTTTTCTAGTTCGGAAGCTAAGGCTTCTTTTTGACTTTGTTCATCAATTAAATTAGCAAAAATAAGTTGCATAAAATCATCAACTTCTTTTCTGTTATATCCTTCAAGATTTAAACTAAAGGTTTGATTCTTGATCTTTTCGCATAAGTCATTTACTTTATTATTCATACTTATTCCTTATTTCTAATTTTATCTAGAACTATAGCTGTTGCACAAGCCACATTTAAACTTTCAAATGAGATTGGGATATAAATGAATTCATCACTTAGCTCTTGCACTTGAGGTGAAACACCATTGCCTTCATTTCCAACTACTAGTACAAATTTATCATGGTTAAATTGCACTTGATTAAGTTTCTTAGCTTGTGTATTTAACACTGTGGCATAGATATGATAGTCTTGTTTTTTTAGTTCACTAAGCAAGCTAACACCATCTTTAGTTGCAACTAAATTAGTTTTAAAGAAGGCTCCTTGAGAAGAACGAATAGTTTTAGGATTCAAATAATCAAACTTATTTACAATCACTGTATCTATGTCAAATGATTTTGCTAGTCGAATAATGGTTCCAACATTTCCCGGATCTTGGAGTTCATCTAAAAATAGCACTTTAGAACCAATTTTGCCATTTGGAATTAAACTGCATACTCCAATAATACTTTGTGGCGTAGTAGTATCACTTAATTCTTTGATAATTTCACTTGTGACTAGTGTTGAATTAGGATACTTAATACTTTCAGGATTAGATTCAAATGTTTCTAGTAATAATCCAGCATCTAAAGCTTCTTGAACTAAATGGTAGCCTTCAATTAGAAACTTGCCTTCTTTAGCACGATATTTTTTATCTTGTAGTTTCTTTAGTTCCTTGATAGTTGGATTGCTTTTACTTGTGATCTTCTTCAACATAATCTCTTAGGAAGTACTTTCCTTTTTCTACTTCATATAGTGATAAATCACGGAAGTCAAGTTGTCTCATAACTTCAAACCCAAGAATACTTACACAGTTACCTAAATTGATTGAACGCATTGCAGATACCATCGGAATTCTTAAACAATCGTCTAAATGGTCTTGTAAAACTTTCTTATCTATTCCAGTAGATTCTCTACCAAACATTAATCAAATTTCACCAGTGTTTTCAAATTGTTCTTTGTAATTTACATCTGTATATGATTTTAGTCCATATCTAGTAATGTAAAAAATCTTTTTATCACCATATTTAGCAGCAAAATCAGCATATGATTTGTGTACTTCATGTGGGATATCTGAAAGCATTCTTCCGGCTCCATATCTTCTTAATCATTTTGGGTGTAAGTCAAATCCAATTGGTTTAATGATGTGTAATTTAGCTCCTAAAGCGAAGCATGTACGAATAATATTCCCTGTATTTGGGCATATTTCTGGTTGATATAATACTATATTTAACATATTTATATTATACAGTGTTTATTGTATTTACTTTATGTGTTTTTTCCCTTGCTGCAAGTTGTAAAAATAAAAATATCCACACGTTTTGCTGTGTGGATAAGTGATTAAATTTCGTCTTCTTCATCAATATCAAGTTCGTCATTTTCGACTTCACCAAAGATTGATTTCTTAGTTTTTTCAAGTTCTTGAACAAGTGATTTACGAAGTTTTTTACCATTATTTTCAGTTTCGAATTCACCTTCATCTTTATTATTTGAGAATTTAATTTTAGCTTTATTTAGTTTAGGATCTTGAGGCTCGTCTGTGTATATTATTGTAGGAATAATAATTGGTTCTCTACGTTTTTCTTTATAAAATAAAGTAGCTAAACGTTCACGTACGATTGCTTCAAGTTCTTCAGTAGTTCATTTTTCATTATTCTTAATGTGATATAACACAGCACCGTGAGCTACTCTTTTAGCTTCTTCGATTAATTCTTTCGATGTCTTAACAAAGAAACTTCCACGAGTTACTATTTGAGGACGAGCTAGAATTGCATTTTTATTTCTATCTAATAGGAAAATAATGTTAACAAATCCAGAATCCTTTAATTGGGCTCTATCAGATAAAATGTGTTCTGAAACACTTAAAACAGTATTTCCATCAATATAAATTGGACCATATTCTACAAAGCGATCTGTTGGGGTAATTACATTATTTAACATCTCAAAAATTTGACCTTTTTGAGGAATCATAACATTTTCTTTTTTAACTCCATTAGCTACTGCTGTTTGACCATGCACAAGTGACATTCTGTAATCCCCGTGGTATGGTAAGAAGTACTTAGGTTTAGTTAAAGTAAAGATCTTATCATGTTCTCATTGGTAAGCGTGCCCTGAAGTATGTAAATAACCATCAACACCATTTTCCTTAATAATAGCCCCTAATTTATAGAGTCTATTAACAAGTAATTCAACCACCATTCTGTTGCCAGGAATAGGACTAGAAGAGAAAATAATTAAATCCCCTTTAGTAATCTTAATTGTCGCATGTTTTCCATAGCTCATTCTTGATAAAGCTGCAAGTTGTTCACCTTGTGAACCTGTAGTTAAGATAACTAAGTCAGAATCTTTAACATTAGCTAAGTCTTTTTTGTCAATAATAACATCATTTCCAACATTAATATATCCTAATTTACGACCAATTTTTACCCCTTGGATCATTGAACGTCCAAAGGTAATAACTTTTTTATTTAATTTAGCTGCAAGTTCAATAATAACTTTGACACGAGTTAAGTTTGAAGCAAATGCTGTAATAATAGTTTTCTTTTTAGCTGAGCGCATGTGACGTTCAATGTCAGTTAAAATATCTGATTCACTTGGTGAGTGGTTTGGACGCATTGCATTTGTTGAATCAGAAAGTAAGGCTGTTAATCCATCCTTTCCGATTTCGTCAAGTCTAGCAAAGTCAGTATAGTTTCCAATTGGTGTATAATCAAATCTAAAGTCTCCTGTACACATAATTGATCCATTTGGAGTTGTTAATCTAACTCCAAAGGCATCTGGAATTGAGTGTTGTGCTGTTCAAAAGTCTGCTCGACATCCAAGTGGGAATTTATAAACTTCATTCTTTTCAATTTCAATAAATTCAATATCTTTTTTAATACGATTTTCTTCAAATTTTAACTTAAGGTATTGAATTGCAATTCTAGGCGCAAAAATCTTTTTAACTCTGGTTTGTTGTACTAAATAAACAACACCACCAATGTGATCTTCATGACCATGGGTAATGAATAAACCTTCAATTTTCTTTTCTGGTCTATTTAAGTATGAATAATCAGGAATGATCCCTTTAACTCCAGTATTAAATGTATCAGCAAACTTAATACCTGAGTCAATGATGAAAATGTGATTGTGGTGATCAACAACTAGTGTTGATTTACCAATTTCTTCAACACCACCTAAAGCAAAAATTTCTGTAGGTTGTTTTTGTTTCATAATAGCTCCTTAAAAATTATGTGAAATTAAGATAATGAAAAAACGCTTCATTAAAATTAATTATTATCTTTTGAAATGGGTGAATAAAATACCTAAATGTATTTATCAAAATAATTATATAGTAAAAGTGTTTTTTATTAATAAATAAGGCTAAATATCTCAAAAAGCTATTTTAGCTTACATAATGGTCTAAAATGTATTTTTTGTTTCTAACTACAAGTAAAATTTATTTTTTTCTCGCATTTTACAAAGCTAAAATGCAAACTTTTTTAATTTAAAAATTAAAAAGATGACATTCCACTAAAGGTAAAGTGGAGCTGTCATCTTTTTTGGTTCCTGTTGTAAAATTAGTGTACAAAAAACAAAAGAAAGGAACCAATTTAATTATATGATAACTGCAACTAAAATGCACAAGAAAAATATAATTTGTGTTGAAACAGAAATAAGAATAGACAATTTTGATAACACAAAAAAACAAATTACAAAATGCGAACATTTTATTTTGAGACCTTACAAGGATAAAACATTAAAGACTAAACTTGACAATGAACTTAACAAAGCTAGAAAGCAAAACACTAATTATTTCCAATTAAGTAACTTATCTTGTTTGTTTGATAACTTACAGAGATACAATAGCTTAATTGAAATCTCTAAAGTGATGAATATAAATATTAAAACAATCAAAAGTAACATCGAAAACGCTGCTGAAGAATACAAATATACAACAACAGCAAAATGTAAGAGATGTAAATCAAAGATGATGACTGTTACATATTTATCGCTAGAAGAATGAACTTATACAAAAATTGCATTAGCTCAGAATATTTATGAGTCAAATGTAATGAAAAGTTGTGAAAGATTAAAACCAATACAAGACTTTTTGATTGAGTGAAGTAATTTAAGAAAGAAATACAAAAAATTAAGAAAAGAAAATCCTGATATGGATCTTGGTGAAAATATTAAATATACCATGCAAGTATCAGCAGCTCGTTTATTAGATGAATATACCAAGAAATATAAAGGTCAAAATGTGTTTATCCCTACACTAAAGACATTTTATAATGCAATAGACACTAAATTAGATATCGACTTCAGTATGTTTGTGGGTAAAAAGGAATGAGCAATTCATCATTTGACAAATCTCAAAAGAAGAAAAACGAAAATACACAAAGTCAAAAATTCAAGGCGCAACTTCTATTCATAATAGAGATGAAAGCATAAACAACCGCGAAGAAGCTGGACATTACGAAATGGATACAGTTGTGTTTAATAAGTCTAGCAAACTTATTTTAGTAACTGTTTATGAAAGAAAATCAAGATTAGGATATGCGATGCTTTCAAAAAGAGATGCTCAATCAGTTGTTAAAACTGTCCAAAAAATCATTAAACTTTATGGTCTTACAATTAAGACATTAACAATAGATAATGGCTCTGAAAACACATTATTGCACACAATTCCAGGAATAGGAAAAATCTATACTTGTGACCCTTATTCTTCGTATCAAAAAGGTGGAATTGAATGTTGACACAAAGAATTACGAAAGTTTATTCCAAAAGGAAAATATTATTCCTGAATAAATGATCAAAACATAATGAACATTTGCCATATTATCAATAGCTCAAAAGAGAATATAAAATTCCGGGTAGTTTATACACTGTGCGCATGAGTGCATATGAATTTTATTCAACATATTGTTAAAAAATAGCAAACTTTTAAAATAACCTCATCAAATTTTTATGGGTGAGGTGCCTTTTCTACTGCTTTTTTTATAAAAAACCTTTAAAATTAAAACAACATTGGTTTTACAATCAAAATTAGACCTTTAGTGGAAAATCATATTTTTAATTTATAAACTTTTTTAATTATTAACAGGCTAAATTTTATATAATTTTAAGGATATAAATCAGGAGATATAAATGAAAGTTAAAAATAAAGTTTTACTTAGCGTTCTAGCTACAGGTTTAATTGCCACACCATTAATATATAGCGCTATTTCATTTACAACTAGTGCAACGGTTAAACAAAATAAGATTACCCATGATCCAAATGCCATTCGTTGCTGCTGTCCAGGGTGCTTACGCGGAATGAGCAGTAAAACTATTACAATAAGTCCAAGTTATAAGGACTCAACTTTTTAAACATATATAAAATAAAGGAAAACTATGAGAAAACTAACTAAAATATTATTCCCACTTACTTTATCATCTACAATGCTTACACCTTTAGTGGCAGCTCAATGTGGTACACAAGCTCAAGACGATAGACAAGCTCAAGGTGGCACACAAGCTCAAGGTGGCACACAAGTTCAAGGTGGTACACAATCTCAAGGTGGTACACAAGCTCCAAGTGAAGAAAATATGGTTTCTTTAGCAAAGAATCTAGATACATTTATGAAAGATGAAAAACAAAATTCTAAAACTTTTGATGTTGATGCCTCTGTTAGATTTTTAGTTCCACTATCATCAAATAAAGTAGAAGGAATTTATGAGACAAATGGAATGCAATCAATTTCATATATTATTCCTTATTTATCACAAATGCTTCAAATAAACAGTTCATTAACTGATGCTGATATTGCAAATTTAAATAAGGCTTACAATGATGTTCTAAATATGCCAGCTGACTTCTTAAAAATTGGAACCAAAAACTCAGAAACCCCATTAAAATATCTAGCTAAAGCTGGTGAAGCTGCAGGTTTTAATTTTATTCAAAACTTAGGCGAATACAAGAATGCCGAAATCAAAGATTTAGGCACAATAAGCATTAATCTAAATAATATATCTACGAAAGATAATGAAGATGTTGTTAAAATTTTTCAAGATTTTAGTAATCAAATAAAAGATTTTTCTAGCAAACCACAAGATAAGCCTATCTTATTAAAAATCTCTTACAACATTAAGGCAAGAATAACATTAAATAAAAAATTAGATTTTGCAACATATGCTAATAACATTTTTGACAAAAATTCAGAATTTATTTCAAAAATGTTTATCCGCTCATTAAAAAACGATCCTCGAGCAATGGGTTTTGATGAAGAACAAATTAAAGAAATTGCCGATAATTCAGTAGCTGCAATAAAAGGTGCCATTTCAGAATTAGGTCACGAATCAAATGCACAATACGTTCCTTTAAATGAACAAGATTTAGATAATATTAAAAAACTTGGTAAAGTGCTTGATAATAGCGATAATTCAATTTCAATCCAATTAAGATAAAAAACGTCCATGCCTAGCGCAAGGGCGTTTTCATTATCCAGTATAAAAAAAGAGCGCCTCATTGTTTGCCCAAACAACAAGGTACTTTTGTTTTATAACAGCATTTTATTTTTGATACTATCCAAAATCTTGTGTAAATTTAAAATTACCCAAAAAAGGGTAAAAAGAAAAGATAAGTTACCTTATAATTTTTTTGAACAAGAAAGGAACTTATCTATGAATAATTTTAAACTATTAAACCAAGATTTTATTAAAAACTTTTCTAAAAGTATAAATAGTATTGATGACTTTATGAAACTAATGCTTGAACAATACAAAAACGATATTCAACATATATTAAACGAACTATTAAAAGATGGATTAACTGAATTTCTTAAATACGAGAAATACAAAAGAGCAGATACTGATAATTATAGAAATGGGTACTACACAAGAAAATTATTATTAGAAATCGGAGAAATTGAACTAAATATTCCTAGAGATAGAAATGGGGATTTCAATAATAAACTAATTAAAAATATCAAAGAACACAAGAAGAAGTGACAAAATTAGTCAAAATTTTATTTAAAAGGGAATGGATTATTCAGATATTATCGATGTCACGACTGATTTATTTGGAAAGCAGTTATCTAAACAATCTATAACAAATATAACTGATAAATTTTTGGTAAATGTTGAAGAATTTAAGAAAAGACAACTTAAAAAGAATATAAAGTTGTCTACTTGGATGCAACATTTTTGAGCATTAAACGTGGTACATATAGCAAAGAAGCTGTTTATATAGCACTCGGTATAAGCCTTGAAGGAAATAAAGAGGTACTAGCTTTTGATATTAATCCTAATGAAAGCGCAAACAACTGAGATGAAATACTTCAAGATATAAAGAATCGTGGTGTTGAGAACGTCGAACTTTTTGTTACTGATGGATTAGCCGGAATTAAAGATGTAATCTTCAAAAACTTTCCATCTACTAAATTTCAAAGATGTTGAACGCATATATCTCGTAATATATCTACAAAAGTGAAACCATCAGATAATTTTGAAATTATCCAAGACTTAAAATTAATTTACAATCAAACCGATGAAGAACAAGCTATTCAAAAATTCAATTCATTTTTAAATAAGTGAAACAAGAAATACCCAAACATTACAAGAGGACTCCTTAAAATTGCGGATGATTTATTTGCGTTCTATTCTTTTCCTTATGCAATACGAAAATCAATATATACGACTAACTTAATAGAAGCATTAAATTCACAAATAAAAAGACAATTAAAGGGTAAAAACAATTCTCCACAGTAGAAGCTGCGGAGAAAATACTTGTTGCAATGTTTGAAGAGTACAATTTTAAGAATTCTCAATACAAACATTGTGGGTTTAAAAACATTTAATAAATTATGTATAATTTGTATACCATAAGAATTATAAAACTTATCTTTACAAATTTACACAAAATTATTTATAGTATCTTATTTTTAGTGAGAAAAAGCTAAAACTATTTATCAAATAGCACTGTTTTATATTCTGGACCATAGCGTTTAATTAATTCTTCACGATATGAGCTAACTTGATATGGATAGTTATCTTTATTAGTTCCGTCAATTAAGTTATAAGCATACAAGATATCAGCAGTATCATTTTTTCAATAAAATGGCTTATCAAAAGTATTGACAAATGAGGCTACAACATCACGATATGAGTGCACTTGTCTTGAATTATTGTCAAAGTATTTTGTTTCACCATTAACAACAGATCCTCATTTTAATCCTATAGGCAAGTTATCTTGATTAACTGCTAACGAACCAGAGGAACCACCACTTAAGTTATTAGCACTAGAAGAATAAAATTGCAGCATATATCTTTGATACGATGTACCATCGTAATTTATGGTGCTTTTTGGATTAAATTCAACACTATAGTCAGCTATTGAATCAGTTACATTATAGTTATAAATACTATCCCCATTTTCATTAATCTTACTTCAAGTTCCATTAATTTCAGTCTTATTACCATTTTTAGCTGGATACCCAGCAATAAAGACATTATTAGGTTGCTTGTCAAATTTATTATTACCAAATTTAGTATTCATATAGCTATCTAAATAAATAGCTGATTTATAGCTTTCAGGTTGAGATAAGTAGTTAATAATCTTATTATCCGGATACATCTTGTTATATTCTTTTAGGATATTGCCAACAGACATGTAGTCTACCGAAATATAAGGCAAGCTAGAATTAAAGTTTGCCTTTGCTTTATTAGCAATTGCTGCTTTTGAAGCATTAACTTGAGCAATTGCATCTAAGATATGTTGCACATAAGCTCTTTGTAAGCTACCTGTCTCAATTAATTTTTTATATTCATTTCTTGCTTCTGGATTATAGAATTGTGCTGTTTCTAAAAAGTTCATAGGTCTTCACTTAGCAAATGCATTTAAGTCAACATATCATTCAAGTACAGCAAAATCAGCTGCTATATTGCCTTTGACCTTATTTGGTGAAATAAAATTAATTGCTACATAAAAGTTTTTAGGAATATATAAAGCATGTGAGTCTCAATTATTCATAAATTGGTACATGTAATATTGATTTTTACCATCAGCTCAATCAGGATCAAATCCAATAAATGAAGAGACTGTATGAACCCCTTTGCTAATTTTGCTTTCTTGTCTATTATCTGAATGGTCATTTTTATCAATATTCGCATTAGCTACATGTAAATTGGTTCCTAAATATAAACGATATTTATTATTTCCTAAAGCAACATAATCCAATAATCAAGCAGTTCCAAACGTTAAGGTTGATTCATTCTTTTTAGCATCATCTACATTATTAAATACTATTTTAAAGGTACGCTTAAAGATAGAATCATAAATATTGTAATAACTAAAGCTTGGGTTTTTTGTAGCTTTATTTTCGATTATTAGTTTTTTAACTGTTGCAGCATTATTTTTGTAAAACTCACTAATTTCATCCGCGTTTCTAGGTGCATTCATATTAGCTTCAAATTTATCTCATAGCTGTTTGATATTATCTTTAGCCTTATTACTTGCTTCAATCTTACTATTGATATTATCAAGTTCTTGTCCTTTTCAATCAATTGTTTCTAATGACACTAGGCCAGTGGTAATTTGAGCTAACATGGCTCGAATTTCAGCATTTTGCTTATAGTAGTCACTTGCATTAACTCACTTGTCAATTTCAGCTTGCAATTGTTTAAATTTTGAAATTGATTGTTCAGTTTCTTGTTTTAAACTATTGTAATATTTTTTAACACTAGCTAGATCATTTTCAACTTGTTTCAGTTTACTTCTAGCTCTAGCACAAAGAACTATAATACTATCGTAATTAAGTTTTTCATTTCCAATTTCTTCTCTTAATTTTTCAAGTTCTTTATAAGAAGCAAGTTCATTAATATAATTTATTAAATCATTATTTTGTGTTTCAAAATCTTTGATAGCTTTTAGTACACTAGCTTTATTTTGCTCAGCTTCATTTCTAGCATTAGCACTTGCATCAGTTAAATCCTTTTTAACCTTGAGCAACGCTTGAAATGAACTAAGCAAGTAATCGAAACTTAAATTAATATAGCTACGTTTGGTTAGTTCATTTCTAAAATTTTGATAATTTCTTTTTATTATTGGATCTAGTGAAACTGCATTCATTTGATCGCATAGTGAAATATTTAAAGCAATATATGACCAAATATTGAATTTTAACTCATCACTAGCTTGACTAATTAAATTAGGTAAGTTTAATTGATCATTATTAACAATTGGACTATAGGTAACTCGATAGTTTGAAATCATATTAAAGGCTTTAGCATAGCTTTCAAGCTTTCTGTTATATTGTTCAATTATTTGGACTTTATTGCGATTAATTAAATAAATTAATTCCTTTAAGTATTCAATTAAATTATCAAATTTATCAGTAGGTAAAGCAATAGTTGGACTTTCTAATTCACTATTAATTATATTAAGCTTAGCAATTGCGTCACTATATATTCCAATTGCTGAAGTGAGGGCATTTGAATAGCTTGCAATTAGAGTATTTGTTTTATCTATACTATATTCATTATTAATAGCATCTATGGCTTTTTTTAAGGCAATAAACTCTGATGCACACTCAGCTTGTAAAGGTGCATTAGTTTGATAAATAGCTAGAAGATTTTTAGCATTTACATAGTTAACTGATTGTTTATTTATGCCTAATAGCAAGGAATCAAGAGCAGAAATCTTCTTGTTTTTTTCATTAATTTCATTTTCATGTTCTTTGAGCAATTTTATCTTTTCATTTTTTAACTCGCCAATTTGTTGATTTAGAATTAATTTTTCATTATTTAAATTTAAAATAGATTGCTCATTTTTAGCAATTTCAGCTTCTTTTTTAGCAAAAGTTTGCTTATTTAATTCAATTTGCGCTTGTAATTGTGCAATTTGGTACTTTAGCCCTGAAATATTGCCTTCTAACTCAGTGATATAGGCTTGTTTAACCTCGATGCTTTTGCTTAGTTTATCTATTTCATCTTGATTTGAATGTAATTGTGCTTTTAGTTCTTCTAATTGTTCTTTTGCTTCTATAATTTGATTTTCATAACTTGCTTTAATATCATTAATACCATCAATTTTATCTAGTAAAAGATTGATTTGATTATTAAGTTCTGTACTTTTTGTCTCATTTTGATGTTTTAAAGTAGTCAATTCATCATTTAATTGAGCAATATTGTTTTGATGTTGTTTAATTTGATTATCTTTTTGTGCAAGTTCTAAGTCATAAGCTTTTTTATTAGTCTCTAGCTCAGAAATTTTTGCATTTAAAGCAGCTTGAACAGCTTGATTATCTTGTTCAAGTTTTTTAATTTTTTCAATTAATTCTTGATCTGGCCCTTGATTTATATCATCACAAGAAGAGGAAATAACAGGCAGTAAAGTTACTACTGAGGCACTAGATATTAAAAGTAAATTACGTAGCTTTTTCATATTTAAATTTTATTCTATTTTTGCTTATTTCTTTAATTCTATTAATAACTTATTATTTATTTTACCAATGTGGAAAATATGGAAATAGCACGCTTTTTTGACTAAAATTTCAGTAAAAAAAATCAAAGTTTGATAAACTTTAATTACATAGTAATTAAATTAATTTAAGGTCTATTAAATAGGAGAATTATGTTCGAAAATATATTAAACAAACTACTTGATACGTCATTGCGCAACAATCTAGTTAAAATTAAACCTGAAAAATATTTGGCTATAGACGCAATTAAAGAAACTGCTGAAGGTACATTTTTATTAACCAACAATCCTGACAGTGCCAGCGCAAAACAAAGTATTATGCTTACTAACGTTTCTGAAGTTGAACTTAGCAAAATGGCTGATAAATTTATCAAATTTAATCGTCTTTCAATTGAAGAAACTGGGATAAATATTTTAAATCTAACTTTAGGGATTTTAAAATGACAAGATCGCGATGATAACTTGCTTAATTCACCATTATTTTGCGTTAGTGCGGAATTAAATAGTGAAAAAGATGATTATTTTATCGAAACTTCTTATGCTAATATTGAGCCAAACTATACGCTTGCTTTTAAATTTAAAACTGAATATAATTTTGACTTACTTAAAATCCTAGAACAATATTTAGAAGCAAAGAGCACTTTTAATGAAGTACTAGATAATTTAACCAAATTAGAAAACCAACTCCTAAGTCAAATTAATTTTAGCCAAAAACAATTCAAAGTTCAAAAGCTTGCTTATTTTGGTATTTTTACTTATTCTAAAATTAGCATTTATAATGACTTAATTCAAAACAGGGCCCGTTTGGATGCTTCACCATTTTATCAACAATTAAATGGCCAAATGCAAAATTTTAACTTCGAACTTATCTCTGATAAAGATATTGATGAAAAAATTGACTACTTAAATTACTACCACTGTCTCGAATCTGATGGATCACAAGAAAAAGCTATTCAAGCCGCAATTCAAGGCCACAGTTTTGTACTTCAAGGCCCTCCTGGAACCGGAAAATCTCAAACCATTAGTAATATTATTACAGAATTAATGTCTCGTGGTAAAAGAATACTGTTTGTTGCTGAAAAAACAGCTGCTGTTGATGTTGTTTATAACACACTAGCTGCTAAAGGTTTTGAAAAATTTATTCTGCGCCTTCATAGTGATGATAATAATAAAGAATTTGCTAAAAAATTACTTGCTGACTATGAAGAAACAAAAAGCTATCCTAAATTAAATAATTCATTTCGAGATGAAATGAATCGTAATATTTCTCAATATGTCAGATTAATTAATGACTATGAAAACATCCTGGTAGATAGCGATAAGAATAATGTTCCATTATTTACATTATTTAATAATTATCTAGAAATTAAGGACTACTTGCCTATTTCTGAATCCTTTAGTTTTATGCGTAGCTATTCAGAAGAAGAACTTAGAGATATTTATGACTTACTAAAAAATTATCAAGGCATGTTAAATTCGTTTAATAAAATCAACTATTCAAAATGATTTTCAATTATTCATACTAGTGAAGTGGACTTTAATAAGATTGATAACTGTTTAAATAATCTTAAAAATAACTTAACTCAACTTAATTACTTACTTGGTAATAGTGACTATATTTTTATTAAAAATAATGAGTTATTTAGTGAGATTGAAAAGGTTAAAAATATTACGTTTATCTTGACTAAAACTACTTGAAATAAGAAAAATAACTTTACCTTTAATTCTGAATTAAGAACTCTAAAAGAAATTTCAAAATTATATAAGCAAATTACAAGATTGCTTAGTTTTGATCAAGTTACTTTGAAAATGAATCAAGATAATATTCACTATTTAGAAAAATGGTTAAAAGAAAACAAAAATGGTTTCTTTAGAGCTTTCTCAAAGCAATATAAAGCTAATAAGAAGGTCTTAAGCTTGCAAGATTTTGGCCTTGGAATTCATCTTAATTCTTATAGAAATGCTAAAAAACTTTATAAAGCTAGCTTAAAGGCTCAAAAGATCTTTGATAAGATTCAAACTATTTTACCATCATTAACATTCCAATTTGATATTCAAGATATAGTGTTAGTTGATATATTAATTAAAAACTTTGAAACTTTAGCAAACAGCTTTACTGATTCAGAGTTTAGCTTTGCAGTTAACTACACTAAAGAAGTTGCACCTGTTGCTCGCTTTTCATTTGCTCAATTACAAGAAATGATTAGTGAAATTAACTCTAATTACACTGAACTATTTAAAAACTTCTTAGTTGAATTGGATGCTGAAAACTATTATGCAATTATGAATTTTATTGATACCTTGTTAATTGAACAAAATAATGGTTATGTAATAGTTTCTAAGAATAATTTAGAAATTAAATTAGTTGAATTTGGACTTGAAAACTATTTAAGTTTCTTACATTCAGGTCACTATAACAGCTTATTCGTAAATACATTTAAATGATCATATGCAAATTGAAATATTAAAAATATTTTAGTAAGAAACAATTTAGCAAGTGATTTTGTTAAATTAAAAGATTTACATGAAAGATATCAAAACGATATTGCAACCTTAAACAAAAATGCCTATGCCAATGCTTTAGAAGCTTGCAGTAAGCAAGTTCCTAATTTCCTTGGAACTGAACGTAGTTACCTAATATTAAAAGCAGAAGCTTCTAAGTCACGTAAACTAAAATCAGTTAAAAATGTAATGTCAGAAGCTAGTGATGCTATCTTACAAATGAAACGTTGTTTAATGATGTCTCCTCTATCAGTTTCAACATACCTAAAAGATTCGAATGCTACTTTTGATGTTTTAATTATTGATGAAGCTAGTCAAATTAAGACAGAAAATGCTTTATCTTCTATTTTTAGAGCAAATCAATACATTATTTGTGGTGATGTTGAGCAATTGCCACCTACCAGTTTCTTTGAAGAAAAATCCGACCTAGATGAAGTTGATGATGAAAACATCTATGACTTAGACGCCTATGAATCAATACTTTCAGCTGGTGCCTCATTCCTTAAATCAATTGCTTTAAGATGACACTATCGCTCAAAATATGAATCATTGATTTATTCATCCAATACCAATGTTTATGATAATACACTTGTTTCTTTCCCGAGTGTTTCAAATGGAGATCGTTTTACTGGACTTAATTTCATTTATACTAATGGTATTTATGAAGATCGTGAAAATGCACAGGATGCTGATGCAACAATTAAAAAATTAACTCAAATCATTGATAAGTTTGGGGATAAGAAAACTATTGGTGTTATTACTCTTAATATCACTATGGCTAACTATTTAGACAAGCATCTTAATAGATTTCTAAATAGTAATGAAAAATATAAGTCTTTCTTAAACCCTAAATCAAAAACAAAATTCTTTATTAAAAACATTGAAAATGTGCAAGGAGATGAAAGAGATATTATCTTACTTGTTATTGGATTTGGCCCAAATGCTGAAGGTAAAATTTCACATAATTTTGGTGCAATTAACCAAGACGCTGGATATAAACGTTTAAATGTAGCAGTATCACGCGCTAAAGAAGCCATGTTTATTATTTCATCATTAAAATACAGTGATATTGATACAAACAAAAGTCCAGCTCGTGGAGTCGCCTTCTTAAAAGACATACTTAAAAATGCTGAAGTTGGAGTACAAACTGTTGCTTCAAATAGCGCTATTACACAGGCATTTAAGGCTCAATTAGCTCAAGAATTGACTAATTTAGGTTACACTGTACACACTAATGTTGGGGCTAGTGATTTCAAAATTGATTTAGCTATTTATAGCAAAGAGAAAAACAAATATGTACTTGGACTTGAATGTGACGGAACAACATTTGCTTCCTCACGTGTTGCTAAAGATCGTGACTATTTACGTAGTAATGTTTTACAAAGTCGTGGATGAATTATTTATCGTATGTGATCAACTGATTGATTCAAAAATAAAGACTTGGAAATGGAACAATTAACTAACTTTATTCAAAAGCACATTTCTTCCTTTGAACAAGTTAAACCTCGTTTAAATGAAGTTTTAGAATCAGAAAACATCATTGAGCAAGTTGCAAAAGTAGATTTTAGAAGTTGCTTTGAACCTTTAATTAGCCTAAAAGAGGTTAGAAGAAATACTTTAATCCGCGATAAGGCAATATACTTGCAAGAACATATTAATGTAATTTCCCTTAAAGAATTAAAAGTTTTAATCCAAAAAGTATATACTAACCCTAAAAATATCAATCTTGTATTAGACAACTATAGATTCAAGATTATTCAAGGATTCGCCTACAAAACAGGGCTAAATAATCAAGAAATCAACTTTAAAACTGCATACGATGATGATAAAAGAGAAATCGGATTCTTACACCCTAAAGAATGAGAACACTTCTTAACTAAAGCAAAAGAATTTAATAATGAAGTGAACTATGATGAGTTGGCTAAAATTGCGCTTGAGTTACTTGGTTACAAACGTCAAAGTTCAGTTACCTTGCAACAAGTTATAAATATATTAAAGAACACTAATGAAAAAGGAGGTAAATAATGCCCGAATATCCTGAAGTCACAGTTGTAACAAATACTTTAAATTCCTTAACTAGCGGACGCAAAATAATATCCATTAAGGTCTTAAAGGATAAACTAATTAAGAATGCTTCAGAAGTTCAATTTATTGACTTCTTAAAAAACAAAACCATAAAACAAATATGTAATTACGGAAAGTTTATTCTCTTTACTTTTGATGATAATTCTCGTATGATTTCACATCTTAGAATGTCTGGAAAGTACTTTGTGCTAGATGTAAACAGTACAAGCCCAATGATGCAAGAAGCTCATAACTATATTTATTTCTATTTAGATAACAATACAGTGATGATTTATAATGATGCTCGTATGTTTGGTTCATTTGAAATTATTCCTTCCACCGATACTCGTAGCATTTATGAAATTAAAAATTTAGCCAAGTTACCTCACCAAGTGGATATTGATGCTTTATGAGCTAAATTACAGCATAAAAATATCAGTATTAAAGCAGTACTGCTTGACCAATCCTTAGTTTTAGGAGTTGGAAACATTTATGCAGATGAAGCTTTATATCGTGTCAAAATGTATCCAATGCTCAAATGTAATAAAGTTTCAAAAGCAAGATTAGCTGAATTATTACAAGCTGCTGGTGATATTATGAACGATTCAGTAGCCCTTGGCGGTTCTTCAGTACATACTTATGTATCCGTTAACTCTAAAAGAGGGAGCTATCAGGAAAAATTGCAAGTTTATGGAAAAGAAGGACAACTTTGTTCCACATGTAAACATTCTTTAATAAAAAAAGTAAAATTAGATTATAAGCAAAATGGACGTGGCACAAGCTTTTGCCCAAATTGTCAAAAGGAAATTAATGGATAAAAAACTGCTCATAGTAGTTGATATGTTAAATGGTTTTGCTTATAAAGGAGCTTTAGCAAGCTCAAACATTGCTAAAATAATCCCAACAATTGCTAATATTGTTCAAGAATTTGATTACAATTTATTTGTTTGTGATCACCATTCAGTTGAAGATTTAGAAATGAAACTTTACCCAATTCATTGTCTAGCCAACGATGTTGAATCTGAAATAGTGGCGCCACTAGTACCTTATGTACAAGAAATTGTTTATAAGAATACTACGAACGCCTTCTGAGATATACCAGCAAAAATTTGGGATCTTTATGATGAATTTTATCTAGTAGGATGTTGTACAGATATTTGTATTTTGCAATTAGGAATAACTTTAAAAACATATTTAAATAAGATTCATTCAGATAAAAATGTTATTGTATATCAAGATGCACTTGCTACTTATGATAGCAAAGAGCATAATGCTAAACAGTATACTAAAATAGGCTTAAAAGCTTTAAAAAACGCAGGAGTAATTATAAAAACATGAGAACAGTAGATTTACATGGTTTAACTTCAGAACAAGCTATGATTGAAGTTGTTAAACATTTATATGACCTAAAAAGAAACCAAATTGATTCAGTACTATTTATTACTGGAAATGGTACAGGTACACTAAAAGCTGCTTTAGAAACTTTTTTAGTTAAAAACAAGATTAAATACAGCCTTAAAAACGATGGAGCAGCTTACTATTTAGATTCAAGAGATTGTTTTTCTAAATCAAATTCAAACTTTTATGATAAAGAAGAGTTTGAAGATGAATTACTTGATGAAGATGATTTAGAAGATATTTTTACAGGTTACAAATTCTAATTTTAATTAACACCCTCGTGGTGTTTTTTTATACAAATGTGGTCACAAAAGCCGAACTAATAAAGATATTCAGGACAGTTCCTTTCGTTTAAAAAATTAATATATTCGTTCGGACTCATATAATTTAGTGTTTTAATTGGTCTCTCATTATTTCAATATTCAACATAGTTATCGATTAATCGTTTTACATATTTTATGTTAAGTTTGTTGATATTATATTGAGAGAAAAGTTCCTCACGAATTCTTCCAAAAATATATTCTATTCATAAATTATCATTTGAATGGCCTACTCTGCCCATAGATTGTTTAACACCTATAGATTCTAAATAAGTTCTTACATTCTTTTCAAAATATTGAGTACCGTGATCGGTATTCATTATTTTTACATTCAAATCTTTTAATTTAGTGATGTCTTTATAAACAATACTTGCTGACTGATTATCGCTTAATGTATATGCAACAATTTTGTGCGTTTTAATATCAGCAATCATGTGCAAATGATAATGTTTGTCCTTATTCTTTATAATCATAAAATCAGCAGAAACAGCTTCATAAGGTTTTAATTCTTGACGTTTTTCAAAATCTACTAAATATTCAAAATCGTCTTTTGTATTTTTATCTTCTTTAAACTTTTTAGGCTTATTTTTAGTGCTATTTACACATAAATGTGAATTTGACATTATTTTAGATACAGTTGGTTGTGATATGTTAATTCCATAATCTTTCTTAATTAAGCCAGAAATTTTATCTGACCCTATATTACCTTTATGTTGGTTGAAAACTTCATTTACTAAAGCAATCATCTCAATTTCTGTGACTTTAGAGTCCTTTCTTTTCTTATAACCAACATTATCTTTTCTATCATAAAATCTTGAGCGTGAAATACCAAAAAGTTTACATAAACTACTTATAGATGCACTGCAATTGTTTTTCTTATTCTTGATCTTTTCTATTACTTCGGAAACTTTATTATTACGTTCCTTTTTAGTAGAATCTTCTCCTAATAATTCATCCAATAATACATTTAAGATGATGTCATAATCTTTTTGGGAGATATTTGTTTTACCTTTTATATGACGATCTTTATTCTTTTTCTTACCTGCATTCATACTTTTTAAATGTCTTTCTTTATATTTTTTATTGTTATAAGTATTATAAGGTAAAAATTCAATAACTTTCCTATTCGTGTATCTTAATGTGTTTCTTTTGAACTGATCAAATCCATTTCTGTAGTTTTTTGCTTCAGTTCATCCTCATTCAAGCTCTTTTTTATAAATTTCTTGTAATTCTACATCTTGTGTAACAAGCAATAATGATTTAGAAAATCTACTAATTCCGTGTCATTGTCCCATGATATTTGTACCATTTAGTTGTCCCAAATACCTTTATTAACTCGAGCGTAAGAAAAATCCACCCAAGAGGATGAATTATTTCTGATCAATATTTTCTATTTCTTGTTTAGTCATATCTAATTTCTCAACCAGGTTTTGAGTTTGAGTAGTAGAAGTTGTTGTATCTGCTTCTTTAGTTCCAAAGTCTAGATCATTGTTATCTAGAAAAGCTTTTTGCTTACCAAACATTTGTCTTAATTTGTCCATTAGTTTTTCATTTAATGTAAATGTAGCAGCTAAATAAGCTACTGCACAAAGTAAGAAAACTAGTACTGTATCAAATGGGAAAACTAATCATTTGGTTTCAAAAACTTCTTTGTTATCTGGACCTTTAACAGTGTGAGATTGTGGAATTCAAAATAGAGTTAAAACAATTCCGATAATAAAAATATAATTTGAAAAACGATAAATTGATAGTTTTTTATTTCAAGCTAGAATAAATCCATATATCACCACACTAAAGCCATAAACCACTGACATAACTATTCTTGCCCAAAGAGGCAATTGGTAGTTTGAATTGGGTATAAAAACATTTCAAGGGATGATAATACCACTAGTTAAAATTAGCAATAAGCTAAAGATAATTAAGTAAATATAAAATGATGTTGTATATCAATTTCTTTTGGTTGTTTTGGTGACAGTTTTTCGTTTATCCACGAGAGTCTCTCAATCTCATCATTTGTAGGATGAAATCAGCTAATGGTAATGTAACAGTTTCTTCTTTTCCATATTCTCTATATGAGATGGTTTCACTTAGTCTTTCTTTTTCACCTAAAATAATTTGGAATTTAGATTTAGACATTTGAGCTTCGCGAACTTTTTTGCCTAATCTTTCGTCTCTATCATCAATTTTTGATCTAAAGTCTGCGTTAAATAAAATCTTATTTACTTCTCGAGCATATTTAATGTCTTCTGCATTATTTGTAGCAGGGATAACTGTAAATTGTTTAGGTGCAAGTCAAAATGGTAAAACACCTTTAGTTTGTTCAAGTAAAATAGCAACAAAACGTTCATATGTTCCAATTAATCCACGGTGAATCATAACTGGACGTTCTTCTTCATTATTTTGGTTAGTGAAAGTAATTTGGAAACGTTCTGGTAGTAAGAAGTCAAGTTGTAAAGTAGAAACAGTAATTTCATGTCCTAAAGCTGTAAAGATTTGAATATCCATCTTTGGACCATAGAAGGCAGCTTCACCAATTTTTTCTTCATATTTAACACCTAATTCATTAAGCACTTCACGAAGCTGATTTTCTGCTTCATTTCACATATGGTCATCTTCATAGTATTTTTCTTTGTTTTCTGGATCTCTTAATGAAAGTGAAACATATGAAATTTGTATTTTGAAAATTTCAAGAGTTTCTTTAATTAATTGGTACATTGATTTGAACTCTTCAGCGATTTGGTCTTTTCTAACAAATAAGTGTCCTTCTGTTAGTAACATACCCCTTACACGTTCAAGTCCTGTAAGTGCACCTGATTTTTCATATCTGTATAATTGTGATTGTTCTGAATATCTAATAGGTAAATCACGGTATGAACGTTTTTCTGTGTTGTAACATAAAATATGGTGAGGGCAAGTCATTGGACGTGGAATTAAACGTTCATTTTCAACTACAATAGGTCTAAACATATCATCTTTGTAGTGAGCTAAGTGCCCTGAGATTTCATAAAGTTCTTCTTCTCCAAAGTGAGGAGTTAAAACTTCAGTAAATCCATATTTTCTATCCATTTTAAGCACAAGGTTTCTGATTTCATTGTGAATGTACATTCCATCTTCAAGTCAGAATGGTAATCCTTGACCACCTAATTTGTTAAATGTAAAGAGTTTAAGTTCTTTCCCAATTTTTCTGTGATCTCTTTCTTTTCTGTCTTTTAAAATTTCTAGGTACGCATCTAATTCTGCTTGACTTTCTCATGAAGTACCATAAATTCTTGTTAATTGGATATTGTCGCTATTTCCTCTCCAGTATGCACCAGCTAGTGATAAAAGCTTAAAGTATTTAATTTTCTTAGTATCTTCTACGTGCCCACCTGCACATAAGTCAACAAAAACTGTTTCGTTGTTAAGTGGATCAACTAGAGCATAGAAAGTAACATTTTTTCCGGCTGCTACTAGTTCATCATATAATTCTTGTTTATAAGGTTTATTAGTAAAATCATATTCATCTATTGAAACTTGTTTCATAACTAAATTACGTGAAGCAAGTTTTTTCATGTATTTTTCAATTTTAACTAATTCTGTGTCACTTAATGGTGTTTCGAATTCGAAGTCATAGTAAAATCCTTCATCTGTAGCAGGTCCAAATCCTAATTTAACATTTGGATAAAGTTTTTCAACTGCTGCACCAAGTAAATGGCTTGTTGTGTGATTTAAAAGTTTATTTGCTTTCATTGTATCTCCTTAAATTAGTGAAATTATAATACTTTTTTTAGTATATATCGCGCTAAAGTAATATAAATTCTAAATATATAAGTCTATATTTTAGTATTATAAGTAAAATTCGTATAAATATAAAAAAATTTAAATTTATATTGATAAAATTAATATGTTATAACTTGATTATTTTTATAACATTTTAGAATACAAAATTAACCAAGGAGAAAAATGAAGAAACAAAAGTGATTTTTTTCACTTCCATTAGTTGCGGGTGCAGTTGCAGCTCCATTATCTGTTGTTGCATGTAACGATACTAAAGAAAAAGATAAAGAAATTAATAAACTTTTAAAAGCCGAAAAAGAACAATTAACTAATGAAAAAGCTACTAAAGAAGCTGAATTAGCTCAAGTAAACAGTGATAAAGCAGCACTTTTAGCTGAAAAAGAACAATTAATTAAAGAAAAAACAGCTAAAGAAGCTGAATTAGCTAATGCTAATAAAGAAAAAGACGAAGCAAACAGTCAAAAAGCTGCTAAAGAAGCTGAGTTAACTCAAGCAAACAGTGATAAAGCAGCACTTTTAGCCGAAAAAGAACAATTAACAAATGAAAAAGCTGCTAAAGAAGCTGAACTTAAAGAACTTAATGCTAAAATTACAGCACTAGAAAATATTATTCAATATCAAAAAGAACAAAATCTAAAGCTTAAAGACGAAAAGGAACTTAAGCTTGCAGAAGGTGTTACTGAAGAAAAAATTAATGCAATTGAAAAAGTTGAAGGTATTGAAGCAATAGTTGATAAAATTGAAAAAACAGCTGGGGATTCAATAGAAGCTAAAATTAAAAAATTCATCGAAGATAATAAATATTCAGAAGAAGAAAAAGCTAGCGAATTATCTACATCTATTTTTCTAGATTCATTAAAGTACAAAGATAATGAAAAAGTTCAAAAAGCAAACTTAGATTTTAGCAAACTTGACAGTGCTGATTTAAATGTTGTTCTTAAATTCGCTGTAGATTTAGTAAATGCAGCAAAATAATAATATAAAGCTTATTAAAATATTTTATGTGCCAATTAATGTTTATAATTGGCATTTTTTATATAAAAAAGTGCCGAGGCACTTGTAATTAACGTGTTGATCATTTAAATGATTTTGCTGAAAGTCCAAATAATACAACACTTCTAAACTAGGACATTAAAAGTTTACAAAAAATTATTTTTGTACATCAGTGCATATTGCGCTGGTGTTTTTCATTCTAAATTTGACTGTATTCTTTCGTTATTGTAAAAATTAATAAATTCACCCGTGAGAGTATCTAACTCTTCTAATGTAAGCAATTTACAATCTATGTACGGCAAAAATTCTGTTTTATAAATTGAAAATCAATATTCTATTTCTCTATTATCTAATGAATTACCTGTTCTTGAATATGAACATTTACCATTTTTACTTTCAATTAAATTCCTGTACATTTCGTGGGTATATTGAAATCCATTGTCAGAATGCATTATAAAAGTAGGCTCATTTAAAGGTAAACTTAAGCATAGTATCCATCACTAGATCCATGTTATTGTAATAAGAAAATTTATATCCTATAATTAATTTTGTTTTATTATCCATAACAACTGATAGATAAATATGATTTTGGGGTGCATCTTTAGTAGCAGGGATATATGTAACATCAGTAGATTTAATATTTTGACCTGAAATGTCATTGTAATCTCTTTTCATTAAATCTTTACCT
This sequence comes from Mycoplasma aquilae ATCC BAA-1896, assembly GCF_048074525.1. NCBI lineage: Bacteria > Bacillati > Mycoplasmatota > Mollicutes > Mycoplasmatales > Mycoplasmataceae > Mycoplasma > Mycoplasma aquilae. The sequence goes on from NZ_CP182208.1 coordinate 637,301, forward strand.
GCAAAACGAGTGTCTTTAATTTCTTTTGCTTTTTAGGCTTTCTAATGTGAGAATTCATATTATTTTTGGATAAATATCTTCCTAATGTTCTACTATTTACTTCTATACCATAGTCCTTTTTAAGATATTGAGCAAGTTTTCTCTACCAAAATTTTTGTATTTAGATCTAAGTTGTGCAATTTCTTCTTTGTAAATATTACATATGCTTTTATCAATGTTTGCAGTTTTAGTCGTTGCATTTCTACGTTTTGCTAGAGTTTGTCTACTAATGTTAAATAATGCAAATTTTATATTATTATGGATATTTAATTTTTCTGCTTCTGATATAAGCGATTTTTTGTCTAGTTTATTGGTTATTTCGTAATATCTTTTAGCAATTTCTTTTAAGTCTTCGATAGGTATTGCATCTCAATTTATTTCACCTTTTTCATTTTTTATTTTTGGTTTTTAGGTCTTCCACGCTTTTTCTTTAATGCTGGATCCTTTTTGAAGTTAAAGAATATGTCATGCCTAAATTATATAGTTTTGTTCTATACCTTAAAGTTTTAAAGAAACTATATTTTCTTCCTTCAGTATGTTCCTCATCGATCATAGATAAATACTTTTCATAAAGTTCATTATATTTCACATTGTTGTTGTACATATTTATTAGTTCTAGTCATTCTAATGGTTTTATGTGTCTACCCATATATTCTCCTTTGTTTATATAAAAAGCTGACAATTTCTTGTCAACTTTATGTGTCCTAGTTTACTTCATAAGTAAGGTAAAATTAAATTTATAATATTTTCTGCTTTTGAGCCAATTTGAATTAAATCATCTTGAGAAATAGCTTTATTGCCTATCAAAATAAATGATTTTAAATCAGTGTTGAAATCAGGACGTACCTTGATTCAATTAACTATTTGACTAGTAGTATCATTTAAATTATTAGCATTTAAATTTTGAATCAATGCATTGAAAGCATCTTGGCGCTCAACTGGTGCATTTGCTCCTAAGGCTAAATTTTGAATAAATAAGATGCTATTATTATTCATTCCTTTTCCATTTGCTAGAATATCTTTTAAACTTGTATTTACTGTCTCTGTAAGAGCTGATTGAAATAGCACTACTAACGGTTGTACTGTTTTTAATGAGTTAATAGAATAATAAGTTTTATTAATGTCAAAAATATTGTATTTTTCAAATGCTACATTATGAAATTCATTTGTAGCAATATTATGCATATGGTGTAATAATTGATCAATTTCTGGTTTGATTTCATTACCTTGCAATAATGGGAAACGTTTTAAAGCTTGTGTATATTTAGCAACTGATTCTAAATAAGAAATATAATCATTTAAAGCATAAATTGCTGGTGCATCTTTACTTGCAAAATTTATTTCATTATCGCCCACTCTTATAACCGATGTAAGGTATGCACTTCCTTCGAAAGCCATTTTATTTTGAGTAATAGAAGATTTAAAAGGCGATATATATGAAAATCATCACATTCCTTTTACTTCAGAAACTGCAACCATAGGGAATACTTGTCCAGTTAAAAACATGGAAATAATTAATAAAGTTGATCCCAATGCTTGAATCATTAAAATTGATTTAGAAACCGAAACTATAAATAAACCGACAGCTAAAGAAACTAGTGTTAAAGTTAATAATGAATAAATTAATCCACCTATTTCTATCTGTTCAAAAATTTGTTTTAATGAAGATAAAGTTACATTGTAATTTACTCCTCCAATAACTTTGCTATATACTATTTTGCCTTGTGTGAAATAATCAGGTCCGAAAATAATAAATGTAAAAAACAATGTTCATAGTCCAGATAAAAACATAATTATAAAATAGTAGCTAGCTACATACAGTAAGAAAACTAAAGGTTTAATTTTAGTTGCACCAATTCTTTTTAATAATGTTGACTTCTTAAATTCAAAAATAGCAGTAGGTAGTGAAACGCAGGCAATTGCAACTGGTCCAATTGTTAATGAAGATGATGCAATCATTGGATAATTAAAGATTAGCCCACAAACAACAATAAAAATAATAGGATAGCCAAATGCGAAAAAGGGCCCTACGAAGGCTTTTCAAAAGTGAATGTTAATTAATGAGAAAATACCATTAAATGTATTCTCAGATTGTGATTTTATTCTTTTACTTTTCATATCTATCCTATGTATTTATCCAAGCATTTAGCAACTGAGCCAAATTCAGCTATTGTTTCTTCTTTTAATGCGTCATAAATGATTTTTCCCTTATGCATAATAACAATTCGATCAGCAATTATTTCAACTTCATTAACATCGTGTGAAATTAATAAGATTGAAGATTCATTAGCAATTGCAAACTTCTTAATAAAATGAATTAAACGAGATTTGATTTTTATATCTAGCCCAGTGCTTAGTTCGTCTAAAATTATTAATTTTGGACAGTGGATAATAGCAAGCAAGGCATTTAATCTTTGCTGCTGACCACCAGACAGTGCTGAAGCTTTATTGAAAATAAATTCATCAATTCCAAAAATTTTTATTAAGTTTTCGATGTCAGCTTCATCTAATGCTGATCCATAAATTTTCTTCATAGAAACAATAACATCTTTGACTGTTAACCCTTGTGGGTAGGAAGAATCTTGAAATTGAATGCCGATAAGAGCATTATTAATTTTGCTAGCTTCTTGCATGTTATAAATAATTTGACCACTAGTTGGATTTGAAATTCCAACTATCATTTCAACAGTTGTTGTTTTTCCAGCACCATTCGAACCAAGTAAAGCTACATTTTGACCTTGGTATAAGGTTAAATTCATGTCATTAACAGCATAAAATTTCTTATTATGACGTAGCGAAAATTCTTTACTAACGTTTTGTATTGTAATGAGTTTTGGTAAATTGAATTCGCGAGTTTTAACAGCTTGATAGAGTTCAACTTTTTGTGATTGTTTTTCTAAGTCAGCTAAAAAATCTCGAGATATTTCTTGTACTTTTGCTATCTTATTATTCATTTTATTTCCTTATCTATTTAAATTATAAATTTATTTTGCATATTAGGCAAAAGAATGTAAAATATGGAACTTTTTTGTTCCACATTACTTTTAATTCTAGCTAGTAGCCTTTTCCTACGTTTCCCAGCAGTAGCATAATAAAATAAACCAGCCACAGTGAATGCTGTAGTTGGCTTGAAACTTTATTTAATATTTAAATGATTAAAAATATTTAATATTAATTGGTAGTCTTCCCAGCTTTGTTGTAAGGCTGGGTTTTTAATTTCGATTGTATTTATAAGTTTTTGTCAAAATAGTGTTCAACTTGTTTAACATCATTAATCATAGTAATGATTCTAGATGTAGTCATTTTATCCTTCTAGCAAGACCTAAAAAATCATTAATTTTATAGGTAAGGAATTTTAACATTACTAAAGAAAGAAAACATAAACAAATATATCCTTGTATATTTTTTCATGTAGAAAGATACATTGGTCTTAATGATAATGCGCCTTTTAATGTTCTAAAGTTTTCTTCAGCCTGTCATTGTTTTGCATATAGCTCAACGATTTCAGTTTCTTTAAGATCAACTCTATTAGTTTCGTAAACATAAAATCCATCGAATTTTTCATCTTCTAGGACTTTATCATAGTCTAATTCATAAAAACCTGACTTATCTGTTGGTTTAAAGAAACGATATTTCTTTCCTCCAACCATATCTTCATATGACACTTTTCCATTTTTAGCTTTCTTATTGAAGTTATCAATAAGAATTTTTCTATCTTCATAGTCTTTTTTGCTCTTTTTTCACTAAAAGTGATTATTTGTTTTCTAGTGTGACCATTTTTTCTTCCATTACGGTATAGAGATATTATCTCTCTGCTCTTATATAAGAGTCCATTTTCATTAATGTAATCCTTTTCACTAAGAACATATTCTTTGAATTCTTTTGAACCTTTTTTCATTCTGTATGAAATAATGTAATTTAGTTTTTTATCTTCTAAAAATCTTATATTTTTATTTACAGACATTCCTTTATCAGCAATAACAGTAACTGTGGTTATGTTGTATATTTTTGCAGTTCAAGTATAAAAGGAATAAAAGTGGATGAATCAGCTGTATTTCCGGGGAAAACTTTGTAGTGCACTGGTATACCATTACTATCAGTGGCGAGTCCAATAACGATTTGGTCTTCTTTAAATTTTCCATCTTTTGAATAACCTGGTTTCTTATAACCATCTCGACTAAATGTTTCAAAATAAGCTGTTGTTGAGTCAAATCAAACTATACTTACATCTCTTTTGTACTCATTTTTCATGGTTTCATTTATATTGCTTAAGTATTTGATTTTTGTTATCAGCAATATATTCTAGTGATCTATAAAACGAATTTTTAGAATAAAAATCTTGTTTTTCTTTAGTTGCATTTTTGTATGTAGCATAAACACTTAAGTGGATTTTTAATTCTTTGATATATTTGTTGCTTTACAACATCATTTAAACTTACTGATTTTGTAGTTTTACAATCCTTGAAAATATCAAAGTAATCAATTAATCGAGAAATTAAGTCGAATCCAACAAATTTTTCATATGTCTCATTTATTTTAGGGCTTTTATTTTTGATCTTTTATTAATTTCATTAATAACCTCTTCTTTTGTCATTGAGAGAGGAAGAGTTTTTATAATTTGTTTTATTTTTTCGACTGAATTTTCTTGGTATTTATCAAAATCTTCTTCATATCCTATCCCGAATCTTACAGCATATCCTGTTTTGTTTGTGCTTTGATATCCAACAGATATATAAGTTCCTTTTTGTCTTTTAGATCTTGAAATTATTCAATTTATTTCATGTAGGTTCTTCTTTTTCATGAATATATTATACCACATTTAGTAGCATAGTAGCATAATATTTATATTTTTTTCAAAAATATAGCCACCTAAAAAGCGACTATATTTGGCCCAAGTGGGAAACGCAGGTGGAACTTTTTTGTTCCACATTACTTTTAATTCTAGCTAGTAGCCTTTTTAGCACTTTAAGTTATAAAAAAGCTGCCTAGCAACAGCTGGCAGCATTATAAATTATTTAAAATTATCTTTCATCAGTTCATTCAAATTGGAATCCGTAGATGCTTACAGTATCTCCTATTTCAATTCCCATACGAACTAGTTCATCTCACACACCCATTTTTTTCAAGATGTTGTTAAATCTTACTAAGTTATCAAAAGTGTTAATTGGGATACGATTGTAAAGCTCTTCAACTTTTTTACCTTCAATTTCAAAGTATCCTTTGTATGGATTCTTAATTACATAGTCAGGTTCATATTCAATAACTGTTTCTTCTTCTTGCACTTCTTCGATTGTTTCATAATTATGTTTAGTAATCATGTCTCATAATTTAGCCTTAACTTCATCTAAGTTTTCATGGAAAATTGCTGAAATTGTTACTACTTCAATATTTGGGTATTTAGCCTTAAATGCCTTAAGGTGAGCATCAAAAGCTTCTAAATCAGATTTATTTGCAATTACTAATTGAGGTTTATTTTCAAGTTTTAAATTATATGATTTAAGCTCATTATTAATGATTTCAAAATCTTGAATTGGATCTTTTTCTTCTGAACCAAAATCAATAATGTGAGCGATAACTCTACAACGTTCAATGTGTTTAAGGAATTGTATTCCAAGCCCTTTTCCAAGTGCTGCACCTTGAATTAATCCAGGTAAGTCAGCTACAGTAAAGGAATCATCATGGAATTGCACCATTCCAAGTTGTGGTACTAAAGTAGTGAATTCATAATCAGCAACTTTAGCTTTTGCATTAGAAATAGCATTTAAAAATGTTGATTTACCAGCTGATGGTTTACCAACCACCCCAACATCACTAAGAATTTTTAGCACAATGTGAGCTTCAAATTTTTCTCCAGGCATTCCATTTTCACTGATTCTTGGTGCAGTATTTTTAGCAGTCTTAAATTTAGTATTTCCTCTTCCACCTTTACCACCTTTGGCAATTAAGTATGGAACGTTTGCTTCAATAACATCAGCAATTAACTTTTTACCATTGTAAACCAAAGTTCCAACTGGTACTTTGATATAAGTATCTTCGGCATTAGCGCCATAAAGATTTTTAGGTCCACCTTTGATCCCGTCTTTGGCAACAATGTGTTTATTTTTATAAAAGGCTAGAAGTGTATTTTTACCACTGTCCCCGACGAAGTAAACGTTTCCTCCACGTCCACCATCTCCTCCGTCAGGACCACCTTTATCAACGTGGGCTTCTCTACGGAATGAGACCATCCCATCTCCACCACGTCCGGCTTGAATATTTACATAAACTTCATCGATAAATTTAGCCATAATTTCCCTCCTTGGGTTTATTTATTTTATTATTTTCTTCCTACTTGCTTATATTATATAAGGTTTTGGCAAGATTATAAAAACAGCAATAAAATCTGCTGTTTTTATTCATTGATTTTATTAGATATAGTCGTTTATTCCAATAAAAGTTTGTTCATCTGGATGGTTGATGTCTCAATATCCAGTTTCAATTCTTTTGGCTCTAACTTTTTGACGATGTAATTCGAGTTTAGATCAAATTCATGAACAAATGTAAATTGATGAATATACCCCAATGCTAATTCCGAATAACATAACAATGTTAAATGAGAAATCAGTAGCATTGTGGAAGCATAGTAAGACAAGAATAGCTAAAATAGTTGTTCCTGAAGTATATAAACTTCTCTTTATGGTTTCAGCAATTGAGCTATTAACAATTTTAGTAATATCTTCTTTTCCTAAAATTTGGTTAACATATTGTGTTTTAATTGTTTCTCTAATTTTGTCAAATGTAACTACAGTATCATTAATACTTAATCCAAGGATTGAAAGCATAGCAGCTACAATAATAGTTGAGACTTGTAATCTAGTAATTACAATAAAGGCCATAACCATTAAGAAATCGTGTAGCAGACCAATAATAGCTGCAATTGAATATGTTCAGCTCATTCTAAATAGTAAGTAAAGCACAATTCCAACAAAGGCAATTGCAGTAGCAATTACTGCATTAAGCACTAATTTTTGGGCTTCAGTAGATGAAATAGAGTAATCTATTATCTTAAGAGCAGAGTCTTGAGCTAGGATTAGTTCCTTAATCTTTTGTAATTCAGTTAGTGAGAATTCTTGAGCAGTCTTAATTGAAATTGCTCAGTTATCACTAGTTGAGCTGACTTTATTTAGTGAAATAATTGAGTCAACATTATGAATGTTGAGCGCTTGACTATTGTTTAATAAAGCTTGTTGAATAGCTTGAGCTTGAGCTTGGGTTAATTGTCCGCCGATATCAGAAGTAATGGTGATATTAGTTCCTCCTGAGAATTCTAATGAACGATTAAATCCTGCCCAAATATCTTTATGCGCTCCAGATATAGATGCAAATACTATAATTCCAGCTAGCATAAAGATTAATGATCCTAAAGCGAATCATTTTGATTGTTTAAGGTAGTTGTTGTTTTCAACAGCAACACCAAGTTTAGTTTTATTATTAATGTATCTTTTTCTAATACCTAGTAAGTAAAGCTTATCATCTAGTAATCCAGAGTTAACTAACATAGTTGCTAAGAATCTAGAAAATAGTAGCATAACTAGCAAGGTAAATAGAATAGAAAGTACTAAAGTAACTGAGAATCCTCTTACTTCCTTAGTTCCGAAGTAAAAGAGGATAAATCCAACAATAATAGTTGTCACATTGGCATCTAGAATTGAAGAAAGCGATAGTTTATTAGCATTTCTAAAGGATTTTTTCAAGGAATCTCCAGTGTAGACTTGACGTTTTAGTCTTTCATAAGTAATAACATTAGCGTCCACACTAATTCCGATCCCAATAATTAAAGCAGCAATTGTTGCAGGTGAGTATTCACCACGAAGCACTGTAAATAGTAATAATGTTAAGAATATATATAGTGCAATTGAAATTGTACTTAAGGCACCTAATAATCCATAGTTAACCATCATGAAGATTGAAATTAAACTAAAGATTACAAGTCCAGCATACATTGCATAATTAAATGCATTTGAATTTAAGTTTGGATTTAAGTAAATGTTTGAAAGAACATTTAGCTCATAGTCACTAAGACCAAAGTTAATTTTTCCAGCTAATTCACCAGCTTCTTGTGGTGTAAAGTTTCCTGAAATTTGTACATCTGCAGTGTTTAATGGACCATTAACACTAGCATCAGAAATTAAGTACTCTTTAGCATTAAATTCATGTTCTTTTAAAATGTTTGGTACTCTTTGAGGTTGTCCATTAATCCCCATAATCACACTGTATGGTTGGTTATTAACGTGAATAAAGTTTCATAAGTTGTGACCTGAAGCTTCTCAATCACTTGGATATTTATCTTGAGCTAACTTAAGTAGCTTTTCAATGTTTAATCACATTAGCATTCTGTGATCTTGTAACTGAGAAACATATTCAGTTGCTTTGGTTCATTGGAAAATGGCATCCTTATCAGCTAGTTTTAAGTTAACTGAAGTTTTACCATTTTGGGTGTTTGAAGAAACAGCTGCTGAATTTTGCTTGAATGGAGGAATCCAGTTGGCTGGAGTTCCACCATTAGCATCAAGAGAGTTGATTGGATTCCCTATTTTGAAAACGCCATCATAAAACAATGGTTGTAAGTCAGCGTTAGTTATGGTTAAAATAGGTTTATCAACGATTTCTTTTTCGAATTCAATACGCTGTGAATCAGTTATAGCTCCACTCTTAGTGATTCTAATTTTTCCTTCACCTTCTGAGGATACTGTTATACCATTAAGTCCAGTACCACCAGTTAAACGTTCAAATAAAGATCTATTAACTTGTTCAGTTAATTGTTTATCAGCATTCTGCCCATCTTTCTTAACTTGAACAAGTACTTCAATTCCTCCACCATACTCAATTGACTTATTAACATTTTTATTTATGTAGAATACACTACCAAAAACAATTGCTAATATTGCTGAGACTATAGTGATGAAACTGATTATCAATCTCTTAAAATTATTTAATTTTAAAAATTTGTTTCATCTCTTTTTCATAACTAGTATATATTTTAGCAAAAAAACTCTATATTCATAATGAATATAGCTGCTAAGGCACTTATTTTGCCTTTAATTCCCCATTTGTAGTGATATAAGTTCAAAAGTTTTTATCTTTAAAGGTTTTATAGTTTAGTTATTATTTGCTCTTATAATTAGTAAAAATACTTTTATTCCTATATACTAGGTTTAAAAAATAAATAGGTAAATTATAGCTGCCCGATATATTTTGAATGCTAAATCTAGAATTTGTTACAATTGAAGTATCGTAAGGAGAAATATGATAAAAACAGTAGCAATTGTTTCACTTTCAAGTGGAGCACTAGGAGAATCATTTGTTAAACATGAACTAGATTTGGGACTCAAACGTCTAAGTCAAATGGGGCTTAAAGTTAAAATTATGCCAAATGCCTTAAAAGGAATTCAATATTTGAAAGCACATCCAGAAGCGCGTGCGCAAGATTTAATAAGTGCTTTTAGTGATCCTGAAGTCGATCTTATTTTATGTGCAATTGGAGGATTTGATACTTATTTATTAACTCCATATTTAATGGAGCAAGATAGATTAGCAAGTAATTTAAAACCTAAAGCCTTTTTAGGTTTCTCTGATACCACAGTAAATCACTTTTTACTCAATAAACTAGGACTAAAAACATTTTACGGGCAAGCTTTTCTTACTGACATTTGTGAGTTAGATACCAATATGTTGCCTTATACAAAACATTATTTTGATCAATTAGTTACTTTAAACACAATTAGTGAAATTACGCCTGCTAAAACTTGATATAAAGAAAGAAGTGATTTTGGACCTTCAGCACTTAATACAAGTCGCGAAAGTTTTCCTAATATTAAAGGATTTGAATTATTGCAAGGTAAGGCACAATTTGAAGGTGAAATTCTTGGAGGTTGCATTGAGTCTATTTATAGTAACTTTTTAGATCCTCAATCACCTGCATATGAAATAACTTCAAAATATCAAATCTTTCCTTCTTTAGATAAATGAGAAAATAAAATTTTACTACTAGAAACAGCTGAAACCAAATCATCACCTGAACATTATTCCACTATGTTACAGTCTTTAAAATCATATGGGATATTTGATAAAGTTAATGGGATTCTTATAGGTAAACCTCAGGATGAAGCTTACTATGAAGAGTATAAAGCCATTATTAAAAATGTTGTACCAAATCATATTCCTGTTTTATATAATGTCAATATTGGACACGCAGCTCCAAGATGCATTATTCCATTTGGACTTAAAGCAAAAGTTGATGCCAACAAGCAAATTATTAAATTTGAAAAATAATAAAAAAACTTAAATATCTACTATATAAGCCTTAAAAAAATAAATATTTAAATAAAAATTCAACATTTTATTGTATTATATATACATAAATTAAATTGTTAAAGAAAGGAGTTGCTGGTTCAGCAACTCTTTATCATTTACATAGGAGGAAAAATGTTTAATGAAAACAAATTAAAAGAACAGTTTCCTAAAATTTTATACGCAAGTATAACAAGTGATCCAGTGTTCGGAAAAACACTTTCTATCACAGTAGATTCTACAAATTTAGATGAAGTTGAAAAAATTTCAAGAGAAATTTCAACTTATCTAGAATCACAAAGCTGGTTCACAGATGATTTTGCTTTAGAAGTGTTATCTAAAGGAACAGACCTATCTGTAACATTTGATAACATTCATGAATTTATTGATAAATATTTAGATATTAAATTAATTAAACCATTTGATGGATTAACTGAATTAATTGCTAAATTACTATCAATTGAAAATGATCATATTCTAGTTGAATGAAATCAAAAAGGCAGAATCAGAAAAATCAAGATTGAAAAAGCTAATATATCTGAAATTAGCGAATATATAAAATTTTAAGAGGACATTATGGCTACTAAAAAAACAACCCCAGAAGTTAACAATTCTGAAGAATTTCAATTATTTAGATTAATCGAAGAAGTTGCTACACACAATGATTTCTTATTCGAAGACATCATGGAAATCTTTCGTCAAGCAACTGAAAGAGCCTTTGTTAAAAACATTGACAAAGGTGCCGAAATTGTGCTTGAAGCAGATCACGAAAATAAATTAGTTAGAATGTTTAACATAAATGGTGAAGTAGTTGAAGATGATTTTGAATTCAATGAAGAAACACCTGAAGAAAAACTAATTTGCATTCCTTTATCACAAGCTCAAGTATTTAACCCAGAAGTTCAAATTGGTGATATGGTGAGAATTCCATTTACCTTTGCTGACTTGCCAAACAGAATTAATGTTGCAATCTTAAATGATTACAAACAAGAATTCAAAGCAATGGAAAAAACTAAAATTATTGCTAAATACTCTCAATTACTAGGTAAAAGAGTTGATGCTAAAGTTTTAACAAGAAATAAAAATGGTTCTTACAATGTTTCATTTGAAGACCAAGTTACAGCCTTTTTACCACAAAACAAAGTTAATGAAAAACTTAACTTACAACCAGGTAAATTTATCCCTGTATATATTGACGCAATTAACGAAGATTCAAAATTAAGTATTGTACAAGTATCTACAACTTCAAATACTGAATTATTCGACTTACTATTCAATGAAATCCCTGAAATTCAAAATGGTGACTTACAAATAGTTGCAATTGAAAGATCAGCTGGATTAAGAGCTAAAGTTGCATTAAGAAAGAATCCAGACAGAAAGCTTGACTTCGATACAATTGGTACAGTTTTAGGTGAATATTCTGTAAGAATAAATGCTATTTCTGACTTACTTGGTGGAGAAAAAATCGACTTAATTAATTATTCTGACGATATCTTAGAATACATTAAAAACGCTTTATTACCTGCCAAAGTATTAGATGTTATTGCTAGAAACGAAGAAGATACAGTTAAATATTATGCAATTGCTCGTGATGCTGAAATTAACATCGCTATAGGTAAAAAAGGTATTAACATTGATTTAGCTTCTAAATTAACTAATACCAAAATCACAGTTATTAAAGCTAGTGATGCAATTGAAAGAGGATTTGAATTTAAGAAGGCTGAACAATTTGATACTCACTACTTCAAAACTACAGAAAGAAACAAGAATTCAAAAGCAACTAAAATGCTTAACAATCTTGATTCATTCATTGATACAGATACCTTATTTAGCGATTTCAACCACAGCTTAGATGAATTTGGAAACGAAGTTGCCCCAGAAGCCACTCCAACAGTTAAAGCAGTGAAAAAAGTTGCAGCTAAAAGACACGCAATCAACATGCATGATCTTGACACTTTATTTGATGAAGAAGCTATCAAAATTGAAGATGAATTCGATAACATTGACAGTTACGATTTCATTAGCGAAATTGAAAAATATGATGTTGAATATGGTGAAGAAAATTCAGACGAATTAGATGAAGTAAAAACAGAAGTATCTGAAGAAGAAACAAAAGCTAAAACTAAGAAAGTACTAAATGAATTCAAAAATTCTAAAGTACAACTTAAAGATTTCAAAGTTGATGATGATCTAGCATCTTATGGATTAGCTGATTCATTAGATGTTTCAGAACTAGTTGATGATGACTGAGAATAAAAATTACACTCGCAAGTGTATTGCGACTAATGCTATTACACCAATTGATAAATTAGTAAGATTTAGCTTTGATAAAGAAACTAATCTAGTTGAATTGGATTTAGATCATAACAAACTAAAAAGAGGGGCTTATTTCATCCCTACACAAGAAAATTGAAATTACATAAAGAAAACCAGAGCTCTAAATCGTGTTTTCCGGACAAATATAAGTCCTGAAGTTTACATAGAAATAGAGGAACAATTAAAGGAGGTGCTTTATGGCAAAGAAAAATAATAGAATTTCAAACATAAATGAAATTAAAGAACAGTTATCAAACACAAAAACAGAATTAAAAGATGGTGTATTTATCTTTACTGAAAAAATGACTATTGCTGATTTCGCTGAAAAAATTAATGTTTCAGCTAATGAAATCATCAAGAAGATGTTCATGCAAGGGAAGATGTGCAATGTTAATACGATTCTAGATGAGGAACAAATTGCTGAAATTTGTTTAGACTATGGATATGACTTCCAAAAAGAAACTAATATTGATGGTTCTAACTTCTTAGATGAAGTTAACTTCACTGATGATGAACAAGATTTAGTGCGTAGATCACCTATCATTACAGTTATGGGACACGTTGACCATGGTAAAACTACTTTAATTGATAAAATTAGACACTCAAATGTTGTAGCTACCGAAAGTAGTGGAATTACACAACATACTGGTGCTTATCAAATTGATTATAAAGGGAATAAAATCACATTCCTTGACACACCAGGGCATGAAGCCTTTACCCAAATGCGTGCGCGTGGTGCAAAAGTAACTGATATTGTTATTTTAGTTGTTGCGGCTGATGATGGTGTTATGCCTCAAACTAAAGAAGCTATTGAACATTCTAAAGCAGCAGGTGTACCAATTATTGTTTTTGTTAACAAAATGGATAAGCCTAATAAAGATGTTGACAGAATTAAAGGTGAACTTGCTGAAAATGATGTTTTAATCGAAGAATATGGTGGAGACACTCAAATTGTTTATGGTTCAGCCATGAAAGGTGAAGGACTTAATGAGTTATTTGATGCCATTATGTTACTTGCAGATATTTTAGACTTAAAAGCTAACCCAAATAGATATCCAATTGGTACAGTAATTGAGTCTAGAATTGATAAAGGAATCGGTTCAGTTTCAACAATAATTGTTGAAAATGGTACTTTATATAAAGGAGACTTCTTAGTTGCTGGTTCACGTTACGGAAGAGTTAGAATGATTTTTGATTCTAATGGAGCAGCAATAGAAAAAGTTACTCCTGGTGCTCCAGGTATTATCTCTGGTCTTAACTATGTTCCAGATGCTGGAGATCGTTTTATTGGATTTAATGATGAAAAATTTGCTAAAAAGTTAGCTCAAGAAAAAGCTAATGCAGACAAAATGGATCTACTTTATTCACAAAGTAATGTGGAAGAAAATATTAATGGTAAAAAAGTTATTAATGTAATTGTTAAATCTGATGTTTATGGTACATCACAAGCTATAAAAGATCAAATTAACTTGCTCGAAAATGATGAAGCTATTATCAAAGTAATTTCAGCTGCAGCAGGTAATGTAAATGAAACTGATTTATTACTAGCAAAAGCATCAAATGCTACAATTTTCTGCTTTAATTTAAAAGTTTCCCCTAATATTAAACAAAATGCTGCCAGTGCAGGCGTTTCATTAATCGTGCACAATGTTATTTATAAAATTATTGAAGACTGTCAAACTATGTTAGATGGTGAAAAAGCTCCAGTTTATGAAGAACGTAAAATTGGTGAAGCTCACATTATAAAAGTATTCTTTTATTCAAAAGTCGGTAAAATTGCTGGATGTATGTGTGACTCAGGTTCTGTAAAAGCAAACTGCAAAGTAAAAGTTACTAGATCTGGAAAGACAATTTACGAAGGTGTTATTGATTCGCTAAAACGTGATAAAAACGACACTAAAGAAGTTGTTAAAGGTAAAGATTTCGGTACACATATTAAAGGATTTAATGATATTGCAGAAGATGACATTTTAGAATTTTACGAAGATGTAAGGGTAAACTAAAATATGGATTTACAAAAATTTATTAATCATGTTCCGGATTTTCCAAAAAAAGGAATTATCTTTAAAGATATTGCGCCATTGCTTAATAATCCAGATGCATTTAACTATGTAATTGATCAAATGAGTAAATATGTAGCTAATGCAGATATTATCGTAGCACCAGACGCAAGAGGGTTTATTTTCGGTACCCCTGTGGCATATAAAGCTAAAAAACCATTTGTTATGGTCAGAAAAAAAGGTAAATTGCCCGGTAAAGTAGTTCAACAAAACTATGATTTAGAATATGGTAATAACACTTTAGAAATTCAAGCAGAAGTTCTTAAACCAGGACTTAAAGCTGTTATTATTGATGATATTTTAGCAACAGGTGGAACTACTAAAGCAATTGTTGATTTATTAGCTAATCAAGGCATTGAAGTAACTGATTTAGTTGTCTTAGCAGTTATTCCTGAACTAAATGGAGCAAAAGTCTTAGGAGACATTAAAATACATTCAATTATGTAAAACTATCAGCCAAATGGCTGATTTTTTATAACTTTCTTATAAAGAAAAATCCCATAGGTATTACCTATGAGATTTTAAAATTTTATTTTCTTTTTAATAAGATAGCAAGCATTCCACCTAATCATGTAATTGCTGAAATCGCAACAGCAATTGGTCATCAAGCTCATGGTTTTTTGCCATTTAAGTCTTGATTTAATAAGTCTTGGATAGCTGGAGAGGCCATTTGATATTCAGATGAATTCTTAATTGCTTCTACAGTAGCTAAGTCATCCTTATTAATTGCTTTATTGTCAGCATGATTTAATATATCAATATAGTTGCTGTCTTGAATTAATTTTGCTAGTTTAGCATTCTTGTTATCGCTCTTATCGAGTAATTGAATTGCTTTGCTTAATTTTTCATTATCACGTGTATCAATAGCATTAATTAATTCTTCAATACCATTTGCGTGGTTTTTAATATTTTTGCTTGCTTGACTGATAGCTTCATTAAGTTCTTTATAACCTTCAAATGTTTCTTGAGGCATTAAACTTAAAGATGTGCTAATTGCAGCTATTTGTTTCTTAAATTTCTTATCTGCTTTTTCACTGTTTAAGGCAGCATTAAGGCTCTTATCAAGTGCAGATAATGTTTGTACGTAAGAAATCATTTTGCTTACTTGTGCAATTACTTCTGGTTTAGCAGTTAGCACAATTTCGCCTAGCAAGGTTTCATTTTCTGGGTGTTCTTGTTTTGTAACAAGTGTGTTTGTTAGGTTAGCAACAATTTGTTGAACATTTTCTTTAACCTTGTTATTTAATGCAACTTGTTCATTTAATAACTTATCAGCTTGAGCAAAAGTTGTTGCATTGTTAAATTTAGTTAAGCTATCTTTTGCTACTATATCACTTGTGTATTCAGAATTATTATTAATTAAATTTTGAGCTTGTGTAATACGAGCATTATTATTCATAAATACTTGAGGTGAGAATTGTGTAACTTGATCATTTAAATTACTTAATTGTTCAACTAATTGTTTCATCTTAGCGTTGCCTTCTTCCATGTAGGCAGCATGATTGTTGAAATATTTGTCACTTAAGTCTTTAATTTTAGTTTGTAAATCTTTGATTTGATCTTGAATTGCTTTTGGTGAATTATATAGCTTATTAGCATTTACTTGTAAGTTATTTTCTAAAGTATTAGCTTTAGTGTTTAACTTAGTGAATTCTTCTTCCATTGCTTTGGCTTGGCCTTTTCCTTGACCAAGTAAATCAAGAGCAGTATTTAAATCACTGTTTAATTGGTCAATTTGAGCAGGCAAGTTATCTAAGTAGACTTGACCAGCTTCAGAAGTAACCTTGCCTACTTTAGCAATAGTATCTTTAGCAAATTTTAATTTATCTGCTGGAATGAAGAAAGCTTCATATGGTAAGTTAGTTCCAGCTTTATAAGCTTCATCCACTTTAGTATAAGTATCTTTTAATGTTGCCATAGCTTTGTCTAAATCTTGAGCTTGTTTTAGATCTTGAGACACTTGGTTAGTGTCTTGAGCTTGTGCAATAACATTAGCTAATGCGCTAGCTTGAGCATTATTTAAGTTGTTTAAGCCAGCTAGAGTATTTAATGCATTGCCTTTAGCATTGTTTAATAATTGTTTTGCAAGTTGACTTGCAATTTCTTGTGTGCTTGCTTGAGGATTATTGCTTACAGCTTGAGATTGTTCAACAATGCTTGGAACTAATGTAGCATACTTATCATTAATTGTTGGAGCAGCTGCGATAGCTTTATCAAGTTCATTTGTTGCATATCTGTGTTGTAAGCTTTCTAAAGCATTTTCAATAGCCACTACACCACTATCTTTCTTAATTGTTTGAGCTTGTGCTAATTGTTCTTTTAATTGAGTAGAGATTTGATCTTGTGGCATTGTCGCAATCTTATCTCTTAATTCTTCAAGAGCCTTGAAGACATTTTCAATAGTCTTCTTAGCATTTGCTACAGCGTTATCAAGAGCAGCAGCAGCTGTATTATATCCAGCCTTAGTATCTTGCTTATTAGCTGCTGCTGTTGCTTTAGGAATATCATCATTACTTAATGTATTAACAATTCTATCTCTTAAAGCACTGTGGTGTTGTTTGTTTCCTTCTTGTAATTCTTTAACAAAGTCATTAGCTTGATTAATAGATACATATAATTTAGCTTTATCAATTTCATTTGCAAGTTTATCACTAGCAGCTTTGATTGTATCTTGATCAAAAGCAGGATTATTTAATGCATCTTGAGCTTGTTTAATAGCTGCATTAAGCTGACTTGATTTTTCTGCTGCTTGCGCGTTGACAATTACGCTAGCTAAATCATTTTTAGCTAATAATAAGTTTAATTTATCAGCTTGAGCATCATAAGTAGCTCTTGGAGTTGTTACATCTGTATTAGCATATTTTAATAATTCTAAAGCTTTAGCTTTTTGAGTTTCAATTTCTTGTTTTAAGTTTTCAGGAAGTGAGTCATTAATATTTGCTTTAGATATAGCGTCATATGCTAATGCTAACTTATCTTTTAATAATTGATGATTTACTTTAGCTAATGTTTCATCATCACTTGCTTTTGTATTTGAATTATTTAGTTCTTCTTTAGCTAATTCTAGGCTTTGTCCAAATGATGTTGAAGCTTTTAATTCTTGAGGTAAAGCTTCTTGGAATTTAGCGAACTTGTCTAAGGCAGCTAAATGTTGAACTTCACGTGCAGCAACAAGATCTTCATATACATTAGCATTCTTATCTACTGCTTTTGTACCAGCTAATGTAGCTTTTTGTTTATCTGTAGGAATTACAAAGTTTGGAATATTAGCATCTGAAACAATAGCGTTATTCTTTGCTACAGTAGTTTCAATTGTTTGTTTAGCATCTGTTTTAGCTTTTGCAATATCAGATAAGGCACTTGCAACTTCATTTGCATTTAAAGTTGTAGCTTCAAGGGCTACTCTAGCAGCTTCTTTCGCAGCTTCTAATGCTTTCTTGTTATCAGCAAAGTTCTTTGTTTCATTATTAAATGAACTTAAAGCAGCTTCATTAATGTTGCTTGGTTTTGTAAATTGATTAATTAAAGCATCTAAGCTATCTTTAGCTACTTGTAAGTTTGCTTTAGCTTGATCTAAATCTTTAGCTTCTTGAACTTTAGCATCTAATTGAGCTTTATCTTGAGCTTGATTTAATGTATCTTTAGCAGCTGATTTTTGATTTGAACCTAGGTTGTTTAATGCATCAATTGCATCTTTAGCAGCTTGTTTATTGTCATTACCATTTAAGGCTTCTTTAGTTGTATTAATCTTGTTATTTAATGTTGCAATTGCAGCTTTATCTAAAGTAGCTGCTGCTTGACTTATAATGCTGTCTTTATCTGATGCAACTTTATCAAGATCATTTTTCTTGTCAACATCAGCTAATTTGTAGTTGTCAGTAGCTTTTGTTGTTTCAACTGAAGCTAAGTTATCTTTTAATTCGCTAATAGCTTCATCTAACTCTTTAGCTTTTGTTAATGCACTATTTACAGCTTCTTTATTTTCAGCAGCTTTAACTTCATTAATTAAAGCTTCTTTTTGTGTAGAAGATAAGTTTTGTAACTTATTAATTTCATCAATAGCATCATTTTGAGCACCTTTTAATGCATCAACATTAGCTTTAATTTTACCAAGTACTTCAGCTAATTTAGCAGCAGCTTTGTCTACTTCAGCAACATCTGCTCCTTGTTTTAGCTTGTTATCTTCTAAGAATTCGTTAGCTTTTTCTTTAGCATCGCTAGCTTCCTTAGTTGTTGCTGCATCTAGTGTGTTTCCAGCATTTTGTAATGCTGTATTTACTTTATCAAGGTTATCTACTAAGGCTTTAGCAGCTTCTTGAGCTGTTTTAGCAGCTTCTTTTGCTTGATTTACAGCAGCAATTGTTGTTGCTTTATCAACAGTATCTTTAAATGCGCTTGCAGCTTGAGGTGATAATTGGCTTGCACCAGCTATTACACCATTAGCTTCTGCTTTAGCAGCAGCTAGACGAATTTGACCATCTAGTGTAGCATTTGCATCATTTGTCTTAGTTGTATCTTCTTTTAAAGTTTTGACTAGGTTGTTAAGTTTTTCAACTGAGTCTAAATCTGCGGTTGTTGTTGCAGCTGTAATGTCACCATCTAATTTATTTGCATTTGTATCAAATGGATTCTTAGTTGTATCACTAGCTTCTGTGTATTTAGGTGTAGCTTTTACTTCGGCAGCAGCTTTTTGTGCTTCTTTAGCTTTTGCAATAGCTTGGTCTAATTCAGTAGCTTTATTTGCAATTGCATTTGCAGCTTCTGGGCTAGTAGTATTGTTAATAGCAGACTTAATAGCATCTTTTTGTTGTTCACTTAATTTATCTAAGGCTTGAACTTTATCCTTAGCAGATAATTTAGCATCAGCTAATTTGCTTTCACCATTTAAGGCACCTTGTGCGGCAGTCAATTGATCGCTTAATTGTTGAATTTGTTCCTTGTTTTTATCTGCAAGGCCCTTAGCTAGTTCAACATTTGCATCACTTAAACCAGTATCAAAGGCATTTCGTTTATTTTCATCAGCATACTTATACTTATCACTATTTTTGTCAAGTTCATTGGCTGATTGGATTGCATCTTTTAACGCTTTTGTAACTGTATCTAACTCTTGTGCTTTCGCAACTACTGAATTAATATCTTCATTAGTTACAGCAGAAGAAACATCACGTTTTAAAGCTTCTTTTTGTTGTCCTGTTAGGTTAGTTAAGTTATCAATTTGATCTTTAGCAGCTTTTTGGGCTTTTAAAATTTCATCTGCTTGACCTGAAGCTTGAATAAGAGCTTTAGATAAGTTTTCTCTTGCCTTTTTAATATCAGCAACTTCACTTGGTTGACTAAGTTTAGTCTTATCAGATGTTAATAAGTTTTTAGCAGCACTTAAAGCAGTATTTAAATCTTGTTTTTTAGCTTCAGGCACTAATTTGTAATCAGGTTTTTTAATAAGTTCTTCTGCTTTAGTTACTGTTTGAATTAATTCTTTAGCAGCTGTATTTGTAGCTTTAGCTTGATCCACAACAGAATTAATATCTTTAATTGAAGTTTTGTCTTTTAATTGATCTTCAAAGTGTTTCATCACTGGTGTATCAATATTTTCTAATGCTTCAATAACTGCTTTAGCTGCAGTCTTAGCAGCTTCTAATTTGGTATCTCCATCTAATGCTAATTGAGCTGTTGTTAGTTCATTTGTTTTAGATTGTAAGTCTGTTGTATTTGAAACAACTTTTTCAACATCAGCTTGAACTTTAGCTGTATTTACTAATTCTTCTAGGGCTTTAATAGCATTATCAAAAGCTTCTTGTTTGATATCAGTAGCTTCTTTATATTGAGGTGTTTCTTTTAAGGCTTTAGCAGCTGTTAATGCATTATTTGCACTGCCAAGAGAACTATCTAATACTGTTTCTTTAGTTGCAATACCATTTGCAGCTTCAACAGTTTTTGCTTTATTTACTGCATCTTTGGCAGCATCTTTTGCTGTTTTATCTATATTTGTTAATTTATCAATAGCACTTGTAGCATCTTCTTTAGCTTTTGCTAAGTTTTGATCACCATCTAAACTGTTATATGCAGATTGAATTGTTTCAACTACAGATTTAATTATTTCAGGATCAATAGCTGTTTGATTTTCTTTTGTTCAAGTGTCTTTATTGTTGTATAAGGTATCAAAATTATTTTTGACTTCTAAAGAAGCTTGAGTGTATTTTGTCTCATTTTTTGCAGCAACAAATTTATTGTATGAATTGATTAATTCAGCCATTTGTGCATCAAGCTTTTGAGCATTTTCTACTTGAGCTAAAACTTCAGCAGTTGTATTAACTTTATCAATTTTATCTACAATGCTTTGTTTTTGAGCTTGAGATATATTTGTTAATTTGTCTAATTCTGCTTTTGCTTTGGTTCTTGCTGTAGCTAGAGCTTCTTTATCAGCTTTAATAGCTTCTAAAGCAGTATTATTTGCAGCAATAGCAGTTTCAATAGCGTCTTTAACTTTTCCATTGTTTAATAAGCTATTAGTTAATAAGTCTTCATTTTGTCTTTGAGCTTGAGCAACTTTTCCTTTGGTATCTTCACTTGCGTTAGCATATTCAGAATCTTTTAATGCTGCTTCTAATTTCTTAGCAACTTCATTTAAGTTTCCAGCAGCTATATCAAGAGCAGGAATATTAGCTGTAAGTTCATTTAACTTGTCAACTTCTTTAGCATTTGTAATTTGTTCTTGTAATGCATTCTTGTATTCGTCTGAAAGATGTTTAACATTATTTAGAGCACCTTGGGCTTTTGATCTTGCATCAGTTAATAGTGTTTCTCCATCAAGAGCACTCTTAGCATCATTTGAATTTTCAGTAGCTTTAACTAATTTATCAGCAAGATCATTAATTGCTTTAGCATCATTAAATGAAGTTGATCCTTTGGCTGTTTCAATTTCAGAATCAAGAGCTTGTTTCTTAGAATCGAAATCAGATTTTGGAGTTTGTGAAGCTTGTTTGTAGTTATCGCTTTCTTTAGCAGTATTTGCTTCACTAGCAGCTTCTTGAGCTTCTTTTAAAGCTTTGTTTAGTTTTTCAGCTGCAGCTTGCAATTTATTAACTTCAGCATCATCATTAGCATTTGAAACTTTATCTTTAATACTATCTCTTTGTTCATCTGTTAATGAACTCAATTTATCTATAGCTTTATTTGCTTCTTCTTTATTATTATTAAGTTTAGCATCACCATTTAAGTTTCCGATAGAATCAGTTAGATTTTTAGCTAGATCATTAATTGCATTAGCATCTTTATCAGCAAGACCAGCGCCAAGAGCAGTTGTAGCTTCTAAATTAGCTGTATCAAACTGACTTTGTTTTTCTGGATCAGCAAATTTATAATTGTTTGCTTGCTTATTAACTTGTTTAGCTTGTTCAATTGCATCTTTAAGAGCTTTTGTAGCTGTATCAAGTTTTTTAGCATTTTCCACAATTGAGTCGATACTTTCTTTAGTTGTTGCAGAATCTACTTTTGAATTTAATGCATCTTTTTGAGCTTGTGTTAGGTCTTTTAATCCATTAATTTCTTCTTTAGCTTTATTTTGAGCTTCTGTAATTTCACCTGATAGCTTGTTAATTGCTTTGATTGCATTATCAATAGCATCTTTTTTAGCTTGAAGTTGATCGGTTAACTCATTTGGTTTCATCTTGTTAGCAGAAGAATCCAAAATATTGTCTTTAACATCTTTAATTGCATCTTCTAAAGTTTGTTTTTGTTCTGCTGTTGCTTTATTATAAACTGAAGTATTTTTCTTTAATGCTTCAGCTTGTGATACTGAATTTACAATACCACCTACTAAGGTATTTTGACTAACTGCTTTATCTTTGATACCATTTACAGCTGTAACATCATTAGTTTTTGAAATTTCTTCTTTAAATTTACTAATTACATCAGAGTTTAAATTACTTAAAGTATCTAAAACATCATTTGCGCTTAATTTAGCACTAGCTAATTTAGTATCACCATTTAGCTTGTTGTAAGCATCCTTAGCAGCTTGAATAGCATTTGCGCTTTCAGCTTCTTTAGTTGCTGTGTTTGATAAATTATTATCTAATGAAAGTCCTTGTAGTTCTTTTAATTTATTTGCAACATCTTGCGCTTTAGCATCATATGCTTCCTTTAATTCATTATCAGCTTGTTGATATTTGGTTGCTTGTTTGTTACTTGTATCTGTAGCAACTTGATCTTTGAGATCTTGAATTGCTTTATTAAATGCTGTTGCTTTGTTTACTAGTTCATTAATATTATCAACAATATTAGCTGAATTAATTGCAGATTTTGCAACCCCTTTTTGTTCTTCAGATAAGTTTGTTAATTTGTTAATAGCTTCTAAAGCATCTTTTTGCGCTTTATCTAGAACAGTATCTCCATCTAAATTCTTAGTTAAGGTATTTCATGTTTGAGTTGCTTGATCAATTGAGCTAGTATCAGTAGTAGCTAATGCATCTGGATTTGTGCTATGGTCATTCATTTGATTATCGAAAGCAGTTTTAGGTTCTTTTGAAGCATTCAAGTATTTTTGAGTTTTCTTAGCTTCTGTAGCTTTAGCATAAGCATCACGTAAACTCTTCATTGAGTCATTTAATTTTGTAGCATTTTGTGAAGCTGTATTTACTTGAGCTTTATTTTTAGCTTGATTAAAGCTATTCTTAATTGCTAGTTTTTGAGCTTCTGTAAGTGAATGTAACTCTTGAGCTTTTGCTGCTTCTTGTTCACGATATTTTAGAAATTCTTGATATTTAGTTTCAATTGTTTGTTTATTAGAGTTGATTTCACTTAAAATAGCTTCGACAGCATTTTTGTTTATATCAGCATTTCCTTTTGCTGTTTCAAAATTCTTTTCTATTTTTGCAAGACTTTCTTTTACAGTGTTGTATTCTGCTTCGCCATTTAATGCTTCAAATTTATCACCTTTAACTAAATTTTGAAGATTATTTAGTGGACTAATTGTTGTTCCATATGCAGAATCAACATCTTTTAGTTCATTGAATTTAGTATTAACTGAATCAATTGTGGTTTCTAAGTTAATTTTTTCCTTAAATGTAGCTTTTAATGAATCTGAAATGTTGGCAAATTTTTCGATTAAATCATTTTTTGCTTTTTTAGCATCTTCAAGTGCTTTAATTCCATCTAAAGCTGATAAATCAAGCTTGTATTTTTCAGCAATAGTATTTAATTCAGATTTCATTGTTGGAAGATTATTTGTTCAAGACTCAGGGCTAGTTGACTTATATCCATCAATCTTAGCTTGGTAGCCTTCTACAAACCCTTTAAGAATTTTAACTGATGAATCATATGGGGTTTTAGTTTTACTTGTAGCATTGATGTATTTATTTTCTTTTGTTATTTCATCAAATTTAGCGACAAGTTCTTTAGCAGCAACAACTTCAGAGTTGAATTCTGAGTATTGAGTTGCTTTAGCTTTTGCGCCATCAAGATCTGCTGTTTTAGCTAATGCATCTTTTAATCCTTGAATTTGGTCTTCGGTATATGATGGAAGTGCTTCAATTGTAATTTTATCTTGTAAATCTTTTAGTTGTTTTTCACCATCTAAGGCTTCTTGTTTATCTTTAATTTCTTGAGTTAAAGTATTTAATGCGCTTACAACATTTTCTAGGTCATCAGCTTTTGCTACTTTAGTTTTATTAATTTCAGCTTTCTTTTCATTTAGTGAATCCAATAATGTATCAAATGCTGTTTTTGTATCATTTGAAGCAAATTTATAATTGTTTTCAGCTTGGTTTTTAACATTATTTGCAGCTTTTTCTACTGTATCAAGATCTTTGTAAGCTTTAATAACAGTATTGAGTTTTGATTCAATTGCTTCTACAGCTTCTATAGAATCTGCTTGTTGTGCTAAATTATTTAAAGCTCCCTTAGCTTCTTGATTTAATTCAGTAGCATTAATTGTATCAACTAGAGAAGCAATTTTGCTATTTAAATCTTGAAGTTCATCTCATTTAGCTTTATAGAATTGATCTACATTGGCATCTGTAGCTGCTTTTAAGTCCTTAAATTCTTTTGTATATTCTTCTTTACTTAAGTTATTTAAAGAGTAAAAATCTCCAAATGAATCTCAATCTGATTTAACAGATTCATTTGTTTTGTAAAATGCATCACCTTGATCTTGCGCAATTCTTTGCTCATTAAGGTTGTAGTATGTAATAGTTTTTTCTATCTCAGAAATTATCTGATTTTTATATTTAGAGTTTTTAATGTTAGAAAATGTTTGATTATCATTAATTTTTTCTTTTAAACCAGCAGCTGCTTGTTTTAAGATATCAAATTGAAGGTTTTTATTTAATAATTCTTCAATATCAGAAGTATTTTTAATTATATTTTTATTAGTTAAATTTGAAAGTTGTGTAGCTAGTGTTTTTGTATCTTTTAATAAGATTTTAGCTTTTAAGATTGCTTCTAAATAATTTTTATTATTAGCTAATAGTGTTTGTGATAATGTGTCTGGTTGAGCATTTTGTTTTAAAAACTCACATATTTCAAATAATATTGCTTTTAATTTTTCAGCACCTTCTTTTTTGCTATAAGCATTAGCTGTTGGGACACTGTATTTATCATTTTTAATTAATCAATCATTAAAAATGTATCCAAAAATAACATCCGCAAACCCTGTATCAGAAAGTACTACAAGATTATCATAATCATTAATATTAGCTACTGCTAATTTTAGAGGGTTAAGTAGTTCCTTTAATACTGAAGAATTTATAACATCGGAAGGTAAATATTCCTTGACATATTCTTCAAACATACTTCAGTAATTAAAGTCGTTGTTTTTTAGTATTGAGTCAAGTTTTTGAGAAATTTTGTTATATGTATTGTATTTGTTTACTATTTTATCGTAAACATTGCTATCACTAACATTAGTATCTGATTTTAATTCTTCTTTAAAGCCTTCTAATTCTTGTTTTGCTCCTGTAGAATTAAATCATTTGTATAACAATTTATATTTATTGTTTGAAGTATCTTCTGATGATTGTTCACTGATAAATGATTCAATTATTTTAATATTGTGATATTTAGTTAAATAATTTCCGACATTGCTTATGAAATCATTGAACGCTTCTGAAGTTACTTCAGTATCTAAATAAGCTTTTAATTTTTCAGCTGTTGTTTTCAATTCTGCTAAGTCAAAAATTGTTGCAACTTTATCTGCGTCATTATTTAATGTCTTAGCTAAGAAATATAATTTATTTGTTTCTTCAAATAAAGAAATTCTTTTATCTATCATTGATACAAATGAATTATATCTCTTGTCGCCATCCATTTTGCTCATTAAATCATTTCATGCTTTAATTTTTTCATCAAAATTATGTGAAGTAGGGTCATTTGTAATAGAAACTTCTTTAGAAGGATATTTTATTGTAATATCAAAATCATCTAAATTAATTGATTTTAAAGCTTTAATTTCTTGAGCGAGTTGATCTATAGCAGCTTTATTTTGTGAAAGTCTATAATTTCTTGTTTTAAGAACTGAATCTGTGTCAATAGCATCTAATTCACTTTTATCTTTATTTGCTTTCGAAACATTTTGTATAAAGTTTTGTCAAAAATCACTATATTTATTAGTTTCTCCATCAGCAATAGTGTGGCTAAAGTGTGAGGTGTCAAAGTCTTCTTCAATTCCTCAAGCAATATTTTTTATTTGTTCTTTGGTTAATGGAGTATTTTTATAAAGTAAGTTGTTGTTATCTTGATTTTTTAGTGCAGCTAGTAATTTTTGCTTGTTAATTTCTTCAGGTGAAATTTTGTATGTTATTGTTCCTGTAAATGATACGTTGTCTTTGTCAAAAACAAATTTATTGCGAGAAACATTTCATTTAAAAGTTGTTTCGTAAAACTTTTCAAGGTCATCATTTGCATAATATGGAACTAAATAGATATTATCCAAATCACTCATCTTTTTAAGGCTTAATGTATCTAAGTTTACAGTTAAGCTTGTTTTGACACTTTTCTTATCTATAAAGTTTTCATTATTTTTATTTTCATTTCAATCAACTTTAATAGAATCGATTTTTTGATCATCTTTATATACAGAATATCCTGCTATTACAGGGAATTTAACTATACTATCTGAATTAATATTTTCAGTTATGTTAAATGTAACATTTCTATTGTTAGTTCTTGTAGCAAATGAAGTTACTTCAGCAGAATATTGATTATTTTTATCACCATTAGCTATAGGGCTTGAATCAGCGTTAGAAAGTTCGAATCTTTGATTCTTTTTGTTTCATCCATTATTATAGTAATCCGTATGGTATAAAGCCGAAACAAATGATTTTGAATCATTTTTATTTAAGAATGAATTTTCTGTAACTTTTCTTCTGCTTTCACCTTCTAAACTGCCACTTAATACATCCTTAACTTTTCTTTTTGTTTTAAACTTTAAATAAATCTTATAAGATTTTTTAGCATCATTTAATCAGCCCTTTCCTCATCCGGGTGTTATTTCTAAACCATTATCTAAATTAATTAAAAATGTGGTACCAGCATTTTCTTTGTATTGATTATATGTATAAAAATCTTTTTTCTTGAAAAAATTGTTCAGTGCTTCATTTTCCATATAAATTTTAGTTGGCCATGCATTTGGATCATTTTGATTTTTTTCTTTTGATACTCCAATTCCAAAAACATGATTTAGGCCTTCAAAGCCAAAATCACCAGCTAAATTACGTGACATTAGCTCATCCATTACATAAGGTGAGTATCCAGATTTAGTATCTGCGTCTGATGTTATGTATTCTATAGCATTTATTCTAGGTTTAAATCCCCTTCAATCATCTACATAATTTGTAATTGCAGGAAATATATTTATCTCCATTTTTTTCTTAGCTGAATTTTCATCATAATCATTATAAAGTAAGGTCCCCATAGTGTTTGTACCTGATTCCATGTCAAACACCATGTTCTTCATTCAATAATCTGACTTGTTAAATTTTTGATCAGCTGAAAAGTCAAATTTTTCATTCTTATCAGCAAATCTTAAATATAAACCTTTTATTTTTTCAAAATCTTTAACTTCATTATCTCCAGAATATTGTAAAAAATTAGATTCTGGGTAATCTTCTAAAGAATGTATTTTATCAGGATCCCCTCAAGAAGTTTGATTTTTGTAAAAATCAAAACCTTCATTCGCATCTTTGTTAACATATTCTAACCTTAGTGAAACAGTCCCAGGAAGAACTTCCAAATCATTAGATAGCATAAAGCCAAATACTCTTTGTCCATAAATATATGTTTGAGCATTATTTAGCAATTTTGTATCATAAGCAATTTCCCATGTTTGCTCTTTCTTGTTTCAATCATCCGCAGTTGGCTCTTTAATAAATTTAACCATTTTTTGTAGCTCGGCTTTTCTTCCTTCTAAATAATTAGATTGATATGAATTTCATAGTGCATCAAGTTTCTCATTTTTTAAATGTTTGTCTGATATTTTATTGATTTCATTCAACTTCTCTTGATTATCTCTTTGAAATTGTTCATATGGAAGCAATCTGTAATAAATATTTTCTGGATATCTTTTAAAACCAAAATATCTCGTTTCCACATTTTCATATTCTTTTGTATTCACATTTCCTTCAATGGTAAAATCAGGGCTAAATGTTGTAGAAACTACATTATTTTCCACAACATTATCAGTTCCTGCAAGAATTAATAATGGCGAAGTCAAAGTAGCTGCACTTGCTGCTACTGTTAAAAGTATTTTCTTAGCTTTACCATTTTTGTTTTTTTCTGACATATTTCTCCTTTACATTTTTAGAAAAAAATTTTTTGTCTATTTTTAAGCTATAAGTGCTTCAAATCTGCAAAAATGCAGTTTTTTCTTGGATATAATCATTTCAATTATACTCTTTTTTAGATACTATATAGATTTTTGTGTAAATTCATAAATTATTAAAAATGGCAAAAGAAAAGATAAGTTACCCTATAATTTTTATAACGTCGAAAGGAATAACTTATCTATGAATAATTTTAAACTATTAAACTCAGAACAATTGCAAAAATTTTATAAAGAAACAACCGATATCAATCACCTTATGTCTTTATTACTGAATCAATATAAATCAGATATCCAAGAAATAATTAATGAATTATTAAAAGATGGTCTAACTGAATTTCTTCAATATGAAAAATACGAAAGAAGTGACAATGCTAATTATAGAAATGGCTATTACACTAGAAAATTACTATTAGAAATTGGTGAAATTGAAATTCAAATACCACGCGATAGAAATGGTGACTTTGAAAATAAACTTATTAAAAAACATCAAAGAACACAAAAGCAAGTAACAGAAATGATTCAAATTCTTTTCAAAAAGGTTTAGATTACAGCGAAATTATTGATATTGTAAACGAAATGTTTGGAAAGGAATTTTCTAAACAATCAATAACAAATATCACCAATAACTTAATTCATAATATTGAAGAGTTTAGACAAAGAAGGTTGAAAAAAGAGTACAAAGTCATATACCTAGATGCAACACATTTGAGTGTTAAAAGAGATGGTTCATATCAGAAAGAAGCTGTACATATAGCCCTAGGAATAAGCGCTGAAGGTTATAAAGAAATACTCGCATTTGAGATTTATCCAAATGAAAGTGCAAATAATTATGGAGATATTTTAGAAGATATTAAAAATCGCGGTGTTGAAAAAGTAGACATATTTATAACTGATGGACTAGCAGGGATTAAGGATGTAATTCACAGACATTTTCCAGAAGCATATTATCAAAGATGTTGAGTACACATACAACGTAATATACATTCAAAAGTTAAAAGAGCGCATATCACAGAAATAACCCAGGATATTAAATTAATTTATAATCAAACCGATGAAGATATGGCTATTAAGAAGTTCAATGAATTTCTAAATAAATGAAAAAATATCTACCCATCAATTGTTAGAAATCTACTATCTATAGGAGATGATTTATTTTCATTTTACGCATTTCCATATGAAATCAGAAAATCCCTTTATACAACAAATTTAATTGAAGCATTCAACTCATATATCAAAAAGCAATTAAAGGTAAAAACAATTCTCTACTGTTAATTCAGCAGAGAAAATATTAATAACGATTATAGATTCATATAATGCGAAAAATTCTAGTCGCAGGCATATGGGATTTAAGAATATTTAATATTCTTGTATAATTTTTAAATAAAAGTTATACAAGTTACTTATCTTTTCAGAATTTACACAAAATTATTGACAGTATCCTTTTTTATTTTTTATAGTATTTTGACAAAAAATAAAAAAATCCCATTTTTTTAGGCCTAAATGGGACTTTATGCTATTTAAGTAATATATTAATTAATTATTTTTCTTCTTTAATTTGTAAATAAACATCAGCGAGTTGATTTGTTTCCACATTTGAAGGAGCCTGAGTCATTAAATCTTCATTTTTTGAGTTTTTAGGGAATGCAATAACGTCTCTAATTGTTTTATGATTACTTAAAATCATAACAAGACGATCAATTCCAAGTCCAATTCCGCAGTGTGGTGGTACACCATATTCAAATGCTTTGAGGAAGAAACCAAATTTGTTTTGTTGGTCTTGTTTACTTAAACCAATCATTTCAAACATTTTTTCTTGCATTTTTTCATCATAAATTCTAGCTGAACCTGAACCTAGTTCAAATCCATTAAGCACTAGGTCATAACTACGAGCTCTAATTTGTTCTTTAGGTAAAGTATCTAATTCTTCAAGCGTGTTATCAAATTGTGTAAAAGGATGATGAGCTGCTGCTCAAGAGTTATTTTCTTCATCATATTCAAACATTGGCCAGTCAACAATTCACTTAAAGTTATATTCATCTTTAGCTCATCCATATCATGAATTTAGTTCAACTCTAAGTGCCCCAAGAGCTTGTGATGCATTTTCGTATTTATCTGCACAAATTAAGTAAGTACCATTTTGATTATTTTGAGACTTGATTAAAGTTTCAATTTCACTAGCTGGTACTTTAGAAGCAAAATTGCTTTCTGCAACTTGGAAATTTTCAACAGTAAAGTAGAATAAAGCTTTAACTTTATTTTTCTTAGCAATTTCTTCAAGTTTCTTAAAGTCTTTTTTGCTAATAATTTCATCAATTTTTAATAAACGAATGCTACTTGCGCTTTTAATAATGTTAAAGTCACTTGCTTGACAAAATTCAGGAATTGAAACAAGTTCATTACCATATCTAAAATCAGGTTTATCTGTTCCGTATTTGTCAATACATTCATCATATTTTACACGTTCAAAAGGAATTTGAATTTCTACATTCATAACTTTTTTCATAAAGTATTTAAATAGCCCTTCAATATAACTTTGGAATGATTCAACATCCATGAAACTTACTTCAATATCAAGCTGAGTGAATTCAGGTTGGCGATCTTTTCTTGAATCTTCATCTCTAAAGCATCTAGCAATTTGATAGTATTTTTCAAGAGATGCAATCATTAATAACTGTTTGAATAATTGTGGACTTTGAGGTAAGGCATAAAATGCATTCGCTTTATTTCTGGTAGGCACTAAGAAGTCACGTGCGCCTTCTGGAGTTGCCTTAGATAAAATAGGTGTTTCAACTTCAGTAAAAGCTTCAGATTGTAAATATTCTCTAATAGCAAAAATAATATCATTTCTTAACTTTAAAGTATTTTGCATTACTGGTCTTCTTAAGTCTAAGAATTTGTATTCAAGTCTTAATTCTTCTTTAACATCAATATCATCTCTAATTTGGAATGGTAATTGTTCTTTTGAAGTAGAAAGTACATTGTATGAATCAACTACTACTTCAATTTCTCCTGTAGGCAAGTCAGGATTTTTATCCTTTCTTTCTACTACAGTACCATTAACTTCAAGTACTGATTCTTTTGTAAAAG
This sequence comes from Mycoplasma aquilae ATCC BAA-1896, assembly GCF_048074525.1. Taxonomy (NCBI): domain Bacteria; kingdom Bacillati; phylum Mycoplasmatota; class Mollicutes; order Mycoplasmatales; family Mycoplasmataceae; genus Mycoplasma; species Mycoplasma aquilae. Next base: position 668,948 of record NZ_CP182208.1, read on the forward strand.
TAATTGGTGTATTAAATACTAATTGAGTCACACCAAATTTATCTCTAAGATCAACAAAACTAATTTCACCAAATTTTCTTTTGTTTGCTACTCATCCATATAAAGTAACTTGTTTACCTGCATCTGCAAGTCTTAATTGATTATTATTAATTGTCTTTTTCATTTTTCCCCATCAATTCTTCTGCAACATATTCTTCGATTTCATCAATTTCGATTTCTAAATCATCTTCTACATTTTCAATCAAGAAAGTGAATAAATCAGCAATACCATGTAAATTCTTACCAAATGAGATTTTATCTTTTGTCGCTAATGATTTAATATTCAATAAATCATTGCCAAGCATTTTATCTTCATAAATAATAAATTGTGCTGTGTGCTTATTAGCTTTGTCAATAATTTTTTTTGCTTTAATTAATTCAAGTTCAACTTCTACTGTAAAAAAGTTTCTTAAATGATTATTTGCTAATCAAAAAGCATAATCTATATTCTTGCTATCTTCACTCATTGCAATATAAATATCAACATGTCTTGTTTCTGTTTCTATATGAGTAACTTCATTAAAATCTTCTTTAATTAAGTCTATTAAACGATCAACACCAAATCCAAAACCAACACTTGAAAGGTCAGGTCCACCTAATTCTTTAATTAAGTTAGAATATCTTCCTCCACCAATTAAAGTAGATTGTGCTCCTGCATTTTTATCTTTTGATACAAATTCAAAAACAACTTCATCATAATAATCTAACCCTCTTACTAATTCATTCGAAATTGTAAATTCAATTCCATTAGTAGCTAAAGTAATTAGCACATTTTCAAAATATTGTTTTGATTCAGGTGATAAGTAGTCTTGAATTAAAGGAATATTTCTCATGAAATCCTTTTTACTATCTTCTTTATCATCTAGAATCCGAAGCACTTTCTTGTTAGCTAAACGTTCTTGTGAAATTGGACTTAATTGTTCTTGATATTGAATTAAATAATCATAAAGTGCTGCTTCATAATTAGCACGTGAAACACTATCTCCAATTGAGTTAATTTTTAATTCATATTCCAAGTTAAATAAGTCAAGTAAATCGTTAGCTGTTAAAATAACTTCAGCATCTCTTAGATAGTTTTTGCTTCCAACATATTCAACACCAGCTTGATAAAATTGTCTATATCTTCCTTTTTGTGGCTGTTCATATCTAAACATTGGACCAAAATATGCAAAACGATCAAAATCATCTGCATATCATTTATTTTCTACAAATGCCCGTACAAAAGAAGCTGTTCCTTCAGGACGAAGGCAAATATCTCTATCTCCCTTGTCTTTAAATTCATACATTTCTTTTTTAGCTATTTCACTTTCACCTACTGATCTTTTAAATAAAGCACTTTGTTCCATAATAGGTGTTTCAATCATTTTGAATTCGTGTTTTGTAACCACGTTTTCAAATGATGTTAAAACAAAGTCTTTTAACATTGCTTCTGTCACCGAGAAGTCTTTAGTTCCTTTGATTTTATTTATCATTTTTACCTCTTTTTTGCTTTTGTAATTATATCTTATTTCTTTTTTGACTTATTTAGTTTATTAACTAAATAAGTAAGCTTTTTGATAATTTTCTTTTGGATGTAAATTGTGTATCACTTTTCGATAAAATGGTTGATTTTATATAGGTTAATATTGGTTTCAAACTTAAATTCTACTTGATTAGTTGACTTCTTAAATGAGACATAAATATTATTTTTATTATGCTTGGTTTTTAGGCGTAAATTAAATAAATATTGGTATTTATTACTATCATAATTAATTGCTCTAAGTTTTTCAATTTTATATTTGCCTAGCACATCTGGATTAGCTATTAAATAATCAAATAGCACTTGCATTTCAGCAGCATTTTTCTTTACACTATAAGTATTTAGTGAAGTAAAATGGCTAGCTTCTGTCATCTTTTTATACTTAAAGGTAAATAAATTATTATTTTCCTTATAGTTCAATAACATGAAACAAAAATTAAATAAGAATTCTAAATTATCATAATTTAAATTCATTTCCAAGCTATTTGAAAAGCCTTGGCCATAGGCAAATAAGACATTATTTGCATTAGATAATTCATTTTCAAACTTATATTGGATTTTATAGTTTTCTAGATTTGAAATAATAAAGTCAGCTGCATTCATAGGAATAAAAATTTGTTCATTTTCCAGCAGCCCTTTTTGTTTTCAATATAAGTATTGACTATTAATGTATAAGAAAGCAATTTCATCATCATTTAAAGTTACATAGCCTTCTTTTGTCCGAGTAATAAGCTTTAAGTCATTATGTTTATTTAAAATAATAATTAAATCAGCTTTATAATTAGCAGTTCTTAGTCATCTTCAAAAAACAATTGGCGAAGGTGAAAGCAAGTCTTTATTTAGCATTGGATTCAGTTTAGAATACTTAATATTTACTTGATTAAAGAAGCGTTCTAAAATATAAGAAGCACTATCATCTTCAACCATTAAGTAAACTGACAGTGAAGCATAATAATCAAGTTTATTCTCTCTATTTACATATCTAGCTAAAACTTTTTTAATATTACTATCAATAACTTTATTGATATTGAGTGTAATTAATTCATGATTATTTGGAAAAATAAAATGTTTCTTTCATTGATAAAGTTGCGTAATTAATTCTTCTTGTTCATCTAATGAAATTAAACCTTTACCTGAATAAATTTGTAGGTAATATTTATTATTACATGGATTAAAGTTAAGATAAAAGGCATAATCAATATCTAGTGAATTAATTGCAGCTTGAAAAACAAATTGATTTATTTGTGATACATTAAAACCATAAACAAAATGCTTTTTATCCTTTAAATAACTAGTTAAATATTGACCTAAATTAGCTGGAAAGATACTTTCATCACTAGTAGCAAATAAAATTCTAGCTTTCTTACGAAATAGACCAGATTTATTATGAGTGGCATCAAAAATATCAGCTAAATTTAACAATGTATAGATATTTAAGTTTCCAAAACCATATTGATCTAGGCTATTAAACTCAATTCCATACACTGTAGAATTTGGACGAGTATAAAATGAGTTATTAGGAAACAAGTTGTCAATTTCACGAACAAAATGTTCAAAGCTAAAATCAATTAAATTATTGTTTTGATATAAGTTATATCAACTTGCTAGTTTATGTTCATTTTTTTGTTGCATATTTTTCCTTTGATTAATTAGTTTAATTTTATCAAATTAAAAAAATGCCTTTCAGCATATTAATGTAAAATATAAGATATTTTAACTAAATTTTTTTCAAGGAGATAATATGTCATTAAAAGCCGGAATTGTCGGATTGCCAAATGTTGGTAAAAGTACATTATTTAGTGCCATCACTAAAAAGCAAGTTGAAGCATCAAACTATGCCTTCACAACCATTGAGCCCAATATTTCTTCAGTCCCATTAATTGATCCTCGTTTAGTCGAAATTGCCAAAATCGTTAACCCAGATAAAATCGTTTGAGCAACTTTTGACTTCGTTGATATTGCTGGGCTTGTACAAGGAGCTTCTAAGGGTGAAGGACTTGGTAATAAATTTTTAGCCAACATCCGTGAAGTGGATGCTATTATTCACGTTGTAAGATGTTTTGAAGATAAAAACATTATGCACGTAGCTAATTCAGTTGATCCAGTTAGGGATAAAGATGTCATTAATTTCGAACTAATGCTAGCAGATTTAGAAACTATTAATAATGTTATTAACCGCGTAACTAAAAAAGCTAAATCAGGTGATAAAGATGGAATTATTGAATTTAATGCAGCAAGCAAAATAAAACAAGCATTAGAAAACAATATCCCAGCTCGTGATGTTGAATTAGATGAAAATGAAGTCAAATTTATTAAAGGCTACCATTTATTAACATTTAAACCTATTATTTATGTAGCTAACTTAAGTAATGACCAATTTGCAAATTATAATAATGATAAAAACTTTGCTGCGTTACAAGCGTCATTAAAGCCAGGTGAAAAATTACTTCCTATTTGTGTTCAACTGGAATCTGAACTAATTATGGTTGAAGATTTAAATGAAAAAATGGAATTACTTGCGATGTATGGGATTGAAGTTAGTGGACTTGATGTTTTAACCAGAGAAGCTTTTGATTTACTTAATTTAGAAACTTATTTTACAGCCGGAAAAGTTGAAGCCAGAGCTTGGGTATATCACAAAGGTTGACTTGCTCCACAATGTGCAGGTGTTATTCACAGTGATTTTGAAAAGAAATTTATTAAGGCTGATGTGATTTCATATGAAGATTTTATTGCTTATGGGGGTGAAGTTGGTGCCAAAAATGCTGGTAAATTACGCTCTGAAGGTAAAAACTATGTAATGAAAGATGGTGATATTTGTCACTTTAAATTCGGGAAATAAAATTTCACCTCTTAATAAATCATTTTAAAAAAGCATAAATTTTAAAATTAAGGATATTGATAAAAATGAAGAAATTACTTATTACTTTTGGTTCTATTACAACTTTATTTTCAACTTTTAGCGCAATTGCTTGCAAGCAAGCTGAAGAAAGTGCGAATACAAATCCTAGCAAAAGTATTGACGAGATTAATAACAAAATTGAATTAAAAGAAGGACTAGGTCAAACTTTTGATAACATTATGGCCAAATATAATAATGATTTGTTTGACAAAATTAAGTTAAATGAGCAAGTTACTCAAGATGATTTTGAATTCTTGAAAAAACAGCTCGAAATATTTAACAAACTAATGCAAAGCAGCTTACTTAATGATCGAGAAAAAGATATCAATTTCCCTGTATCTGTTTCATATTTAAATTTTAGTAACGATATGACTAATGAGGAACTCGGGGAGATGAATGAAACTAATCCTGATGCAGAATATTTTTCGCCAAAAGACATAATAGTAAATGAATGAGTTGAAGAAATCCTAGCAAATAAGAGAACTTCTGTTACTAGATTTCAATGAGCTATAATTGGCGATTTTGTTGGTGAAGTTATAGCAGATATTGGAATTGATGAAGGACTCGAAAATTCGATTTCTTAGTTTGAAATGTAATTTTATTGAATTTATTTAAATAAGAAGTTAGCCTTGAGCTAATTTTTTAATTTCAAATTTAATATAAGATAGGATTATGAAAATTCAATTTAAAGTCTTAATGCATTTTGTATCAATCACTTTAGTTTTGATGTCTTTAACAGCCAGCATTTAGCTGCAAAAATAACAGTTATGATCAAAAACTAGATGATGAGTAAGCTTTAATGTTCTAGTCACAACAAATGAATCAAAATATAAAGTGTTTATAGACGATATTGTTGTTTTAGGTAATAATCCTTATCCATCTATTTTTTAAGGAGAAATACTTCTCAATATCTAATTTCCAATGCGTATTCAATGCTTAGGCAATTAGAAATCGCAAATGAGCAAAAAATAGTTATTTTAAGTAACGGAAATGCCAACCATATAAATTTATTCGTGATAACTATTTTCCATGAGTTGATAAACAATCTACTGGTTGTTCTCAAGAACAACTCCTAGGATTTTGAAATTGAACTCATGAAACACTAAGATTGCAAATAGACTATCACTATTTTTATACACTAAAGGATAAATTTAAAATTTATAATTCATAAGTGATTATGCAAATATTTTAATAAGCTATTTGAGAAAAACAACAAAGAATGAACGCAATCAGAAATTAGTGATTACCCTTTAAGTTTTAGTATCTTGACTTAACCCGAATTTCTAAACGCTTTGAATAAATAATGCACAAAAAATATAATCAGTAGCTATAAAAAATTTGATAACATATAAATGTAAAGAGATTTCATTCATATCTTTATAGGAATTAGTCAATGGCTAATTCTTTTTATTTAATATTTATGCGTCTTTATGAACCTTTTTCTCCAAAGATAATGAAAATTTGGTATTATTTATAAGAAGTTTAATGGAGGTTTAGTATAATGGCAATATAGTGGTCTCCAAAACCGATGATAAGGGTTCGATTCCTTTAACCTCCGCCATATCAATCAAATTAGCTAGTAGCTAATTTTTTTGTTAAATTTAGTAAAATATTTATTATATATAAACAAATATACAAGGAGAATAAATATGACAACAGGCGCAATTATCGGCATTGTATTTGGTTCAATTTTTGGATTAATATTTTTAATTATTTTAATTATTGCTTTAGTTAAGTCAATTGTAATTGTTCAAGAAACAAACTTTGTTATTGTTCAAAGACTCGGAAAATACCACAGAACTTTAGGAAAAGGACTTCACTTTATTATTCCATTCCTAGATCGTAAGGCTTTAGTAGAAAATTTTAAAGAAAAAGTTATGGATTTTCCTGCTCAAAGTGTTATTACAAAGGATAACGCTACAATCAAAGTAGATACAGTTATTTACCTTAAAATAGTAGATGCTGAACTATTTGCTTATGGTGCTGAAAGACCTTGATTAGCTATTGAAAATTTAACAGCTACAACTTTACGTAATTTAATTGGTGAAATTGAATTAGACGAATCACTTACATCTAGAGAAATTATTAATGCTAAACTTACAAAAATATTGGATGCAGCTAGTGATCCATGAGGAATTAAAGTAAATCGGATTGAAATCCAAAATATTATTCCTCCTCGTGAAGTGCAAGAAGCTATGATTAGACAAATGCAAGCTGAAAGAGATAAACGTGCCAACATTCTTGAAGCTGAAGGAATTAGACAAAGTTTAATTCTTAAAGCACAAGGTGAAAAAGAAAGCACAATTCTAAATGCTGAAGCTGAAAGACAACAAAAGATTTTACAAGCTGAAGCCGAAAAACAAAAACGTATTCTAGAAGCTCAAGGGGAAAAAGAAGCAATCGAATTAATTAATTCAGCCGGAATTAATGAAGCCTTCTTAAAACTTAAATCAATTCAAGAATGAAGCGAAATTGCCAATGGGCAAGCTACAAAAATCATTTTACCACCAAATCTAGCTGATATCGCTAGTGTAGTGGCAGCAGGTGCTGAAATCTTAAAAAAGGACAAAAAATAAGATATTTTTAAGTATCAGTTCGCTGATACTTTTTTATCTAAAAATTATAATTAAGACGCAAGGATAATTATGTTTTCAAATCGCAATAGTAACTTTACTTATTTATGTTTTAGTCAAGGACTGCTGTTAAATAAACAAGATCTTTTAGCCTTGCTACAAGAGTTAAAAGTATCTTATGGTCTGACATTATTTAATGAATCAGATAAAAGAAAATTAAATCATGTTATTTAGTAGGTATTAAGACTTTGTTTAAGAAATATTTTGTTCCAGATACAATTTCACTGCAATCTGCACTACTTGATAATATTTTAGCTGCAATTGATAAACTCAAAGATATATTGGATTTTGATATAATTATTCTAAATCACACTTATATGTTGATCAAGTAAAATTGATTCGCTTTAAGTTTATGGCTAAAATGATTGATTGCAAGCATCATCAATTATCCATTTATGATTTAAAAAACAAGAAAGAAATACAAATAAAACAAAAATAAAGGATGTTTATGAAATTAAAATTTACACTTATTCCATTACTTTCAGCAAGTGCAATTTTGCCTTTAGTTGCAGCTCAATGCACACAACAAAAAGAAGAAACTGAACTGAAAAATCCAACACAACAGCCCTCAACAAATCCCCAAAGTTCAACTAACGGGAATGGAAATCAAACTACTCCAGGGACAGTTAATGGTGATAACACTGGAACAAATAACAACACTGAAAAAGAAAAGCCTAATACAGAAACAAATACTAACTTACTTGCTACAGTAACAGCCAACTTAAAAAAAGTTGCTAATGTATCAACCCCAACGGTTACTATAGTTCAAGCTTTAAGAGATAACTTAAAACAAATGGAAGAAGTTGCAAAAGCTAAATTCCCTAATGAAGATGATTACCCATACTTTATTACAGAGTTCTTAGAACTTGCTCAAAATTTCACAACTAACTATACCGATAAAGAATTGGATGATTCAATTTCTAGATATCCAATACATGGATCTCATGGAAGCGCAATTACTAAGCAAAAATTAGTGGATAAAATTTTAAAATATGTAAGCTTAGTAACTTCTAATGAAGGCGAAACTGAGTAATACCTCTTGTAGGTATTTTTTATTTGCAATAAAAAATATCCCTATGGCATAGGGATATAAGTATTATTGGTTATTTGAATCTTGATCAACGTATTTAGCAGCATCTTTTAATTGCACGCTAAAGAAGTTTGTAACTCCACGAGTTTGCATTGTTGCTGCAAATAATGAGTCAACTCTAGACATTGTTCCAGTTCTGTGAGTGATAACAATGAATTGAGTTTGATTTTTAAGTTCTTGTAAGTATTCAGCGTATCTAATAACATTTGCTTCATCAAGAGCAGCTTCAACTTCATCAAGAATACATAAAGGAAGTGGTCTTGCTCTTAAGATAGCAAATAGTAATGAAATTGCAATTAAGGCTTTTTCACCACCTGAAAATAGTCTTAAATTCTTAATACTTTTTCCAGGAGGTTGAGCAAAGATAGAAATTCCTGATTCTAAGACATTATTAGGATCAATGAATCTTACTTCAGCGCTACCACCTCCAAACATTGATTTAAATACTGCATTGAATTCATTGTTAACATCATTTACTACACTAGTTAATCTTGTAACAATAATTTTATCAAGTTCAGAAATAGCTTCCATTAAGATGTTTCTAGTTGAAACTAATTCATCTCTGTCAGCTACATATCTGTCATAACGTTCTTCAACGCTTTCAAGTTGTTCAATAGCTTCTAAGTTAACTGCACCAAGTTCAGAGATTTGTTCTCTTAATTCAGCAACTAGTTCTCTAGCTTTATCAACCGGAATTTCTAGCTTGTAGTTAGCTTCAGCATATTCAACTGTATATGAATATTGGCTTGCTAGTCTTTCACGGTAATTCTTCAAGTTGAGTTCAGAATTCTTGTAAATTGTAATTTTGTTAGTGAAAGTATTATTTAACTCATTTAAAGTAGTTTGAGTTTGATCTAAAGCTTCACTTAAGTGTAATAATTCAGCATCAAGAGTTTCAAGGAATTGGTTCTTGATTGTTAAATCATTCTTTACAATTGTATATTCTTTATATAAATCGTTTCTTTCTCCAATCAGAACTGATGGAGCTACTTCATCACGATTTACTTCAATAAGGTCTGTTTTTGACTTGAATTCATCAAGTTCTCTTTCCATTTGACCTATTAATAAGTTTTCTTGTCTTGCTTCAAAGGTATATTCATTTAAAGCTGTATTAACACGCGTTATTTCAGCATTGTGTTTTTCAATTAAAGTTTCATTATTAGCAATAATATTATTTAATGAGGGAAGTAATTGTTGTAATTGAGCAATTCTTTCATCAAGTCCAATGATGTTATCGCTTTCTTGAGCAGTTCCCCCAACAATAACACCTCCAACACGAATAATATCACCATCAAGAGTAACAACCATATATTTACGTTCTAAGATATTTGAAATTTGGTTAGCACTTTCAATATCTTGCACAATTACAACGTTACCTAGTAAGAATTTAGCTAATACTTCATATTGAGGATCGTATTCTACTAAATCAGAGGCAACTCCAATGTAACCTGCATGGTTAGATGCAACTAATAAATAGTCATCACGTACGAATTTTTCTTTAATAGATGTTAAAGGAATAAAGGTTGCTCTACCACCATTATTTTTCTTAAGGAATTCAACTGCTTTAACAGCTGTATTAGGCATATCAACAACAATGTGTTGTGAAGCACTTGCTAAAATTGCTTCAATTGCAGCTGTGTAATCAGGTTGAACTTTGATTAAGTCTCTAACTAACCCTTTGTATCCTCTAAAGTTTGAGGCATTATCTACAATAGTTCTAGTTCCTTTAAATAGGTTGGTTTTTTTGTTTTTGGTTTCCAGTAAGATTTGTAAATTAGTATTTACTTGAGTATGTTTTGTTTTAGCGTTGTTTAAATCTACTTGTAAAGTATTTACTTTACTTGAAAGTTCTCTAACTTTATTTTGATGTTCTTGAACTTTTTCGTTTAAGTTTTTAGCACTCTCTCTGTGGTATTTTAGATTTTGTTCGAGTTCAATAATTTTAAGTGCATAAGCTTTTGCAGTTTCTTCATTTCCAACTGATAATTCACCACTAGCAATTAACTCCATACGAGCATTTTGCTTAGTGATTGTAATTTCAATGTTTTCAAGTCTGCTTTTAATTCCACTTTGCTTTCCAGTTAAAGAAGCAATTTCTTTACTTAATTCATTCTTTTCAATTCTCTTTTCACCAATTTGACGTTGGTATTTAGCAATTTGACTTAAGTATGATTCTCTAGTTTCTTCAACTCCAGCTAATTCTTTCGATAAAGTTTCATAAATTTTTTCATTAGATCTAATTTCATGAGCTAAATAAGCTACTTCCACTTTCTTTAGTTCACGACTTTTATCTCTATAAATTAAAGCTTTTTCTGCTTGCTTTCTTAATGGAACTAATTGTTTTTCTAATTCATTAATAGTTGGTTCAATTTTTCCAATAGAAGCATCTGCACTTTGAAGTAATCTTAAAGATTCTGTTTTCTTAAATTTGAATTTAGAAACTCCGGCAGCTTCTTCAAAGATTGCTCTACGTTCTTCATCTGAAGATTCAGCAATATCTGAAACTGTCCCTTGAGAAATAATAGCTAATGAGCTTTTTCCAATCCCAGTTTCCATTGCGATAGATTTAATATCCTTGAAACGACAAGGCTTACCATTTAAGTAGTAATTATTAATCCCTTTCCCACGGAAAAGTTCACGAGTGATAACAACAGTATCATCATCAATTGAGTTATCTGAATCTTTGTTGTCAAAGGTTAAAGTTACCCGAGCAAAGTCCATTGGTTTAGCAGTCTTAGATCCAGCAAAGATTAAATCTTGCATTGAATCTCCACGCATTTCTTTAGAACTTTGTTCTCCTAATACTCATTTGATAGCATCATTTATGTTACTTTTTCCTGAACCATTAGGTCCAATAATTCCAGCAACACCACCATCAAAGCGTAAAACTACTGGTTCAGCAAATGATTTAAAACCATGAGCTTCGATTTTGATTAATTTCATATCGACTTCCTTTATATAATTTAATCCTTTAATTTTGCTAATGCATCTAGCGCTGCATTAGTTTCAGCTTCTTTTTTACTTATACCTAATCCCACTCCATAAATTTGACCATCATGCATTGCTTGAGATTGGAATGATGGATGGTTAAATTGATCTGGGGGAGCAATTTGGACTGTATTATATGTAATACTTTCTTTGGTAGTGCTTTGAAAGTATTCTTGTAATGCACCTTTAGGATCTTTATTATCTTCATCGTGCAAGTTAATAATGCGTTCTTTTAGATAACGGAACGCAAAATTAGCTGCTACTTTTAATCCTTGGTCAATGTATATTGCACCAACCATTGATTCAAAAATATCTGCTTGTACTTTGGCACTTTGAATTACAGTTTCACGCATTTTACCAGGTCCGGTTTTTAAAATATCTAATAATCCAATTTCGCGTGAAATATAAGAAAGATATCCAGTTCCAACTGTTTTGGCTCTTAAACGAGATAATTCCCCTTGTCCCAGTTTTGGATAAGCTTTATACATAAAACTTGAAGTAAGCAATTGCAATACAGCATCTCCAAGGAATTCTAGTCTTTCATAGTCATTGTGACCCTTACGGTTATAACTTGGATGGGTAGTTGCTAGAATATAAGGCTCATAAGAGTTTGGCACAATATTGTGTTCTGCTAAAAACTGATCAAGTGTGGCAGATTTATTAATTTTCATCATTTGCCTCCACATTAACAGAACCTTTTAATTTTTCAAGTAAGTTAGCTTCTAGGGCTTGCTTCATATTATTTAGAGCATTATAATAAGCAAGTGAATCACTACTTCCGTGTGCCTTAAGTGCTAAAGCATTAACTCCAAGAACTCAAGCACTAGCAATTGAACGATAGTCTAATTTATTAGCTACTGCTTTAAATGCACGTTTAAGCAATAAAGCGCCAATTTTTCTTAATAAGCTAGGTTTAATTTCTTGCTTAAGCATATGCTTAAAGCTAGAAATTGCACCTTCATAACTCTTGATCATAATGTTACCGGCATAACCATCACATAACACTACATCACATTGACCTTTGAATAAAGATTTTGGTTCCATAAATCCTAGGTACTCAAAATCTAAAGTACCTTTTAGAATTTGATGCGCTTCTTGAGTTGTGCTATTTCCTTTGTAATCTTCAGTTCCAATATTAACTAAAGAGACTTGAGGACGAGATACTTGTCACATTGCTTTACAATAAGTTGCAGCTAGTGCAGCTCACTCTACTAAAAATTCTGTCTTAGTTTCTAAATTAGCACCAACATCTAAGATTACAAATTTACGATTATTACTTGCTGTTGCAATTGGCATGAAAGCTGGACGAGATACTCCAGGTAATCTTTTAGCCTTTAGAGTTAAAGTAGAAATATAAGTTCCACTATCTCCACTAGATAAAATTGCGTCAGCTTCCTTATTTAATACCAAGTTTAATGCTTGATTCATTGAAGTGTCTTCTGACATTGATTTGCGAATATTTCTTGGATCACTAGGTTTGTTAGCGTTTTGAATTAGTTCTAAGTTAGCTGCATCATTTAAATCAGCAACTTCCTTAATATTCCCAACTAGTTTAACTAGTACATCAGGATTTTCACTTGCAAATCTTTGAGCTCCTAAAAAACATTCAAGGACACCTTTATCATTTCCATTAGCATCAAAAGCAATTGTATATTTATATTTCATTATTCGATTCCTATCAAGAATTGATATGTTGGTTGGTTTCCTTCAACGATATCAACTTCACAATCATAAGTAGCATTAATGTAGTTTGAAACTTCTTCAGCTTCTCCTAAATTACTTTCATCCCCATAATAGATTGAAACTAATTCACTACTTGGTTTGATACTGCTTTTTAAAATTGCTTTGACTGCTGCCATTACTGTTGTATGAGCTGAAATAATCTTGCCATCAATAATTGCTAAATATGAGCCATTTTTGATTTTAACTCCATTTAAAGTAGTGTTTCTAATAGCCTTAGTTACTTCTCCAGTTACTACTGTAGCAATTGATTCTTCAATCATTTCAATGTTTTCTTCAGCAGATAAATCATGGTTGAAGTTTAACATTGCAGTAATTCCTTGTATTTGAGATTTAGTTGGCACTATAAGAACATTTTTATTATCAATAACTTGTGCAACTTGTTGCGCTACTAAAATGATGTTTGAGTTATTAGTTAGCACAAAAACTGTTTCAGCATTAACATTATTAATTGCATTGATTAAATCTTGAGCAGAAGGATTTTGAGTTTGGCCACTTTCTACAATAAAGTCGCAACCCAATTCTTTCATCCGTTTAACAATTCCACTTCCAAGGTTGCATGAAACAACTCCACATAATTTACGAGCTTCATTATTTTGAGCTTCTTGTTTCATCTTTTCAGCATTAGCTTTTGAATAGTTGGCTTGTAAATTCATGTTTTCAGATTTAATCTTGATAAATTCACCATATTCTTGAGCTAGGTTTAATAATTTTCCTGGCTTAATAGCGTGTCCATGCACTTTAACTAAGTTATCATCATTAACAACCACAAGTGAGTTAGCTATTTTTTCAAGACGTTTAGTAAAGCTTTCTTTATCAAATTTTTCAGGATTGTCTAAGTCAATTAAAACTTCTGTACAATATCCAAATTCGCCTTCATAAACTTCAGTTTCGCTAATAAAGTTGTTAATGTCATCATTTTGTTCAGAGATAGCTACAAAACGATCATGTAGGGCTTCATTAATTCCTCATAGAATTGTGTAAAGTCCTTCTCCACCACTATCTGTAACACCAACTTCTCTTAAGGTTTTAAGTTTATTTGGAGTTTCATCACAACTTTTACGAGCAAAAGCTAAAGCTTTATCAAAGAATTCAACATAAGTAACAGTTTTGCCTTCAAATTCCAATTTTAAGTTTTCAGTTGTTTCACGTATAACTGTTAGTATTGTTCCTTCAACTGGTTTAAAGACTGATTTATAAGCTCTCGCTGTCGCACCTTCAAAGGCTTGGATTAAGTCAGCAGTATTTAAGTTGCCTTTATCAGCTGTACCTAATGCAAACCCTTTAAATATTTGAGAAAGGATAACTCCTGAGTTACCTCTTGCTTCATAAATCATGTCATGAGCCATATCGCTTAAAATTTTTGACACAGGTTCATTTGCGTTTGCTTCAAGATTAGTTACAGTGGCTGCAATTGTAGAAGCCATATTTGTTCCTGTATCACCATCAGGAACTGGGAAAACGTTTAAGGCATCAATTTTATTTTTAGCATTAACTAAGGCATTAGCACCTGAAATTAAAGCATTTGATAAAATTGCACCAGTTAAGATATTTTTATCCTGCATTGTTTACTCCTTTAATAATTACTGTTAGATTTAATAATTTCAATTTCTTCTTCTTTAAAGCAAAGTCAATTTGTTTAAATAATTGTGTCACAATAAATTTAGCTGAAACTCCATCTAAAATTGTGAAAGCTAACTGTACACTTAAACCAGTTGATGAAGTCGTGACATTAATTAACTCGGGTAAGAGTGCTTGACAATCATCTAACTCGTCACAAGGTTTATCTAAGTCAAGTGTAGGCTTATGTAACTTAACAATCCCTGGAACTGCAGATAATGAATCAATGCATAATTGTTTGATTTCTGAAATTTCCATATATTTTCTCCATTTTTAATTAGTATGTATATTTTACCTTATTTTTCAATATATACTATAGTATATATTTCAAGTTCTTGCCGGCAAAAAAAGTGCTAAAAGCCTGCATTTTTATTGCAAAATAATATAATTTAGTCATGGTTAGCATAGAAAAAGCACTTGTTATGAATATTTCTGAATATGAAGATAATAAATTCTTAGTCACATTCTTTGGGGCTAGGGGTACTTTTGCGCTCTATACTCAAGGTCTAGATAAGCCCGGATCCAAAAATCGTAGCAACCTGATTTTAGGTTCAATTGTAGAACTCGAGTACTTTAAAGCTCGCTTTGATACTAAAGTTGGGAAATTAAAAAAAGCGACTCTAGTAAAGCTATTTGACATTAGTAATTTAGAAAATTCATTATTTCTTGCCAAGCTAACAAAAGTCTTTTCTTACATCAAAACTCAGAACCATATTTTTGCTGAATATGATCGATACTTCTATGACATAGGCAAATATGACAATCAAAAAATACTAACTTATTTCATTGCTCAGCTGCTTGTTAATCAAGGATTTTGTAATTATTTTAATAAATGTCGAATTTGTGGAAGCACTAGAAATTTTATTTCTTTTGATGTACAATATGGTGGCTTTATATGCTACAAACATGAAGGCGAAGAGCCTTTAATGGATATTAAATTACTGCAATGTATTTGATCTTCATTTCATAGTTTAAATTCTTATGTGTTTCAAGCTACTGATTCAATTAATAAATACATTTTAAGCAACTATGTAAACTTTTTACATCAGCAAGGCTTTTGAGCAATTTCTTATTAATCCAATATTAATTCTTCAAATATTGGATTTTTTAATTGCAAATATCATTTTTGCTATTAAATTGAATAAGCAAGCCCTATTTTTCTACAAACTAGCGCCTTTTCTTCTAGGTTTTAAAACGTGAGAAATTCCATATTTTGTGGAATTTTCCACATAATAGCTAAAAAGAAGCGTGCCTAAATTAGGTACGTTTTTTGTTCTAAAACTAATACCCCCACGGCATAAGGATATTACCTTACTATATCATAGTGTTAAAATTAAAAAAGAAGCTTAAGCTTCCTTTGAAAGTAAGTTGTGTAATGTCACAATTTGATCAACTGTGAGTTGTTGAATACGAATATTATCATCATATCCCATAGCCGTGTAGGCAGCTAAAATTTGTTCTTTAGGATACTTAGCACTTAGTGCATATGAGAGCTTTTTACGTCTGTTAGCAAAACATAATTTGAAAAACTCTTTATGTTTATTTCAATCTTGAGAGCTAATTTCAGGTTTAAAAACTAAAGAAATAATTGCTGAATCCACCTTTGGTGCAGGCACAAAGCATCCTCTTGGAACTATAAATTCAATTTTACAATTTGCTAAATATTGGGCTGAAACCGATAATTTTGAATAGTCACTTGTATTGATTTTAGCGCATATTCTTTGTGCGACTTCTTTTTGTACCATTAAAAGGACACCTTTAAATTTTTCTTTATGTTCAAAAACTTTAAAAAGAATATCAGTAGTTATATAGTAAGGAATATTAGCAATTAAGTAGCTTTCTTCAATCTTGCTTAAGTCACTTTGTAAAAAGTCTTGGTGTATTAAATTAAATTTAGGATCACTGATTTCAGTATTTAATACATCCACCATATCTTGGTCAATTTCATATGATGTAACACTTTTAGCGCTTGGCAGTAGAGCTTTTGTTAAAGCTCCTCGTCCTGGACCAATTTCTAAAACATTTTCATTAGTAATTGGGAAGACATTAACTATTTTATGAATAATGTTTTGATCTTGTAAGAAATTTTGACCAAATTCCTTTTTGGCGAATCTTGGTTGATTATTTTTCATCTTTTAGTCCAAATAAATTTCTTAAATTACGATTGATCCGGTCAACAAATTTTTCAGTTCCAACTTGCTTAATTCCCGCCATATAATAAGCAACAAATAGCACTGTATTTGGTTCGTTTAATTCGCCTGTGTAAGGGTGAACTCTTAAATAAGGTGCATCAGTTTCAGTTAACATACGTTCTAAAGGTAGGTAGGAAATAACTTCTCTAGCTTGATCATTTGTGCCATAAGTTATAGATCCACTGAATGAAAAATATAAATTAGGAAATTGTTCAAACTTTTTAGCTCACTCTAACGTACCACTATATGTATGTAGCATGCATTTTGTATTAGGATACTTGCTTAATATATCAAAGGCATCTTGGTAAGCTAAATCGCAATTATCTTTGTCACGAATATGAATTACAGCTGGTAAATTATATTTATTAGCTAAAATAATTTGATTAGTTAAAGAATCAATTTGGTTTTGACGACTTGGAGCATCCTCATAGTAATAATCAAGTCCAATTTCGCCAATCCCAACTACATCTGGAGTCAATAATTCTTCCACTTGCTTATAGTCATTTCCGTCAATTCCAGATTCAGGATGAATTCCAATGATTGGTTTGATAATGTCGTATTTTTTAGCTAGTTCAAGCACTTCTTTATTTTCTTCTGGATGTCCACCATTTACCATTAAAAAATCAATTCGATTATGATATGCTTGTTCCACTATCATATCAATGATATCTGGAGATTTATAGTAGTTAATGCTTATGTGATTATGAGCATCAACAAATTTATTACGTTTCTTTCCCATTTTACTTACCTAAACAGAAGTTACTAAACATAATATCTAATAAGTCTTCTCTGTTTACATTTCCTTTTATATTTTGTAGTGCGTCTCATGCAGCATATAAATCTACAATAATGACGTCAAATGTATAATATAGCTCTAAAGAAGTTTTAGCATTCTTTAAACATTCTAAAGCTTGCTTAATTAATGATAATTGTCTTGTGTTAGAAAAAATTCTTTCATCAAAAATATCTATGTTAGCAAAGTTAGCTACTAACGCTTGCTCCAAGGCAGAAATGTTATTTTCAAGAGCTGAAATTTTAACAAGTCCAGGCTCATTGTAACTATTATCTAAATCAATTTTATTAAGTACTTTGATATAGAATTTGCCAAGTTCCTTAGCACGAGCTTGTACTTGTAAGTCAAATTCATCCATCCCTTGAACAGTGTCAATAACATGCACTACTAGGTCAGATTTTTCAATTTGTTCAAGTGATTTTTTAATTCCAATTTGCTCAATTTTTTCCTCAGTTTTTCTTAATCCAGCTGTATCAACTAGTTTAAATAACATATCGTTAATTTTATAAGTTGCTTCCACTAAATCACGGGTGGTACCAGCAATATCAGTAACAATAGCTTTATCTTCTGAAAGTAAGCTATTTAATATACTACTTTTACCAACATTCGGTTTTCCTAAGAAAGCAACTTTAACCCCTTCAAATACATAACGAGAATCTTCTGAAATCTTAACAATTTCAGAAAGTTTTTTAATTAAGTACTCTAGTTTGCTTAGCATGACTTGGTTGTCCATTTGTTCTACATCTTCATATTCGGGATAATCAATATTTACTTCACAAGTTCCAATTAATAGTGCTATTTCATTGAGAAATTCATCAATCATTGTTGATGTTTTTCCTTTGAACTTATTTACTGAAGCACTTGCTTGAGAACCTGTTTGTGCCATAATTAAGTCATGAATTGCTTCAGCCTTAACAAGATCCATTTTGCCATTGAGAAAAGCTCTTCGAGTAAATTCTCCTCTTTCAGCTAATCTAGCACCATTTTGTAATAAAAGCTCTAGTACTTTATTTGTTACTATAATTCCACCGTGGCAGTTAATTTCAATTAAAGGCTCTCCAACATAATTATTATATGTAACTGAACCATCAGGATTTGGCTTGCCTAAAAACCACATTACCAGAACTTCGTCTACTAATGTTTCGCCATCATAAATGTGACCATAAGTAATATTATGATCACTCCCCATTCTTCCTTTATAAATTTTTGAAATAATTTCTTTTACATCAGGACCCGCTAATCTTACTATTGAAATAGGTTGATTAACATGTGAACCTGAACTAATTGCTGCTATATTATCATACATAGCTATATTTTATTAAATTAATCAATTTAGTTAAATATTTTATTTCGCAACTAAATAGTGGCCTAAAGCTATTAAAAAAACATATCATAAGTTTATTATGATATGGAAAGTGCTTACTTAGGATTTATTTCTGCTGCTTGAAGAATATAGAAAATAGGCAATTCATGGTCAGTAATTGAAATTTCAGTTCATATTTCGCTATATTTAATATTATCCCCTAGTCTATCTCTTATCTCTCCTACGGGTAAGTTTAATTCTAAACTAGTTTGATTATCTTTAATATCGCGAATATAAGTTTCTAACTCTTTGAAAAAGTTATAACTGTATTTATCTTGCTCTATTAATTTATAATTTAGTTCAATTAACTTAATATCTTTACTGTCTTCTTCTTGTATCTTGTTGTTTGCATTATTTATTGATAATATATATGCAATTGCAGAGCTAATTAGTGGCTCATATTCATTTTTAAACATTGAATAAGTCAATGGAATAGCATTATTTAAATTTATTCCAACACTAAGAGCATTTTCACGAGTCTTTTTATTTTCTATTGTATATTTTTGACTAAATTTATAAGAGAATCATAGCGAAATATGTAAGCTAAAATTATCATTTTCTTTTTTACTCTTGGCCTCTTTTAAAGAAATAAGGCTATAATCTTCATTTTCTTTTATAGCTTTTAGCACTCATTCCCATGAACTTATAATATTTGATATCTTTGCATATTGTTCAAGTCGTCCATAACGTCCATATACTTTATCCGTTAGTAAAGGAGATATTTTAGCATCATCATCAGAATTATGAAATCATGATGGGAAAAGTTTTGAAAACTCATCATTTTGTTTTTTAATTAAAGCCTCAATCTCATTTTTTGTTTCAGTTAAATCACCATTTGGAAAATCAAGAATTGAAATTGCTCCATTACTGTATTGCTTCATATTTTTCAACACGTCTCATAGATTATTATTTGCTAATGTTGCAAACTTAGAATTGTCTTCAACAATATCAGGATCTACTATATAAGCACTTGGAACAACTAACTTTTTAAAAAGATCTTGAATATTATTTATTCAATATACATTTTGATTTAAGCTTTTATACTCATAACTTTGAATGATATCTAAAATATATTTAATATAGTTATTTAGTGTATAAAGATTAGCTAAATTATTGTTTTTATTAACAAATACCACTTTATATATATCATCCACAAGTTTCTCGTAAAAATCAACTACAACTGCTGATTTATTAAATTCTTGAGTATTGGCTTGTTCAGTTAAAGCATCATATAAGTTTCCAACCAGCATTTTATATCATTGCTTATCACTATATTTTTCATTATATTTTAGTATTGCTTCAACATTTGCTCAATCAATGAAGGCTGAAGCATTAATTGAGATTTTCTTATTGAATTTGGGATTAATTTTTAAGAATAATGAATTAATGTGATTAATGGTTGTAGCATTTGATTTTTTAAGTGCATTATAATTAGCAGCTAATTGTGCATTTTTATACAACTTTTGTCCATTTAGTTCTGGTTCCTCTTGATGAGTACATGAAGAAGAAACAATTGGTAATGTGGCAAAAGCACCAATTGTTGTAAGACATAAAATAGTTTTGATTTTTTTCATATCACTCCCGTAAACCCAAAATGTTGAATTTAACTCAAATAAATATTTACTCAGTTTGAACATTAGGCCTATAAATAATATCTATTTATTTATATTATATTCTTTATACTTTCAGCCTACCAGGAATGTGGAAATTTTCAACACAATTGCGCCCTTAGTATATAGTGCTAAAAGTCCTTATTTTTGTATTCATTTAATATTTTTTATTTTTGCAGTGATATAATTTAAACATTAAGCAAAAATGAATATAAAAGTTGTGTTTTAAAGAGATTTCTTATCCCATTTTGTGCTTAATTTACTAAAAATTAAGGAGGTAATATGGGACATAAAAAAGAATATGCAAGACAAAAAATTAAGAGTTCTTTACTTGCTTTCGCATTCTTATATCGGATCAAAAAACCATGACAAAAAATCTTGGTGATGACCATAATCGGAACTGTTATGGGTCTATTTGGGGTGTTACTACTTCAAAATACTGGTCTATATGCTCTTGGGCTGGAAGCTTTTGGACAAGGAATTGGTAGTTTCTTTCTATACTACATTCAATCTAAAAATCCAGACTCTAATTTAGGTTACATTGTCTTTAACCTTTGTTTCTGATTAATTTATTTTATCTTAAACATCCCTCTTTTAGTCTTATCATGAAAGAAAATCTCACATAGTTTTACCATTTATACAGGTTACTACTTATTTATTTTTACACTGGCTGGGGTAATTTTCGGTTTCATTCCTGGGATTAACGAAGTTTATTTATTCACAAACTTAAAAGCTAATTCACCAGCAATTTTTGTTCAAAATGAAGTCCAAGTTGTGCTTTGAAACTATGATAAAGATGCAATTAAACACATGGCCATATTCTTATATTCACTTTGCTGAGGTATGTTACAAGGAATAGCTGCTGTAGCTTGCATAATTATCGGATCTTCTACTGGTGGTTTTGATATTTATGGAATGTATATTGCTAAAACCAAGCTAAAAGATATTGGTACTGTCTTTCTCTTCTTAAACTTTATTTCATTAACTCTTGCTAACATTATGGGATCTTATATTCCGGCTTCAATGTCACTGGCGCAAAAGCCACTAGAAGGAAATAATCCATGAGCGCTTGATATTTTCTTTAATTTAAACTATGTATCAGGATTTTTCATGTTATTAATTAATGCCTTTATTGTTAACTTTACTTATCCAAAAAATAAATTAGTGCAAACTCAAATCTTCTGTGATCACCCATTTCAATTAATTGAACAAATTAATAAACTTTCAAATCGTACATATACTTTTTCAATTGTAGAAGTAATTGGTGGATATTCTCGTACTAAGAAATATATGATTACAACTAATACTCAATATTTAGATGCAGCTGATTTGTTCATGGTAACTAAGAAAATTAATAAAGATTTATTTATTTCGATTCTTGATCTGAAAAAAGGTGATGGTTATATGTTTATCGAAAAATAGTATTGTTCCAACAGGGACAATTTTTTCTTTTTAACTAGCTTTTTGGGTCCAAAATTTAAAATTTTATAGAAAAATTGTTTAGTTTAAACTAAATATGCTATATAATATTAAGCATATGGGGCAGTACTCAAGAGGCTGAAGAGGTGGTCCTGCTAAGACTATAGGGGAGGCAACTCCCGCGGAGGTTCAAATCCTCTCTGTCCCGCCAGTAATTACTAGGAAACTAGTTTTTTTTATGCATTTTTGCTTCTAAAATGAAAATGTGGAACAAAAACTAATTTTCCACAATTCACGAGAATTATTTTCTAAAAAATATTTTTTTGTTCTATAATATAGGTATAAACAACAAACACATACCTTAGAGAGGAATAAAAACATGACAAAAAAAGAATTCATTAACGAAGTATCAGAACGTTCAGAATTTACACCTAAAGATGTAGAAAAAGTATTTGATGCTATGGTTTTTGTTCTAAAAGAACAATTAATTATGGAAGAAAAAGTAAGATTATCACACCTAGGTATCTTCTCTACTTCAATCAAACCAGCTAGAACAATGTCAAATAAATTTAAGAAATCAGCAGATGAACCAGACTACATCGAAGTACCACAAAGACGTGTTGTAAAATATACACCTTCTAAATACTTACGTGACTTAGTAGACTTCAAAGCTTAATTAAGAATATTTAAAAAACCAGGAAACTCAAGGATTAGTTTTCTTGAGTTTTTCTTTATCTCTTCATATGTTATCGACTTATGCATTTGATATTGTCCCAATACATATGGTATATTAACTAAGTAAAACTCATTATATAGTGAAAAATATACAATCACAAAAGCAATCCCATTATGAGTGACAATTAGTTTCAAATAATCTAGCTGGTGGGCTTGAAAGTTACTCAGATCCAAACGATTTTCATTTGTGCTTTTAGCTTCAAAACAAATAAATCTACCTTGATACATACCTATGTAATCAACTGTAGATTTCTTGAGACTAAAAGTGCCACGAAATTTATTTCTATTGCTACGTGTAAGTGCTTTTAATTCCATAGGCGTAGCCTTTTTCTCGATATAAGCAATATCATTGTTTCAATAATAAGCTAGTGTTTGATTAATAATTGTTTCTAAAAACATCCCACGATTTTTATTGTTCATATACTAATAAATTAAAAATTAACTAAAGTGAACTAAAAAACAACTTTTCCTTGCTTTTGTTTACTTTTAGCATAAGAAAATTGCAATTGTAAAGCGAAAAATCTCACAAAATATGATGCATTTATATTTAGGTTTTAAATTTAAATTTATTAAAATATAGTAAGAAGGTAAAAATGAATAAAATTTTAATAATTGGTAACTGAAAAATGAATTTAACATATACAGAAGCGGAAATGTATATCGCTAAAATTAAGGATCTTTATCAACAAAACGCTTCAGTCTTTAATAATAAAGTTAGTTTCGGAATTGCAGCTCCCTACACATGTTTGGCTGCTTTTAGAAACCTTAAAATAGATAATTTTGTCTTAGTTGCTCAAGATGTTTCAAGCCACCAAGAAGGATCTTATACAGGTGATGTTAGTGCAGCTATGCTTAAGGATTTAAATGTTTCATATGCTATTATTGGACACAATGAACGTAGAGCACACTACAAGGAAGATAATGCTCTCATTAACGCAAAAGCTAAGCAACTTATAGCTAATGGTATTACGCCAATAATTTGTGTTGGAGAAAACTTACACGATTTTGAAAGTGGTCAAACTAAAAGTGTAATTAAGCAACAAGTCTTGGAATCAAGTGCTAATTTACCACATGATAAATTTGTTATTGCTTATGAACCAGTTTGAGCTACTGGAACAGGTAAGTGTGCTTCATCATGTCAAGCTCAAGAAATTTCTGAATATATCCGTTCTTTAGTGGATCAAAACTGTCATATTTTATATGGTGGAAGCGTAACCGAAACTAATGTAACTAAACTAATTAACAAAGATGATATCGATGGATTCTTAATTGGCAAGGCTTCATTAAATGTTAAACAATTTTTTGACATACTAATGGAAGTGGCACATAATGAAAAATAATAAAATAAAAGTCTTTATTGATTTTGAAGCAATTACTAACAACTTTTTAAAACGTTTACCTGGTAACTTAAATGTTCAATTTCTACCTTATTGCTATACGATTGGGATGTATCGTGAAAATGATTTAAATAAAGGTTTTATGACTAAAACCTCAATGATGTCATTTAAGAATTTTAACTATCGTACTTATTTAAATAAACTTAAATCTAATCTGTTAAATGATTTATCTATTTTGGCTAAAGAAGAAATTTCTGCTGCTAATTTAGCTGAAAAAGTTGAATTTTATGGTTGAAACCCCCAAATGGAAAACATCATTTTAAATAAACTATTTGGGATTAATTGTTTTAATGCTTCAAAATACAATGGTAAGCGTTTATTATCACTTA
Source organism: Mycoplasma aquilae ATCC BAA-1896 (assembly GCF_048074525.1). Lineage (NCBI taxonomy): Bacteria > Bacillati > Mycoplasmatota > Mollicutes > Mycoplasmatales > Mycoplasmataceae > Mycoplasma > Mycoplasma aquilae. The sequence continues at coordinate 693,317 of NZ_CP182208.1, forward strand.
AAATTGTTGTACCTCATTTACATAGGGATGACTATTTTATTGCTACTAGAGCCCTATTTGAGGCTAAACAGCCAGAAGTAGATACCAGTATCTTTGATGATCCAGGCTTTGCTGCAAGCTTTTTAGGTTTCATTCGTTTTCAATTATTTAATAAAGCTAAAAAACCAACTAATAAATTAAACTTAACCTTACAAGACTTGCAAATTATTGATACCGATATTGTTAATTATAATAAGGATGATGTATTAAAACTAGATTATTGTTATCGTAATCAAGATATCATATTGCAACGTTCAAATCATCTTAATACAATTGATTCTAACATCAATAAAACTACTTCAGCTCTATCTCATCAAAAGAAACTGTTAAAGAACTTTACTAAGTATGCTAAAAAGTATGAAGAAACTCAAGCTGATGATTCATTACTGGCACTTGAAAAATATGCAAATGATAAAATTCACGAATGTAGCTTGCTATTAAAATTTATTAAAAATCTCCCTGAAAATGTAGCTTCTCTTGAAGATGCTATCATGTGAGCTGAATTAAAAATTGAAGCAACAAATGACAAAATTGAACATTTCAAAAAAGAACGTAAAGAATTTTAAATTACTGGCTTGCCAGTATTTTTTTATAAAAAAATGTGCACAGGGCACATTGTAATTATTATAGGTATGTTTCACTAGGTTTTAGTAATTCAAGAGGGAATTCCACAACAATTTTCTTACCAAATGATTCAAGTTCTACAACAGCAATATCTCTATCAACATCAAGTAAAGCAATAGGTCCAATTTCACCTTTATATGGTCCATTAATTACTTCAACAAGGTCACCTAATTTAAGTCCAAGTAAGTTCTTACCTTCATTAAATAATTTTAAGTATTCAGCTTCAGCTTTAATCATTTTTCTAATTTCGCTAGCTGATACTGGAGTTGGTTTAGCTCCTTTTCCTGATGATCCGATAATCCCTGTAACATATTGAGTGTTACGGATAACGTATCAAGCTTCATCAGTCATATCCATGTTAGCAAAAATATAACCTGGATACATATTTACATATTTGATTTTGTAAGGTTCCCCAATACGTTTCTTTTCCATTTCTTTAGGTGTTAATGTTGGTTTTGAGTACATTTTGAAAGCGCCAAATTCTGTAGCTTCTTGATTAAATGAATCAGCAACGTTTTCAGCCACAATTCTGTTTTTTAATGCTTCTAGAACTTGTTCTTCTTTTCCACGAATAGTAGAAATCATATATCATTTAAAGTTTGTATTCATCTTGTCTCCTTATTTTCCTGCACCAATTGCAGTTCATAATGATGTAAATCCGATTGTTACACCATACACAAATAAAGCAAATATTACTGTAAAGATTATTATCTTAGCTAAATTTTTTCAATTTTCTTTTGGTGAAGATCATCTAACACGTTTAATGTCTTTGACAACCTTACGCAAGAAATATCTTTTTTTGCGATTTTTTCATCTTTCTTTTAAAGATGGTTTCTTTTCTTCAACCACTACACTACTAGTATCAGTAACTTCTGATGTTTCAACTTGTGTTTCATTTTCTAAATTCATTATACTTCCTCTTTATGCAGTGAGTGTACTTTACAGCGTGGACAGAATTTCTTAATCGCAATTCTCTCTGGATTACCCGCACTTTTAACTGTGACATAATTCTTTTTACGACACAATTCGCAAGCTAGTGATACTTTATTATTTTTCATATGTTTATTTTATCATAAGTTGCAAAAATTGCTTGTTTTTAATATAAAACTTTATAAGTTTTATCGTATTTTGTCCAAACTAGCCATTTTGTTTAAAATGTAGAAATTTTTTCATTTTTCTATGCCTAAAAAATAGGCATAAACAATTAAAAAATTCACTTGAAATATTATTTTTTTGTACTAGAATTAATATGTAATGGTTAATGTAACATATAAAAAGAATGAACTGAAATATGGATTCAGTGACTTTATTAGTCTATTACACATTTTAACAATTTTAGGTCACAAGAATACTGCTATGAGTAGCTCTGAAATTGCTAAAAACGCTAACATTAATCCTGTTAAAGTCAGATTAATATTGCAAGCAATAGATGACAACAATTGGATTAAAAAGAGTAGAGGTCGTAAAGGAGGGTATACCTTGAATATAGGTCTAAAACATCAAATGCAGCGACTTGCTTGATGTTTTAGACCTAAAGTTAATTAATAAAACTTGGGTTAGTGGTCTCAAGGATTCTGAATGCGTGATCTCACGAAATATAGAAGCAGTAGAACAGGATTTAATTAACTCATTAAATAATGTTATATACGAAAATTTAAAAAACAAAACACTAGAAGATATTAAGAATGATATCTTATCTAGGGAGGCATAATATGTTAGATATCGAATATGATGTAATTATTATTGGTTGAGGAAAAGCAGGAAAAACTCTTGCAACTAAATTATCAGCCAATAAACAAAAAGTTGCTCTTATTGAAAAGGATATAGATATGGCTGGGGGAGCATGTATTAATGTAGCTTGCTTGCCTACAAAAGCTCTAATTCACAGTGCTAAAATTAGACAACAAGCTGAAACTCACAATATTAATATGACTTGAAAAGAAAAAGAAACATATTATAGAACAGCACAAAGATATAAAAGAGCATTTATTAAGAAAATGCACAACGACAGCTATGATCAAATTATGAGCAGCGAAAATGTTGACTTATATGTCGGAGCAGCTAGCTTCCTTGATCCACATACAATTCTTATTGAAACACAAAATAAATTAATTAAAATACGTGGAAAGAAAGTTGTTATCAACACAGGTTCTAAACCTGTTAGATTAGATTTAGACATCAAATCAAAAAACATTTTTTACTCAGACGCAATCTTAGAATTAAATGCATTGCCAAAAAGATTACTTGTTGTCGGAGCTGGCTTTATTGGTCTTGAATTTGCAAGTATGTATAGTAACTTCGGAAGTAAGGTAACAGTTTATAGTAAACTACACAATTTCTTACCTTCAGAAGATTACATGGATTCATACAGTATTAAAGAAACAATGCAAACCCAAGGAATTAACTTTGAAAATGATGCTGAAATTATTGCTATTAAAGATTACAGCAGAGGTACAAAAGTTACAGCCATCATTGATGGGCAAGAAGTTGAAGAAATGTATGATGCAGTTCTAGTATCAATTGGACGTGAACCGAACTTAGATCGTCTAGGACTAAGCAAAGCAGGTGTTATGACTGAAAATGGTGCAATTAAAGTTGATGAAAACTTAAAGACTACAGCTGATAACATTTGAGCTGTTGGTGATTGTAAAGGTGGTCCTTTCTTCACATATGTATCACTAGATGACTCTAGAATTGTATTACCTCAATTATTAGATAAAACTAATGAACGCAACTTAAACAATCGTCCACCAATTCCATTCTGTTTATTCATTGATCCAGCCTATGCACGTGTTGGAATGAATTGTAAAGAAGCTGATGCTAAAGGCATCAAATACGAAGTTAAACAATTAAATACATCATCAATTTCAAAAGCTAAAACAATACATGAAACATTTGGATGAAATAAAATACTTGTAGATAGTGAAGGCTACATCATTGGAGCGACATTATTTAATTATCAAGCTGATGAAATGATTAACCTTATTTCATTAGCTATTGCTAAGAAAATTAAATACGATGAATTAGCTAACTTTATTTACACTCATCCAACCTTTACTGAAAGCTTAAATATATTTGGATAAGAAAAAAGCACAAATGTGCTTTTTTTATATCTCTTATTCATTTACTGCTGGTTGCATAGCTTTTTTGCTTGCAATAACTTGATAAAGTTTATAACCTTCAACACAAATTGTAAGTACAAATGCAAGTAGGATTGGAATTAATCAATAAACAACTGAATAATGTTCAAAAGTTAATAAATCAATGTTTCCAAATAATTGGTTAACACCTGGAATAAAGGCTGATCCAAGCATACAAATCATACTAAAGCTACTTGCCAAGTAAACTAATTTGTATTTAGCTAGAGAGCATTTAAAGATGCTTTTTTTTGACATTAAGTTTAATGAGTTAATACTTGAACCAACTCCTAAAGTAATAAAGGCAGCAGAAGATGTTAACATAACAAAATTATCTCCTGTTACACCATTGTTAGAAGCATATAATCCTACAATTAAGTAAGAAAGCAATGCAGCAAGAGAAAGAATTACACTGTGAATAATTAGACGCTTACCAAGGCCATCAGCAAAAATGCTTTGGTTTTTATTAATTGGCTTATGGTTCATTACATCCACATCACTAGGCACCATTCCAAGTGCAATAGCTGGTAATCCATGTGTTAATAAGTTAATTCATAATAGTTGGGCTGCAGTTAGAACAATAAATTCTTCACCACCAATTGCATCTTTAAAGATAAATCTAAAGGCAAATAGCCCAACTAACATAACAATAATTTCAGTTAATGAAGAAACTAGTAAGTTTAAGATAACTGTTTTAATACGTATAAATGTTTCTCTACCTGATTTAACTGCACGCACAATGGTGTTAAAGTTATCATCAGTTAAGATAACATCAGCAGCTTGTTTTGAAACATCAGTTCCAGTAATTCCCATAGCACAACCAACATCACTAGCTTTTAGGGCAGGAGCATCATTTACCCCATCTCCTGTCATAGCTACCACTTGGTTATGTGCTTGTCAAGCTTTAACAATTCTAAGTTTATCAGATGGGTTTACTCTAGCATAAACTGAAATATGTTGTACTTGTTGAGTTAATTCTTCATCACTCATATTCGCTAGTGTAGTACCATCAATAGCTTTATCGCCTTCTTCAAAAATACTTAAGCTACGTGCAATTGCTACAGCTGTAGTTAAGTGATCACCAGTAATCATAACTGTCTTGATACCAGCACGTTTAGCTTCTTCAATACTTGCTTTAACATTTGCTCTAGGTGGATCAATTAATCCAATTAGACCTGAGAAAATAAAGTCATGTTCATCTGCAAGAGTAATAGTAGAAGTATCTTCTGGTAGCATTTTGTAAGCTACTGCAATAACTCTAATTGCATCATTAGATCATTCTTCGTTCATTTCACGAACATTAGCATCTAATTTAGCACACTTACTAAAGATAACGTCAGGTGCTCCTTTAGTAATTAAAATCTTTTGCCCATTAGGTGTCTTAATAAGCACTGACATCATTTTACGGTCACTATCAAAAGGTAATGCTGCTAGCTTTTCAAATTTTGAATAGAATTCTTCTTTTGAATTTCCTTTTTCAAGTCCAAATCTTAAAATAGCTGTTTCAGTAGGGTCACCTACTTCAACATAATTACCATTTTCATCTAAAGTAACTTGAGCATCAGTACATGCTACAAAGCTACCTAAAGTTTGTGATTTAGTTAAATCTTGTACTCCTTGAGCATCATAGAATTTAACCACTGTCATTTTATTTTCTGTTAATGTACCTGTTTTATCTGAACAAATTATACTTGTTGATCCAAGGGTTTCTACAGCAGGGAAAGCTTTAATAATAGCATTTTCCTTAGTCATACGTGAAACACCTATAGCTAGTAGCACAGTAGTAAAGGTTATTAATCCTTCAGGAATAGCAGCTACAGCAAGTGAAATACCTATAATAAAGGCATTTGAATATAATTGTGGATTACCTCAATCATTACTAAAGGCCCCAGTTAATATAATTTGAATTATAGTTGAAGCAAATAGTAAGATAATCCCTGAAATTCCAAAGATTTTAGATAACTTATCTAATTTAATTTGTAAAGGTGTTTTCGGAACTTCTTGTTCTTGAATACTTGAGTTAATTTTACCAACTTCAGTATCTTTCCCGATTTTTTGTACTAAGGCAATTGCTCTACCTGTAACACAATATGTACCTGAAAAAATAGTATTATATCTATCTCCTAGAGGTAATTGTTCAATATTAGCAATTTCGCCTACTCTTTTATCTACAGCTAAAGCTTCTCCAGTAATAGCTGATTCAACTACACTAAAGCTAAAAGCTTCAACAATTTTAGCATCTGCTGGAATCATATCTCCAGCTTCAACTACAATTAAGTCTCCAACTGTAACTTGTGAAGATGGAATTGAAACCATTTTACCATCACGAATAACCTTAGCATACAGTTCATTACTTTTAGCTAAAGCCCGGACAGCTTGATCACTTTTAATCTCTTGATAGGTACCAAGCATAGAATTCAAAGCAACTACTATCAAAATGATAAATGGTTCGATATATGCAACTGCAATTTCTCCATTGGTTTTTAAGTTACCGTGTACATGTTCATAAATTGTAACCCCAAAAGAAAAGGCAGCCGCAATTAATAACAAGATAATCATAAAGTCTTTAAATTGAGCTAAAAAGATCATGAAAACACTTTTACGCTCTTTGGCTTTGATTGTATTTTCTCCTAAAGAAGCAATTCTTGCTTGTGCTTCTTCTTGAGTTAAACCAGACTTCAGGTCTGTATTTAATAAATTCTCCATTTATTTATATCCTTTCTAAAAACATGATAATTATATTATTTATTTAATTCTTGCATATTAAAGAATTGCTTAATATCGTATCAATCCGGATCGTTTAAGTTCTCTTCATAATTATCAGCAGTTCTTATATATAAAGTATTATCTTTATCTCTAACGAATGCAGTTTTAAGGTTATATTTTTTACTTTCGCAATCATTGTTATATCATTTTTCGTAACGTTTTAATGTAGCATATTTTTGAGCACTAAATGGGTCGATATTTTTGCTTTCACCTTGGAAGCTTTCTCCACCTTTTGCTTCTATAATTCAAATAGTCCCTTTACTATCTTCAAGAATATAATCTGGATAGAAAGCTTGAAGTCTTTCTAAACCTTCTTTTTTGATAATTAAAGAAAGGTAAGGTTTACCTTTATCACCATTTTTGTAATATCACTTAATGTGCTTATTACTTTGACAAAACATTTCAAAAAGATGTTCAGGCAATGATCTAATTTTATTTTTAGTTGTTGCCATACTTGCATCATATTCTTCATAAACATTTTTCGTGAAAACTTTTTTATCCTTGGAAGTAGAGTCATAAACAATTTCATCTTTTGTAGGAATATATCAGTTGCTTCTAACAATATCTTCATCAGATTCAAATAAATTGTAATTATTTACAATGTTGGCTTGAGTTGTAAATTCTTGAAAATCACTAGCTAATTTATTAACATTGTTAATTAAAAAGATTTGTGGCTTAGCTAAGCCTATTTCAATAATTTGATATCTTTCTAAATATTCATTAGCTCTTCTTGAACTAATTAAAGTATTAAGCATATTTTTTAATTGCTTACCATCAAAGCCTAATATGTTTCTTAATTTGTCAATAGCATGAGTTTCATCGTTGTGATTTGCAGCTGTATTATAGTGATAACGAACATCTTTGCGTACCAAAACATCATCAATCATTCCGGATAACTCTTGAACTTGTCCTTGACGCATATCGTCATGGATGAATTTCGTATCGATAATGTATCCATTATCTGCTAATTTCTTAGCATTTTCTTCTAAATCTCTGGTTAATTTATACTTTTCTTTTAAAAATTTATAAATAAGCTTTGAAGTTCGAATTCATTGATCATCATCATGCTCTGATGTACGTAAATTTCTTTCTTCTTTTACTAATGTAAACTTATTAAATTCAGGTTTAAGATTTACTCTTGCTACTTCAATACCATTTGCTTGCATCAAGACATTATCTTTAAATTTAGCATCAAAAGTATATAAGAAACAATTATCAATCTTATCATCGTCAAAATGTCTTTGTGATGGCATTCTTCTGATTCTTCCTATAGTTTGGATTTCGAAGTTTTCTGCCATGTTATCTCTTAATTTAACTAAAATTTTGGCTCTTGGGCAATCTCAGCCAGTTGCTGTAGCTTGTTTAAAGATTAAATATTCAACTGCTGAATTATTTTTCTCAATACCTTCAATATTTTGCTTATCATTGTCAAGTCATATTGCTAATTTACCATTTTCAACACTTACGCCCATCTTATCAAAAAGATTTTCTTGCATGTAATGAATTAATGAATCACTTTTGTTTGGTATTTGAACTATAACAAGAGGATTAATTCTATATTGAGAATCAATGCTTTCATATGCCTTAACTATTTCTAACCTTTTTTGTTCAGCAGCTTTTATCAAAATAAATGCTTCATTTTCAAAATCTTCTAAGGCTTCTTTTGTATTTACATCAGGATTTATGTATATAGAGCGAGTTATAAGTTCAGAGTCAATAACTTCTTTATCCGTTATTTCAATGTACTCTTGTCCTTTTGCTGCTTTTGCAGTAGCAGATATTCTAATTTCTTTAAATGGCTTTATATGATCGTGCAAGAAATCAAAAGCTTTTTTAGTTTGGTTAACATGTTCTTCGTCAACAATAACTATAAATTTGTAACCATTATCTCTAGCCTTAAGGGCTTGATCATGAATATTATAATATTCAGCTTCAGCTATAGCTTTATTTCCTTTTTTAGTAATCTTTTCTCAGTTAATGAAATATGTTGTGTCAGGTACAAAACCATTATTTAATATGTCTTGAACATCACCACAGTCATATTCAGGATAAAACTTAATCATTTTTCTTTTAGATTGTTCTTCTAATGATCCAGCACCTGGTGCTAGTCATAAAAATATAAATTCTTTGTTTACATCATTATTTATGACATTAGCAATCATTTGTAACATCATTAATGTTTTGCCTGATCCAGTAGGTGATTTTATAACTAATGATTTCTTGTCTTTGTTAGAAAGTACAAAATTTGTTGTATTTTCAATTGTTTTTTCTTGAAATCTTTTTCATTTTATATTTATCATAAGTAGTCAGTCTCTTTCAATTCTTTTTCGTAGTAATTATCTGGAATAATGATGATTTTGTTTTTAATATGATCATAGACCTTAGATCTATATGGATCAACTTTGTTTTCATTCATAAAGATCACAGTAGCATTTAATAAATCATCTTCATTAGCATTTTCTAATTCGTCCTGGCTAGTGATAAAGAAAATTTCTTTATTATCAATTAATTTCCCTAATTCTAACTGTGCTAGTTGCTTTGAAGATTCTTCTAGTTGATCTAAATATTTTTGATCGTAATTTGAAACAATAAATTCATCCTTATTAATTGTTTCGATTTGTTGATATATCAAGCTGTGAGGTAATTCGCCTTGAATATTACTTAATCTTTTAAAAGTAACATTTTCACATATGTTATTTTCATTATTTGTACATAAAATGTAGGTTCTATTTCCGCCATCATCGGCATTTAGCTTAGCAACAGCATGTCCTGTTGTACCTGATCCAGCAAAGAAATCAAGAATGATAGAATTTAATTCAGTAGAGTGTAATAAAAGTTTATGAATAAAAACCATAGGCTTTGGATATTGAAAATCTTCAACAAAATCTAATGTTTTAGCTTCCTTAGTCGCAACTTGATTCATATATTCGTTGGTGGTAAAATCCAAACTATTAATAGTCTTTTTTGTTGATTTTAGATTATTTAAATATCTTTTATATATAAACCCACGTTCATTTTCTTTGTGCTCTTTTTTAAATGAAATTGTCCCAGCTTTTATATGTTTATTTATCGTTGAAATAGAAAAGCGTCAGTACATACCTTTAGGAGGAAAATCTTCTTTCCCGGTATATGGGTTAACAACTGCAAAATAATTGTTTTTTTCTGTGCCACTTTTAGCACTAGGATTATCAGAAATCCAAGGGCCATTAGGATCATTATCTGGATTAGTATATCTAGATAAATCTTTTTCTCCACCAAGTAAATTAATAACTAATTTATTTTTTGCGTAGCATAAACAGTTTTCATGTTGAATATTAGCGCCTGTTTTTATATCATTAGTTGTTGATTTAGTTTTTCTAATAAAATCTGCTACAAAATTATTTTCACCAAATATCTCATCACATAACAGTTTCAACTGTGCCTGCTCATTATCATCAATGCTTATAAAAATTACACCTTGATTACTTAATAGTGTTTTTGCAAGCTCTAATCTTTTTCTCATAAAAGATAATCATTTTGAATGCTTAAACCCATCTTCCGAATCAACATATGTATCATTATAAATAAAATCCTTATTACCAGTATTGTAAGGAGGATCAATATAAATTACATCAATTCTATTTCTGTGCGTTTTTTGAAGCAATTTTAATGCTTGATAATTATCTCCTTCAAGCAAATAATTTAATTCCTTTGCATTATTATTTGCAATGATTAAATCCTTTTGTTTTAAAGTTAATATTGAATCATTAGATTCATTAACAATATCTTCTTCTTTTTCTTCAAAAACAAGACCATATTTTTTTGTATGCAATGTTTCTCTAATGAGAGCAAAAATATCACGTTGTTCTTGTGTTATTGAATCAGTCTCTTCTTGTTGCTTTAATCAATTTAAAATAATTTGTTTCTTTTCATTATTCATAACTTACCTCACAGAATAAATTTATAATTTAATTTTATTAAATTATTTCTTTAATGTGATAAAAAAGCCTAGTTATTACACTAGGCAACCATTATAATAACTCAATTCCTTTGGCACGCATTTCTTCACGATATTCTTCAGGTCAAAATGATGCCTGTACTTCGCCAATGTGAGCTTTTTCAAGTAAGTACATTGAAACCCGACTTTGTCCAATTCCTCCCCCGATAGTTAAAGGAAGTTTATGTTCAATAACATGTTGGTGGTAAGGAGAAAGTTTTTTAACTTCTTCTCTACTTAGACCACTTTGTTCAACTAATGATTGATCATTTACCCTTATTCCCATTGAAGAAAGTTCGATAGCTTGATTAATAACATTTGAATAAACAATTAAATCTCCATTTAATTTTCAATCATCATAGTCAAATGCTCTAGCTGAATGGATTAGTCCTGATTTCATAGGGTATCCAATACCATAGATGAAAACAGCACCATGTTCCTTTGCAATTGCATTTTCTCTTTCTTTAATATCAAGGTTTGGATATAAATTTTCTAATTCTTGAGCCGAAATAAAGAAAACTTCTTCTGGCATTTCATCTTCAAGTTGATAGTATTTAAGTTTTAAAAGTTTTTTAGTTACTTTTAATGAATCATAAATTAATTTAACTGTTTTCTTTAAGTATTCTAAGTTACGATCTTGAGCTAAAATAACTAGTTCTCAGTCTCATTGATCGACATAATATGAATGTAATAAATCTAAATCTTCTTCTTTTCTAATTGCATTCATATCTGTGTATAAACCTTCATAAGGCAAAAAGTTGTATTTTTTTAGTGCATCTCTTTTTCATTTTGCAAGTGAGTGAACAACTTCTAACCTTTCTTGTTTATCTTTTGGTAAAAATCAAACTGGTTCTTCACCATTAAGTCCATCATTTAATCCTGATGATTTAGAAACAAATAGCGGAGCAGTTGCTCTAGTTAAGTTTAGATGAACTTTTAACTGTTCTTGAAAGTATAATTTTAGATCCTGAATGGCACTTTGAGTTTGTCTGACATTTAATTTTGAGTGATACATGATTTCTCCTAAAATTCATAATGAATCTTATTTAATATTTGTTAGGTTTTTTAGCTAATTTTTAGTTCAGTTTCATATTCTTTAAGTTTTTGAATAGTTGAAACTACACTATCCCCAGATAGAAGTTCAATATTTCCTATAGGAAGATTGTCAATATATGTTTTAATTTCATTTTCTTTTTCACTTAATTTTTCTAATTTCGCTTTTTGGTCAAGGAAATTTTTCAATTTTAAGGCTATCGATTGAATTTCTTCTGTTTCGTTCATTAATCTTTGATAATCTTGTTCTAACATTTTTATTTTATTTAAATAATCAGCTCGAATATCTCTTAACTGACTAAGTGATTTAGTAGTAAAATCTTGTTTTAAGAACTCTTGAATATTTTTAGCTTGTTGCAATAGGTTATTTTGACCTGTATTGTATAGTTTTCCGCGACTAAAAGTTTTAATATAGTCATTAATATTATTAACACTTGTTGTTTTTAAAATTTCTAATATTTTATTTCTATCGCTTATGTATCTAATAATAATATTGTCCAAGCTTACCAATTTATCTAATTTCATTTTTAATTCAGCTGATGAATCTACATTACTTACATTTAAATCATTTAACTCTTTTTTAATATTTGCTGCATATGCACTATCATATTTTTCTATTTGAATTAAAAATGAATTAATATTTTGAATCTTTGAAGATACTTGTTGTTTTAATTTATCAATAGCTTCTTTTTCTTCTTTATCATGACTTAAAATAGCATCTCTTTCAGCTGTTATTTCAGTAATTGTTTGTTGTAAATGATTAAGTAGTTCAGCTAGTTTGTCATTAGGAATATTTAAAGTTGTAATGCCATTTAAATACTCTGATAATTTTGTATGTAATTCTTTTAATTCATCTGTATCTAATGTATTCAATAAACCAGTTTTTGTTTCTTGAATTAAGTTTGTAACTTTTTGACTTATAGAATTATGTTGTTGTATGTTTTCATTTAATTCTTCTAAAAGTTGGTTTAATTGACTATTTGCTTTTTGAATATTATCTATGTTTTCATTAGCTATATTTTGACTTAATGTTGAAACTAAATTTTCTTTAGTTGTAGCATAATCAACATTTCAAGTTTTAACTTGTTTAATTAATTCAAGAACTTTTGTATTAAGTTGATTATATGAAGCAATTAATTGTTCTTTTTGTGTTTTATAAGTGCTGTTTTTTTGCTCTATTTTAACAATTAAACTTTTTATATTATCTGATAAGGCATTTAATGAGGCTAAATTTTCAACAGAATTTTGGGTTTGTTCAAAACCATTTAATTCTGCTTGTAATGTTTCAAATTCAGCTATTGAGTATTGTTTTAATGTTTGTAATTGTTCTTTTGCGCTTATTATTTCGTTTGTTAATTCACTTTGCAATTTAGTAATTTGTTTCTCAGCTTCTTCTTTAGCTTGAATTAAAGCAGTTTTCTTTTTATTTATTCCACTATTAAATAAAGTTATTTGTTCATTTGATATTGTATTTATTTTTTTAACTGAAATACTTGTTAAATAATTAGTAAACTTATTTATTTCTGGTTTTAATGTTTCAAATAAAATTTTTTGTAAATTTAATCCATCTACTCAGCTTTGTGCTTCTTTTACTTGTGCTTGTAAACTATTAAAACTTGCAGCATAGCTTGAAATTATTTTATTTATTTCACCAGTTAAAGTTTCGATTTCTTGATCAGTTAAATTCTTTTTGATATTATCTTTGTACTTTTCATATTCTTCTGGATTAATTTGAGCAAGTAAATTAATTTTAGCTACCAGCTCAGTCTTCTTGTTATCAGCGATTATAGGCTTGTCTGGTTCTGGAGTAGGATTAGTGTTTTCTGCTTTTGGATTTCCACAAGAAACCACAAGTGATGTGGTTGCTAATGCAGCTATACTTCCGTTTAATAAAATTCATATTTTTTTCATTTTTCTCCTAAATAAAATATATTTTTTATAATATTATAATTTTACAATAAATGCAGAAAAAAGACTGCTTTGAGGCAGCCTTTTAACATATGGGGCGAATGACGGGATTCGAACCCGCGAATGACGGGACCACAACCCGCTGTGTTAGCCACTTCACCACATTCGCCAATTAGTAAATATATTATAACTAAAAGCGATAATTTTCCAAATGCTTTTTTTACCTATTTTTAACGTTTATAAATTAAAAATATGATTTTCCACTAAAGGTCTAATTTTGATTGTAAAACCAATGTTGTTTTAATTTTAAAGGTTTTTTATAAAAAAAGCAGTAGAAAAGGCACCTCACCCATAAAAATTTGATGAGGTTATTTTAAAAGTTTGCTATTTTTAACAATATGTTGAATAAAATTCATATGCACTCATGCGCACAGTGTATAAACTACCCGGAATTTTATATTCTCTTTTGAGCTATTGATAATATGGCAAATGTTCATTATGTTTTGATCATTTATTCAGGAATAATATTTTCCTTTTGGAATAAACTTTCGTAATTCTTTGTGTCAACATTCAATTCCACCTTTTTGATACGAAGAATAAGGGTCACAAGTATAGATTTTTCCTATTCCTGGAATTGTGTGCAATAATGTGTTTTCAGAGCCATTATCTATTGTTAATGTCTTAATTGTAAGACCATAAAGTTTAATGATTTTTTGGACAGTTTTAACAACTGATTGAGCATCTCTTTTTGAAAGCATCGCATATCCTAATCTTGATTTTCTTTCATAAACAGTTACTAAAATAAGTTTGCTAGACTTATTAAACACAACTGTATCCATTTCGTAATGTCCAGCTTCTTCGCGGTTGTTTATGCTTTCATCTCTATTATGAATAGAAGTTGCGCCTTGAATTTTTGACTTTGTGTATTTTCGTTTTTTCTTCTTTTGAGATTTGTCAAATGATGAATTGCTCATTCCTTTTTACCCACAAACATACTGAAGTCGATATCTAATTTAGTGTCTATTGCATTATAAAATGTCTTTAGTGTAGGGATAAACACATTTTGACCTTTATATTTCTTGGTATATTCATCTAATAAACGAGCTGCTGATACTTGCATGGTATATTTAATATTTTCACCAAGATCCATATCAGGATTTTCTTTTCTTAATTTTTTGTATTTCTTTCTTAAATTACTTCACTCAATCAAAAAGTCTTGTATTGGTTTTAATCTTTCACAACTTTTCATTACATTTGACTCATAAATATTCTGAGCTAATGCAATTTTTGTATAAGTTCATTCTTCTAGCGATAAATATGTAACAGTCATCATCTTTGATTTACATCTCTTACATTTTGCTGTTGTTGTATATTTGTATTCTTCAGCAGCGTTTTCGATGTTACTTTTGATTGTTTTAATATTTATATTCATCACTTTAGAGATTTCAATTAAGCTATTGTATCTCTGTAAGTTATCAAACAAACAAGATAAGTTACTTAATTGGAAATAATTAGTGTTTTGCTTTCTAGCTTTGTTAAGTTCATTGTCAAGTTTAGTCTTTAATGTTTTATCCTTGTAAGGTCTCAAAATAAAATGTTCGCATTTTGTAATTTGTTTTTTTGTGTTATCAAAATTGTCTATTCTTATTTCTGTTTCAACACAAATTATATTTTTCTTGTGCATTTTAGTTGCAGTTATCATATAATTAAATTGGTTCCTTTCTTTTGTTTTTTGTACACTAATTTTACAACAGGAACCAAAAAAGATGACAGCTCCACTTTACCTTTAGTGGAATGTCATCTTTTTAATTTTTATATTTTTAACGTTTGTAAAATAAGATTTATTTTGTCACCCCTTCATTAGAAAATATGATTGATGTATAAAATTTTTATATGAATTAAAAACAGCCATAAACAAAATAAAAGAACTAACAAATTCAGAATTAATCAGAACTCTTTCTGAACTTCAAGGGATTAAAAATTATTACAATTTAAGATTAAAAAATTTTAAATAAGGAATCATTATTTAATAAAAAGGAAAAAAAGAGAAAATTAAAAAGTAGACATTAAAACAAATAGAAATATTTGGCGCCACCAGACATTGAGAGCTAATTATTCTCATTTGATGAAGAAAAAAGACAATGCATGAACTTTTTGACAGTCTTAAAGCATTGTCCTCTAATATAAAAAGTGATATTTACATTGAATAAATACCACTTATATTTTACTATTTTTTTACTCGTCTAGGCGTGACATAATTGAGCTTATTTTACACAAGTTATATATCAAAAATATCTTATTTTATTTCTTCTCGTTTAAGCTTTTTATATTCTCCTGGAGCTAAGTTTAAATTATCTAATGATAAGGTGCCAAAGCATTGACGATGTAACATTACTACTTCATTTCCAAATTTTGCAAACATTCTTTTCACTTGATGATATTTGCCTTCGCTAATAGTTAAATGCACAAAAGTTGGATTAATAATTTGTAATTTAGCTGGTTTTACTTTTTCACCCTGTCCTAATTCAAAGCCAGAAGCAAAAACTTCCACTAGCTCACTTGAGCATGGATCTTTTAAAGTTACATAATAAGTTTTATTGACATGTTTTTTGGGCGCAAGCAACTGGTGAGTTAACTCTCCATCATTAGTAATTAGAAGTAAACCTGTAGTATCTTTATCCAATCTTCCAACAGTATGTATATCCTTAATTTGTTTTATATTGCTATCTAATAGGTCAAAAACTGTTTGATGCTTGTTATCATAATTAGCACAAATATATCCAGCAGGCTTATTTAAAGCATAATAATGATACTTAGGGCCAAGACTTAATTCTCGTCCTTGATACAATACTATATCGCTAGGATTAATGTCCATATTATGAGTAATAGTTTCACCATTTAGAGTTACTAGTTTACTTTTAAGCACTTTAGAAGCTTGTGATCTACTTAACCCTAAACATTGGGCTAAAAATTTATCTAATCTTATTTTACTTTGCATTATTTAATTAGCAAGTTGTATAAATTACGCTTATACACTTCTACTCCTGGTTGTGAAAATGGGTCAATATCATATAGATAGGCAATAGCAATTGTGACAACTTGCATTAAAGCAATTAAGCTAGCAAGTACAACTTCAGAATAGTCATTTAATTCAAACTTAATATCAAAGTCATTTTGAATGCTATGAATTTTATCCTTATTATTTAAAGCCTTAATTTGATCTTTATTACCTAAAAAATTAAGCACATCATATTGTTGCATATTGATATCTAAAACATCTTGATTGAGATCTTTGCTCCGTGAAATAAAGGTAGTAAAAATAAAATTATTATTTAAGGAGCTAAAACTTTCTAAAGCACTAAAATCAAACAATTGCTCAAAAGCTACTAGCCCTTTTTGATTTTGGTTTAATGAAGTATTAGTTAGCAAACTTAAGTATTTTCCCATTGCCATTAAGCTAGGATCATTTACCAGTAAGTAATTAACATTACGTTTTAAAGTTCTTGAAATATAGTGAATATAGCTAGCTAGTACTAAAGCAACATTCTGTTCAATATTTTGATTATTAACAATATCTTTAAAGGTTGCTACATAAGCATTGAAAGCTTCTTGCATATTGATTCCACTGGCTAGTAGTGGAAAAATACAGGTAGCTTCAAATAGTCCGCTATAGCGACATGGCAAAGGAGCTTGCATGTTAAATAAAGTGTACTTATTTAATCCAGCCATTTTGTTGAGTACATTTTCATGAATATCCGTAGTTATATAAATTAAATCGATAAGCATAATTGGATCAAGACCTTGAGCTTTTAAATTATCAGTTAGCACTTTACGATATTCACGAAAGGCGATAGCGCTTTCAAGTGAAATTCCTGATTTAGAAATATAGTTAATAGCAAAGATTTCATCCTTAAGTTGATATAAGGAAGCCACTAATTCTTCCGGATTAATATTACCTTGTGTAAAAATTAATTCAATATCTGGTTTTAGATTACTATATTGATTATAAAAAACATCATATAAAGCTTTAGTTAAAATGTATGATTCTCCATCAGCTATAATAACCATCTTATTAATTCCGTTACTTTTTAAAAAGGATACAGCAGAAGAAAATTCAATTTTATGCTCATCTCAATACTTATGTGCATAAGTTAAAAAGTCAAATTCATATTCAGGATCTTGCCCTTTTAGCAAGTCAAAAATCCCTTCCATTTTATTTAAATTATGGATAAACTTTTTATCTTTTTTAGCACTGGCTAAGTGCTTTATTTCAACATTTAAGGCTGATAAATTCATATATACTCCTATTAACTTAAATTTTATCAATATATTTTTAGAAGCAATTAAATAAAGTAAATTTATAAAAAAAGATATACCCGAAGGTATATCCTCAAATTATTGAATGTATTATTCTTCTACCACTTCAGCAACATCTTCGTCTGAGTTAGCTTGTGCATTAGCGTTTGCACTTGCATTTGCGTTTTGTTGAGCAGCAGCGTTAGCAAAGTTCTTAATTACTTCTTCTACTTGGTCTAATTTTACTTTTAAAGCTTCAATGTCTTTTTTAGCAATTAAGTCTTCTAATTCTTTAACAAGTTTATCTGATTCTTCTTTTGCTTTAGGATCCATCTTGTCACCTTGTTCAGCATTAGCTTTCTTAATTTGGTCAATTAATGATTCAGCTCTAACGATTGTTTCAGCTTCTTCTTTACGTTTCTTGTCAGCTTCTTTGTTTAATTCAGCTTCTTTAATCATTTTTTCGATTTCAGCTTCTGAAAGTTTAGATGAGTTTTGAATTGTAATTGATTGTTCTTTGTTTGTTTTAACATCTTTAGCAGTTACTGTTGTAATTCCGTTAACATCGATTGAGAAACTTACTTCGATTTGAGGAATTCCTCTAGGAGCAGGTTCAATTCCTGTTAAATTGAATTGTCCAAGTAACTTGTTATCATTTGCCATTTCTCTTTCACCTTGCACAACTCTAATTGTAACTTCAGTTTGGTTGTCAGCAGCAGTTGAGAAAATTTGTGATTTTGTTACAGGGATTGTTGTATTTCTTGGGATTAATGGTGTAGAAATTCCTCCAAGAGTTTCAATTCCAAGTGTTAAAGGTGTAACATCAAGAAGTAAGATGTCATTAATGTCACCAGCTAATACAGCACCTTGAATAGCAGCACCAATTGATACAACTTCATCAGGGTTAATTGATCTGTTAGGTTCTTTTCCTAATGTTAAACGTACCATTTCTTGAACAGCTGGCATTCTTGTTGATCCACCAACAAGTAATACTTCATCAAGATCTTTAGCTGTAATTCCAGCTTGTTTTAAAGCATCTTCAATAGGTTTTCTTGTTCTGTCAAGTAAGTGTGAACTCATTGCTTCAAATTCACTACGTTTTAATTCTAATTCAACATTTAATGGTCCAGCAGCTGTAACAGCTAAGAATGGAAGGTTAATTGTAGTTGTTGATTGGTTTGAAAGATCAATTTTAGCTTTTTCAGCAGCTTCTTTTAATCTAGCCATAGCCATTTTATCGTTTCTTACATCATATGAGTGTTCATCTTTAATTTTCTTGATTAATCATTCAACGATTTCGTGATCTCAATCATCCCCTCCAAGGTGGTTATCACCACTAGTTGAAAGCACTTCGAATGTTCCATTTTCAAGTTCTAGAACTGAAACGTCAAATGTACCACCACCAAGGTCATATACTAACACTTTCATTGATTTGTGAGTTTTTTCAAGTCCGAATGCTAATGCAGCAGCAGTAGGTTCGTTAATAATTCTTAATACATCAAGTCCAGCAATTTTACCTGCAATTTTTGTAGCTTCACGTTGAGCATTGTCAAAGTAAGCTGGCACAGTAATAACTGCTTTTGAAACTTTTTTACCAAGTTTTGCTTCAGCATAATCTTTCATGTATGAAAGGATCATTGCTGAAATTTCTTCTGGTTTGTAGTCTTTTCCATTTACATGTACAGTTTTATCTGTTCCCATTAATCTTTTAATTGATACAACTGTGTTTGGGTTTGTTTCAACTTGTCTTTTAGCAGCATCCCCAACAATAATTTCGTTTCCTTTGAAAGCAACTACTGATGGAGTTGTTCTTTTACCATTTGGGTTTTCTAACACAACTGGTTGTTTGTTTTCCATAACTGTAACAACAGAGTTTGTTGTTCCTAAGTCAATTCCTAATACTATTTCTTTTGCCATAATATAGCCTCCTAAAATAAAATTAATTATTTAAGTTTAGGTAGATTTTCTTTATTTCATCCCCTTGAACTGATAATATTATACCACCATTTTAGCAAATACAATACTTATTTGCTAATTTTTTTAATTATTTTTTTAGCTGTTTTTTACTACTATTACACCAGCTGGTTTTACGAGACGATTGTCAATTGAAAGACCTAAACGCACTACCCGAACAATAGTATTATTAGCTTTAGTTTCATCAGCAACAAAATCTAAAACTTCTTCTTGTTCTGGATTAAATTCACTACCAATTTCAGGTTGGATAATGAAAGCACCGTGTTGTTCTAGTAAGTTAGTAAATTGTTTAGCTACAATACTAAATCCATAACAATAGTTTTTAACAATTGTGTTATCGGAATTAGCTCCAGCATTAGTTGCAGCTAAAAAGTTGTTAAAAGGTTCAATAAAATCTTCTAAGAAACCTTGTAAAGCATATTTTTTAATTTCTGCTTTTTCATGTTTCATTTTTGAGTGCAAGTGAGCTTGTTCAGCTTCAAGTTTTTCTTTAGCTTTAGTTTGTAAAGTTTCAAGTTTTTCCTTATACATGTATTCATCAAGTAAGATCTTATGTTCTTTTTCAGCTAGTTTAGCTTTTAAAGTTTCAATTTCAGCTTTTAAATTGTCCACTTCTTTGCTATTTTTAGCTTCATGTCCCTTATGATGACTGTAAGTAACTTGTATTTCTTCAATAATTACTTTAGCGTTCTTACCTGCTAAAGCTTCTATAGGATAATTTTTAGCAAAACTTAATTTAACTTCTAAACTAGGTTTTACTTTACGATTAATTAAATATTCATCAAAGTTAGGAAGATATTGTTCTTTTCCTAACTCAATGCTACATTGTTTAGTGTATTCTGTAATGATTTCATCATTGATAAACAATGTAAAGTTACCTTTAACTATATCACCAACATTTAGTTTTGTATTATTCATTTTTATCTTCCTTCTTTCTATTTAAGTAATTGTCTAAAATTTTGATAGCTGAACGCATCATATCATAGTTTGATGTAGTTGCTCCAACTACTGAAATTTCAGTGATCTTATCACCTGATTCAATTTTCTTAGACATATATGCACCAGAATCATCAATCATGATCTTGATTTTTTCATTTTCTTCAAGTTCACTTTCGATACTTTCTCAAACCGAGTGGTTTTCAATAAGCTCGATCATCTTATTTAAGTTTTCTCTATCAATTTTAGGACTAAGTATGATGTTATTTTTACCATAAATATTGTTTCTTGATTTTGTTCTAAATCCAATATTATGGAAGACATCTTCGACAAATGAATTTATTAATTCTTGGTATTTTTTGACTGATTGTGCTAATACATCTTTTAGCAATTCTAAACGCACCGGAATTTCTTGAAGTGGTGTATTAACCAATCTTTCTTTAAAAATTTTAATAGCAATTCTAACATCATTCATTTTGAAGTCTTTATCACTGATATTAAGAATTTTTGAAAATACTTCTCCTGAAGAAATAACCATCACAATAGTTGCTTTAGTGTCACTAAGGGCCACTAAATCAATGCTTTTTAGTTCCATATCATGCACATTTGACTCAGTTGTTATCATAGTTAACCCAGTCATATCAGAAATAATTTGAGCAGCTTGATCTACTGTCTGGTCAATTGCAACATTTTTGTTTGCTAGTATAGCATCAAGTTTATCTTCAAAACGAGTTGTTGCTAAAGCACTTAAATGTTTTGCATAATAATTTAGTCCTTCAATTGTTGGAATTCTACCACTAGTATGAGCTTCTTTTTTAAGAAAGCCTAATTCTTCTAGATCATTCATCATGTAGCGCATTTTTGCACTAGAGAAATTAATCTCTGGATGAATTGGAGCATACTTACTTAATAAATATGATGATGAAACTGGTTCACCTGTTTCTATATAAGCTTGAACTGTGTATTTAAGCACTGGTTCATACTTTTCATTTAATCTATTTCCTGTTTTCATAGAACTATTTTACCACAATATTTTATTTTTTAGCAAATAAACTTTTCTTTTGCTAAAAACTCGCTAAAGAAAAAACCACCCTTTATATATAGAGTGATTTATTTACTTGAATAACCAAATTTTTCAAGAGCTTCTGGATCATCAATTCATTTTTTAGCAATTTTTACTTTTAGCGTTAAAGTGGTTGGTACATCAAATTGATGCGCAATCTTCATTCTAGCATTCTTACCAATTTGTTTGATTTTTTCTCCACCCTTACCAATGACCATCCCTTTTTGTGAAGCTTTCTTAACATAAATTACTGCATCAATTGTAATGTGATCATCTTCTTCAATGAATTCAGATACTTCAACTGCAATTGAGTGAGGTAATTCTTCATATAAAGCATTAATAGCTGACTCACGAATAATTTCTTTAGCTAAAAATCTCATAGATTTATCAGTTAAATATTCAGGGTCATATTGAGGTTCACCATCATAACTATATTTCTTAATTTCATTAATTAAAGCATTAATTGATCTATAGTCATTTACATCAGTAGCTAAAATAGTTTCAAAACCATGTGCATGTAATTCATTAATTTTTTCAACTAAAATTTCAGGTTTACTTCTGATTTTGTCAATTTTAGAAACAACTGCGATCTTATTTTTGGTGTGAGCAATTTTTTCTAAAATCATTTCATCACCTTTGCCAAGTTTTTCATCAGCAGGTGTTAAGAATAATAAGACGTCAACATCTTTAGCTGCGTCATAGGCGTTTTTGTTTAAAGCTTCGCCAAGCTTATTTAATGGTTTGTGGATTCCGGGTGTATCAGTAAAAATAATTTGAGTGTCATCATCAGTATAAATACCAGTAATTTGATCTCTTGTAGTTTGTGCTGTATCAGTTACAATTGCAACATTGTAACCCAAAATTGCATTTAGTAAAGAACTCTTTCCAACATTTGGTCTACCAAGGATACTTGCAAAGCAAATTTTCATAATTATTTAATTGTAATTTCTTCTGCTCTAATGCCGAAAGGAACAAGTTCTTCAACAGTGTTTACTCTAACACTTTTACCATCATTACTGTATTGGTAAACTTTAGCGTCTAATGGCATAAATTCTGTCATTACTTGTCTACATCCAGCACATGGGCTAATGATTTCATTTTTTCCACTGATAATGTGAATTTCCTTGAATTTTCCAACTTTTCCACCGTAAGCTACTGAACCAAACATTGCACTTCTTTCAGCACAAAGTCCAGATGGGTAAGCTGCGTTTTCTACATTAACTCCGTAGTATTCTGTTCCATCTTCAGCTACTAAGATAGCTGCAACTGGAAACTTAGAATATGGTGCGTAAGAATATTTTAATAAGTCTCTTAATTTTTCAAAAGTCATAATATTATCTCCTTAATAAATTTGTGAGCATATAATCCTTACTTTAGTCGCCTTTAACCGACATGCTCGTTTTAAAATGATTCACGTGTAATCTTAAGTGGATCAAATATTGCATCCACAATGGCATTCATTTCTTTTCTTTCGTTTTCTTCTTCATGGTCATATCCCATTAAGTGAACCAAACCATGAGTAAATAAGTAACAAAATTCTCTGCGAACTGAATGTCCAAACTCTTTAGCTTGCTTTTCTACTTTTTCTCAGCAAATTACTAATTCTCCAATTTGTAAAAATGGTAATGAGTCCATATCAAATGAATCAAAACCAAAGTCAAATGATAAGATATCAGTTACATAATCTTTCCCTCTATATTCAGCATTTAATTTCTTAATTGCTGCCGGTGAAACAATTGTAACATCTAGTATCACTGGTTTTTTGATTTTAAAGTATTTCTTTAAGTTAGAAACTATTTGTTCCATTTCTGCTTGATAAATAATTGCACGCTTAATACGAGAGTGAACTGAAATTTCATCTTCTACTTTAATAGCATCTCTTTCTTCATTAATTTTCATAAAATTATTATACTTTTTTTATTTTGCTAAAAGAGTAATTATCTTATTAAATTTACAGTGAAAATATATAACTTAAAACTGAAATTAAAAATTAAAAAGACGACAGCTCCACTTTAGCTTTAGTGGAATGCCATCTTTTTAATTTTCCTACGTTTCCCAGCAGTAGCATAATAAAATAAACCAGCCACAGTGAATGCTGTAGTTGGCTTGAAACTTTATTTAATATTTAAATGATTAAAAATATTTAATATTAATTGGTAGTCTTCCCAGCTTTGTTGTAAGGCTGGGTTTTTAATTTCGATTGTATTTATAAGTTTTTTGTCAAAATAGTGTTCAACTTGTTTAACATCATTAATCATAGTAATGATTCTAGATGTAGTCATTTTATCCTTCTTAGCAAGACCTAAAAAATCATTAATTTTATAGGTAAGGAATTTTAACATTACTAAAGAAAGAAAACATAAACAAATATATCCTTGTATATTTTTTCATGTAGAAAGATACATTGGTCTTAATGATAATGCGCCTTTTAATGTTCTAAAGTTTTCTTCAGCCTGTCATTGTTTTGCATATAGCTCAACGATTTCAGTTTCTTTAAGATCAACTCTATTAGTTTCGTAAACATAAAATCCATCGAATTTTTCATCTTCTAGGACTTTATCATAGTCTAATTCATAAAAACCTGACTTATCTGTTGGTTTAAAGAAACGATATTTCTTTCCTCCAACCATATCTTCATATGACACTTTTCCATTTTTAGCTTTCTTATTGAAGTTATCAATAAGAATTTTTCTATCTTCATAGTCTTTTTTGCTCTTTTTTCACTAAAAGTGATTATTTGTTTTCTAGTGTGACCATTTTTTCTTCCATTACGGTATAGAGATATTATCTCTCTGCTCTTATATAAGAGTCCATTTTCATTAATGTAATCCTTTTCACTAAGAACATATTCTTTGAATTCTTTTGAACCTTTTTTCATTCTGTATGAAATAATGTAATTTAGTTTTTATCTTCTAAAAATCTTATATTTTTATTTACAGACATTCCTTTATCAGCAATAACAGTAACTGTGGTTATGCTGTATATTTTTGCAGTTCAAGTATAAAAGGAATAAAAGTGGATGAATCAGCTGTATTTCCGGGAAAACTTTGTAGTGCACTGGTATACCATTACTATCAGTGGCGAGTCCAATAACGATTTGGTCTTCTTTAAATTTTCCATCTTTTGAATAACCTGGTTTCTTATAACCATCTCGACTAAATGTTTCAAAATAAGCTGTTGTTGAGTCAAATCAAACTATACTTACATCTCTTTTGTACTCATTTTTCATGGTTTCATTTATATTGCTTAAGTATTTGATTTTTGTTATCAGCAATATATTCTAGTGATCTATAAAACGAATTTTTAGAATAAAAATCTTGTTTTTCTTTAGTTGCATTTTTGTACGTAGCATAAACAACTTAGTGGATTTTTAATTCTTTGATATATTTGTTGCTTTACAACATCATTTAAACTTACTGATTTTGTAGTTTTACAATCCTTGAAAATATCAAAATAATCAATTAATCGAGAAATTAAGTCGAGATCCAACAAATTTTTCATATGTCTCATTTATTTTAGGGCTTTTATTTTTGATCTTTTATTAATTTCATTAATAACCTCTTCTTTTGTCATTGAGAGAGGAAGAGTTTTTATAATTTGTTTTATTTTTTCGACTGAATTTTCTTGGTATTTATCAAAATCTTCTTCATATCCTATCCCGAATCTTACAGCATATCCTGTTTTGTTTGTGCTTTGATATCCAACAGATATATAAGTTCCTTTTTGTCTTTTAGATCTTGAAATTATTCAATTTATTTCATGTAGGTTCTTCTTTTTCATGAATATATTATACCACATTTAGTAGCATAGTAGCATAATATTTATATTTTTTTCAAAAATATAGCCACCTAAAAAGTGACTATATTTGGCCCAAGTGGGAAACGCAGGAGCTCCACTTTAGCTTTAGTGGAATGCCATCTTTTTAATTTTTACTCATTTTAAGTATATAAAAAGTGATATTCACTCTGCGTAAACATCACTTTAAATTATGTCTCTTATTATTCATTTAGTTTGAAAATAAATACTTGAATATTTATATTTTTTGATCTTACACTATTTATTAGTATCAATTTTTGAATATATATCTTTAATTCTACTTAATTCATTATCATTAAAATCACTAATTTTAAATATTGAATCATTAATTTGAATATCACTAGCTGATGAAATTCTTCTCAATTTTGAAGCGATTTGGTTAAGTTGCACCAGTTTGCTTTCATCAATTAAAATATCATTTTGATTAAGTTTTAAGGGTCTTGCACATGAAACAGATGTTACTGTTACTGGAAATTCTGGTTCAGGGATATTGATATCTATAGTTAACTTGTATACTTTTGGTTTAGAAAGGTCCAATAATTCAAGTATATCAGTATCTCCAGGAATTATAGGTTCCCCAAACGCAGGCAATGGTGTCACTTTAGGACCATAAGTTAATTTTGTTTCAGTTAATTTCTTGTTTGGATTATATCAATTATTAATGAAATCATTAATATTGCTATGATTTACGTAAGAATTTTGGGAATGTTGCTTATTTGTTAAAACAATATTAATAGATGATTCTTTTGTTTCATTATTATTAACAATTTTGATAATTGGCTCAAGAAAAGCAGATTCAACTTCACTGTATTTTAAAATTACTTCTGCTTTTATATTTATATTAGGTTTGTTATCAATTGTAACTTTTTTTGTCGCGATATTTGACCAAATTATTTTACTGTTGTTGAAAGTATCAAAAGCACCTGTTTCCAGTTCATTAATTATTAAATACTTTTCAGATCATGACTTATTTTTTATTGTGGGGAATCATTTAATAAATTTATCAAAAACGCGATCTATTAGGGAATAGTCTAGTGGTTGACGTTTTTCACTTTGTAATAAATTCTCTCACATTGTTATTTCTTTATTATTAGTTATTATTTTACTTTTAGATAGCATATTTAGATGAAGATTGTTTTTAAATCCATCATCAATAGTATTTCAATAAGTTTTTCAAATCTCTGGGTCTTTTGTATTTAACAGTAAGTCAATTTGATCATGATTTTGATCTTTGTACTTTAGCACATCACTTTCATTCTCCATTTTTGCTATATTTCAATTTGATTTAGATATATTAACACTACCAACATTATATTTTGCTTCTAATGGTAAGTTTATAAATCTATTAATCATGAATTCTAAATATAAAACATATGAATCAATAACTTGCTTGCTATATTGATCTTCATCACTAGATACAATACTCAATACAGCTGGTTTTACTCAAGCATCAAAATATTTTTTACCTTTTTCATCATTTAAATTAACACTCTTAGCTAGAGATATTAATGATTCTAATTTGATATTTTTAATATTCTTAATGTTATCTCTAATTAAATTGGTATCATATGCTTTATTAAACTCTTGCATTTCTTTATCTTCTTTATTACATGAAATCGCAATAAAGGACGAAGGTATAACAGCTAATGACACTATTCCTAGTGTTTTGCTATATAATCATTTTTTCATATTAGAAGTCTCCTCTTTTAGCATCAATATAATCTGTATTGATTATATATGTGATATCCAATGAATTAATATATTCAGCAAATATTTCCTTGCACTCTTTTCATGATATTTTTTCATCTATTTCAATTTTTTGATTTGCATAATTATCATAAACTTCTTTTAAAGCTTTAAGATAAATAAACGAAATATATCCTTCATAATCATTCATGTACATTTCATCGTCTTGACCATAAACAGGCATATCAATTCATACCTTTTCAACAGATGATGTGTTAGAATTACTTACAGAGTGAGTGGTTTGACTTGTTTCTTCAGGATAATAATTATAATAATCAAATCAATTTTGATAATATATGTGATATGAAAACATCGCATTAAGATTTAAAATATCTTGATTTTTAAGGTTTTTTGTACAATACATTAAGAAATCTCAATACTTTTCCGAAATATCTTTTTTATTAGCTAGATATCATAAGAATCCATTTTTATCGTTCACAGGATTTATATTATCATATGCTACTACCATTGTATATCTGGAACTAGATTCATATGAATATGAATTTGAACTAAACTCAAATTTTTCATTATCATTGTCAAAATTATTAGCAGAAACATTTATTTTTTTAAGTTTATTATTTTTTACAACGTTATACATTTTTCTGAAACTTGGAACACCAAATCCTATTTTAGAAAATGAATTATTTTTTCTTCTAACTCCATATCTATGGCTATTTTTAATATACCATTCATAATCATATCCACTATCAGTATACATATTTAAATTGTAATCATATATTTGCGAGCTATATGCTAATAAAGCCTTTATCTCTGATAAGGTGAATGTTCTATGAAATATTTGTTGGAGTAATGAGATCATTCCAGTTATTATTGGGGCAGAAAAACTTGTTCCTTGGGAATTATAATAATATTTAATTAATGAATTTAGATTACTATCTTTAGGATATTGCCTTGAGTTAATATCAGTTTCGATAAATTCTCCATATGAACTTACTAATGGTAGATTGTCATTTTCAAACATTGCAAAAGTCGAAAAT
The DNA here is from genome assembly GCF_048074525.1 of Mycoplasma aquilae ATCC BAA-1896. Taxonomy (NCBI): domain Bacteria; kingdom Bacillati; phylum Mycoplasmatota; class Mollicutes; order Mycoplasmatales; family Mycoplasmataceae; genus Mycoplasma; species Mycoplasma aquilae. The sequence continues at coordinate 721,649 of NZ_CP182208.1, forward strand.
TCAGAAGGTCTCATTTTTTTACCAACAGAAGCTACATAAATTACATTATTTCCAATTGTTGTTTTTAATATTTCTGTAAACTTGTCAATAACTGCTTTATAATTTTTTTCAGGATTTAATTTTAGAGTCGACATAATATTTTCAAGACTATTCCTGTTTTCTACAACATCATATGATAATTCATCTAATAGTTTTTCAGAAATTTGTAATCTAGTATAGTCTGTAGATAATAATCCATTCATAGCTTTTTTTCTCATTAATTCTTGCGTAGCTTTTCAATATAGATCATTTAAATCTTTGTAATTACTTAAGCTTTTAATATGATCTTTTAGTTTTTTATATATTTCACCATCATTTCCGGCTGCAACAATTGCTACAATTCCATATTTTTTATTGTAAAAATCGAGTATTTCATCCAGTTTTGGATTATTACTTAAATCATTTTGCATAATATGACTTATATTTTTTAATCAATATAGATCTTCTAGTGGAGAAGTTATATTTTCAGAATTACTTGAACTTTTATAATTTATGAAATAATTTTCTATTTCATTTAATGTGTTTAATGATTTTCTCGATAATGAATTAACTAAAAATTTTATTCCTAAGCTTAAATTTACAACCTTAACTCCATTTTCAACCATATAATCTAATGAATTTTTTAGTTGTGAATATACATTTCATTCAATATCTGGGTATTTGCTAAGAATTTTTTGTTTTTCAGCATTAGAAATTCCAGATTGATTTATCATATCAAAACTACTGTAGAATACATTAGCATTTTCATTAACCCCTAAATCTGCACCAATCAAAGAATATACCTTAGAACCATGCCATGTAGTTATTTTTGAATTTTCGCTTACAAATCCTCCATGTACATGAAAGTTATCAGCATTAGTTTTAGTATTAATTATGTCAGTTTTTTTAAGCCCATTAATTTCAATAATACCAACTTTGCTATATGAATCATTTAGATTATAATCATCAGTAATTAAAGATTTATCTATTTCGTGCAGATTGAAGTAGTGCTTATAAATATTTTTAATTGAACTTAATTCACTTGTGCTGAGTGTTAAGTCAGAGTATTTATTTATTTTGACATCTTTTTCAAGAGATGCTGAAAGTGTTGTGGCTACTGTAATTGCTGCTATTGATGATGAGCATATTAAAGTTAATATTTTTTTTATTTTTTTCATTATGTTCTCCTATATGTATGTAAGTAAGGGTAATAAAAAGGCCACACTAAAAAAGTGCAGCCTAATAAGTGAAAATCTGTTTATAATAAACTATTTTGGTTTTCATCATATATTCCCTTACATAATTATTATACAATTATTTTTTGTAAAATAAATATTTCCACATAAATCAATTACAAAAAGATAACACCCTAATCATACTAGTTATTGTCACCTCATTTTATTAGTTATTAATTGATTCAAGTTAATCTTTCCCTCTATATTCAGCATTTAATTTCTTAATTGCTGCTGGTGAAACAATTGCGACATCTAGTATGACTGGTTTTTGATTTTAAAGTATTTCTTTAAGTTAGAAACTATTTGTTCCATTTCTGCTTGATAAATAATTGCACGCATAATATGAGAATGAATTGAAATTTTATATTCTACTTTAATAACATCTCTTTCTTTGTTAATTTTCATAAAATTATGATACTTTTTTATTTAGCTAAAAAAGTAATTATATTATTAAATTTACAGTGAAAATATATAACTTAAAACTGAGATATCTTGCATTTTAACACTCACTTTTAGTTCAGCAATATTGTTTTGATCCAAAAAGAATTTTAAAGCTTCACTATATAGTTTTACTAAATTACTTTCTTCATTTTTTGTATCTACGCTATAGGTGTATAAGTGATTGTCATAGTTAAAATTAATGTTTATTTGCACACTTGGTAAATCTTGTGGCTTGAGATTATATAAATATAAATCATCACCTTCATAACGGATTAGCCCTTCTTTATAATCTTGCAATTTAACTGTAACAATTAAATACATAATGAAAGCAAAGAGTCCAAGTAGTACTATAAATAGCACTATTTCAATTAAATAGTTATGCACTAATTTCTTGTACATTTAACTCCTCACTTTCTGGATATAAGTATCTACCATTATGACTAATTTCTAGGACTAAAGCACTTCCCAATTCATTTTGTAACTTGCTACGTAAGGTTTCAAAAGTATATTGGTCTAAATTTTCAAAAGCCTCATCAAGCAGTATTACATCATAGGGAAGTAAAAATAAATTAAGTAACGCAATAAATTGCTTTTGGCCTGAAGATAGATTATCAAGTGAAATATTTTGACTTAAATTAATATTTAAATGTTGCAAGCAACCTTTTAAATCTAACTGATGAATTAGCTCATTAAACTGCTCAATATTACTAATGCATAAGTAATCGAGTACTGAAAGTGTTAAATTATTATCTTTTCCAATATAAATTACTTTCGCTTTATACCCTGCATCTAAAAATGGATTAACCTTATTTTCATTAATTAGTATTTCACCATCATCAGCTTGCTTAGAGCCATTTAAAATAGCGCACAAAGTAGACTTACCACATCCATTTGGTCCTATTAAATGTAGGTTTTTATCTATAATGCAAGAGTTTATATTAAGTGCTTTATTAATTTTAGACTCCGTATATGAATAGGTAATACTTGAGAGCTTAATTGAATTTATTTTCCTATCAACACTGTTGCTTTCTTCAGTTTCTTGTTCATCAAATTTAAAAATTTTAAGCATACTAAAAGCTTTTTTAAACTCACTATAACTACTTACCAGTGGTAAAACATTTTTAATTGGTCGAGTAAACAAACTAGCGCCAGTTAAGAAAAAGATTAAATTGGCCACACTTAATTTATTGTTTCAAATTTGATATGAGCCTAAAATTAAGATACATAAAGGTGCAATAACATCTAAAGTGGCCAAAAAGGAATTTAACGATATGGTTTTTTCTTTAAATTGCAACAACTTTAAGTTCATGTTTTGATATGAATTAGATAGAGTATTAAATAGTTTTTCTTCTAGGTAGTAGTTATGAATGTTTTTTATATGGTTAAAATAGTTATTGAAAGCATTATCAGTTGTGATATTTTCTTGCATTAGTTTCGGAAATTCATTATCATAGATTGATTTTGAAATAAAGCTTACTATAAGGGTTAAAACTGAATAAAGTGCAATAATAATCATTAAGTAGACATTTACATTTCATAGTAAAATTAGTGCCAAAATTAAGGTAATAATGCTTGAGAGCACCTCAGGTATAAAAACAATTTGGAAATGGATAATAGTATCAAAGACTGCAATTCGATTTTTAGCTTCTAACACAGTAAGTTTATCTATCACTTTATAATTTTTAAATTTTAACTCCTTAATAAAGTTTAAAGAGACACTTTCACGCCTTTGCGCTAGTATTTTTTGCAAAATCTTTTGACTAAGATTGCGCAAAGCAAAATTTAATAACACCACAAAAATAAAGACTATTCCTAGATACAACAAGTGAATATTTAACCTATTTGGAATAATTTTTTCCAAAATAATCTTATTAAAATAAGGTAAGGAAAATAGAATTAAAATTTCACACAATAAGGCAGTTAAATAAAAGAAGGAAAACTTATCAAACTTGACTCAAGAATTTTCTTTTAGCTGCGAGCTAAATTTTAATTCACCTTCTTGTTTTTTAAAGTTTATCAGCAAGCCAAAAAAATTAGCTTTAAAGTCTGCGTATGAGTAAGATACATTTCCGAAGATAGGATCATAAAGTTTAATTTTATTATGCGTTACTTTTTTTAATTACAACCATGTGAGTATTATTATCCTTTTTTATAAGCGCTGCAATCGGAAAGGTTTCAATATCTAATTGAAGCAAACCTAAAAAGTCACAATTGTATACTTCAATTGCGAAATTATAGTTACTAGCTAAGGCTTCAAAATCAGGAATAGCAATTCCTTTTTCAGTATATTTGGCATTTAATTTTAGCTCACTAATTTCAATTGAATTGAGATTATAGCGATCATAAAATCATTTCAAAACAAACAGTGAGCAATCTCTAATATCAATTTGTTTTTCTCTCATATATTCTATAAATTAAATTATTCGATAAGTGGACTAAAAAAGAACAAAAAGCGTTTTTTTCTATATAATTAAGTTATAAAAAGTGAAAGGAGATATTTTATGAACAAAGTAGTAGCACTTGCAAGTGATCATGCTGGATTCAAATTAAAAGATGAATTAGCAACATACCTTAAAGAAAAAGGTTTTGACGTTGTTGACTTAGGTCCATCTACAGACGCAAATTCTGTTTCATACGCTTTAATGGGTAAAGAATTAGCTAATTATGTAGATGAAGCTAAACCAACATTCGGAATTGGTGTTTGTGGAACAGGTTTAGGAATTTCTTACGCTTTAAACAGACACAAACACATTAGAGCAGCTAGAGTAACATCTGTTGAAGACGCACACTTAGCAAAACAACACAACAATGCAAACGTTCTTGTTTTTGGTGGACGTCAAGTTACATTAGACCAAGCTAAAGCTATGGTTGATGAATACTTAAACACAGAATACGAAGGTGGACGTCACCAAGCAAGAATTGATGAATTGGACGAATAATTATGGCTGATAAAAACTTAGAAGTAAACGAAAAAGAAGCTAAAGAATTAGCTGCTGTTTGACACGTCTCACAACACCCTGATGGATGAAAAGTTATAAGACAAGGTGGAGTTAAGGCAATCAAGACTTTTGATACCCAAAAAGAAGCTATTGAATATGCAAAACAATTAGCTAAAAATAATGAAGGAAGATACCTTATCCACAGTCAAAAAGGTAAAATTAGAGCTGGTCAAAGCTTTAAGGAAAAATAATAAATAACGCTTATGCGTTATTTTTAATTAAGATAAAATTTAAATATGAATAAAACTAAAATAAGTTTAAAAAATGTAGTAATTTTCTTACTACAAATTATTTTATTTATTGGGTTTATTGTCGGAATTACTATGCTCATTTTAAATGTTGATAAACGATATGCTTACTTGCTTTTGTTCCTACTTTACCTAATTAATGTGCTCTTTGTTTTTGTAATATATGCTCAAAATCGTGAACATGAAGCGAAATTTAGTTGGATTTATTTAGTCTTACTAGTTCCCTTTATTGGGCATGCTATTTTTATTGGCTATGGGTTATTATTTAGAAATAAATATGAACTCAAAATTAACGAAGATCCCAAATACAATTTAAGAACCTATAAAGATTTAATTTATAGAAATAATTCAGTAAAGCACATTTCAATGCTTAAGCGCATGGAAAATATTAATCAAAACATGGTATTGCCATGTAACTTTGATTTTTTTGCCGAAGGATATCGCTTTTACGATGATTTATTTGCAGCCTTAAAACAATCACAGCGTAGTATCTACATTGTGACCTACATTATTAAGCAATCTGAAATTTCACAAGAATTCTTACACATACTTGAACAAAAGGCTAACCAAGGAGTTAAGATCAAGTGGTTAGTTGATGACTTTGGCGCTATGGCATCACAAAAAAGATTGCTTCGTAAATTAAATAAACATCCAAATATTGAAATTAAGCTAATTGGTAAAATCTATTATCCTTTTATCAATGCAGCTAGTTTCTCACGTAATCACCAAAAATTTATTATCATTGACAACGAAGTGGTATTTTCAGGAGGAAATAACATCTCTGATGAATATGCCTCAATGTCAAAAAAATATGGGCACTGAATCGATTTAAACTATCGAATTACTGGACCATATATTAATGCTTACATCATACACTTTATTAAGTTTTGGAAAGTTATTACACGTAAAGAAATTGATATTCAAGCTTCACTTTTTATTCCTGATCAAAATCAAAACTACGAAGATTCAGCTTTATTAGTTACTGAATCTCCTTCTTATTCACATTCTGAAGCTGAATTATTTTTCCTTAAAATGATTCCAAATGCTAAAAAAAGCATTAAGATTGCTACCCCTTATTTTTCAATTACTCGTGCCCTTGAAAAGCAAATTATCCTAGCACTTAAAAGTGGGGTTAAGGTTACTCTTTATTTCCCAGGGTTGCCCGATAAAAAACTAGTTTATAAAATTGGTATTTATCAACTTAGCAAGCTTAGGGAATATGGTTTGGAAGTTAAAATCTATCAAGATCACTTCTTACACACTAAAGCTGGACTAATTGATGATGAATATGGTTGGGTTGGCACAAATAATTGAGATTCACGTAGTATGTTTTCTCAATATGAAACTATGGACATTTTAACTGGTAAATCAATTGAAAACCTATGTGAAATTTTCCATAAATATGAAAAAGATAGCCAAAAAGTGGAAAATTTTCCAGAAATCGATAAAAAGCCTAACGTTATTGAAAAATTTCTATATGATATTACTAAACCACTGATATAATAATAACGTACGAAAAAAGAATTTAAGTTTATAAATATAGAACGTAAATCCTATGGAGGAGTCTAATGAAAGAATTTTCAGCTAAGATTATTGACCCGATTGGGTTACACGCTAGACCTGCTACATTAATAGTTTCTACAGCAACTAAATTCAAGTCTGATTCTAAATTAATTTATAACGGACGTGAAGCTAATTTAAAATCTATTATGAACATTATGGCCTTAGGTGTTAAACACGGTGCCGAAATCACAATCAAAGTTTCAGGCGACGATGAAGCTGATGCAGTTAAAGCTATCAAAGGCGCATTAGAAGCTAATGGTTTAATATAGTAAATATCACCACCGACTCAGTGGTGATTTTTTATGCAAAAAAGCAATAAAAAAATGCGATATACGCATATTCTGGTGCCCAAGACAGGATTTGAACCTGCACGGATTGCTCCACTAGATCCTTAGTCTAGCGTGTCTGCCAATTTCACCACTCGGGCTTGTTGTAAATATTATAATATAAAAAACGAAAGAAGTAAATAAGAAAACTGGAAAAAAGTTGCTTTTGTGAAATAAGATTTATTTTGTCACCCCCATTAGAAATAATGGTCGATGTCTAAACTTCTTATATTAATTTAAAAACAGATATAAAAAAATAAAAGTACTAACAGATTATAATTAAACAAAAACCTTTCTGATCTTAAGGAGAATCCAGAAGGCTTTAAAAATTATTACAATTTAAGATTAAAAAGAGTTTTAAATATGAAATATTTTTTAATAAATGGGTACAAACAGAGAAAATTGAAGAGTGAATCTTGAATTATATAGAGAAGTGTTGACAGATATAGGATAGTTAATTATGCTGTATTTATTAAAGAAAAAAGACAATGCAATAACTTTTCTGTAGGCTAAAAGCATTGTCTTCTAATATAAAATATGGTATTTATATTGAATAATTATCATATATCTTTTGCCATATTTCATTAGCTGTAGCGATGGCAAAAATAGAGCTTATTTTACACAAGTTGTTGTAAATTAAAGAACGAGTTTAGGTCCACTAATTGGTCCATTATCCATATTAATAATAGCAATAACACTTAGATAGATGATAAACATCTATTTTTTTATGCTATTTATTTCTCTTCAAACAAAAATAAAATATAACTATAATTTGCATAATTAATAGTTAGATAAAAAAGACTCTTTAAAGAAATTAAGGCACTATTGTTTAATAGCAAGTAATTCTCTTATATATTTGTTAATTTCTTTTTGTTTGCTTTCTAATGTTGCATCATCAGGTACGCTAGGTTTTTTCTTTCCAGTACTTTTTTCTAGTGCTGTCCAAATAAGTTGATATTTATCTTCTTTATTACCATTTTTGAATTGTTCGTTGAATAAAATCTTAAAAACTAGCCAGCTTTTTGTTTCATCTTTTGCATCATACATTAAAGGAAGTACAATATTTTCTAATTGTTCTTTTGCTCATAAATACGTGTCTTGATAATCACTTGCCGGAGTATATGATAAACCAGGAAATAACATTAAATTATAATTAGTAAAATTTTCATCTGTTGGTATGGTGAGGCCAAGTACATTTTTAACCGTTAAGTAATCAATTATTGCTTCATAATATTTATTAATAATTTCTTTATTTGTCTCATTATGTATATATTCTTCTAAAGTTAGATCCTCGTTAACACTGATTAACATGTTTAAAAAATCTAAATAACTCTTCAACAACTTATATTGAAGCATTTGTCATACCAAATATCTTCCCACAACTAGGTTATTTAAAACAATATTATCGGGTTTATACTGAAAATTAGGATACTCGTTATTCAAGATTAAAGAAGTAAATGAGGCAGAAGAAGAACTTCCTTCGTAAAAGAATAGTATGGATTCTAATCCAAATAATGTTATTATTTGATTATCATTATTTTCATGATCAAATGCCACATTTCCGAAGCTACTTGAATTAGTTCAATATTTATGATTGATTAATCAATTTTTAGCAGGAATAAAATATTCGTTTAATAAACCAAATTTTGAAGCTTTATCATTTGCATAATATGAAAATATACTTAAGTCTTTGATATCATTTATAAAATTATTCCATGCTCTTTCGGTTTTGAAATCATTTTGTTTTATTATTGATACAATATGCCATTCATCGTATTTATCAGTCTGCAAAGGAGTTGTTATTGAAGGGGATAAGATATCTTTTAGTTTTTTTAGTAAATATCGATATTCTTTTACTGTTATATGTGAATTATCTTGTTTTTTTACAAATTTGTTAGGATTTGTAAAATCAAGATTTCTAATATATTTGGAAATAAAAGCTATAGATGGTATATTTTTTGAAATTAGCCCATTATTAGAAGGGGTATTTACTTCAGATATTATTCTAGAAAAGCTTAGTTCATCTTTTATTTTTTGTTCCATTCAGCTATTTTCATCAGCTACAGCTTCATAGTCATATCTTCATTTTTCATTATTCTCATATGTTTTTCAAGTGTCAGTATCAATTAGAGTATAGGCTTTTTCCTTATAATTGAATTTATTTGTTAATTTGGGAACATTTATTTTGATTTCTGTATTAGTATCATCATTTTTCCCTTCTTTTGGTTTTATTGTTCCATTTATATTGTTGCAAGAAGCGGAAATTGGTATAGCAGAAATTTGACATAAGAGTCCACAATAAAGTAACATTTTTTTCATGGTAAGACCTCCTTATTTGAATTTTATCATTTTTGAGTATTTAAATATTTGTTAATCATCAATTTAATGTCTACAGCTGTTGATATTTAAATATGTCAATATAATTAAACAGTTTATGTTATACGCTTTATATTAATATTAGATGGAAAAAATCATGCAGCAATTTTAATTTAATTAGTAAAATACATATATGGGATTTTTTACTAAATTAAAAGAAAAAGTTTTTACTAAGAAAAAAGATGTAGAAACAGTTAATAAACAACTAGATGAAAAAGAAACTAAAGAAATATTAGCTTCAGAAAAGTTTAAGAAATATGAATCTGGGCTTAATAGTGCTTCCTCATTTGGAAAAAAACTACTCGAAATTCAAAATAAGCACGTCAAAATAGATGAAGATTTCTTTGACGACTTTGAAGAATTGCTTATTATGTCAGATATTAATGCCTCTTTAGTTGATGTTATGATTGAAAAAATCAAACAAGAAATTAGAGCTAATAATATTGATGATCCAAAATTGATTGGTGAATTAGTAGCTGATATGATGTTTTCAATTTATGCTAATAACTCAATTGTTAACACTAATTTAAACTTTGAAGATGGGAGATTAAATGTCTTCATTTTTGTTGGAGTTAATGGATCGGGAAAAACTACTTCAATTGCCAAAATAGCAAACAAATATATTAAAGAAGGAAAAAAGGTACTAATAGCTGCTGCTGATACCTTTAGAGCTGGTGCAGTTAACCAATTAGGCGTTTGAGCAGAACGAATAGGAGCAAGCATTGTAAAACCTGATAAAGAAGGTGCTGATCCTTCTAGTGTAGTTTATAAAGCAATGGATAAAGCTACAAGTGAACACTATGATTTATTAATCATTGATACAGCTGGTAGATTGCAAAATAAAGTGAATTTAATGAAGGAACTGGAAAAAATGATTGGTGTAATTCAAAAGTTTGAACCTTCAGCTCCTCATGAATCTTTATTAGTACTAGATGCAACTACTGGACAAAATGGATTATCACAAGCTAAACATTTCAAAGATATTGCTAACTTAACTGGAATAATTCTTACTAAAATGGACGGAACATCAAAAGGTGGTATTGTACTTTCAATTAAAGATGAGTATGATATTGATGTTAAATATGTAGGTCTAGGGGAAGGGTTAGATGATTTACAAGAATTTGACCTTGAAATGTTTATTTATCAAATGACTAAGGATTTAATTCATGAACAATAAATCAATCGAAAATATCGACAGATATACAGCTTTATTTGATAAATATGGTAAATTACTAACTCAAAACCAACAACAAGTCTTTCGTTTATACTATGAACAAGACCTTTCTTATGCAGAAGTTGCTGAAATTCTAGCAACTACTAGATCTGCTGCTTATGACACCTTAAATAAAGCTATTAAAAATTTACTTAAATACGAAAAGCAAATAGATCAATAAGTTAACTCTTTTGACTAGCAATTTATGTTGATTAGTTATTCAAATATATTATAATAATTATGGAGCATGTAAAAGTGCTCCAAAATATAATTCATCATTTTGTACATTTATATAAAATGTAACTCATCATTGCTTATAAAAAAGATTGCTTTATTTTAAAAAAGCATAGTGAATTTGCTACTTATATCACATTATAAACATACCATTTCATTTGTAAAAGATTTTTTATTCCAGTAAGCATATTTCACATAAAAATTCATTTATATTATATTTCCAATTTATTTATATTTAAATTCTATAAATATCCATAAGAAAACCTTTCTTTTTGTTTTCAAATTGGTTGTATAAGAATAATTTCAAGCACATTCTTAGGAATGTGCTTTCTCTTGTTCTTTTTACACTAAATATAAAGTCAGGGTTAGAAACAGGATTATTATAAAATTGCATTAAAAAACCTAGTTCAAACTAGGATTTTTTTACATTTATATCTATGAACTACTTGTTCATTAATTCATCTTGTTTTTCTTTGGTAATTGCATCAATTTTAGCAATTTCTTTATCCACTTCTTTTTGAATTGCATCTAAGAAATTCTTTTGAACATCTTCTGATAATTCATCATCAGCTTTAATTGCTTTGTTGATATCTTGACGTGCATTACGGACACCAACTTTAGCATTTTCCGTTAATTTAGCAAGGGATTTGGTCATTTCCTTACGTCTTTCAGTTGTTAAAGCTGGGAATGTAAGTCTAATTTGACTTCCTTCATCAACTGGTAAGATTCCTAAATTAGCTTTTTCTAAAGCTTTATTAATTTCTCTTACAGAAGTAATATCGTAAGGTTTAATTAATAATTGTTGTGGTTCGGGAACGCTAATGTTAGCTAATTCTTCAAGTGGTGTTAAAGTGTCATAATAGTTAACTCTAACTCCTTTAATAATTTGAGGGTTTGCTCTCCCTGTTGAAATTTTAGATAATTCGAAACGATAGTGAGAAATAGCTTTATCACATTTTTCTTCTAGTTCCATTAAGTACATTTCTAATTCCATTATTTTGTTACCTCCGTATGAGTAATTGTGCCTTCTAATGCTCTTACTATTGAGTTTTCTTCAAGCAAGTTGAAGACAATTAAATTAATATTATTATCTCTTGCCATGCTTGTTGCAGTTAGGTCCATAACTTGCAATTTCTTTTCAAGAATTTCATCATAAGTTACAGTATCATAACGTTTTGCACTTGGGTTCTTTTTAGGATCTGCGTCATAAACTCCATCAGTTCCATTTTTACCCATTAAAATAACTTGAGCTCCGATTTCAGAAGCATATAGTGTAGCAGCTGTATCGGTTGTGAAAAATGGTCTACCGGTACCACCAACAAAAATTACAACTTCACCTTGTTCTAAGTATTTTAAAGTTTTTTCATTTACATAGTTCTCAGCAACTCTTTGGTCAATATTAAGTGAACTTTGAACTCTAGCTTTTAAGCCAACTTGTTCAAACCCACTACATAATGCAAGTCCATTCATGATAGTTGCAAGCATTCCAATATAGTCAGCTCTATTTCTGTTGATTCCATTTTTTTCAGCAGAAGCACCTCTTCAGAAGTTACCACCACCAATAACGATTGATACCTCAACTCCTTGAGATACCACCTCTTTTAATTGATGAGCAATTTTTGATACTAAATCATAATCAATTGCTAAATGTTTTTCTTTATTTGCAAAACCTTCACCAGAAAGCTTTATCAAGATTCTTTTATATTTGATCATTTTTCACCTCTAATTTTTATTGCTTATATTTTATATTAAAATATGCCAGATATGAAATGCTAATTACTTTTTTTACTATATGCATATAGCTATAAACATCATTTTTTGCTCTTAACCCATCTTTAGGCAATGACTAAAATAATTATTTTAATAAGATAACTCAAAATGACAACAAGAAAATTTGGATCCTTTTAGTCTTGAAAAATATGCAAAAATAAGCTAAAAAAGTAAATGTGGAACAAAATGTGGAAATTATTTATGATTTTTCTCTTTTTTAAAAAAATGGTTATAATTGTATAACAATTAGCGAGAAATGGTTTCATACCATTTTTATTCAAGTTATACAAATAATTAAATTACGAAAGGAATTATTAATATGGAACAAAAAGAAAGATACTTATTTGCTATCGACTTAGATGGTACCACACTTCAATCAAGTGCTACAGGTGCAATCCACGATAGAACAGTTTCAGCTATTAAAAGAGCCACAGAAGAAGGGCATGTTGTATGTATCCTTACAGGAAGACCTTGAAGAAGTACTAAATTTATTTATGACACTTTAGGTTTAAATACAATCGTTTCTAACTTCAACGGAGCTCACATTCACCACCCTTATAATCAAGAATTTATCCCTTACATTAAATACTTAAATCTAAACGAAGCCTTATACATTATCGGAGATCCTCTTGTACAAAAAGAAATTACTAACCTTGCAATTGAAGGTCCAGATTGAGTACAACTAGATCACCGTGATGAAGAACTTGAAAAAGTTTTCGGATTTAAAACTAGTGCTAAATTACAAATCGGGCTTAACTATCACAAGCTACCATTAATGCCAACAGGTGTTATCTTTGATGTTAAAGCTACAACAGATGTTGAATTCTTGAGAAGATACTTAAAAGCACGTTATGGTGACTTAGCAGAATTCTCATACTGATCAAAAGGTGAAGGTCTTACACCAGTATTTGATATTACAAATACTCAAGCTAACAAAGGAAAAGCTTTAAGCTTATTAATTCGTTATTACGACATTAAAATTGAAAACACTATTGCTTTAGGTGATGGATTTAATGATGTTCCTATGTTTAAGATTGCTAACGTTTCAGTAGCAATGGCAAATGCATCTAAAGATGTTAAAAAATATGCTTCAATTAAAATGACAAAAACAAATAAAGAAGGGGGAGTTGGAGAATACATTCACAAATTCTTAGACAACCCTAAAGCTGAAATCGAAAAATCAAATGCTAGAAAAAGAAAAGTTCAAGCAGTTGAGGAAGAATAATCATGAAATTTATTGATGATGTTAAGTTATTTGAATTAGAAACTTACGAAGTAATTGGAGTTGATGAAACTGGCGTAGGTGATTACTTTACCCCTCTAGTTGCTTGTGCTGTATATTTACCTAATCGGTTAAAAAAATTCGTTTTAGATTTAGGAGTAAAAGACTCTAAAAAGCTAACTGATGCACGCATCAAAACTTTAGCACCTAAATTAATGGAGTTTTTACCTTATTCAGCCTACATTTTATCTCAAGCTGGATTTAATAAATTGAGCAAAAATTTAAATAATAATGAACTTAAGTTTTTTGCTCATGCAGCAGCATTATCTAATTTACATCAATATCATGTAGCTTCAACTAAAGCTAATGCTATCATTATTGATAAATATTCAACTACTAATTCAATTCTTAAATATCACGATAAAATATTTGCAAATAACTGAGCAAATCTTTATGAATATGACTTACCCACACTATTAATTGAAAAAGCAGAAGATATCCACTTAGCTGTTGCTTGTGCTTCAATTATTGCTCGTTATAAATTGTTAGAATACATGCAAGAACAAGAAAAAAATTGAAATTTCCACTTCTTGCTTGGAGCAAGTAAAGAAGTCAAACAACAAGTTCAAGATTTTGCTTTAACTTATGGTGATGATTCTCTTGCACAAGTTTGCAAGCTAAATTTTAAAATCAAATAATCGCAGATAATGCGATTTTATTATGCCTTTAATGTACGATTTGATACAATTAAAATAATAAACAATACTCAGGAGGGACATAAAAATGGGTAAAAAAATAGCTATTAAAATTAAGGATTTTGACAAGCTTGAAATTGAATTATTGCAAGAGGCTTCTGTTGGGGATTTTATCTCGCTTTTAGACTTAGATAGTGACAAAATCTCAACTTTATTTGAAAAATATAAGGAGCAAAGTACAACTTTTGTTACTAAAATTAAGGAACAAGTTATTCAAGACTATGAAAAAGACTTGCCAAATCAACTTCAAGTTAGAAAGCTACTAGATAAGGTACAAACTGAATTTAATCAAAAATTACAAGAAGAAATCAAGCAAACTCAAGAGATAAAAGAACAATTAGCAGCTAAGAGTCAAGAATATGAAATTGCTAAAGCAAAATTAGACCAATATCATCAAACTATGCATGTTGAAATTGAAAATGCTCAAAATAAAGCTAAAGAACAATTAGTTCAAGATATGGAAGCTTTAAAGGAAAAAATTAATGACTTAAATAATCAAATTTCCAAGGCTAATTATGAAAAAGAAAATGAAATTAATGGATATAAAGCTCAAATTAATAGCCTTAATAAAAATCATGATCTAATAGTTCAAAATAAAGTTTTAGAACAAAAAGAAAATATCAAAAAAGACTTTGAGCAAATGTTTGAAGCTAAAAAGAATGAATTATTATTAGCTGGAAAACAAGAACAAAAAGCTATTGATGAAGCTATTTTAAATGAAAAAGTTAACTACTTAACACAGCAAATTTCTAATTTACAATCTGAAATTGCTCACACTAAGGAAGAAAATAATAAGCTAACTCAAGCAAAATACATGCGTTCAACCAAAGAATTAGGTGAAGATTTTGAAAAATCTATTTTTGATTCATTAAATGAAAACTTTGGCTTTGATAGCAGCATTAGATTTTCTAAAACAACTATCTCTAAGACTAAAGAAGGAAAAAATACTACTGTTAAAGACGAAGGAACTAAGCCTGATTTCTTAATCGAATTCTTAAATCAAGACCCAGGTAGAGATAATGAAGTCATTGGTAAAATTATTATTGAAGCTAAAGATCAAGCTAGTGAAGAAGGAAAGCAAAAAAATGCTAACTTCTACAAGAAGCTAGAAAATGATCGTAATAATTATAAAGCTGATATCGCCTTCCTTGTAACTACCCTTGAGCCAAATGAAAGCTATTTAGTTAAAAATGTAAATGGCTATAAGAATATTGTTCAAATGCGCTTTGAAGCCTTACCACAAATGGTTCGTATTTGACAGCGTCTAGCCTTAGAAAAAAGTAAATTAAATCGTTTAGATATTAATCTTGAATCTAAAGCTAAATTACTGCAAAAATTTGATGAGTTTAGACATGAATTAATGACTTATAATGTGCGTTTAGTTGATGAAACAATTGCAAAAATGATCAAACAAACTGATGACTTAATTAGTATTGCAAATAATTTACGTAATTCAATTGATAATGAACTTAAAGGAAGATTTGAACGTTTAATGAGTAAATTTAATAAATTCAGTCTTCAAAAAGAATATGAAAAACTGGATATTCAAGACTCTGAAGATGATGCACTTCAAATTCCCCATACAATGAAAGAAATTCCGAATATTCAAGATGCTGACATTGTAGAAGAAGAATAATACTAGCAGCAAGCTCCCAAAGTAATCTTGGGAGTTTTTATATTAAAAAAACTAGTAGTTTCCTACTAATCTTCTTTCTTGTATTCCTGCGTTTCCCACTTGGGCCAAATATAGTCGCTTTTTAGGTGGCTATATTTTTGAAAAAAATATAAATATTATGCTACTATGCTACTAAATGTGGTATAATATATTCATGAAAAAGAAGAACCTACATGAAATAAATTGAATAATTTCAAGATCTAAAAGACAAAAAGGAACTTATATATCTGTTGGATATCAAAGCACAAACAAAACAGGATATGCTGTAAGATTCGGGATAGGATATGAAGAAGATTTTGATAAATACCAAGAAAATTCAGTCGAAAAAATAAAACAAATTATAAAAACTCTTCCTCTCTCAATGACAAAAGAAGAGGTTATTAATGAAATTAATAAAAGATCAAAAATAAAAGCCCTAAAATAAATGAGACATATGAAAAATTTGTTGGATCTCGACTTAATTTCTCGATTAATTGATTACTTTGATATTTTCAAGGATTGTAAAACTACAAAATCAGTAAGTTTAAATGATGTTGTAAAGCAACAAATATATCAAAGAATTAAAAATCCACTTAAGTGTTTATGCTACATACAAAAATGCAACTAAAGAAAAACAAGATTTTTATTCTAAAAATTCGTTTTATAGATCACTAGAATATATTGCTGATAACAAAAATCAAATACTTAAGCAATATAAATGAAACCATGAAAAATGAGTACAAAAGAGATGTAAGTATAGTTTGATTTGACTCAACAACAGCTTATTTTGAAACATTTAGTCGAGATGGTTATAAGAAACCAGGTTATTCAAAAGATGGAAAATTTAAAGAAGACCAAATCGTTATTGGACTCGCCACTGATAGTAATGGTATACCAGTGCACTACAAAGTTTTCCCCGGAAATACAGCTGATTCATCCACTTTTATTCCTTTTATACTTGAACTGCAAAAAATATACAACATAACCACAGTTACTGTTATTGCTGATAAAGGAATGTCTGTAAATAAAAATATAAGATTTTTAGAAGATAAAAACTAAATTACATTATTTCATACAGAATGAAAAAAGGTTCAAAAGAATTCAAAGAATATGTTCTTAGTGAAAAGGATTACATTAATGAAAATGGACTCTTATATAAGAGCAGAGAGATAATATCTCTATACCGTAATGGAAGAAAAAATGGTCACACTAGAAAACAAATAATCACTTTTAGTGAAAAAAGAGCAAAAAAGACTATGAAGATAGAAAAATTCTTATTGATAACTTCAATAAGAAAGCTAAAAATGGAAAAGTGTCATATGAAGATATGGTTGGAGGAAAGAAATATCGTTTCTTTAAACCAACAGATAAGTCAGGTTTTTATGAATTAGACTATGATAAAGTCCTAGAAGATGAAAAATTCGATGGATTTTATGTTTACGAAACTAATAGAGTTGATCTTAAAGAAACTGAAATCGTTGAGCTATATGCAAAACAATGACAGGCTGAAGAAAACTTTAGAACATTAAAAGGCGCATTATCATTAAGACCAATGTATCTTTCTACATGAAAAAATATACAAGGATATATTTGTTTATGTTTTCTTTCTTTAGTAATGTTAAAATTCCTTACCTATAAAATTAATGATTTTTTAGGTCTTGCTAAGAAGGATAAAATGACTACATCTAGAATCATTACTATGATTAATGATGTTAAACAAGTTGAACACTATTTTGACAAAAAACTTATAAATACAATCGAAATTAAAAACCCAGCCTTACAACAAAGCTGGGAAGACTACCAATTAATATTAAATATTTTTAATCATTTAAATATTAAATAAAGTTTCAAGCCAACTACAGCATTCACTGTGGCTGGTTTATTTTATTATGCTACTGCTGGGAAACGTAGGAGAAGAATAATACTAGCAGCAAGCTCCCAAAGTAATCTTGGGAGTTTTTATATTAAAAAAACTAGTAGTTTCCTACTAATCTTCTTTCTTGTATTTATTAACCTTAACACGTTTAATTTTTGGAATATTAAGCACCATTGTAAATTCACCTTTAATGCTATCTAAGGCAGCAAATTCTTGGTATAGTTGTGCTCCTGAACCAAAGAATCATTGTTCATACATTTTAGTTAATTCTTTAGCTAAACATACTCTTTCTTTACCTTGAAATACTGTATCAATATCTTGCAATGTAGCAAGTAATTTATGAGGAGAGACATAGAAAATATAAGTCCCAATTTCTAGGGTTGAAAGCTGATTGATCCGTTGTTGGCTCTTATCTTTAATAAAGCCTAAGAAAGTGAATTCATTTGAGAAGTTAGACCCAACAAAGGCAGTTATAGCTGCATTCACTCCAGGTATAATTTCAACCTCAATTCCAGCTTCTTTAGCTTGTGCAATTACTTCAAAACCAGGATCAGAAACCACAGGCATTCCAGCGTCTGATACTAGTGCAATGTCATTTCCATTTCTAATTAATTCTAATAATCCTTTTGATGAACTTTTTTCAGTGAAGTTATTATAAGTCAATAACTTCTTATTTTTGATTTCATATTTTTCAAGTAACTTATGGGTTACTCTTGTGTCTTCACAAGCAATGTATTCTACTTCATTTAGAATCCGCAAAGCTCTTAGTGTGATATCTTCTAAGTTACCAATAGGTGTTCCTACTATGTATAATTTAGCCATAATACTCCATTAATTTGTTTAGCATAATTTGCTTTTGCAATTCAAAAATTGCTTGTCTTTTGATTTTATTAATAAACTGATCTATATCTAGAACAAAGTTTAATACGTTATTACAATGATTATATCAAGTATTGCGTAAAGCACTTAATTCTTGAGTTAATTGGTTTTCCATAGGTAAAAAGCGCATTTTTCCCAGTAACATTGCTTTTAACGTAAGCAATATAAATTTACTCATTAATAAGTTGTCCTTATTTAGAATGTTATCTAAATAAATAAAGAGTTGTTCTGGTTGCTGAAATGATTGTTCAATAGCATTTATTAGCATTCTAATTTCAATGTCGGCTGCCTCAAAGAACTCTTCATTTTCACTTAAACTAGGATCTTTAAATAAGTAAGCCAGCAATAGAGCTACAGGCTTTTGAGCCAGAACGTTAGGTCAACTAGCTAGGATTTCTTGATAACTAGGACTTTCTACTCTAAGCACTTGAGCACGAGAAATAATTGTATCTAGTAGCGCATTAATATTATTTGTAGTTAACACAATTATTAAGTCTTCACTAGGTTCCTCAATTGATTTTAAAATTGAATTTAGCCCATTAATTGAAGTATTTTCAATATTCTTAATTACTAGAATTGAATATTTGTATAAACGCTTAGTTGTGTTGCTAAATGAAAGTGCATAAAAAGCACTATCAAATTCATCCTTTTTGATACTTTCCTGACTACCATCTAGTAGTAAAACATTTGGAGTTAAGTATTCTAAGCTACTTACTTCCTCAGTATTATTAATTGCATTAATAAACTTAACTAAATCAGCATCAAAACAATAGTTTTCTTCACCCTGTAATAAAAATAAATGACTTAACTTCCCATTTAAAGCTAAATCATTTATATTTTCAAATATTTTATTTTGTAGCATGCTTTTCTAAATAAGCAATGAATTTAGGGTGTTGGTGAAGTTGATTAATTATATCTTGAAGAACTTCTTCTTCTGTCTGAGTTGCATCAATCACCATGAAACGTTGGGGATCTTCATGAATTAATGCTTGGTATCCTTTGTAAACTAAATTATGAAACTCCAATTTTTCTTGTTCCATTCTATCTTCAACTAATCTAGTACTTTCTCTTCTTTGTTTAGATTCCTCTGGTGTAAGGTCTAAAAATACTGTAATATCTGGCATCGTGTGGTTAATAACAATGTTAGTAATGGCTTTAACAAACTCAATTCCAAGTTCTCTTGCGTATCCTTGGTAAGCATAAAAACTATCTACATATCTATCACAAACAACTATTTGACCTTGTTCTAAAGCTGGTCAAATAACTTTTTCTAAGTGAATTCTACGACTAGTTGTATATAGTAGTGCTTCTGCTACTGGTGAAAGTTCAGAAGACTTATCTAAAATAATTTCTCTGATTTTTTCAGCTTCTCTAATGCCTCTTCCACCAGGTTCTCTGGTTCAAATGACACCAATTTCAGGATGCATTTCAGCTAATTTAACTACTAATTTTTGTGTGATGGTTGTTTTTCCTGATCCATCAAGTCCTTCAAAAGATATAAACATATCAACTCCTTTATTTTTGTCTATTATTAAGGGCAAATTTAATCGTAATTTCATCCATATAATCTAAGGAGGCACCAAGTGGCAGCCCAATAGCTAATTTAGAGACATTTAATTTTTCTTTACCTAATTCAATTTTTAATATTTGATTAGTTATTTCACCCTTTAGCGTAGGCGAAATTGCTAAAATGATTTCATCAAAGGAGCTTGCATATTTAACAAACTCCTTAATTTCCTTTTGATACTTTATAATATCTTTTTCTTTTTCAATTAAAAAGGGCAAGATATAGTATTTTCCATGATAAAACCCTGCATCTTCAATCTTTTGCATAGCTTGTAAGTTCTCAATTACCAGTAAAGAATTATCTCGACTAGGATCGTGACAAATTGTACAGCTATCTTGCTGCATCAGGCTACTGCAAATTGGGCAGAATTTGGTTTCAATCTTAATATCTTGGATTAATTTACTTAATTCAAAAACATCATTTTGTTCTGATTCTAGAATCCAATACACAATTTTTTCAGCTTGTTTTTTACTGATGCCTGGAATTTTTTTAGCCTTAGCGATAAAGGTATTTATATCATCAGTGTAAAACATAGCTACCTAGAAAGGCATTCCTGGCATTGCTGGAGCTAGTTTTTCAGTTTCTTCTTTAATTAAGTCAATTCCTTCATTGAAAGCTACAACAAGTAAGTCTTGTAATAATTCTTTGTCTTCAGGATCAACTAATAATTCATCTAATTCAAGAGAAACGATTGAATAATCACCTTTCATTACTAGTTTGATTCCTTGTTTTTCAATTACAAATTCTTTTTCTTCAAGCTCTTTTTGCTTTGCTTCAAGTTCTTTTTGCATTGTTTTAATTCTTCTTAAAAAATCTGGTGACATGTTCATAAGATACTCCTAATTTTTATCTAAATAAGTTAGCACGATTGATAAATCAATCATCATTGTTTTCTGCCACTGTTTCTTCTAGAAACTCTGGTTCAACAATTGGGGGTAAGTCATCTTTATTATGACTACTAATATATTCTTTAATTTCTTGCACACGGGCATGAGAAATTGGGTAAATATATTTATAAGGTTCCCCAAAAAGGTATGTTACAAAGTTTTGCAACCATTGACTATCACCTTTTTGAGCAATTTTGTCTAATACTGCTTGGTCATTTGAAGTAACCACAATAAAGCGATCTGATCCAAACATAATTTTAAGTTGCTTAAATAGTGCAGCTTGTTGTTTAAATTCTGGTTTTGAAAGTAATATTGAATCTACATTTGCAAGTGCATTTCTAAAAATAGCTGTAAAGTTATATTCAGCATTTTGTTGAATTCATCTTGCATCATTAACATATTCCTCAATACTACGTTTTTGTAAGAATTCCTCATATGGAATTTTCTTAGCAATTGGTGTTTCTTTATTATATTCTAAACTGGTAAAATCTTGAATTTTGTTTATGTCTATCTCTCTTGTAGAAATAAGATTTTCTTTCTCTCCAGTATTAGCTGGATCATTGATTAGCTCAGAATCGACATCTTTAATGTCTCCTTCATGCTCATTATTGTTAAGCAAGAATTCTTGAGTTTGATTCAACATTTCGCTCACCATCGCTTGAGTTTTATTATTTTCCTCAACCACATTTGAAAATGATAAGTCCATTTGATTGTAGTTATTATCATCCTCTTTAATTAATTTATTAGCTAGGAAAGAATCTTGCATAGAAGCATTTAAAAAGTCATGTACTTTTTGATCAACTACTGTTTGAATTTGATCACTTTCATTACTTTGAATTAAATTATCATCTAAATTAGTAGCTACTAAATCAATATCAATGCTTGGAGCAATATCAAATTTAAAGTTTTCTGAGACTAAATTTAGGACACTTTCAGTTGTATGGTGTTGAATATTAAGCTCATGTTGTGGAGTTTTTACTTCTGGTGTTGATTCATTTTCTTCAGGTGTTAAATTAATAAAGACTTCTGCTTCAGCCTCAAGTGCGTCATGTTGCACATCTGAACTAGGCGCAGAATTAATTGAAGTGGCCTCAGGAGATAATTTAGTTTCTTGCACTGGGATTTGAATATTATTAACTTCGGTAGTTACTGTTTCAAATTCTTGTAAGGCTTTCAGTAAGCCAAGTTCAATAATCTCAAATGGAAAAGGACTTCTTTGCACTTTGATAAACATATCATAGAAAGTATCAGCTAGTATAAAGCAATTATGAATTGATGTTGAAGCTTGATTTAATTCTGCTGTTGTATAAATAGCTAGTAAATCACTTGCTTGAGTTTTTAAGTACAGTAGTTTTTCTTTATTCAAGTTTAAAAGGGAAAGCACTAATTGGCTTGGATCAATTCCTTTTTGTTCAAGTTCGTTTAACTTACGAATTAATTCATAAGCACTAGCATTTAAAATTAGGTTCATTAAGCCAATAGTTTCACTAGTAGATAAAATACCAAAGTTAGCATATAGACTGCTAGCTGTGATATTTCCTCCATTAAAGGAAGCAGCTTGGTCAGCAATAGAAAGAGCATCCCGCATTCCTCCGCTAGATAAGCGAGCAATAATGCGAAGTGCTTCAGCTTCATATTTAATATTTTCTAAATCCAGTACATGAGCTAAATGTTGCATAATGTCTTTATCGCTCATCCGATTAAAGTTAAAAGCTTGCACTCTTGAACGAATAGTTAAAGGCACTTTTTGCACATCAGTTGTGGCTAGAATGAAAATTGAATGCATTGGTGGCTCTTCAAGTGTTTTTAAAAGTGCATTAAAGGCACTTTTAGTAAGCATATGAACTTCATCAATAATGTAAATTTTGTATTTGCTATTAATTGGTGCTTGTTCAATCTTTTCTTTAAGATCTCTAATTTCATCTACTCCATTATTTGAAGCAGCATCCATTTCAATGATATCTAAACTGTCATTAAAATGTGCAAGGCAATTTTGACAAGAAATTGCACCATTATTATGTGAACAGTTTAAGACATTGGCAAAAATTTTAGCTACAGATGTTTTTCCAGTTCCTTTTGGACCACAGAATAAATAAGCATGTCCAACTTTACCTGAAAGAATAATATTTTGCAGTGTTTTAACAATGTGCTCTTGGCCTACAACTTGCTCGAAAGTATTAGGTCTATATTTTCTATATAACGTCTTGTAACTCATTTTGCTCCTTACTATGTTTTAATATTATAAACAATTAAAGAAATTGCTAATATAAATAAATAAAATTTATTCTAGAATTTCCTTTTGTTCCTAAAACATAGGCATAAAAGTTAATTTCCACATTTTGTGAAACGCAAATAAAAAAAGTCCAATGGACTTATTATTTAGCTTCAGCTTCAGCAGCTTTTCTAGCAGCTTTCTTTTCTTCTTTAGCTAATTTTTTTGCACGAGCTTCAGCACGTAATTTGTTTTTTAATCTAACTACTTTACGCATGTTAATCCTTTTCATTTAATTATTAATAATTATGAATTTATTTTACTATAAAAGTTGAATTTTTAAAAACATTTTTAGTACTTATTGCTCAACTAAAATAGTAATAAAAATAATATTCTTATCAAATTGTAACAAATAATTTATATTTTGCTAATTTCGCTTGGATTCTAACTAGCAAAACATTTTTTCTAATAAAGCTTGTTTAATGTTATTTAACTTTTCAAGCTTAAGTTCTTGAGAGCGGATAAGAGAATCTAGACTTGAGAAGAAGGCACCTATTTTTTGTTGTTCTACAATACTTGTTGTTTTAATAAATTGATTTGAAAGATCTTTTTTTACTAAAGCTGCCATCATAGTTGCGGATTTAGTTGAATCTCTCAACACATTTCTCATAATGTTTTCATTATTAATATAGTATTTTCAGAAGTACAAGTCATACTCCTTCATTACTGGCTTAAAGACTTCGAAGACATGAGAAACAATACCTGACCCAATTGTATTGACTACAAATCTTCCATATCTATAGTTAGCTGATTTATGTCCTTCATATGCAATATCCCCTAGATGGAAGATATTGTAGCTTTTAAGATATTCTGTATTGCTTATTTTTTGTTCATTCTTAAAGTACATATTAGCAACAGATATTATGTTCTTTTCTGTATATCTAATATTTATATTTTTTTCGTTGTTGCAATTATATAAGTCACTAAACTTTTTTAATTTTCAAGGCTCATCAAAGCCTTTAAATCTTATTTCTGGGAATTTTTGATTTTCTGAAGCAAACATTTTGTTTAGCAATGATTGTTTTACTTCATTAAGTTTTTTAAGTTTTAATTCTTGAGATTGAATAAGGATAAGTAAATTATTAAAGAAGTCTGAAATAGTTGATTGCTCATTTAAGGCTGTAAATTTTCACTTTGTATTTTTTAATCCAGAAGCATACATGTGTGATATTGTTGTACCTGATATTATTGGAAATAATTTATATTTTTGAGCATTTATTTGGTAGCTGACAAATTGTGAATCAACATTATCTTTAATGGGTCTAGCGCAAATAATATCTGCACCTAATTTTATCCCATTTAACATTATTGCATTCGCTTGGGCAGTCCCGAGCGGAACAGTACTTGAGCCTGGGAAAAGTAAGTCATTCTCTTTTGATATTAATGAAGTTTTTTCATTAGATGATAGATGTACTGCATTAATTACAGGACCATAGATAGTGTACAAGTGGCCATATGCAATAGCTTTCTTAGCATTTGAATAATAAAAAGAATCCTGCGATAAATTTGAACCTTTTAAAAAAGAATATAATGAGCCCAACTCATATTCTACTCACTTTCCCTCAAACCCTTTAAATCTTATTTCTGGCACTAATTTTTCTTTTTGCATAAATCCTTTCATCTCAAGTATTCTTGACTTTAAAATAATTTTATCATAGCTATACAATTAGTTACTGAAATGGATAAATTTTGTACCTACATCAGTATAAGTTTGTTTTAAAAAGAGCTTTATTTCATGTAAACAAATGCAGGCTTATTTTGTTCATTAATAAGGTTATTTATGAATCTTTTGAAGAAAAGGCAAAATATTTATTACACATTTTGCCATTATGCTACTGCTGGGAAAGGGCGCTTTTTTGTCTATATAACATAAATTAAAACTTGATTTTTTTGCAACTTTTTTTCTGCAAATTTGTTGGTTTATGCTATTTTTTGTCAATTTTTTGATAAAAACAAGCATTTTAAGAGTTGTTTACAATAAAAGTACCGAAAAAACATGCAAAAATTGTATTGATTTAAAATTTCATAGTAATTAAGAAACATTATACTACTGCCGGGAAATGCCTACATAGAATTTTTCTATGTAATTTTAAGTGTGCAAAAAACAAAAGTCTCTATATTTTAGGAATAAAAGAATTTTACCTATATTTAACTTAGAAGGTAATTATAATTTAACATTATGCTACTGCTGGGAAAGGGCGTTTTTTGTCTATATAACATAAATTAAAACTTGAATTTTTTGCAACTTTTTTTCCAAGAATTTACTGGTTTATGCTATTTTTTGTCAATTTTTAGGCAAAAATAAGTGTTTTGAAGGTGATTTTTGCCAAAAATAGCAAAAAAACATGCAAAAATTATTTGAATTTGAAGTTTGATAGCAGTTATAAAACATTATGCTACTGCTGGGAAAGGTAAAACTTATTATTATTTCTATTCTTTTCTTTTGAAAATAATCGCTTTCGAAGTTTTATGATTATAAAAAACAAATAGCCCTATAATATAGAACCATTCGTATTTTGAAGCGCGAAATTACTTGTATAAAATTGTGGGTACTAACTGGCATATTTAATAATTTAAAAACATAAAAACGCCTATTAAATCATTGAATGAAAAAATTCATCAGCTATAGTACGCATTCTGTTCTATTTGCCTTTATTTTATTTGTTATTATATAACATAAATTAAAACTTGAATTTTTTGCAACTTTTTTCCCAAGAATTTACTGGTTTAGTACATTTTTTGTCGATTTTTAGGCAAAAATAAGTGTTTTGAAGGTAATTTTTGCCAAAAGTAGCAAAAAAACATGCAAAAATTATTTGAATTTGAAGTTTGATATTAATAAAGAAAAATTATGCTACTGCTGGGAAAAGGTGTTTTTGTAAAGAAATTTTATCCTGCTAACATTTGAAAATCGGAAAACATATAAAAATACCAAAATAAGTTATTTTAGGCATTATTGATAATTTTACTTATAGATAATATTTAGTTTCGAAGTTTGGTTGCTATAAAAAGTAAATAGCCCTATAATATAGAACCATTCGTATTTTGAAGTGATAAATTACGATACTGTCAATAATTTTGTGTAAATTCTGAAAAGATAAGTAACTTGTATAACTTTTATTTAAAAATTATACAAGAATATTAAATATTCTTAAATCCCATATGCCTGCGACTAGAATTTTTCGCATTATATGAATCTATAATCGTTATTAATATTTTCTCTGCTGAATTAACAGTAGAGAATTGTTTTTTACCTTTTAATTGCTTTTTGATATATGAGTTGAATGCTTCAATTAAATTTGTTGTATAAAGGGATTTTCTGATTTCATATGGAAATGCGTAAAATGAAAATAAATCATCTCCTATAGATAGTAGATTTCTAACAATTGATGGGTAGATATTTTTTCATTTATTTAGAAATTCATTGAACTTCTTAATAGCCATATCTTCATCGGTTTGATTATAAATTAATTTAATATCCTGGGTTATTTCTGTGATATGCGCTCTTTTAACTTTTGAATGTATATTACGTTGTATGTGTACTCAACATCTTTGATAATATGCTTCTGGAAAATGTCTGTGAATTACATCCTTAATCCCTGCTAGTCCATCAGTTATAAATATGTCTACTTTTTCAACACCGCGATTTTTAATATCTTCTAAAATATCTCCATAATTATTTGCACTTTCATTTGGATAAATCTCAAATGCGAGTATTTCTTTATAACCTTCAGCGCTTATTCCTAGGGCTATATGTACAGCTTCTTTCTGATATGAACCATCTCTTTTAACACTCAAATGTGTTGCATCTAGAGTATATGACTTTGTACTCTTTTTTCAACCTTCTTTGTCTAAACTCTTCAATATTATGAATTAAGTTATTGGTGATATTTGTTATTGATTGTTTAGAAAATTCCTTTCCAAACATTTCGTTTACAATATCAATAATTTCGCTGTAATCTAAACCTTTTTTGAAAAGAATTTGAATCATTTCTGTTACTTGCTTTTGTGTTCTTTGATGTTTTTTAATAAGTTTATTTTCAAAGTCACCATTTCTATCGCGTGGTATTTGAATTTCAATTTCACCAATTTCTAATAGTAATTTTCTAGTGTAATAGCCATTTCTATAATTAGCATTGTCACTTCTTTCGTATTTTTCATATTGAAGAAATTCAGTTAGACCATCTTTTAATAATTCATTAATTATTTCTTGGATATCTGATTTATATTGATTCAGTAATAAAGACATAAGGTGATTGATATCGGTTGTTTCTTTATAAAATTTTTGCAATTGTTCTGAGTTTAATAGTTTAAAATTATTCATAGATAAGTTATTCCTTTCGACGTTATAAAAATTATAGGGTAACTTATCTTTTCTTTTGCCATTTTTAATAATTTATGAATTTACACAAAAATCTATATAGTATCTAAATTACTTGTACAAAATTATGAATGCTAACTCGCATATTTAATATTTAGAAGTCTAAAAAGCAACTTGTGAGCCATTTAGATCACCAATTCATTCACTATAGTAAACTCTTTCTTCTATTACCTTTATTTTATTTGTTATTACATAACATAAATTAAAACTTGAATTTTTTGCAACTTTTTTCCCAAGAATTTACTGGTTTAGTACATTTTTTGTCGATTTTGAGGCAAAAATAAGTGTTTTGAAGGTGATTTTTGCCAAAAGTAGCAAAAAAACACGCAAAAATTGTATGAACTTTTAATTTGATAGTAATTAATAAACATTATGCTACTGATGGGAAATGCCTACATAGAATTTTTCTATGTAATTTTAAGCGTGCAAAAAAACAAAAGTCTCTATATTTTAGGAATAAAAGAATTTTACCTATATTTAACTTGGAAAGGTAATTATAATTTAACATTATGCTACTGCTGGGAAAGGGTGCTTTTTTGTCTATATAACATAAATTAAAACTTGATTTTTTTGCAACTTTTTTTCTGCGAATTTATTGGTTTATGCTATTTTTTGTCAATTTTTTGATAAAAACAAGCATTTTTAGAGTAGTTTACGATAAAAGTAGCAAAAAAACATGCAAAAATTGTATTGATTTAAAATTTGATAGTAATTAAGAAACATTATGCCACTGCTGGGAAAGCTATTTAATCTGTGACTGTATAGTCAACTAATGCAAGATATTGTTAGATTCCATTATCATATTGCATGCTAATATGACATTTAAATAAAGTCAATCTTATCATCATTAACCATTACAAGCAATATTCACTTTAAGGTACATATAAAGTTTGAAATTACATATCATTACAAATAAAAACAATCTCTCAGGCCTTTTTATAACTATGTTAATAAAATAAATTATAATTAAATGGAAACTATTGAATTGAGGAAGAATATGAAAAAAGAAAAAGAAGTACTTGTAACAGAAAAAATCATTAATGAGACATTAGATCGTATCATGGCAGATCGTTTTGGAAGATATTCAAAATATGTTATTCAACAAAGAGCCTTACCAGATGTTAGAGATGGACTAAAACCTGTACAACGTCGTATTTTATATGCTATGTATGGACTTGGTTTATTTAGTGATAAACAATATAAGAAATCTGCCAGAGTTGTTGGGGATGTTATTGGTAAGTACCACCCACATGGGGACTCTTCAGTTTATGAAGCTATGGTTAATATGTCACAATGATGAAAAATGAATCTACCACTTCTAGATATGCATGGAAATGTTGGATCAATTGATAATGACCCAGCTGCTGCAATGCGTTATACCGAAGTTAGATTATCTAAAATTTCAGAATTTATTATTGGAGACATTAAAAAAGACACAGTAAAATTTGCACCTAACTTTGATGACTCCGAAGTTGAACCAACAGTGCTTCCTTCAATTTTCCCTAACTTACTTGTTAATGGATCAATGGGGATTGCTATTGGGATGGCAACTGATATGCCACCACACAACCTTGGGGAAATCATTGATGCAACTATTTATCGTATTTTAAATCCTCATGCCACTTTTTATGATGTAGTTAAATTTATTAAAGGACCTGATTTTCCAACCGGAGGAATTATTCGGGGAACAAAAGGTATTTTAGAGGCCTTTGATACCGGGAGAAACCAAAAGGATAAAATTAGACTTTTTGCTAAATATACAACTTATTCAAAAGATAAATACAAGTACATTGAAATTACTGAAATTCCCTATGGCGTAGTTAAATCCAAATTAGTTTATGATATTGATAATATAATTAACAATAAAGATATTGATGGTATTTTAGAAATTAAAGACCAATCAGATCGTGAAGGAATTAATATATTAATTACTTTAGATGCTAACGCTAGTGAAAATAGTATTCTAACTTACTTATTCCAAAAAACAGACTTACAAGTTACTTATTCATACAATAATACTTGCATTGTGCAAAATTCTCCTCGCACTTTAGGAATTGTGCAACTTATTGATAACTATATCCTACACGTTAAAGATATTAAAACCAAAACATTAATTTATGATTTAGAAAAATATAAATTACGTTTAGAACTTGTAGAAGGGTTTATTAAGGTGTCTGAAATTACTGATAAAGTAATTGAAGTTATCCGTAAAACCGAAGGCTCAAAAGCCGGCGTAATTGAAAACTTAATTAATGCTTTTGGATTTACTAAAAATCAAGCTACAGCAATTGCTGAATTAAGACTTTATAGATTAAGTAAAACAGATAAAGAAGCTTACTTAAATGAAAAAGCTGAATTAGTTGCTGAAATTCAACGTATTAATCTACTACTTAGCGATGAAAGTAAATTTAATGACTTTATTATAGATCAATTAAGTCAACTTAAATTGCTCTTTGCCAAACCTAGAAAAACTGAAATTGTTGAAGCAGAATTTGACTTCAGTTACAATGAAACAGACCTTGTTAAAGAAGAAATGATTAATATTGGTCTTTCACGCGGTGGATATATTAAACGTCTTTCACAAAGAGTAGTTGACTCAAATAACTTTGAAACTTACAACTTAAAAGATGATGATAATTTAATTTTCTTTGGAAAAGTAAATTCAATTAACAACTTATTAATATTTACGGCACTTGGAAATTACATGATTATTCCAGCATATAAGATCCAAGAGTCAAAATGAAAAGATTTAGGATTCCACTTATCTAATTTTGCTGACTTCTTGCTAGCTGATGAAGTTGTTTCAATCTTTGAAATCAATAATTGAGACTCTCTAATTTATATCGCGCTAGGAACTAAGAATGGATATTTCAAAAAGACCTTACTTCAAGACTTTTCAGTATCTAGAATCAATCGTTCTTACACAGCTATTGCTATGGAAAAAGGTGATAAATTAGTTAATGCAACTATTTGCAATGGCTCACGTGATATTGTAATTTTAACCGAAAATGGTTGTGTATCAAGATATAGTGAAACTGATTTAGCTCAATACGGACCTAAAGCTAAAGGAAATAAAGGGGTTTATTTATCTCTCAATGACAAAGTACAAGCCTTTAGTACCACAACAGCTGATGGTTTACTAGCACTAGCTTCTAACAATGGTCAAATTGTTAAAATTAAAGCCGATAAATTCCCTTATGTGCCTAAAAACATTAAAGGAAAACCTATTTTTAAAGATGCTAAAAAATTCTCAGTGGATTCGATAGCTGAAATTACTAGTGATGAAGCAACTTTAATTGCTAGAGATGTACTTGAACGTAGCTTTATTGATGAAGTTAAATCATATGCAGTCTCAACCGATAGCCCTAGAATTTACCACATTGATGTAGCTAACCCAGAAAAAGTAGCTTTCAATGTTAAATATTTTGATCAAGACTATAAAGCAGGAGAAATGATCTTTTCAAAAGAAAGGGTACAAACTGAAGCTAAAACTTTAGAGCAAGTTCGTATTCTAGAAGAATCAGCTACTGCAGCAATTAATGCCTTAATGGAAAAGATTAATAAGAATTTAGAAGAAGATAAAAAGAAGAATAAATAAGATTAGGCAGCAAGAATTCTTGCTGTTTTTTTCTAGCTAATGATAGAATTCTTTTACTTGTTTAAATAATGCTGCTATAATAAGAACGATATGAAAAATCAAGCAATTAATATCTTATTTTTAGGAGATATTTTTGGAGAACCAGGTGTGAAAACTGTAGAAAAATTTCTACCTACCCTAATCAAAGATTTTTCAGTTGATTTCACTATCGCACAAGGTGAAAATGTAACTGGTAGAAAAGGATTAGATAAAAACGATTACGATAGACTTTCACATGCTGGAGTTAATGCTTTCACCATGGGAAACCATGTTTGAGCTAACAGCGATATTGAAAACTTTATTGATAACAGTAATGTTATTAGACCTTATAACATTGATTTGGATTACCCTGGAGAAGGAAGTAAAGTATTTGAAGTTAAAGGACACACTTTAAGAGTAACCTCTATTATGGGAATTACTTTTAATGAATTAATGTCACCTTGAAAACAATCACAAGCTAATAACTTCTTTGATGCCATGGATCAATTACTTGAAGTTGGTCAAAAAACTGATTTTCACTTTGTTGATTTCCATGCTGAAACCACAAGTGAAAAAAATGTTTTTGCCTTATACCTAGACGGAAAAGTTGATGCAATCTGTGGAACACATACCCATGTGCAAACTAATGATGCTCGTATTTTACCTAAAGGTACAGCTTATATTACTGATGCTGGAATGACAGGCCCAATGAATTGTGCTATTGGAGCAAATTTTGATGAAGTTTATCACAAGATGCGTTACAATGCACATGAACGTTTTAAGGTTAGTGATAATAATACCCAAATTAATGGAGTTATTATTACACTAGATAAAGTGAATGGTAATTCAATTCAATTACTAAATATTTCTGATATTGCACTTTAATTTAAATCAGCTTTGTCTGATTTTTTTATTGCTTATTTGGAATCAAAAGCTGCTATAATATCTAAATTCTAGGAGGCGATATGAATAAAATAAAAAATTTAGAGCAACTCAAAATTGTTACAATTATTCACCTGATTTTAGTGATAATCACAACTTCTTTTACAATCCCTATATATGTTGCAGACACTGGATTCGGAGTGTTAAGAACACTAGTCACAGTCTTTTCTGGTGCAATTTATCTAGCTACTTTTGTAGTATTTATTATTATGCTAGTAACCACTGCTACTTTAACATCATATGTTTCACAAGATAATAAGACATTACTTTGAGTTTCATTTATTTTCTTATTCTTCTTCCCAATTGTAAGTTGAATTTTAAACTTTATTGTAATCTCTCGTGAAACTTCTTTCTATAGAAATCAATTTGAATAGTAAAAAATCTAGACCTTGTTTGTCTAGATTTTTTAGTCTAATTTTAAATATTATTCCATTGCATTTTGTTTGTTTTTAAAGTTCATTTTAATTGGGCAACCTCTAAAATCAAAAGTTGCTCTAAGTTGATTTTCTAAATAACGTTGGTATGAGAAGTGTAAAAACTTCTTATTATTAACAAAGAATGTAAATGTTGGAATTTTAGCTCTTTCTTGACGAGCAAAGTAAATATTTAATCTACCACCATTAAATGGTACAGCAGGTTGAATAATTTGTGTTTCCATAATTAAGTTAGAAAGCATTGAAGGTTTAATATCTCTTTCAAGGTTAGTTCTAACCATATTGATTGTTTCATATAATTTGTTTAAACGTTGGTTATATTTAGCTGAAATGAAAACAAATGGAACTCATGGTACAAAGTGGAATTTGTTTCTAAGTTTCTTTTCATATTGTGCCATTGTATTAGTTTCTTTTTCAACTAAGTCTCACTTATTGATTACTACGATAATAGGCTTTTCATTTTCTAAAGCATATCCAATGATACGTGAATCAAAGTGTGAAACTTCTTCTTGAGTTGCATCAATCACAATTAAAGATAAGTCAGCTTCAGCAAGTGAATTCATCGCTCTCATTAATGCATAGTGATCAACTGATTCTACTAGTTTAGATTTCTTAGTAATCCCAGCTGTATCAATTACGTTATAAACTTTTCCATCAATTTCAACTAGTGATTTAACTGAATCTCTAGTTGTCCCTGCAATTGGAGAAACAATTGAACGTTCTTCTTTTGCTAGATTATTTAACAATGAACTCTTTCCAGCATTAGGTTTACCAATGATTGCAAGATTAAATGTTTCAATACTTTCTTCTTCACTAAAATCTAAGTCTTCTAAACATCTATTAAGCACATCCCCAATTCCTTCACCATGAAGTGCTGAAACTGGAAAAATATGATCCACTCCTAATTTATATCAACTATAGTCAAATTGTTGGTTATCTTCTAGTTTGTTAGCTACTGCAATGATTGGTTTGTGACTTTTACGTAAAATGTTCATGATAAATAAATCATCATTAGTAATTTCACTGGTTCCATCAAATAAGAAGATAATTACATCAGCTTCTTCAATGGCGATTTTAGCTTGGATTTGAATTTGTTCTTGGAATGGTCTATTTTCAATTTCAATTCCACCAGTGTCAATGATTTTTAATTCTTTTCCAGCTCAATGAATCTTTTCATAAAGACGATCACGAGTAACCCCTGGTTCATCGTGCACGATTGAAGCTTTTCTTCCAATTAATTTGTTGAAAAATGTACTTTTTCCAACGTTTGGTTTCCCTATAATAGCTACTGTATTACGCATTATTGCCTCCTTGTAGGGTTTTAATTTTATCATCAATAATTTGTAGGATGCGATCTAAAACTTCTTCTAAAGTCATTTCTGTACAATCGACATAAATAGCGTCTGCTGTTTTATGAAGAGGGTCAATTGCCCGGTTCATATCTTGTGCGTCTCTTAATTTAACTTCATAAAGTACTTCTTGGAAGTCAGTGTTATAACCTAAGGCTTGATTTTGTTCAAGTCTACGTCTTGCACGTTCTTCTTCGCTAGCTCATAAGAAAATTTTAACTTCAGCATGAGGCATAATTTTGAAAGTAGTATCTCTACCATCAATAATGTAGCCTTTACTTTTAAGTGTCATATGTTGAATAAAGTCTACTACAAATTCTCTTACTTCAGGAATTTTAGCTACAGTTGGTGTAATTTTTGAAATATAATCTGCTCTAATATCATGTGAAATGTCTACACCTCTAAGTAGAGTAACGTCATTAGGTCTTAATTCAATCATTCCTGGTTCAAGTGATTGAATGATTTTTTCGGTTTCATGAGATTCAATTCCTAATTTGTTAGCATTGTATGCTACTGCACGGTAGGCACTTCCACTATTGATAAATGTGTATCCTAAACGTTTCGCTAGTTCTTTTGAAATGGTTGATTTTCCAGCCCCACTTGGCCCGTCGATTGCTATATTAACTTTCATGTTTACTCCTACAATAAATAAATAAAAATGCACAAAATTAGATTTCGAGCTTATTAACCTTAACTCGAGTAGTATTTGTGCCTTGTAAATTTTGGTTGGCTACTTGAGTATTATTGGGTTGGGAATTTATTAATTCATAGAAAACTTTGTTTCTTTCATTAGTTTGATAGAAAGGAAACTTGTCTATGAAACAGTCTGTCAATTTCAAGTATTCAACTTCAATTTTGTTCAATTCTTCTTCTACGTGTATTATTGGCTTTTTATCGGTTATAAAAGATTGCTCATCACATCATTCTTGACAAGCTTGGATGTTAAAATGTTTAATTTCTACTAAGTCTGATCCAAAAAAATTGCTAATTCATTTCACTTCTTTTTCAAGCTCACTATTGTCTTGCAAAGCTAAATATTTTAGCCTTTGAAATGAGGGAATTTCTTGGGCAGATCGCTTTGATTTATAACCTATTTTACCCATAGCTTTATTTTACTATATTAATTTATAAAAAAGTGATAAATATCAAGAAAAAAAGGCTATTTAAAAGCCTTTATTACAGCATTCTTAAATGAAATTTCATCAAGTGGATAAAAAGTATTAACTTTTTGATATGCAGTCTTAATGACATAGGTAATATATTGTTTATTATCACTAAATAATTCTGCAATTGGACGTTCTGAAACTAACAACTTATCAAATTCATTTTCTTCTGCTGCTTCTTCATTTTGATCAACTTGTTTTTTAAATGCATTTTCATATACTGGTGATGAGTAAATAAACATTAAAGCATAGTAAATTACTTTTGAAGCAAAGATTTTTGGATGTTTCTTAAACATCATTGAATTAGTTATATAGTCTTTAAACATAGTATAACTATTTCTATTCTTGATATAAGTCTTATCAATGTTTAAATTAAATGAGTCAACATCTAAATCACACACGTCTTGTCAAGTAATTATGATTCTTTCTTTTTTACTCAATAATACAATGAGAGAAAAGACAACTATTGCAATGTAAAATGCTAATGCAAAATAGCTAATTAATGCAAATACTCCAATTGGACTAAAAACATAAGGTACATACGCTGTCTTATCTCAAATAGTTATGTTAAGTACTCCACTTGCATATAATGCGAATAAAATAATGATAAGTCCAAAGTAGACACTAGCAAGTCCTAGTTTTCAAAATGTTTGTATTCTTACTCAGGCAATATTGAATCCTGCCTTAATAAAGTTGAAGTAACCATACATTTTAAAGGCTGCATAGAACAATAATGCAGCTAGTATGATCACAATTATATATAATCAATTTATCGTCATAATTTTATTTTACTAGATTGTTTTCAAAAAAATATTTAATTTTTCTCTTTATAAAAAAAATATTTTTTTGAAATTTCCACATTTTTATGGTGAATAGCTCCATAAAATGGGGGTAAATAAAAAAATGTGGAAATTGCTTTTTTTATGACTTTTTCTTTCTAGGTTTGATAGAATAATTATGAGGCAAATAAATATTGTCTCAAGGATATTAAATAACTAAAGACGAAAAAGCTTTCTATCTTAAGTTATTTAATTGATTAATAAAGTTATCACTTTTATGGTATTATTAAAAAAATAAAAAATATTTCTTATATACCTTATTCCTTAATATGTCTCGTTCTTGAGGATCTCTCCTGGTATTTTAAGAAATAAAAGTTCCAACTTTATTTTATACAAAAATTAAATATTTGCTTGTTTTTTCTGCAAAGAAAAAACAAGCAATTTTTCTTACTTGTTTTTTGAGTTTAAATATCCAAATACTACTATTCCAGTTGCCACTGAAACATTTAGAGATTGTACAGTACCATATTGGTTAATATGTATACATTGGTCAGTAACAGCAAGTACACTTTTACTTACTCCGCTACCTTCATTTCCCATAACTAATACTGTATAGTCAGGATAACTAATTGTATTATAGTCAACTGAGTCTTCTTGTAAGGTAGTACTATATACTCAGTATGAATTATTTTTTAATTTTGTAAGTACAGCACTTAATGAGCTAACTTTATAAAAGTTCATTCCAACAAATCCTCCAGAAGAAACTTTTAAAGCTGTTGAATTTACTTCAGCTGCATTATCTTTAGGAAGCAAAATATCTTTTATACCAGCAGCATTTGCTGTACGTATAATTGCACCTAGATTTTGTGGATCAACAATATGATCTAAAGCTAGTACAATATTTGGTTTTCTTTTTATTAGTTGTTCAACATCAGAATAATTAATGCTTTTAATAGCTACAATATATCCTTGGTGATTAGCATTATTAGACATTTGATCTAAAGTAGCTTTAGGAACAAATTCTACTGTAATTGAGCGCTTATCAACTTTGAAACTAGTAAAGTTCTCGTTGACGTAAATTTTAGAAATATTTAAGTTGCTATTTAAAGCATCCATTACTGAGTTTTTTCCTCAAATTAAGGTTTCGCTAACAATTTTTGCTGGCTTGTCCATGGTCTTTTTGTCAAAACGTTCCTTGACAAAAGGCTTATTTTTTTTATTAAATTCTTTTTTCATTTTCTTCCTTAGATTAAATTATTATTCACCAATACTTCGCGTAATTGATCAGCAGCTTGATAGTTCTTTTGTGCAAGTAATTCTTTTCATTGATGATAAATATTAGCATATGAAGCAAAATCAATTTGATTAAACTCATAGCCTAAAGCATTAAATATTTGCATAACTGTAGCAAAGTATTTAGATTCTTTGGTTTTATTTGCTTGCTTAATAATTTCATTAATCAACTTATTAAAATCAGAAAATCTTAAGTTAGCAATAGTTTGCATCGCTTCAGCAAATAACTCTACGTCATAGTCCTTAAGATCAACTTGTTCTAAATAAGCAGCGAAATATAAACGCTTAATTTTATTAATTAAAGCATTAACTGATTCAAGCGTATTATTATCAATATTTATTTCACTGGTAAAGCCATTTTGCAAGAAAATGGTTTTTAATACATCAGGACTATAGTTTTGTAAGAAGTCTTTAGGGAGAATAACATTTTGTAATGATTTAGACATCTTCATGCCATTAAGATTAATTTGCCCTGTTCTAAGTCAGTTTTGAGCAATTGGTTGATTAGTTAATGCATAAAATTGAATGTTTTCATTTTCATGGTGAGGGAAGGTTAAATCCATACCACCACTATGAATATCAACCCCTTCTTGTCCAAAATGTTTATATATTAGCACAGCACATTCAGTGTGTCATCCGGGTCTTCCTTTACTAAAAGGTGAATCATACACAACCCCTACTTTAGTCTTTTTTCATAGAGCAAAATCAATTGGTGATTTTTTAAGGTTACTATATTCATTTTCTTCTGAAAGCATATTTTCAATTTTTTGGTTTGAGACTACGCCATAGTGATTTTGGTATTTAATTACATCAAATCAAACGTTTCCTTCGCTATCTTGATATGCTGCTCCAAGATCTAAAAGTTTTTGAATAAAAGCAACAATTAAATCCATATTAGCTGTAACGTATTCTAAATGAGTGATTGTATCAACATTAAATTTTTGTAGTAACTCAAGATACTTGTTAGCATAAAAGGTTGCTACTTCTTGTTCACTTTGATTAGTTGCAATAGCTTTATTAATAATTTTGTCATCAATATCAGTAATATTGTGCACAAAATTAAATTCATTACCTAATGCACGATGTGCTTTTAGAATTAAATCCATCGTTAAAATAGGTCTTAAATTTCCAATATGAACATCATTATAAACAGTTGGTCCACAGGTATAAACTTTAATCATCTATTCTCCTTATTAATTTATGTAATTATATTATATTTACACCTTAAAAGCTTGAAAAAAGCTATATATAAGATATAAAAATTTTAATGTTTAAAACTATACAAAATTAATAATTTTATATAATATAAAAAATTATTAATTTACCTATATTTAAGGAGTATGATGTCATTAAAACAAAAAGTAAAGCTTGCTATTAATCAGGCTTTAAAACAACTAAAAGATCAAAGTTTTTTCAATCAAGAACTAGAAATTGAAAATCTAAATTTTAATGTTGTTCAACCAAATGTGCCAGAAAATCTAAACACAAATCAAATCCAATATGATTTCTCAACTAATGTAGCTTTTATTGTTAAACAATATGCTGTAGAAAAAAATCCAACTATTGTTGCTGAAAAAATTGCTCAAATTCTTACTCAAGATAGTTTATTTAGTCAAATTGATGTAGCACGTCCTGGATTTTTAAACATAGTGCTAGCTAATGGTGCTTTTGTGCAAACTATCCAACAAGTAATTACAGCTAAAGATAACTTTGGAGGAAACTATATTGCAGGTGACAAATTAAATGTTGAATTTGTCTCAGCTAACCCAACTGGTTTCTTACACGTAGGACATGCTAGAGGAGCTGCTTTTGGCGATTCATTAGTTAGAGTCTTAAGAC
Source organism: Mycoplasma aquilae ATCC BAA-1896 (assembly GCF_048074525.1). Classification (NCBI taxonomy): domain Bacteria; kingdom Bacillati; phylum Mycoplasmatota; class Mollicutes; order Mycoplasmatales; family Mycoplasmataceae; genus Mycoplasma; species Mycoplasma aquilae. The sequence continues at coordinate 760,980 of NZ_CP182208.1, forward strand.
ATGCAGGATATGATGTTGAAGCAGAATATTATGTTAATGATGCTGGAAACCAAATTAGTGTGTTAACTAACTCAATTTGAGTAAGATACTGTGAATTATTTAATATTTCACACCCGATGCCTGAAGAATGCTACAGAGGAAGCGATATTATTTGAGGTGCACAACAAATTAAAGATCAATATGGAGATTTCTTTATTGAACTAGATGATCAAAAACGTGAACAATTAGCAACAATTGCTACAAAAATCATGCTAGATAAGATTAAAGATGATTTAGCACACTTCAATGTTAGTTTTAATACTTTCTCAAGTGAAAAAGCAATTAAGAACTCAGGTGCTATTGAACAAACATTAGCAGATTTAAAAGCAAAAGATGCTACATATCAACAAGATGGTGCACTATTTTTAAAAACCGAAGCCTTAGGGGATGATAAAGATCGTGTTCTTGTTAAAACAAATGGTGACTATACATATTTCTTACCAGATATTGCTTATCACCAAATTAAGTTTAAGAAATGTAACAACTTAATTAACATCTTTGGCGCTGACCACTCAGGTTACATCCAAAGAATGAAGATAGCAATGCAATATTTAGGATTTAATCCTGAAAACTTAAACATTCTAACAATTCAATTAGTTAGATTAATTAAAGATGGTCAAGAATTTAAAATGTCTAAGCGTGCTGGAACTAGCGTTACTTTAGCTGACCTAATGGATGTTTCATCAACTGATGCTATTAGATTTATGATGTTAACCAGAGAAATCAATAACAAGTTTGACTTTGATATTGATTTTGCTAACTCACAAGATTCTAAGAACCCAGTTTTCATCGTTCAATACGCTCATTCTAGAGCCATTTCATTACTAGAAAGACTAAACCAAGAAGCTATTAATGAAAACATCCAATTCACTGACAAAGCTAAAAAAGTAATTGTTGAACTAGATAACTTCGACGAATTAATCAAAACAATTATCTCAACTACAAAAGTTAACTTAATGACTCAATACTTAATTAACTTAGCTAAATTATTCAATAGTTTTTATGCAGAAACTAAGCTACTTAACCACCAAGATCAAAGTACCTATGCTTACCTAGTTCAAGCTGTACAAATTGTTTTAGAATTAGGACTTAAACTTATTGGGGTTTCAGCTCCTAAATCAATGTAATATTAAAATAATCAAGTATAATAGAAATACTTTAAGGGGAAAATATGTCAAAAAGAACAATGCTAGAAATTGCAATCAATAAAGTAAATTCAAACCCTACAGCAGAATTTACATTTTTCGAAATCTTTGATGCTGTAGAAAACGAATTAAAATCAGACTGAGAAGAACGTTTTGTTACTGAAGAAAAACCTTACGAAAAAGTAAGAGAAACAAAGATGGGTGAATTACATCGTCTATTAACTGTTGATAAAAGATTCCAAAGAACAGCTAACGATAAATGACAAGGTAAAAACACTGGATTTTAGTAGGTAATTATGGCTTTAGTAAATGCAAAAGATATGCTTAAAAAAGCAAAAAAAGGTAAGTATGCTATTCCTCACTTTAATATTAATAATTTAGAGTGAACCAAAGCAATTTTATTAACTTGTGAAGAAATGAAATCACCTGTAATTTTAGGTGTTTCTGAAGGTGCTTTAAAATACATGGGTGGTTTTGAAACTGTCTCAGGTATGGTATTGGGAATGATTAAGGATTTCAAAATCTCAATTCCAGTTGCTTTGCATTTAGATCACGGTTCATTTAATACTTGTGTAGAAGCTATTAAATCAGAAGCTTTTACATCAATTATGTTTGATGGATCACATTTACCATTTAAAGAAAACAAAGAGTTAACTCAAGAGCTAGTTTTTCTAGCTGCAAGTCGAAACATGTCAGTTGAAGCTGAAGTTGGCTCAATTGGTGGTGAAGAAGATGGAGTAATTGGTTCAGGGGAAATCGCTGATATAAAAGAGGCTGTTTCTTTAAGCAAACAAGGAATTACAGTACTAGCTGCTGGAATTGGAAACATTCATGGAATCTATCCAAAAGATTGAAAAGGGCTTAATTTTGATGTGCTAGCTGAACTAGCTACTGAAACAGGAATGGGAATTGTGCTTCATGGTGGAAGTGGAATTCCAAAAGATCAAATCCAAAAAGCCATCTCTCTTGGTGTAACTAAAATTAATGTTAATACTGAACTTCAACTTGCAAATCACCAAGCAATCAGAGATTTTATTATTTCAAATAAAGATCTAGAAGGTAAAAATTACGATCCTAGAAAACTTTACAAGCCTGGATATGAAGCTATGTGTAAAGTGATTAAAGAAAAAATTCTTGAATTTGGATCACAAGATAAGGCTTAAGCCTTTTTCTTTTACTTATTTAGAAAAATAATAGAATTAATATATGAAAAAATTGAAAAAACTACTTTTACCAACAGTTGTATTAAGTGCACTTATTCCAACTGTTGCCACACAATGTAATCACACTAACACAAACAATGGAAAACCAGAAAAACCAGAAAAACCACAAGATGACAGAAATGATAAAGAACTTAAAGATTTGAGTACTAAAGTAATTAAGTATGCTAGAGAAAACTTATTAAATCAAAAAGAAGTTGTTAAATATCAACCATTACTTAACTATCTCAATACTCAAGTAAACAAAATAGATATCTTGGGACAACAAAGTGTTGCAAACAAGCAGGAAGCTAAAGCATATATCACCCAACAAGAAAATAATTTTAAGGCTATGAGCAAGGTGTTTTCAAACGAAAACGCACTAGATCATGACCTGATAGAAGCTTGGATGCATTTTAATCACTCTCTAGATAAAATGATTGAAAAATCAAATTTTATTCTTCAAAATGACTTAAAACTAGCTGATAGTAAAGCAAAATATAAAGCATTTATGCAAGAGTTAAATAGTGATTTTGCTAATAGTAGATTTGATTTCGTTGCTAATAATGATGCTAAAAATTTTAATGATCTTTACAATCAAGCATTACTAAGATATAAATGATTTATGAGAGAACATTTACCTAAAAATTATGTAGTCTTAATGGATAATCATGTTGCAGATGGAGATACCATTTATCAAATTTATCTTGGAGAGCCAGCACAAGGGCAAGACACTAGTGCAGCTATACAGCCACTTGTAGTTAAAGAAGCAAATCACAAAGAAAATATAGGAAGAACTTTGGGACTACGTTTCAGAGGAATTGATACTCCAGAAACCTTTAAAAATATACCCGCTAAAGATGCTAAATTGGCTTCATTAGAAAATAAATATGCTCATGAAGCCAAGTCAAATCTTATGAATATTTTAGATGAAGAAAATTGGGTCTTTTATATCCACAAAACAGGAAATGACGTTTATGGAAGATGAGTAACATTCCTATTTTCTAATTCTAAGCAAGATTTTGCAACTGAATTTGGCGTAAGACAAGTTGCTGATGGTATGGCACGTGTTTGATATATTGATAACACTAATGAGAAAAGTATTTTCTATACCAAGACACAATTAGAAAAAGAATATTACAAGTATATAATTGAAGTCCAAAAACAAGCACAAGCTGATAAAAAAGGATTTTGAAAAGAAGATATTAATAATGTTTTTCACGTTGATAAAAGATAGCATTTTTGCTATTTTTTTATCTACCCCATAGGCTTATTTGTTTTAACTGCTAAACTGGTAAAATTTGGAAAAAGATAAAATTTAGGTATAATTCTAATAAATATAAATATTTATTAGAATTGGAGCTAAAATGGCCGAACAAAATAAAGAACAAAACAACTATAATGCAAGTAATATTCAATTTCTAGAAGGACTTGAACACGTTAGAAAAAGACCGGGTATGTATATTGGTTCTACTTCTAAATCTGGACTACACCACTTAGTTTGAGAAATCGTTGATAACTCTGTAGATGAATGTATGGCTGGGTATGCAAGTAGAATTGATATTACCATTAATCCTGATAACTCAATTATTGTTGAAGATAATGGACGTGGAATTCCAGTAGACACACATGAGAGATTTAAGATCTCAGCACTAGAAGTTGTTTTAACTAAGCTAAATGCCGGTGGAAAATTTGAATCTAATGCTTATAAAGTATCAGGAGGATTACACGGGGTTGGAGCTTCTGTAGTTAATGCCTTAAGTGACTCATTTAAAGCTTGAGTTAAAAGAAATGGCAACATCTATTTTGCAGAGTTTGCTAATGGTGGGAAAACTATTCAATCAACTCATGTAATTGGTACATGTAATCCTGGAGAAACAGGAACAAAAATTCAATTCCATCCTGATTACTTAGTTATGGAACAACTTCCTTTTGATAAGGAACTAATCATTGACCATGCTAAACAAATTGCTCACTTAAATAAAGGACTTTATGTTTCAGTTACTGACTTACGTGACAATACACAAGTTGAATTCCAATACGACAATGGTATTATTGACTACGTAAATGAGTTAAATGAAGGGTATAAACCTGTTACACCAGTAATTTATGCTGAAGGTGAATATACAGCTAAAAACAATAAAGATGAAGATGTTATTATCGGTGTGGAAGTTGCAATGCAATACCTAGCAGATTTATACCGTGGGAATGTTATTTCATACACCAACAACATTTCAACTCATGAAGGTGGAAGCCACGTATCAGGGTTCTATGATTCGTTAATGAGACTAATTAACAACTATGCAATTGAACATGGAATTATTAAGACTGATGCTGAAAAATTCACTCGTGATGACTTGCTTGAAGGTGTAACTGCAGTTATCTCAATTAAGCACCCAGATCCTGAATTTGAAGGACAAACTAAAGGAAAACTTGGTTCTAAAGATGCAAGACAAGCTGTAAACAAGGTATTTAGCCCTATTTTAGAGCGTTTCTTAAACGAAAACCCTGAACTAGCTAAGAAGATTATTGAAATCGCTACAACAGCTAGAAAAGGACGTTTAGCATCAAATGCAGCTAGAGAAAACGCTAGACGTAAAAATGTTTTTGAAAGTGGTGGTCTTCCGGGTAAACTTTCAGATTGTAGTTCTAAAAATGCTGAAATTTCTGAACTATACATAGTCGAAGGGAACTCAGCTGGTGGTAGTGCCAAAATGGGTAGAGATAGAAAAACTCAAGCTATCTTGCCTTTAAGAGGGAAAATTATTAATGTTGAAAAATCTCGTCAAGAAAAAGTGCTTGCTAATGAAGAAATTCTTTCATTAATCACAGCACTTGGAACAGGGCTTGGAGATAACTTTAATATTAATAAACTTAGATATCACAAGATTGTTATTATGACGGACGCTGACGTCGATGGTGCTCACATTAGAACTCTGCTTTTAACATTCTTCTATAGATACTTTAAACCATTAATTGAACATGGTTTCATCTATATTGCCCAACCACCTCTATATAAAATTCAACAAAACAAGTTTGTTGCATATGCTTTCAACGATGCACAAAAAGATGCTATTTTAGCTGATTTAAATCCAAATACTAAGATTACTATTCAACGTTATAAAGGGCTTGGAGAAATGGATCCTGAACAATTGTGAGAAACAACTATGGATCCTGAAAACAGAAAGATGCTTCAAGTACAAATCGAAGATGCTTATAAAGCTGATCAAGTATTTGAAACCTTAATGGGTGAACGTGTTGAACCAAGACGTGAATTCATTCAAACCAATGCTAAATACGTTAAAAATATCGATTTATAATAATTAAAAAATTCAGAGTGACCCTCTGATTTTTTCATTTTGCTCCTAAAATTTAGGACAAAAAGATTTAATTTCACAATATATGGAAATATTCTATATAATAAGAATATAAGGAGAATTATGAAAGAACAAAACACTAACTTAAATGCTAAGGCTAGTGAATTTATTACATCATTTAAAAATACTAAAAATAAGACCTGAACTATCACCTTTATTGTGCTAAATTCATTTTTATTAGCAGCATTTCTTGTTGCATTCTTATTAGCGTGCTTCGGGGAAACATTTTCAAGCCTTACACAACGTATTGCTGCTGCCTTAATATGATTGGCTTTAATCCTAATAGATGCATATTTCTTAGCTAGATTAATTAGCTTGCTTATTATTTTATATGCAAATGAGGATAGTTCAATTAACAGCTTAAATCGCAATTTAAAAATTTATTTAGTTTTATCATGTCGCTACCAAGCTTTAAAAGAAATCAAACTAACTAATTAGTATTATAAATCCCTTTTTCCCTACCAGATAGGGATTTTTATTTTGCAAATAAAAAAGTGCAATTGCACTTTCTATCTAATAATATCAACTAAGTTTTTCATTAATGAAACAACTGTCATTGGTCCAACTCCACCAGGAACTGGAGTAATTGCTGCTACTTTGTCTTTTACATCTTCAAAATCAACATCACCACAAAGTTCGCTAGTTAATTTATCATCTAAGTTTGTACCAACATCAATTACAATAGCACCATCTTTTAAGTTCTTAGCCTTAATGTATTTAGCTACTCCAATCGCCACTATAACAATATCACCAGATTCAATTCCTTTAATTCCAGTTTCTTCATTATATGTAGCAACAGTAGCTCCCATCCGTTTAATAATATGTGCTAGAGGTTTTCCTACAACATGTGAACGACCTACAACACAAACTTTTTTATCTTGAACATCAATTTTGTAGTATTCCATTAATTCAAGTACACCACGAGCTGTGGCTGGCACAAAGTGTTTTTCAGGTTGATCATTATATAATCTGAATTCATTTTTACTTGTTAACCCATCGATATCTTTATCATATGGAACAGCATCTAAAATAACTTGTGTAGGTAGATGTTTTGGTAATGGTAATTGTACAATAATTCCATCATGCTTTTCATTAATACGATCCATTTTCTTTAATAGACGATCTTGGCTAATGTCTTCAGGGAATTTGTATAAAGTTGCTTCAATCCCTAAATCTTCAGCAACCTTTAATTTATGTTTAATGTATTTGTTTGAAGCTTCATTATCACCAACTTGAATAATTGCCATTGTTAAGGCTCTTGGTAATTCTAAGTCGATTAGTTCTTGTTTTAATTTTGCTAATTCGCTTTTGGCTAATTCTTTTCCACTTAATATTTGCATCTTAGCTCCTCTTCGTATTTTTCTAGTTCTTCACTATATTTTTTTAGTTTGTTTTCTTCAGCTTCAACTTTATCTCTAGGTGCTTTAGCGACGAATTTTTCATTACTTAAAATGCCTTTAGCACGGGCAATTTCGCTTTTAACAAAAGCAATTTTTTCTAATAGCATTTCTTTATTTCTTGCTTTAGTTTCATCAGATTGTTTAATGTATAAAGTGTTATTTTCAAGTGCAATCATATAGTCAAGGTTAGCTTGCACTTGTGCATAAGCCATCTTGTTAATCATAGCAATTGCATTTGAATTTAATTCAGTAACTAAGTTATATAAAATAATTTCTTTTTTAGATATGTTGTTGTCTTCACGATATTTTCTAATTTCAGTAACTACTGAAATAACATCGTTGATATAAGAAGCTTGAGCTTCAATTTCAAAGCTAGGTCAGCTTTGTTCTAGCAATTCATCCTTAAAGATTTCACTGTATAGTCTATCTGTAATAAATGGTAAAAATGGATGAAGCACAATTAAGGTCTTTCTAAGTACTTCCATAGCACTTTGTTTTGAATATGCTGTTTTTAAAAATTCAACATATCAACCTGATAAGTCGTTAAATAAATAACGATAGATTTCAGTTCCTAGCACAGCAAAATCATAGTTCTTAATGTGAGTATTGATTTTAGCCTCTAAATAAGCTAATTTTTCCATTATTCACTTATCTGCATCAGTTTGATGACAGTCATTTTCTGGTAAATCAGAGATATATTTAGCAATATTTCAAAGTTTATTATTAACTCTTCAAGCTGCTTCAACTTTTTCATCACTAAACTTGATATCAAGTCCAGGAGTTGTATTGGTAATTAAGAATCATCTTAATGCATCTGATCCATATTTATCTACCATATCCATTGGGTCAACACCATTGTTCAATGATTTTGACATCTTTCTACCTTGAGCATCACGAATTAATCCATGAAGTAATAATTCATCAAATGGTTTTTGTCCCATGAATTCAAGCCCAAAGAAGTACATTCTAGCAACTCAGAAAAAGATAATGTCATATCCAGTAACTAATAAAGAAGTTGGATAGTATCTTTTAACTAATTTATCATCTCGAGGTCATCCTAAAAAGACAAATGGAGCCAATCCAGAAGAGAATCATGTGTCAAGTACGTCAGGATCTTGTACTCAACCTTCTCCAGGGCAAGCTACTTGCACTTTCATGTTACCAGCAGCGTCATATCAAGCAGGAATTCTGTGTCCTCATCATAATTGTCTTGAAATAGTTCAGTCATAAACGTTTTCCATTCATTGTCTCATAGTATTTTCAAAACGTTTAGGGAAGAATTCAACTCCCTTACCTGAATCTAAATCATTTAAGATTAAATCTCTAAAGTGTTCCATTTTAACGAATCATTGAGGTAATACTAGGATTTCTACAGGCGTCTTAGATCTATCTGAGATTCCCACATTCGAAATGGTGGTTTCAACTTTTTCAAGTAAGTTGTTTTCAGCTAAATATTGTCCAATAGCTTCACGAGCTGCAAAACGTTCCATTCCATGAAAGAGTGCATTTTCTGGATAATTAATTTTTCCGGCTTTATCAATGGTTTCTAAAATTTCAAAACCAAGTTTTTGCATAATTTCAATGTCAGCTTCCGCATGAGCACTAAGTTTCATTAATCCTGATCCAAAGTCAATTTCAACATAATTATCTGCAATAATTGGTAAACGTTTTCCAGTAACTGGGTGAATTACGTATTTACCTGCTAAATGTTGGTAACGAGTATCATCTGGATTGTACACTACAGCCACATCACTAAGTAAAGTTTCAGTTCTAACTGTAGCAATAACTAAATATTCATTTGAATTTTCAATTGGATATTTAATGTAATACATTTTTTGTTCAGTAGGTTCATTATTTACTTCAATATTAGAAAGAGCTGTTTGTAATTTAACGTCTCAGTTAATCGCTTTCACCCCTTTGTAAATAAAGCCTTTATTGTATAAGTCAACAAATACTTTTGAGACTGCCTCATTAGCTTTTTCGTCTAATGTGAAACGTTCATTAGAATAATCTAAAGCAAGTCCAATTGTTGATCATTGTTTTCTGAATAAATTTGCATATTCGTGTTTTCATTCTCAAACACGTCTTATAAATTCTTCACGTCCTAAATCGTGACGATTTAGTCCTTCTTTTTTATAAATTTCATCTTCTACTTTTGATTGAGTTGCAATTCCGGCATGATCCATACCTGGAAGTCAAAGCACATCAAAACCATTTAGTTTCTTATAACGAATAATGGTGTCAGGAATATATACGTCTAAAGCATGCCCTAAGTGTAATTTACCTGTAACATTAGGAGGTGGTAATAAGATTGTAAAAGGTCTTTTAGCCTCATCATGAGTTTGGAAATATTTTTTAGCTTGCCATTTATTATCGATGCCCGCTTCAACAAGTTTATGGTTGTATGATTTGTCCATTTTTCTCCTAATTTTCTTCAAAATTTATATACTAAATATATTTAATATAATTATATAGTATTTTGCAAAAAAGGGCAGTATTATACATTTTTAAATAAAAAAGGAAATAATTTTTTATCGGAAATTTTTAAACCCATAAATATGCTTTAAAAAATAATTTTTCAATAGTTAATTAAAAATTAAGTCTGTGAAATATTATTTTAGTTTGCAATCAGCTTCGATAAATATATAATTGATATGGTAACAATTATGAAAGCAGATAAAAGTAATATTTTAGATATATTAGCAGCTCAAGCTAAATATATCATTCCAATTTATCAAAGACCTTATAGTTGAGAATACAATCAGATTTCTGAGCTATGATTTGATATTGTAAAAACATATAAATCAAACAAAGAGGATTATTTCATAGGCGCAATGGTTGCTGTAGCTGAAACTCCATCACCAAATGAAATCAATAAATTTGTGATTATTGATGGGCAACAAAGAATAACAACATTAATTCTTTTGCTTATTGCTCTACGTGACTGTTATAATGAAAACAACCAAAGTGATCGCGCTGAAGAAATTCAACGAACATATTTAACTACAGTCTACCTAGGAAATACTTATAATCGAATTGAATCAAAGAAAAAAGATCAAGAAGATTTAATTTCTTTAATCACAAATACAGTTAACATATATAAAAAATCCTTAATTATAGATGCTTATAAATTTTTCAAAGAGCAAATTCCACTGTCAAATATACCTTATGATGAATTATGCAAAACCATAAACAAATTATGAGCTGTTCAAATTATCCTTGATAAAGATCACGGTGATGCACAAGCAATTTTCGAATCACTTAATTCAACAGGTAAGAGTCTAACAGCATCAGATTTAATTAGAAACTTCTTACTTATGAACATTGATTATAAATATCAAGACAATATTTATAATCAATACTGAATGAAATTAGAAAAATTGTTTACAATAGACAATGTTTTTAACAATACTATTGCTGATAATTTTATTCGCGACTATTTAATCATGCAAAACAATAATATGCCAAGCAAAAACAAACTGTATGATGAATTTAAAGCATATTTTTACAATTTAAATATTAGTGAGAAAAATATTGAAGTATGCAAGGATCTTTATGATAAAGCAGTAATCTATCATCAAATTATTAATGCAAACTATAAAAATGATAAAGAAATCGAAAATCTTTTAATCAATATTAAAAACTTACAAAATAATGTTATTTATCCATTTATTATGAAGTTAATAATTTTATATGAAGAAGGTCAAATCAATCATGAAGATGTATCTTTAGCATTGCAATTATCTATTAGTTATATTTTGAGAAGACAAGTGTGTGCTTTACAAAGTAATGGCTTAAACAAAATTTTTGCTCAGTTGTTTGGTCGCATTGATTTAAAGGATTTTTCTAAGTCAATTAATGAATTTTTCTTCTCTCTTAAAAATAAAGATAGATTTCCAAATGATGAAGAATTTATGCAATGTTTTGTAACATTTAATGCTTATAGATCTAAACAGATTAAGTATATAATGAAATCACTTGAAGAATTTAATAACAAAAATCTCATCAACATGGATTCTGCAACAATTGAACATATCATGCCTCAGGGAACTTTAAATGATGAGTGGCAACAAATGCTGGGACCAGATTTTGACATTGTTCAAGAAATGAATGTACATAAAATAGGTAATTTAACATTAACCAACTATAACTCAGAAATGAGTAATAATGATTTCTTGACCAAATTAATGCAAGATGGAGGAATTAAACTTACTCCTTATAAACTAAATCAATATTTCATTAAGAACGATCTTATGGAATGAAATGAAGCTGAAATTAACAAACGTTCAATATTTTTAGCTAGTGAAGCTACAAAAATTTGAATCTATCCACAAGTAGATAAGGATTTTATAGGAAGAAGAAAAGGCTATTATTCTACTATCGACCATTTCATTACAAGCTCTTGAACTCGGGAAATCTATCAAACCATTCATGACTATGTCATGAGTTTAGATCCGGGAGTAACTTTTAACATAACTAAAAAATATATCGCATATAGACTTCATAATAAAACATTTTTATCACTTGTTTTAAAAAAATCCCTTATTACTATTGGACTACACATGAAAATTAATGAAATTAATGACCCAGAGCATAGCTGTAGAGATGTGACAAACATTGGACATAATCATTCTGGAAAAAGTGAACTTCATTATACTAAGAAAACTAACCCAACTTATGCCTTTGATTTAATTACTCAATCATTTAATAAAAATAAATAATTTAAGCAGCTATATAAATAGCTGTTTTTATTTCACTTTACTACCAATATTAAGGTAAAATAGGTATATGAAAATAGTAGCAAATAATAAAAAAGCTTATCATGATTATGAAATCATTGAAAAATTTGAAGCTGGAATTGAGTTAATGGGCTGAGAGGTTAAATCAGCGCGTGCTTCAAGCGTTGATATAACTAATGCATTTTGCTCAATCTATAAAGGTGAAATGTACCTTAAAGAGGCTTATTTTAAGCAATATATGCAAGTAAAATGTGATGAAACCAGAGATCGTAGATTGCTTTTGCATAAAAACGAAATACGCAAAATTGGTTTTAAAGAAGACACATTACGTTTAACTATTATTCCACTTAAAATTTATTTCAATGAAAAGTCACGACTTAAAGTAGAAATAGCCCTTGCACGTGGGCTTAAAAAATATGATAAGCGTGCTAAAATTATTAAAGAAGAAGCTAATAAAAAAATTGCTAAAACTTTATTATTTTAATACAATTTTCTTTATGGGGATATAATGGTTTCGACATGTTATGGAGCCTTATTATTGCAGTAGTTTGGTAGACTATAATACTTCTAGACTTTTTAAACGGAAACGCTAAAAAAGAATCAAGCATCAACCCAATGGTTTTTGCTTTCAACAACGCAAACCTAGCTTTCGCTTAATATTCGCGATCTAGTGGCTTATAAGAAGTTCCTCGGTTTTATAAGTCGGTTAGAGGATAGTGCAAGGGTTGACAAGCTTGCATGAAATTTGTCGCACATCATAAAACCTTTTAGTTTGCTTTAGGCTTATGGTGTTATTAAAAGCAAACTAAACTGTAGACGTAGTAAGTCCTTTATAATGTGGACAGGGGTTCGATTCCCCTTATCTCCACCATGCCCTTTTAGTTCTAGTGGTAAAACAGTTGACTCGTAACCAACCATCATGAGTTCGATTCTCATAAGGGGCACCATATATCATGCTATGCATGATTTTTTATACTAAAATTTAAAATAAAAAGAGCTGCCATTAGGTAGCTCTATTATTATAATTTTAGAATTTATCTTCAGGTAAGTAGATATTTCCATCAATGCTCTTGATTTCTGAAACTGAAATAAAGGCATTTTCATCACATTTACGTACGTCTTTAATAATACGAAGCACGTGTCTAAATAATGCGATAGATGTAATAACTTGAAGGTCTTCACCTTTATATCCACCTTTTGCAGGGAATATAGTCATACCTGTAACAATTTTATTATCATTGTTAATAATATCTCTGATCAAGTCAGCATTCTTTGTAAAGATTTGAACACGAACAAGTTTAAATTTAGGATATAGCTTATCAAGCATCATGATGTAAACAACGTTAACTAAGATTGTAGCAACAAAGTTTGGTGATAAGTATAATTCAAATGATCAAGCTTTGCTAAATAATTCATTTGCAGCAGCAAAATCCTTGCTTAAAGATAAGTAATTTACAAGGTCAGCTTTATTATTAAATGCAGCTTTTCAATCTATATCCTTAAATTCATTAAAGTTTGTTAAATTAATTCCGTTAATGTTTTTTGCAGCTGCAGATACAGCTGTTTTAAGATCTTCTGCAGTTTTTATTCCTGCATCAGATTGAAAGTCTGTTAATTTTTTAGCTCACACTGTTTGAGCGTCAGTCATATTTGTTTTAGCATCTTGTAATAACAATGAACCTGGCAATCATGACCCAATAGCAACAGCTATAAAGACAATAATAATGTTCATGTATCCTGAGATAGCACCGAATGATTTTTGTTTTGCATTAGCATATCATTCTCCAATAACCCCAGTAACTCCGGCTGTACCACCAATAATTTGGATAATTGCAAAAATGTAAGCAAGCATGTATCCATATACGATTGAGTAAAGCATTAAGGCAATTGTATTACCTGCATCAGCCCCTGTTCATTGCATAGGAATAATGCTACTTAATGATTTTTTGTAGTCTGATAAAAAGTTCTTTACGTGAATGTTTGAATAATCCCCAATAATGTAAACAGCATTAGCTCCTGGGATCAATCCGATTGAGAATGATACTAATGATGAAACTGCTAGGAATAAAATTGTAATGTTTGTAAATAGCTTACCAACTTTTTTATATCCAAACACAAATATAGGAATACTTAAGATAATGTAAGCCACCCAGAAAACGAATTGGTCAATAAGGTTTCTTACTGGTTCAGAAACTTGTTCTTTTGTTAAGTTAACCACAATGATTTTGGCAGCAGATTGTCCAAATGCAGCTAGACCAAAGTTATAAATACCTACGTTCTTAACAAAGAAAACACTGATAACCCCAAAGAAAATAGCTGTTACTATAGTAATTGTTACTATTTTTCACATTGGCATTTGTGAGTAAAAGCGATTTAATTTAAGTCCAAAGTTAGACATTCTAGTTCTTTTATATAATGTGTTGCGTTTTTGAATATGCGTTGCTCCACTTTGATCATATCCTTCAACTAGATTATGCATTTCTTGGTTAAATTCACTTTCATGAGATTTTTCTTTTTTCTTAGAAAAGATATTCTTCATTTTTTCCTCCCTTCCTTAAAAAATAAATAAAAAAGATTATTAGCGACAGCTAATATCCTTTTTATTCTACTACTTTTTAGCACCTATATCACTAAAATTTTAATTAAAAACCTAGTTAAAGCTTAACTAGGCAAAAATTAGTCATCAAAGATGAAATGGTACATCGTACAGGGTTCGAACCTGCGACCCGCTGGTTAAGAGCCAGCTGCTCTACCGACTGAGCTAACGATGCAGTATTATTATAGAACTTTTTTTATATGTGATAATAAAAAATGTTCTTTTTTATATTAGCAAGCAAGTATGCCCTTTTATCTAATTTATAGCCTTAATAATTAGATACTTTCTAAATAATGTTTAAGTCTTATTTTTTGCTTTAAAAAACACAAAACTAATAAAGTATCAAGTGAATATATTAGGAGAAAATTTTAAGACACATTCCAAAATTAAGAAAGGAATGTGTTTTTTATGTCAAGAAAACAATTCACTGTAGAACAAAAATTAAAATATATTAATCTTGCTTTAAATAAAGGAATCGAGTATGCTCAAATAGAATTTGTTGAAGAATTTTGAGAAGAAAGATACAAAGACGTATACACTTCATATGCCAGAAGAAAACGTAATGTTAATCCTTATCGATACGCATACAAATATATCAAATATTGAATTAACATATATAATACTGATATGACAAAATTAGAATCTCAAACCGGAAAATCTTCTAAAAAGGGAAAGCATCAGGTAGGCCACCTAAACGTAGAAGCATTAATGAATTCGATGATCATGATAGAAATTTATATCAAGAAATTATGGAAGAAATATTAGAGGAAAATGGTATTAATCCAAATGTAATCATTCAAAAGATAAAAGAAAGAAAGCAAAAAAATCAATCATTTCATAACAATAAATTAGCAGCTGAGGTATTTCATGTAAACAGAACATCTATTTACAGCACATATGAAAAAGCAGAAAAAATAGATAGAAGAAATCAATATTTAGATGATACTGTTATTGATTGGCTAAAAACGCAAATCGAATTATCAAATAATGTCATTGGAAGAGATAAACTTTTTCACAAATACGTCTATGAGACAGGGCATAAAATTTCAACTTATGCTTTTAGAATTAATTTTGATTCTTTGGGTTATAAATCAAATGCATATAAAAATAGAAGAAAAGATAAACCACCAAAGGAAGAAAAATATGATAGAGTTTGGGCTCCAGATTTGATTAAAGGAAATTTCGTTTCAAGTTATTTTGGAGAAGTTTTACATGCAGATATTAAATATGTGAAAGTAAATGGTGTTTGACATTATTTACATGTGGTTACTGAAACTTATTCTGGTGCGATACTTGGCTGAACATTATCTATTGATAGAACTGCACAAGCAAGTATAAATTTATTGCAGGCATGCATCGATAAATATAATATAAAACCAAGTGTTTTTCACTCTGATCATGGTATCGAATATGCAAACAAAATGTTTTCAAATTTTTAAAGTCTCTTAATATAGCTCAATCAATGTCTCCAAAGGGCAATTCATTAAGAAATAGGCCATCAGAATTCTTATTTTCAATATTTCAAAGAGAACTTTTTGACTTTTATAATACATCCAATTTAGAATATGAAATAGTTTATAATTTAATTAATTCATTCGTGTTTTGATATAACACAGAAAGACCACAAAGAAATTTAGAATATAAAACACCATATGATATTTCTAATCATATGGCGCTATGTGTCTAAAATTTTTATCCTAATATATAAAGTATCAAGTGAAAATGCTTTTTATATAAGCTAAATATGCCTTAATTATATTTTGTTTGATTAGTCATAAGTTTTTAATGCTTAAACAAAAGTCACATATTTAGATTTTAAAAAACTGTGACTATAATTTGTTTTAAATTAAAATTTTACAAATTCATACTTTTGTTTTCGCTTATGCAGCAACATTAGCATTTCTTTTAGCTAAAGTTATTTTTTGATAACCATCAAAAACTAGAATACAGATGAACAAGAAAATATTAAGAGCCATAAATATGCTTCCAACCAACGCCATAACAGTTAAAGAATTAATTGGATATGTTGGCATAAAGATAAACATAAATTGTAAAACAGTTCCTGTGATTAATATAACTGCTATAAAACCATACACAAATAGAAATGTAATAAATTTCATTTTATAAGTAAATGAATATTCTATGTTGATAGTTTCAGCAAAAAATGGAAGAAGGCATGTAAATCAATTATTCTTGTTTAAACGTAAATAGATAATATTATTTGGCAATATAAATAAAGCAAGTATGTATCAAAAGCCATAATCTTTAAAGATATATAGTACACTTGAAGTTCCGTAGGTTTTATGAATTCCTTCTGGCAGCCCGCTATATTGTGTTGGAGCTAAATCCATAAAATACACAGGTAGTGTAACTATAATGGAAAATAAGATAACTAAATAGACACATAAAGTTGAGAATTTTAATCAGTTTTTACGCAACATTGTAATCTCCTTTTTTTAATTTCGATCCTCATAATTGTTCTAAATTTAGGTTTCAAAATACATTGTAATATAGCAAAACACATTTATTCCTATGTTATAGCCTAATGAATTTATATCAATTAACTAATTCAATCACTCAGGTATTTAATAATTGTTGTTAAAAAATATAAAAATAGATATTTTTATATAACTTCTTAATTTAATTATATTCTTTTAACATATTTAGATTAAACAGTTGTGTAGTAGCAAATAATTTTCACAACTAATATAAAAAAATCTATGGTAGTCAATGTTTTAAGCATTATTAGTCTTTTTTCTGCTTGAAAATGAGTAAATAAAGCCTTAAAGAAATTTAATAACACATATCTAAATTAATTTATAATTTAACTACTTTAAAGGAGAATATATGACTAAAAAAGTTAGAACACGTTATGCACCTAGTCCTACTGGATATTTACACATTGGAGGAGCTAGAACAGCCCTTTTCTGTTACTTATTTGCTAAACATTACAATGGTGACTTTGTTTTTAGATTAGAAGATACAGATGTTAAGAGAAATGTAGAAGGTGGTGAAGAATCTCAACTTCTTAACCTTGCTTGGTTAGGAATTGTACCTGATGAAAGTCCACTTAATCCAAATCCTAAATATGGAAAATATCGTCAAAGTGAAAAGTTAGACAGATATAACCAAGTGCTAGAAGAATTATTAGCCAAGGGATTAGCTTATAAAGCTTACGATACTACTGAAGAATTAGAAGCTCAAAAAGCTGAATCAGATGCTAAAGGAATTCCAAGTTTTAGATACAACAAAAACTGACTAAAAATTTCTGATGCTGAAAAAGCAAAAAGAGATGCTGCTGGTGAATTCTCATATCGTCTAGTTATGCCTAAAAATGTTGAATTAGCTTGAGATGATATGGTTAGAGATAGAATTAGCTTTAATTCTGATGAAATTGCTGATTGAGTTATCTTTAAGTCAGATGGATATCCTACCTACAATTTTGCTGTAGTAGTAGATGATCATGATATGGAAATTACTCACATTTTACGTGGTGAAGAACATATTGGAAATACACCTAAACAACTTGCTTTATATCAAGCTTTAGGTTGAGATACTCCAGCCTTTGGTCACATGACAATTATTACTAACATGGAAGGTAAAAAACTTTCAAAACGTGATTTAGAAACTAAACAATTTATTGAAGACTACCGTAATGAAGGATATATTCCAGAAGCTATTTTCAACTTCTTAGCTTTACTTGGATGAACAGCAGCAGATGCTAGTGAAGTGATGTCTCAAGCTGAAATCATTGAAAAATTTGATCCTGCTAGACTATCAAAAAGCCCTTCTAAATTTGATATTACTAAGATGGATTGATTCTCAAAACAATATCTTAAAAATGAACCTAATGATAAGCTAATTAAACTTATGAACCTAGATGCTAGTGCTTTTGATGCTGACTGATTAGATACTTTTGTTGAAACATTTAAATCTAGCGCAGTTACTACAAGCGAACTAAAATCTCACTTAGACTTATACATGCAACCTTCATTTGAAAAACAAGAATTTAATGAAGCTGATTTAAAAACAGTTACTACATTTACTAAATATTTAAAAGCTAACTTAGCTAATAATATCTTTACTATTTCAAGTATTCAAGAAGCAATTAATCAAACTCAACAAGAACTTGGAGTTAAAGGTAAGAATCTATTCATGCCAATTAGACTTGCTGCTACTTGCGTTTCACACGGGCCTGAATTAGCTAAAGCTATTTGACTATTTGGTGCTGATGTAATTAAAGAAAGATTAGCTCACTATGAAAATTAATTTTAAGTCTATAATTAAGCCTGTTTTTACAGAAAATGGTGAAGAAAAGATTAATGAAGAAGCAATTCAAATTATTGAATTTGATGCACCTGTTAATCGTAACTGAAACGAGGAAGAACAAGCTGTAGAATTGATTTTTAAAGAGCCAAAATATAACGAAACCAATCGGATTGATATTTATGATTCTGAAGCTTGGGTTTACACCAATCAAACCACAGTCCAAATCAAACACAATGCCTTTGGTGAAGTTAATGTTACTTTCTTAGATCCTAAAACTAAACAACTACACGAGTTAAATATGCGTACATATTGTTCCGAATTCCTTAAGGAAGATAATAAGTATGAATTTAAGTACTTTATCTGTGCACCAGATAATGCTGCTCCTGCTAGTTATTTTGATTTAACATTAACTTTATCTGAATAATAATAAGCTAGTAAACTAGCTTTTTTTATATCTTTCTTGAGTAAATAATGTGGAAATTCTCACATAAATGTGGAAAAAAATATATATTTTCACATTTATTATCTATTTATTTTTGCTTTTATCTGGTTATTATAAAATCAAAGTAGTATTCAATCAAATACGCAAAATTATGGAGAACATATATGAAAAACAGAACAAAATGATTTTTAAAATTGATGCCTCTTGGTGTAACTGCAATTACTTTACCATTAGCAGTTGTATCATGTAACGATCCTGAAAAAGATCAAATCAAAGCTCAATTAGACAAATTAAAAGGTGAAAAAAGTGGCTTAGATAGCAAAATTGCTGCATTAGAAGCTCAACTTAAAGATAGTAAAGGAAGTGCTGATCAACTTAAAGACGTTCAAGCACAATTAGAAAAATTAAAAGGTGAAAAAAGTGGCTTAGATAGCAAAATTGCTGCATTAGAAGCTCAACTTAAAGATATTAAAGGAAGTGCTGATCAACTTAAAGACGTTCAAGCACAATTAGAAAAATTAAAAGCTGAAAAAGCAGCTACAGCAAATGCTATTTTAGCTGTTGCTAAAGATCAATACAAAGAAGCTTCTAAAGCATATGATGCTAAATTAAAAGAACTAGCATTAAAACTTAAAGAAGTTAAAGGCCTAAAGGATGAAACTGAAAAAACTAAAGGTATTAACGAACTTAAAACTAGAGTTACAAATGAATTACAACCTTTAAGTGTAAAACATGACCAAGCATTCAATCTTTTAAGAAAAGCTGAAAAGGATGCTAACTCAAGAATTAAAACAATTAAAATTTTCCACTCTAACGATGAACACGGAAGAATTAAGATGGATGATGGAAAATACTCACTTTACTCAGGTATGATCCGCACAGGAGAATATTTAAATGGTAAAGCCCGTGATTTACTTCTTTCAGCTGGAGACATGATTCAAGGATTACCTCTTTCAGATACTGATAAAGGTAAAACAATTACTCACATTGCTAAAAACATTGGTTATCAAGCTGTGGCTGTTGGTAACCACGAATTTGACTATGGACTAAAACACATTTTAGACCTTAATGCAGAACTTAACCAAGAAAAAGAAGTTATGCCATTTTTATCAGCTAATATTTACTATAAAGAATTATCAGCCGAAGAACAAAAATCAGTTGAAGGCTATGACGCAAGCAAAGTTGGTCAACGTGCTTTCAAACCTTACATTGTTAAGGAACTAGAAAGTGGGATTAAAGTTGGTATCTTCGGGCTCACAACCCCTGATACAAGTGTTACATCTCACCCAAGAAACTCAAGACTAGTTAAATTTACAGAACCAGTAGAGGAATCTAAAAAAGTTGTAGCAGAAGTCAGACAAGAACATCCAGATATTAACTTTATTATTTGTATTGCACACTTAGGAAAAGGAAGATCTAATGCTGCTTGAACTTCTGAATATTTAGCTGCTCATACTGACAATGAACTAGACTTAATTTTAGATGGACACTCACACACATTAATCCACATTAATAACAATGATAATGAAAATGTTTATGTAACGCAAACCGAAGCTTACACTAAATATCTAGGTGATATCGAACTTGAATTTGATACACAAACAGGTAAGATTGTTAGCCAAAAACAAGTACTTAGAGATATGTACGAAATTGCTGTAGCTACAATTAATGATGTAGTTGACCCTGAAAGTCCAAACGAAAAACTTTTAAAAGCTTTAGAAGAAATTTACAAAGCTGAAAATGACAAAGTGGTATTTACATCTACACAGGACTTTGTACACACAGACAGTATAAACATTGATGGAGTACCATACTGAAGAGGTAGAGTTGAGCCAACAACTTTAGGTATGTTATTTACTAATGCTGCTGCATGAAATTATTTAAATACCAAAGCATGAGAAGGACAAGAAGGAGCTGAAGCTGCTACTATAGATAATACATTTGGACTTATGAATGGTGGTGGACTTCGTGAAAACATCACTAAAGGTGAAGTTACATATGGAAAAATGAGAGGAATTTCACCATTTGGAAATAGACCTAATGTAATCCAAGTTAAAGGTGATAGAGCTTTACAAGCTATTAAATATGGACTTTCTAAAGCTAGATCAGGTGGATTCTCACAATTATCTTCAAACGTTACATATGAAGTCGAAATTAATAAGGAATTAAACCCTAAAACACAAAAACAAGAATACATGTGAAAAGCTAAAGAAGGAACAATCAAGATTAATGGAAAAGATATTGATCCTAACAAGTACTACTACATCTGTACAAATGACTATTTAGCTGCAGGTGGAGATGGTTACACAATGCTTAACTATGTAAAAGATAAAGATCAAGTTAAATTGATGTATGAAGGACAAAGTTTAATTGAAGAAGCAATTAAATTTGTAAAACACATCTTAACACCTGAAGCACAACTTGACGCAAATAAATTTGAAAAAACATTTGATGAATTCGCAAATAAAGATACACTAAAAGGACAAATAGTTAACATACCTGCTCAAGCTGGCGAAAAACCAGTTCCAACAGCTGACTAAAATATCAATATGAAACTGCATAATCCTACTGCAATAAGTGGAAATGCAGTTTTTTAATTTGTATTCATTTCAATTACTAGGCAAAATAGTCCCTTATTAATAATTAGCTTCCGACTACTATCGTATTATTCTATGCCTGTGGCATAGGCTTTTTTATTGCAAAAGAAAAAGTACCACTAGGGTACTTAGGATTGATCTTAATTAAAGAAATTTTCTCTAGCTCTAGCTTTCATTTCACTTGTTGTAGTGAAAGGTATTCTAGTTGTATATCCAGCTTTAGCAGCAACAATCATTTTTGTAGGTCATCTAAAAATTTCACTGTTTCATAATAATACTGAATCGTTGTAAATTTCTCTTGCTGCTGTAATTTCTTTTTGTAGGTAGTTGTTTTGTTGTAGCACTTGCATTAAGGTATCTTGTGCTTTTAATTCAGGATATTGTTCAACTTGAACACGAATATCTCTAAACATTCTATCTACGTTTTGGTTTATTGCACTTCTTTCTGCTTCGCTATGTTCTTCAGCTCCTGAACGTAGTTGTGCAACTTTTGTCATTACATCTTTATCTAGATTAATTGATTTATTTACAATACCTACAGCATTTTCAAGAATAATTACTCTTTGTTCAATAAAGTTATCAACTTGAGATGCATTGTGTTGGATCTTTTGTTGGATTCTCTTTAAATAGTTAGCAGCACTTATTTTCATAAATAAGAACACTAACCCCGGGATAATTAATGGGAATCATAGAAAAACTTGAAATATTGTAGATCCCACTCCTACCTTAACGGGTAGTTGTTTATTAATAACATTAACATCACGTCCTTCTTCATTTACTGGACCTGTTAATTCATCTAACTCGTTAGCCATTTTATTCTCCTTTATTTAAGAAATTATTAATTTCTGTATCTTCTTTTATTAATTCACTTTCATCTGTTGTTTTTTCAACTTCGATATATTCAATTCATTCAACAGGAACTTGATATTTTTGACCATTTCCTGCTTTTACAGTAACATACTCAATTCTTGGTATTTCTTGGTGTCCATATGCAGTAATAGAGTAGTTAACTTGATTTCCATTTTGAGTTTTATTTGAAACACAATAAATTTGTTCGCCAGTTGAATCTTCATGTCTTAAGGCGTCTCTATAAAAATCTGACTTAATAGAGTTAATATCAGCTTCTAATTGCTCTACTGCAATATTTTCTGTATAGTTATTAACTAATTCATGATTATTTTGACGATCCAAATATAATGGAATAGCCATAAAAGGAACTAGAGCCTTATAAAGACTTTCCATACCTTGTCTATAAGCTTGAATGAATCCTTCTTTCAATTCATTATATCCAAGACCTCAATTATCAAAAGATTCAATGTATTGATCAAATGGAACTTTTGCTTCTACATGTGACAATTGAGGTTTAATTAATTTATGGAAGTTTCCTTGTTTATTTAAAATGAAGTTATCCCCATCTGAAAACTCACGAGTTAATAATAATTTTTCATATTGTTTTTGAGCTAGTGGAGTAAATAATAAACGATATGCAGCTTCATTATCTCTATCTAAACAGTTAAATAAAGACTCAAATTTTAGGTTTCCTAAAATTGGTTGGAAGCTTGTGTTTTTGTTAATCGCTTTTTTATATTCATTTTCAAATAGTTTGCTTTGCTTTTTAATGAATTTATTAAGTTGGCTCTTATTAAATTCATCTGCATGATTAGGTGTTCTTGTAAAGCTTAATGATGGAGCAGCATCATTGTAGTAGTATAAGGCATCTTCAACATAATATTTAGGTGCTGGAGCTGTATGATATGCTACTAATGTTTCAGTGTACTTATATGATTCAACTGTAGAACTTCCATTTCTAGTCACTTTACGTGTTTTGAGATATGTAACTTGCATTGTTCCTCTATAAGTTACATTTTCATATTTCATATTCTTTGTAGATAAATATAAGAATGGGAAACCATTTAAAACACCTGATTTTACGTATCTTACAGATTTATTTCTTTTATTTGGAATTAAAGATGCAGCCACTTCTCATAGGCTAGCAACTTCCATTGCACTTTGGCTTGTCTTTACATTTAAGTTAATAAATGGGAAAATTTTATCAGCAATCTCTTTTTCAATTCCATCTAATGTACTTAGATTTTTAAGTGGTTTTAAATTATTTTTCAATAATTCATTTGTGGCAAATAATCTTGCTCCTATTTCATCCACTTGAGCTTGAATTGTTTTAGAAACTTTTGAAAAGTATATTCACATTACAATATCAGCAACCATAAAAATTAATCATAATGTTAAAAATACAATTATAAGAATTTTTGCAATTTTTAACTCCCCAGAACCAACACTTAAACATAACCCTATACTAAAAAAAGTTGTAAATGCTAAAATCGAGTTAATTGTTAAGTTTATACAAGTTATAATACTAATTTCTTTTTTGAATAGTCTAGGCTTTCCTTGTTTTTCCCGCATCTTGTCACCTAACTTAAAACTTCAAACAAGTGAGCCAACCAATAGAAATACAAATCCTACAAAAAGGCATATTGTACCAAAGTTGGATAATAACTCTTTATCTTCACTAAAACCAGTTTCGCCAGCTTTAGCCATCATAAACACAATTATTAAAAATCCAGATATTAATAAGCTATATACCAATTGAATAATAGCTGTCTTTTTTCATCCATTACTTATTCTTTGCTTTTTTGATGCAACATTAAACTCCTGACTTTCTTTTTTAAATTTATCTGATATTTCCTTACTTTCATCAAGATTTATTTCAGATTTCTCAGTTAAGTAGTCAAAATATTTTTCTACTTCATCATTAATTTTGGGCTGATAAGTTGTTTTATAATCGTCTATAACGTTTTCAATCTCCATTTTAAAATTCTCCATTCTTTTTGTTAAATTTTTCGTAATCCTTTAACAATTCATTAATCATTTTTTCACCACGATCAGTGATAAGCTGAGGTGTTCACACAAGTTTTTCTTCGACACTACCATTTGGTAGAGTTTCTCTTTCACTGTTTTGCTTTATGTATGAAATAAATTGTTTAGTTATTAGAAAATCTTTAAATTCCTTTTCTATAAAGCTAATTTTTTCTTCAATATTATTATTTGATAGTTTAGAGTTGTCTTTAAGATCTAAAATTGTTAAGTTACCAATTTTGTGTAGGTATTCTTCATGCTCTACAGATGAAAAATATTCCTTTCATTCCCCTTCCATTTTTTGAGGGAGAATGTGTTCGATTGTAACCTTATCACCAGATTCGGTTATTGACTTATTACCACAGAGAATTTTTTCATATCTAAACAAAATATATGAACGATATTTTAGTTTATAGATATTTCCTTGTAGGGATTCTTTTAATTCCTTCGAGCTGTACTCTTTATATCAAAGTTCACTTTCTAAAACTTCTCTAGCTGAATTAGATCTTTCTATTAATTTCAATATTTTAGCCAATTGAGTAAATGCTTGTGTCCGAGTTTGTAACGTGATTCAAAAGAAGGTATAGTAATTTTCTAAGCGTTTAATAAATTCTGTTTTTAAATCTTCTTTAGATTCATTTATTTCGTCTTCAAATTTATCAACAAACATTAGAACAGCAGATTTTCAAATATTGTCATTAATATATTTATTCATTATTTTTATTGTATTTTGGTATTCAACATCTTTTCCTTGAGATTGGTTATTTTGCAAGTCGATATATGTCTTGTAAATGTTAAAGAATTTAACCATTTTATCAATAAATTCTTTTCCAACATTAACTAAAGGTTTACTTTTATCTCTGTTCTTGATTTTAAAAATATCTTCTTCATATCAAGCATATAGCGATTTTTGACCTGACTCTTTAACATAAATGGTTTTAATCAATTCTAAGAATAAATCTAAATTTAGCTTAGTTGCTTTACATTCTGGTCTTGAGAAATATTTTTCTATTTCTTCCCATTTTTTTGCATACAATTTAACTTTTTCATCATCTCCATCAGAAGAAATTGCTTGTAAGTTAATTGTTTTAATAATGTCTGAGTTAGATAATTTAACTCCACGATTATTAATTACTGTAAATAGTTTATATGCATCATTTAAAGAATTAGCATCTATCTCTGCAAAAGAAATTTTTTCTCATAATAATGTAAACATAAATTCATATAACTTAACAGGATCATTATATATACTGTTATCTTATAGTTTTCTTTGTTTTGCTTAATATATGCTTGTATATATTTGACTCCGTGATATATAGACTTCACAGTTGGTTCTATTTTAGTAAGGTTCTTAACATCACTGTCACTTAAAAATTCTTCAATTTGGCCTTTTTGCGCATAATGAATTAATTTTAAAAGCACATCATTAACTTCTATTCTAGTTTCAAATGTAATACGACAACGTTTTCTTGTATTAGATTTCATAGCTCCCATTTTTTCATTAATGTAAGCTAACTTATTTTCATCTAATGCCTCATCAAAATTGTATTGATCATCTTTATCTAGCCCTGTCTTAACAATTAAGTCAATAAGACATAATCAAATAATTAATATTGTAGTAAGTCTTTGCTGTCCATCTAATATGTAATATTTAGACGATTTGCCTTCAATAGAGCACAGGAGGATTGATCCAATAAAATAATAATCATTAATTGATTGATCAGGCCCTTTATATGATTGAATAAAAAAGTCTTCTAAATCATCTAGTAATTCAGTGATTTCATCCTTTCCTCAAACATAGGCTCTTTGATATGAAGGAACTATATATGATTTATTGTCATTAAAAATTTTCTTTACATACGTTTGTTTAATAAGAAATTCACTATTTTCCATAGATTTTTTTATTGTCTAATAGTATTGTTGTTTTTTAAAGGTAATTTTTTATTATACATAAAAAATCTTTATTTTTTAGACACTCCTTTACACTATTAGATTAACAAAAAAAAAAACAGAAGCAAATTGGAACGAAATGTACAAATAAGCCTAGAAAATAGGCAAATATGAAAATTTTTAAAAAATGAATAATCTAAGACAGGCCTGCTGTATATATTTCCATTTGTTTTAAAAATAGCTTTTTAAAAATGCAAAAAAACACCAGCTTATGCCAGTGTTAATGAAATAAATTCTTACTTATTTTCAGCTTGGTAACGTTTTACTTCAGCAATACAGTCATCAATAACAGCTTCCGCTAAGTCTAAAGAGTCAATAACAGCTCCTGAAGCTCTTTCGTGACCTCCACCACCTCATTTAACAGCTACATTACGAACAATTGGACCATTTGATCTAAATTCAACACGCACTTTGCCATTTTCTTCTTCAGTAAATTGAACCCAGAATGGATATCCTTCAATATTAGCAATTGCATTAACTCTAACTGATTGTTGTGGAGTTTTACCCATTGCTCTTGTAGAAGCTAAATCATTTTGAATGTAAGCAACACCATCTCTAGTTTTAAGGCTTGACATTAATCAAGCATTGAATTTTAAATCATCTAAAGTAACAGTAGCTAAGTTTCTGTGAATAAAGTCAGCTTCTAATCCTGCTTCATAAAGTTTAGCAGCTAGTTTTAAAGTTCTAGCCGAAGTCTTATCAAATAAGAATCTTCCTGAATCAGTATTGATTCCTAAATATAATAAGTTAGCTGCTCTTTGAGTAATTTTTCATTGGTTTGTTACAGCAATATCTGTAATCATTTCATCAGCAGCAATATAAGAAGAGTCAACTCATCTAATAGTATCATCTCCTAAATCATCACTATTAGGGTGGTGATCAATTCTTATCACTTGTTTAAAGATATTTTTATCTAAAACTTCTCTACATTCAAGTCTTTCTTTATCTCCTCCATCAACTACAACTCCAAGTGAGTTAGCTAAAATTTCATCACTAGGAATTGGATCCATAACAAGGTTCATAAATGGGAATGAACCCTTAGCATCTCCAATGGCATAAACTTTCTTGTTAGGGAAGTTAGTTTCAAGTAATTCTTTAAGTCCAAATTGCGATCCTAAACAATCACCATCAGGTCTAATGTGGTGAAAAATAACAATAGAGTCATATTTGTATAGTTCTTTAGTAACTAATTCTAAACTACCAATAACCATTATTTAGCCTCTCATTCCACGATAGCTTGGTTTAATGCTGCTAATACTTCAGGTACTTGATCTCATGAATCAATTGTAATACCTGCAGCATTATCATGCCCTCCACCACCAAATTGGTTTGCAACTTTATTTACAAGTGGCCCATTTGATCTTAAACGTCCACGTACTTTACCATCTTCAAGTTGGATAAATAATGCTCAACATGAGTTATCTTCAATGTTAGCTAGTTCATTTACATATTGAGCTGCTTCGAAAGAGTCCATGTCATATTTCTTTAATGTATCAGCATCAATTTCGTAGTATAGAACTCTACCTTCTTTTTTAAATTCAGAAAGAATCTTACCTACAAATTTAATTGATTTAAATGTACGTTTTGAAAGTTCTCTTAAGATATCTGCTGGATGGAATCCAGTATCCATTAAGAAAGCTACTAAACGATGTGTTCTAGCTGATGTATCTGGATATAAAAATCTTCCTGAATCAGTATTGATTCCTAAATAAATGTGTGATGCAGCTTTTTCTGTCACTGTATAATTACCATCATAAGCAATTTGAGCAATCATTTCTGCTGCAGCTACATAGTGTTCATCAATTCAGTTGTAGTCATAATCAATATCAGCTCCATTAGGGTGATGATCGATTCTTAACTTAGCTGTAGTTCTGTTTTCATATAATAACTCAGCACATTCAATTCTATCCCCACTAGAAGCATCTACTACAATAGCTAATGAGTTAGTAAAATCAATGTCTTCAATCTTATCAAAGTGATATCCCATGAAGTCAAATAAGTGTAAGTTGTTTCCTGGTGTAAATACCTTTTTATTAGGGTAATTTGTTCTAATTAATTCTGCTAGACCAGCTTGTGACCCTAAACAGTCACCATCAGGTCTAATGTGGTGAAAAATAACAATGTTATCGTATTTTTCAATTGCGTCAATCGCAACTTTTGAATTTCCTATAATCATTTTATTTCCTTTCTATTTTATGTTAATTCTTTGAAATATTATTAGTTAAATACTCTTTAATTTTATCATTTATTTCACTATATTCTTGAGATGTTATTACTTTAAATTCATCCACTTTTTTAATAGTCTCGCTATCAACTTGATTATTGTTAAGCGCTAAAGAGAGAGTTAGATAAGCTTTATAACTTTTAACTAGTGTTGTAATTATTTTGTTATAAGTGCTAGTAGATAAAATGTTATCAAATTTATCAGTTTGATAAAAGGTAAATAAGATCTTTAAATAAATGTCTTTAAAGATTTGATTTAAATTACTTACTAATGTAGCTTGTAAGTAAGCAAGTCTAGCATTATTTTCCATCTTAGCAATGTTATCTTGGTAAAGCTTAACTTGTTCTTTTTGTTCTGGATTTAGTGAGTTAATAAAATCAGAATTGTTAAATAAATTATTTAAGCTTACTATTGCTAAGTGATAACTATCAGCTACATTATTTAGTACATCACTAGCGAGATCAATTTTATTTCACTTAGTCTCATCGGCTTCCATTGGAGATCTAATTAGTTGCTTAAAAGTCTTAAGTTGACTTTTTATTTGAGCATTTTCTTTTACATATGAGTATGCAGAAATACTATCTCATATGTTATTTATAGTTTCAAGATTACTTTTATAAGTTTTACTTGCTTGAACTATATCACTAACTAATCCAACTGATTCGTTGTCTGACTCTCAGATATCAAAAATCTTTTTACCAAGAGAATCCAATGAGCCAAGTGAAGAATCATTTGAATTATTTGTATAAATTAGCTTATAGAGTGAAATGATATCTAATGTTTGTGCATTGTACATCTTAGGATCTTTTGCTAAGGCTTGCGCCATTAATTCAACATACTTCTTTTTTGCTTCAATTTGCGCTACTAATTGAAAATATTGATTAGCTGAAAAGTGCCCTCCAGCTTGGAACGAAAGCTCATTTCCTTTATTATAAAATGAAGCTGCATTTTTCATTGCTATAACTAAATAATAGTATTGTTTTTCTCCTTTTTGCACTTTTGTTTCAAATTGATCACTAAGCTTATTTCAACTATCAACAGCATCAATATATTGCTGTTGAGGGGTGCACGCTAACGAAACCATTGGCAATGAAATTGTAGTAATAATTGGTGTTATAAATAATAATTTTTTGAAGTGTTTAAACATATTTTAATTGTACTACATTTATCAGTTTCAAAGGCAAAGAAAATATTCCCCATAAATGAGGAATATATATGATTTATTATACAAGGATAATTGTATTGATATTTTTAAATAGCATTTTAATGTAACTAAATTAGACTATTTACCTGCTGGAGTTGTAGCTGGGGTTGTTACAACTGATGGAGCATCTGGGTTAAATTGTCATGAAGATAATAATTCAATAGCTTTAGTATAGTCGATTGAGTATCCACCATCCATTAAGTGTCTTACTCATGTACCGTAACTTTCGTTTCCAGATACTAATACATAACTTTCTGCTTGAGTTTCAGCTTCTCATGTATTTGTTGTAGGGTTGAAGTATGTACCTTTAACAGTAGTATCTGTATTCACAAATAGTTTTCCATATGTTGTGTCAGTTGATTTAAGACCATCAATAACTTGGCTGGCTTTAATAAACTTACCATCAATCTTTCTTTTTGTAAAGTTGTCGTTAAAGTCTGAAATATCATCTCCGATTCTAACTATTGACTTAAATTGCACTTGATTGTCACCAATTGGTAATTTTGTATTATTTACATAGTGCATTCTTTCTTCTTTGCTAACTTTTACATTTCTGTTTGCAAAACTATAAGGAGCTTCTTTTGATGGTTTGTTTGCGCCTGCCATGAATCAAATTCAATCTGGCATGTATTTCTTGTCTAGTCCAAGATTTTCAAGGTTTTTAACTGTTCCTTGCATTTCTGAAACTTGTTGTCTGTTTGAGTTGAACATTACAACTCCACCTTTAGATCATACATATTTAATGAATTCAATTGCACCTGCAACTTCTTTAGCTGTTGCAGTGTTTACATATTTTGTTCAATCTGATGAGCTAAATTCTGTTTGATTTGTTACAACTGACCAGTTTTGATATAAGAAATTGTTTAAAACTGTATCATCTAGGTCCATTCATACTACTGGAATGAATTTTCCTTCATCTGTGGCACCAACAGTAATTGTGTCACCTGTTGTATTAACTTTATCTAAAGATACATTGTCTTGTTTGATCATTGCGTCAAAAGCAATTTTAGCAAGTCTATATGTTTGAACACCTGTAACATATTTTTCTGATGAGAATGAGTTCCATAAGTCTGATGTAATTTCTTGAGTCATTCCACGTTTGCTTAATAAGTCATCAGCTTGCTTTTTATTAGCAGCAGCATCTGCTTGTGCAGCTGCTAAAGCAGTTTCTTTTGTTTGTACGTCTGCTTGTAGCCCTTTTACTTGATCTTCTAATTTTTTAATTTTATCTGCATCTTCAGTATTGTTGCATGATGAAGCAACAATAGGCAATACAGCTGCTGAAACACCAGCGAATGATAATAATACTGATTTAATTTTATTCATTTTTTACCTTTCATTTGGGCTTCCCACCCACCTTTATTGTATTACTTGCAATATTTTGTATCATAAAACTCGGTGCAAATGTGGAAAAGGTAAAAATTTTCCATATATTGGTGAGTATTTGTGGAAATTTCCACAAAAAAATGCTTAGGCATTGCCTAAACATTCTTTAAAATCAAATTTTAACGTTTTGATTTATCATATGGGATACCAGCTGCTGCAGGACCAACATTTGATTTTGAAGTGAACACCATAATTACAAGTGTAACTACATAAGGTATTGTTTTTAATAAGTCTCCATATTTTCCTGCATTTAATAAGTTTACACCATAGTATGATAATGACATTAAAGCAGCAAATAATGTTGAAACAATTAATGAAATTGAGATCTTTCATCTTGATGTAATCATAATTGCAAGAGCTAAATATCCATAACCGTTAACTTCTTTTGTAGCGGATAATGAGTCTGGGTTAACTACTCCATAGAATGAACCAGCAAGACCAGCAATAGCACCAGCTAATAATACTGCTTCTCATTTAATTTTGTTAACATTAATTCCAGCCACATCAGCTGCTTGAGGGTTTTCCCCAATGGCTCTGAATCTAAGTCCTCATTTTGTTTTTCTTAATGCAAATCATGATGCAATAATTGTGAAAACAGATACAAATGTTTTAAATGAAACTATATTTCCATAACTTGCAAATGAGGCATTTAATGCTAGCTCATTTCTCATCAATTGGACAAAGTTACCAGATAATTGTAACCTTGTTAATACAAGAATTAATATTGATGCAATACCAGTAGCAAAAACGTTAATAGCAAAACCTGAGATTGTTTGTTCAGCTTTTAATTTAATTGTTGCAAATCCAAATAATAGTGAGAATACCATTGTGGCTAGCATCGACACAAGTGTAAGAGGTATTTGTCAATAAGGTGAAGAATAGATTTCTTTTGAATTAGGGAAAATAATATTTGTTATTAATACTGAAAATGCTAGGTACATAACAGCACCAAATACCATGAAACCATTGATTGCGATGTTTACGATACCTGCTCTTTCTGAGAAAATACCTGAAATAGTACCAAGCATTAATAATAAAAAGAAGAAAATAAAATAAGTGATAATTGGAGTTATATCAGCCATATTAAATTGCCTCCCCTTCTTCATTTAACATAGGCACATATTTCATAACAAAGTTATGATATGGTGTTTTAAAGTATTTTTCATGGAAATCATTAAAGATTCTATTCTTAAGTGATTTGTAGATTTGTTTTGAGTTTCTCTTTTCAGCTTTTTGAATATTTTTTAATTCAATAAGTTTGTTAAGACCTAAATTATCTTTATTTTTATATAGTTCGAATTTTAATTTAGAAATCTCATCATAAATATTCATTTTTTCTTCTGGAGATTTATTTTTTAATAATATAAGTAATTTTGAAACTTTATTTTCATATTGTTTCAATAAATATTTATATTCACTTTTACGAACTTTTATTGATTTAGCTGCAATATGCACTTTTTTATGATAAGTAATATTTTTAATTTTTCCTAGTAGTTCGAAATATTCAGTTTCATATTCTGATGTTACTTTATTAATTTCAAAGTAATAAGCATTGATTCTGTTAGATAATTCAGGACTAACTTCTTTATTTTTAGCTATTTCAATAATAAGTTCCTTATTATTAGTTTTGAGTTCTTTCATGTTTGCAGCATATTTAGCATTTAATATTTTTAATTGTGTTTTTGCTTGAGCTACATTTTTGTCATACTCTTTTTTGAAAGAAACAATCATTTGTTTTATGAAATTTTTGTAATTTGCATATTCTTCTTTTAGTTTATTTACTAAAATTTCATTATTTTCTTTTCTTGCGTTTTTATAAAGCTTTTTATATAAGTATTTAACAACATTAATAGAATCTGTATCATATGCTGCTAAAGTTTCGTTATTGATCAATGAATCAGTTTTCTTTGAATTTTCATCCATTCATTGATTTGTTAGAAAAATAACTTGTTTATCTAAAGCCTTTTGTCTATGAGTTTTGTGAACAAGTCTGTGATA
Organism: Mycoplasma aquilae ATCC BAA-1896; assembly: GCF_048074525.1. NCBI lineage: Bacteria > Bacillati > Mycoplasmatota > Mollicutes > Mycoplasmatales > Mycoplasmataceae > Mycoplasma > Mycoplasma aquilae. Next base: position 794,419 of record NZ_CP182208.1, read on the forward strand.
TATTTTAAAGTTTTCTCAATATTCCTTATGGAATGTTAGAACTGCTTGTTTTCTTATTCATTCTAATGGTCTAAATGAATAGAACATTAATGATAAAGCAGCCATAAAGACGATAAGACCAGTAATAATAGGACTAAAGTCACGAGAAATACTTCTTACTGCTTGGAACCCTGGTTGTGCTGCATTTAAGAATGCATATAGTATAGATGTGAATACAGTTCCAATAGGGTTATTTAATGCAATAAGTGCGATAGCAATACAGTCAAACCCAATATTCAATGGTGCTGCAGCTAATGACACTTTCTTTTGTTGAATAACTATGTAGTAAAAACCAGCAATACCTGATAAGGCACCTGATACAAACATAATTAAAATGATCATCAATTTTTCATTTATACCAACATATTTAGCATTAGTTTTGTTCAGACCGACCATTTTAATTTTGTATCCTAATGTAGTTTTTGAATAGATAAATCAAATTGCTAGCATTAGAAACACAACAAATGCTATACCAAAATAAATAAATTTGTTAACCAATTCATTAGAAATAAATATAACACTTGTTCCAAAAGGTGGGTTTAATCATTGTTTAATGTAACTACTTGGTGAATCTGCACTAAATAAAACATTATTTGTAGAAGTGAAAACTCAAATTGAAATAAATGTGATAATTCAGTTAATGAAGATCGTTGAAATAACTTCGTGAACATTGAAGAAGGCTTTTAAAACCCCTGACAGTCCACCTGCAATTCCCCCTACAATAATTGAAAGGAAGAACATACCAACAAGATATGAAGCTGAAATGTCATCTTTTGGAAGTCTAGAGCTGATTAAAACAGCAAAGAAGATGACACCTGGAAGTAACATTTGGCCAGGAACACCAATGTTGAATAATCCGGATTTGAATCCAATAGCTACGGCTAATCCAGAAAATGAGAATACTATAAAGAATATAATAGTATTTCTAAAAGTTGATGGTCCAGTCGCGAAATTAAATACATCAATAAAGAAAGAAAAGAAGTTTAAACTACCATTTGATGTACTTGAGCCTACTGCATAATATAAAATATTTGCTAAAAACAGTCCAATAACAACTGCTCATAATGAAGAGTAGAATTTTCTTCTGTTTGATTTTTTATCTTCAAACATAAAGTATTTTCTAGTCTTTTCAAGAGAAGAAACAATTGCTTTTGAAAAACTATTTGGTTGTTTTAAACTATTTGTCATTTTCTTCTCCTCCCTTGTGAGCCATATATAGTCCAATTTCTGTACGTGTTAGATCTTTTGCATCTTTACATGCAACTATTTCACCTGTGTTTAGAACAGCTATTTTATCAGCTAAGGCAAGAACTTCATCTAATTCATATGAAATTAGAAGTATAGCTTTTCCAGCTGCTTTTTCTTTTAAAATTCTTTCGTGGATGTTTTTAATTGCACCAACATCCAATCCACGTGTTGGTTGAAGAATTAAAATGAAATCATGTGGTGAATTCATTTCACGTCCAACTATGAATTTTTGTTGGTTACCACCTGAAAGTGAACGTGCTTGTGAATATCCATTTCTAGCACCACGCACATCGAATTTTTCGATAATATCTTTTGTTTCATCAATAATTGATCTATCTTTAAAAATACCGAAGCGATTGTATTTTCTATCTCACAATCTACGTAAAACAGTATTTTCTTTAATTGTATAGTCTAGAGCTAAACCGTGCTTATGTCTATCACTAGGGATGAAACTTAATCCAAGTTCGGAAATCTCTTTTACACTTAATTGATTTAATTCAATAAATGTTTGATCAGATTTCTTGCTTCCTTTTATTTCTTTCACAATTTCAATAATTAATACTATTGCTAAAATCAATCCAAATGTAGCAAAAGTACCACCTAAAATGTAAAGAATTGTTTTTTGTGAAATTTCATTTATTGGTGAAAAGAACATAACTAAAGATATATAGGCCATTAATAGTATCCCTATAAATAGCGATATGTTTTTAAGTTTCTTCTTTTTGTACACATCTTTAGATTTTTCTTTTATTAAATCTGTTTGTTTTAATAATATGTCCCCGGAAACAGGTTTAATCATACCACTAATTACATATTCTAGATCTCTTTGACCATTACCTTCAACCCCGGCAATGGCAACGATTTCACCTTTTTTAATGTCTAAAGATAAATTATGTAATGGTTTTTCGCCATTTGTTGTAACATTTCTTAAACTTAAAATAACTTCATTATTTGAAGTGTCTGAATATGTGTTTCTTGCAACTTCTACTTCACCACCAACCATACGGTTAGCCATTTCTTCAATTGAAACATCAGCTACTTTGAAGTTACCCTTTACTTGACCGTGTCTTAAAACAGTAGCATTGTCAGCTACTTCTTTAATTTCGGCCAGTTTGTGCGAAATAAATAGAATAGTTTTTCCTTGTCCTCTAAATAATTTGAATGTATTTAAAAGACCTTGGATCTCTTGATCAGTTAAAACAGCTGTAGGCTCATCAAAAATTAAAATTTCAGAATCACGATATAGCATTTTCATGATTTCTACTTTTTGCTGAGTTGCAACTGTTTCTTTTCCTGTTAAACGATTTAAATCAAAATGCAAATCAAACATTTCTTGAATTGTTTTAATTTTTTCGATTGCAGGTTTATAGTCGATTACTCTTGAATACTTTTTGTTATCTTCTGTACCTAGAACAATGTTTTCAAGGTTAGTATATACATCAACAAGTTTAAAGTGTTGGTGAACCATACCAATACCAAGTTTGTTAGCATCGTTTGGACCAGAGATTAATACTTCCTTGTCGTTAACTTTGATAATTCCTTCATCAGGTTCATATAAACCAAATAAAATTGACATTAAAGTACTTTTTCCTGCACCATTTTCACCAATTAATGCATGGATTGTACCTTTTTTGACAGAAAAGGAAATATCTCTGTTGGCTTTAATTGAGCCAAAAGATTTAGAAATATTAATGAATTCAATAGCGTTAACAGTTGTTTTCATTTTCCTCTTTTCTAATAATAAAAATAAGTTTCCTTATTTATTAGAATTATACAATAAAAAAATATTTTTTCATTTTAAAAACCCCTTGAAATAAGGAAATTTGTGAAATAAGATTTATTTTGTCACCCCCTGAAATAAGATTTATTTTGTCACCCCCTCTCAAAAATAATAGTTATTTATATACTTCTTATATGAATTGAAAAACAGATATACACAAAATAAAAACATTTACAAAATACTAATTAAGCAAAAAAGAAAGAATGAAATTATTGCTTCAAATTTTGACTGTACTAATGAAATTTTAAGCCTTTCCTTTAATATAAATCTAAAATATCATATGCACAGTTAGTTGAAAGATTTAAAAAGCTCGGTTTTAAAATGATCTATATCAAAAATGAAGTACAAAAATACAAGGGAAAGCTATAAGAAAAGTGCTCTTGCTTCTTAATAATATTGAATCGATAATTCATAAAAATAAAATTAGTAGATAGATATTACATCTAAGTAAAAATTTAAAATTTGCGAGATAGTCAAAGATTAATGAAGAGAAACTATATTCATATCATTCAATTGATGATGCAACTGGTATGCCTCTCTTGCAGTAAGATTCTAAAATGAAGAAACTAATATAGGACATCAAAGACTTTTAGAGTTTGCATTTAGATAATATAGATTTCCTAATTCATTTATGCAGATAAAAGAACAGCATTTCAAGTCAGTGATTATACTGAAATACAATTTGAAAAGAATTTAAATGAAAAAGGTTAAGAAACTTAAGCTATAACGATTTTAAACATAGGCCTCATGTTAAAGACCATTTAGATGTGCTTTAGATAAATAAACAAAATTTATTTATAAAAATAATTTAAGAACTTTACCAGGTCTTAAAACAAATGCAGATGGGTTTAAAAACTATTTCAGTACAAGGCAAAAAAGAGTATTAAATAAGCAATCAGTTTTTTAATATCGAAGGTACAAGATGCGATAATTGAAGAGCTGATATCAAAGTAAATAGAAAAATATTAAATGGTGTTGTTAGATAGGGTGGTAAAAACTATGCAATATTTGATGATGAATGAAGAAGAACTATATTTCCATTGCATTCAAATGTTAAATTAAGTCATTCATCTGATGGAATACTATTTTAAATATCTAAGCAAAAGATATTGTACTAAGGAGTCAACTGGAATCTATCTATCTGAAGTTGGAATATGAACACTATCAAAGAATTAAATATTTCAATACCGAGAGTTGAATAGATTAAAGATCTTTATAAAAGAGTAAATTATTTTTTAATGCCATTCAAAAAATAGATTGACAAAATTAATGAATTATTTCATAATTTCAACATGATGATGAAGAAATAAAAAAGACAATGCATGAACTTTTTGACAGTTTCAAAGCATTATCCTGAAATATAAAGTAATATTTATTTTTAATAAATTTAACTTATATTTTACTATTTCTGAACTTGTCAATAGGTGACAAAATTAAACTTATCCTACATTTCTTCATTTTATAAAGCACTTTAAGTAAGAAAATTAAAATAAAAAAGAAAAGTCATTGACTTTTCTTTTCGACAAATAACTATTTTACTAATGCATTAATTAGTTCAACAACTTTGTCTGCTACATTTACACCATTAACATTGCCTTGTGCTGCTTGGCCAGGCATTGTGCTATCTGTGTATACATAATCTTGTATTGTTTTATTTGCACCCAATAATTGTGCTTTGTATGCATCTAATTGTTTATTTACATAGTCTCTTTGTTCTTTGTTTGATAATGTACTTTGTGCATATCCTACTCAGTTATTTTCAAGTGTTCCAGATAATGTTTGTACTGTTTTAGCTGAAGCATTAAATGTTTTAGCTGAATTATTTATTCCAAAAATTGTGTATAGAAGAGAATCATAAACTGATTGTCCTAAATTCTTTGTGATTGATGTAATAAATAATCCTTGAGCTGACGGGAATGCTTTTGATTGGTCAGCATCAACCCCGATAATAACTGTTCCTTGAGTGTTAGATTGTTCTAATTGTGTTTTTAGGATAGCTGTAGCTGTACCTGCAACAGGTAAAATAACTTTAGCTTTTGTTGCAACAGCTTGAGTAATTGCTGAATTCATTTTAGGATCTGATTCAAATCCAGAGTCAATTTCTAATTTACCATTTGAACCTGATGTTAAAACTTTAATTTTAGCATTTGCGTGTGCTTTATCATATGAATAGATTCCTTTTACATATCCATTCATGAATGCTGTAACCCCATCATAATCACCACCACCAAATGTTGTTGTTGTTTTATTATCTGTTGAGTACTTGTTTAAGTAGTCAGCTATTGCTTGCCCAACAACATATGAAGGTCCTTGAACTTTATATGTAATTGTATATAGATCTTTAAATGGAACTTTGATTTTGTTAGGGTTTATAGCATAATCTAGTCCAATAATCTTAACATTATTTTTAATTAATTTGTCTGAGTTTTGGTTAATAAAGTTTGGTAAAACGTCACCATGTGCATAACCTGATAAAACTCAAATTTGTGTTTTACTATCCAATAATGCGTTGTATTGGTCTTCTAAATTACCTCCAGGTACTGGTTCAATAGGTGTAGCTGTCAATGTCTTTCCTGCAGCCTTAAATTGGTCACTTAAGTCTAAAACCCCTTCTCATCCTGATTGATTAAATGATTGGTCTAAAATTCCACCTGATTCTGTAACGAATGCAATTGAAGGGATAGATTTAAGACTTTTAATTTTATCTGCTAATTGGTTATTTAATTGAATTACACCTTTTGTAACACGATTTTCTGGTGTTATATATTTAGGTTGTTTACCTGTTGTTTCTGTTCCTGGATTTGATGTTCCTGGATTTGATGTTCCTGGATTTGATGTTCCTGGATTTGATGTTCCTGGATTTGATGTTCCTGGAGTTGTTTTTTCTGCTGTTTTATCTCCATTACATGCACCTGCAACAATAGGCAATGTAGTAACTGAAATTCCAGCAAATGCTATTAATAATGATTTAATTTTTTTCATAATTCTCCGATATATAATTAATTAATTAATTTCTTCGAACAAATCATATTTTTCATTAGTACTAATTTGTTCATTATTATTATATAGAATTAGAAGCCCCTAAAAGGAAATATGGAAATAAGTTTATTTCTGTTCCACATTTTTATAATTAAAATAAAAGTTAACTTTTTCCCCCATTTTTAGGGCATAAATAATATTTTTATTATTTATATACAAAAAATAAAAATGCTTAAAAAATTATTTTTTTAAGAATAAAGTATCTAAATTAAAGAAAAAGCCCTAAATATAGGGCTTATAGGTGATTAAAATTGATATTTTTCTGGGTGTTTTTCTTGCATTAGTTTAATAAAGTCTTTTTTATCCATGTCTCCGTATTTATTCATTAGTTCAACACATTCATCGTATTCAGCCATAGCTCATGTTACATCTTCAAATCCATCAACTGAAGTTATACCTTCACGTTTTCAATTTTTATATGTTGAGAAGAATGTTTTCACTGTGTCTAAGAATGGTAAAGGAAGGTCTTTTAATGATTGAATGTGATCAAGTCTATAATCATCTGCGTGAACAGCAATTAATTTAGTATCTGTTTCACCATCATCAATCATTTTCATAGCTCCAATAATTCTTGCGTTTAAAGATACTCCGGGCATGAATGTTTCTTCTGAGTAAAGTAAAACATCAAGTTCATCTCCATCTCAGTCTAATGCATTAGGAACAAAACCATAATTACATGGGTAAACAAAATCTCCTCTTAGTATTCTGTCTACTTCAATTTGTTTAGTTTTTCTGTTGTATTCGTATTTAATTCTTGAATTCTTTTGAATTTCAATTTTTACTTGGATTTCTTTTTGCATATCTATATAGTAACATATTGAATAAAAAAAATTAAAAAAAATGTTTGAAAAAAAAATCTTATGTTATAATACTTAAGCAACAAGCAAAAACACGTTGCCCAGGTGGTGGAATGGTAGACACAAGGGACTTAAAATCCCTCGGTAGCAATACCGTGCTGGTTCAAGTCCAGTCCTGGGCACCAATATCTGCGCCCTTAGCTCAGCAGGTAGAGCAAATGGCTTTTAACCATTGGGTCAGAGGTTCGAATCCTCTAGGGCGTACCATTTCAAGAAATTGACCGAAGCTTCTGAAAAGAAGCTTTTTTATTTAAAAATAAACAATCAAAAATACAAAAGATATATTAGGATAAAAATTTTAGACACATATCGCCATATGATTAGAAATATCATATGGTGTTTTATATTCTAAATTGGATGTATTATAAAAGTCAAAAAGTTCTCTTTGAAATATTGAAAATAAGAATTATGATGGCCTATTTCTTAATGAATTGCCCTTTGGAGACATTGATTGAGCTATATTAAGAGACTTTAAAAAATTTGAAAACATTTTGTTTGCATATTAGATACTATGATCGGAGTGAAAAACACTTGGTTTTATATTATATTTATCGATGCATGCCTGCAATAAATTTATACTTGCTTGTGCAGTTCTATCAATAGATAATGTTCAACCAAGTATCGCACCAGAATAAGTTTCAGTAATCACATGTAAATAATGTCAAACACCATTTACTTCCACATATTTAATATCTGCGTGTAAAACTTCTCCAAAATAACTTGAAACGAAATTTCCTTTAATCAAATCCGGAGCCCAAACTCTATCATATTTTTCTTCCTTTGGTGGTTTACCTTTTCTTCTATTTTTATATGCATTTGATTTATAGCCCAAAGAATCAAAATTAATTCTAAAAGCATAAGTTGAAATTTTATGCCCTGTCTCATAGATGTATTTGTGAAAAAGTTTATCTCTTCCAATAACATTATTTGATAATTCGATTTGCGTTTTTAGCCAATCAATAACAGTATCATCTAAATATTGATTTCTTCTATCTATTTTTTCTGCTTTTTCATATGTGCTGTAAATAGATGTTCTGTTTACGCGAAATACCTCGGCTGCTATTTTATTGTTATGAAATGATTGATTTTTTTGCTTTCTTTCTTTTATCTTTTGGATGATTACATTTGGATTAATACCATTTTCCTCTAATATTTCTTCCATAATTTCTTGATATAAATTTCTATCATGATCATCGAATTCATTAATGCTTCTACGTTTAGGTGGTCTACCTGATGCTTTCCCTTTTTTAGGAGATTTTCCGGTTTGAGATTCTAATTTTGTCATATCAGTATTATATATGTTAATTCAATATTTGATATATTTGTATGCATATCGATAAGGATTAACATTACGTTTTCTTCTGGCATATGAAGTGTATACGTCTTTATATCATTCTTCTCAAAATTCTTCAACAAATTCTATTTGAGCATACTCGATTCCTTTAATTAAAGCAAGATTAATATATTTTAATTTTTGTTCTACAGTGAATTGTTTTCTTGACATAAAAAACACATTCCTTTCTTAATTTGGAATGTGTCTTAAAATTTTCTCCTAATATATCACCACAAAAGAGCAATTAAAGATCATTAAATAAATAACTTCAAATTCTCTAAAAAGTGGGAATTTCACTGTTCAACTTACAATATTTATAAAAAAATCAATCATATAAGAATGTAATATAATTTTATAAGAGGAGATGACTATGAAATATGAATATAAAATCATGACAGTGCGTTCTAAAAGCGATTTAGAATGAGAGTTATGTAGATGAGGAAGAGCCGGCTGGAGAGTTGCTTCTGTAATTTATGATAGCAACTTTTGTGAATATGTTGTTATTGTAGAAAGCAGAGAAAATAGTTAAGCATGAGTGTAAACTTCTTCAAAAATACATATATTAGGAGAAAATTTTTAGCACATTCCAAGAAGTAAAGGAATGTGTTTTTTGATACTATCCAAAATCTTGTGTAAATTTAAAATTACCCAAAAAAGGGTAAAAAGAAAAGATAAGTTACCTTATAATTTTTTTGAACAAGAAAGGAACTTATCTATGAATAATTTTAAACTATTAAACCAAGATTTTATTAAAAACTTTTCTAAAAGTATAAATAGTATTGATGACTTTATGAAACTAATGCTTGAACAATACAAAAACGATATTCAACATATATTAAACGAACTATTAAAAGATGGATTAACTGAATTTCTTAAATATGAGAAATACAAAAGAGCAGATACTGATAATTATAGAAATGGGTACTACACAAGAAAATTATTATTAGAAATCGGAGAAATTGAAATAAATATTCCTAGAGATAGAAATGGGGATTTCAATAATAAACTAATTAAAAATATCAAAGAACACAAGAAGAAGTGACAAAATTAGTCAAAATTTTATTTAAAAGGGAATGGATTATTCAGATATTATCGATGTCACAACTGATTTATTTGGAAAGCAGTTATCTAAACAATCTATAACAAATATAACTGATAAATTTTTGGTAAATGTTGAAGAATTTAAGAAAAGACAACTTAAAAAGAATATAAAGTTGTCTACTTGGATGCAACATTTTTGAGCATTAAACGTGGTACATATAGCAAAGAAGCTGTTTATATAGCACTTGGTATAAGCCTTGAAGGAAATAAAGAGGTACTAGCTTTTGATATTAATCCTAATGAAAGTGCAAACAAGCTGAGATGAAATACTTCAAGATATAAAGAATCGTGGTGTTGAGAACGTCGAACTTTTTGTTACTGATGGATTAGCTGGAATTAAAGATGTAATCTTCAAAAACTTTCCATCTACTAAATTTCAAAGATGTTGAACGCATATATCTCGAAATATATCTACAAAAGTGAAACCATCAGATAATTTTGAAATTATCCAAGACTTAAAATTAATTTACAATCAAACCGATGAAGAACAAGCTATTCAAAAATTCAATTCATTTTTAAATAAGTGAAACAAGAAATACCCAAACATTACAAGAGGACTCCTTAAAATTGCGGATGATTTATTTGCGTTCTATTCTTTTCCTTATGCAATACGAAAATCAATATATACGACTAACTTAATAGAAGCATTAAATTCACAAATAAAAAGACAATTAAAGGGTAAAAAACAATTCTCCACAGTAGAAGCTGCGGAGAAAATACTTGTTGCAATGTTTGAAGAGTACAATTTTAAGAATTCTCAATACAAACATTGTAAAATTAAAAGATGACATTCCACTAAAGGTAAAGTGGAGCTGTCATCTTTTTGGTTCCTGTTGTAAAATTAGTGTACAAAAACAAAAGAAAGGAACCAATTTAATTATATGATAACTGCAACTAAAATGCACAAGAAAAATATAATTTGTGTTGAAACAGAAATAAGAATAGACAATTTTGATAACACAAAAAACAAATTACAAAATGCGAACATTTTATTTTGAGACCTTACAAGGATAAAACATTAAAGACTAAACTTGACAATGAACTTAACAAAGCTAGAAAGCAAAACACTAATTATTTCCAATTAAGTAACTTATCTTGTTTGTTTGATAACTTACAGAGATACAATAGCTTAATTGAAATCTCTAAAGTGATGAATATAAATATTAAAACAATCAAAAGTAACATCGAAAACGCTGCTGAAGAATACAAATATACAACAACAGCAAAATGTAAGAGATGTAAATCAAAGATGATGACTGTTACATATTTATCGCTAGAAGAATGAACTTATACAAAAATTGCATTAGCTCAGAATATTTATGAGTCAAATGTAATGAAAAGTTGTGAAAGATTAAAACCAATACAAGACTTTTTGATTGAGTGAAGTAATTTAAGAAAGAAATACAAAAAATTAAGAAAAGAAAATCCTGATATGGATCTTGGTGAAAATATTAAATATACCATGCAAGTATCAGCAGCTCGTTTATTAGATGAATATACCAAGAAATATAAAGGTCAAAATGTGTTTATCCCTACACTAAAGACATTTTATAATGCAATAGACACTAAATTAGATATCGACTTCAGTATGTTTGTGGGTAAAAAGGAATGAGCAATTCATCATTTGACAAATCTCAAAAGAAGAAAAAACGAAAATACACAAAGTCAAAAATTCAAGGCGCAACTTCTATTCATAATAGAGATGAAAGCATAAACAACCGCGAAGAAGCTGGACATTACGAAATGGATACAGTTGTGTTTAATAAGTCTAGCAAACTTATTTTAGTAACTGTTTATGAAAGAAAATCAAGATTAGGATATGCGATGCTTTCAAAAAGAGATGCTCAATCAGTTGTTAAAACTGTCCAAAAAATCATTAAACTTTATGGTCTTACAATTAAGACATTAACAATAGATAATGGCTCTGAAAACACATTATTGCACACAATTCCAGGAATAGGAAAAATCTATACTTGTGACCCTTATTCTTCGTATCAAAAAGGTGGAATTGAATGTTGACACAAAGAATTACGAAAGTTTATTCCAAAAGGAAAATATTATTCCTGAATAAATGATCAAAACATAATGAACATTTGCCATATTATCAATAGCTCAAAAGAGAATATAAAATTCCGGGTAGTTTATACACTGTGCGCATGAGTGCATATGAATTTTATTCAACATATTGTTAAAAAATAGCAAACTTTTAAAATAACCTCATCAAATTTTTATGGGTGAGGTGCCTTTTCTACTGCTTTTTTTATAAAAAACCTTTAAAATTAAAACAACATTGGTTTTACAATCAAAATTAGACCTTTAGTGGAAAATCATATTTTTAATTTATAATACAAACATTGTGGGTTTAAAAACATTTAATAAATTATGTATAATTTGTATACCATAAGAATTATAAAACTTATCTTTACAAATTTACACAAAATTATTTATAGTATCTGTTTTTTATGTTAATAAAAAGTAATTTATTGTAGATATAAAACATCTGCTCCTGTTTTAAAAATGCTGGAATATATTTAATTGTTGCTAATTGCAAATTAAGCACATATAAAAAAGCAACAAAAAACTTCTTACTACAAGAGTAAGAAGTGATTGGTCAATTTCTTGAAATGGTGCGAACGAATGGACTCGAACCATCGACCTCACGATTATCAGTCGTGTGCTCTAACCAGCTGAGCTACGCTCGCGAATATGTATGCATATTATACCATAAAATATTATTATGCATACAAAAATTATTAAGTTTATTAACGTTTTGAGAATTGTCTTGCACGACGTGCAGCACGTAAACCTGGTTTTTTACGTTCTTTAGCACGAGCATCTCTTGTAAGCATTCCTGCAGCTTTAAGAGCAGCACGGTAATCTACGTTAGCTTCTAATAAAGCACGAGCGATTCCTAATCTAATTGCTCCAGCTTGTCCGCTAAGTCCCCCACCAGTTACGTTTACACTAACATCAAATGTTCCAAATGTTTCTGTTAAAACAAATGGTTGGTTGGCATCTTTTAAGTAGATATCAGATGTTAAGTAATCTCTAGCATCACGGTTGTTGATTGTGAATTTTCCTGTTCCTGGTGTAAGTCTTACACGAGCAACTGATGATTTTCTTCTTCCTAAACCACGGTACATTACATTGTTATTAGCCATAATTATTTAACCTCTAATCTTTCTGGATTTTGAGCTGCGTGTTTGTGATCTGGTCCAGCGTAAACGAATAAGTTTCTACGTTGTTTGTTTCCTAACTTTGTGTGTGGAAGCATACCGCTAACAGCTTTTTCAATAATAGCTGTAGGTCTTTTAACTCTTAATTTAGCAGCTGTGATAGATTTAAGTCCACCAGGGTATCCTGAGTGTGAGTAGTAAATCTTATCTTCTTCTTTATTACCTGATAAAACAACTTTTTCAGCGTTGATAATAATTACGTTGTCACCCATATCTGCATTAGGTGTAAATGTTGGTTTGTTTTTTCCTCTTAATACTGATGCTACTTGTGCAGCTAAACGACCAAGTACTTGTCCTTCAGCATCAACAACATATCATTTTTTGTTAGCTTGTTGAGTATTTACTATTGTAGTTTGTCTCATGCTAATCCTCCTACGTTAACTATAAATTTATTTAGGTTTCGGTTAATTTTTTAAATTGCTTATTAATTATAACACACAAAACCTAATAAACTAATATTTTTTAATTATCTATTTTTGCTTAAAAATAAGGCTTTTTATATCTTTTTAATTTATTTATTGAATTTTTATTTGGCTTAATAAATAAATAGCAGCTGTTTCAGCTCTTAAAATACGACTTCCTAGTGAAACTGGGCTAACTTGGTATTGTTGAGCTAAAGCAATTTCCTCTTCACTAAAGCCACCTTCTGGGCCAACTAAAAAGAGTACATCTTGATCAATTGGCTGAGGCAATGCAACTGAAGTAGCAATTTTTTCATGTGCGATATATTTAGTAATTCCATTAGTTTTGATTACATCTTCAAATTTTGTTAAAGGTGCTAACTGTGGAATTTTATTACGAAAGCTTTGCTCAGCTGCATTTTGTAAAATTGTTTGGAAGCGATCATATTTACTTTCAAATTTATTGTATTTTACTAAATCATGTTGGGTATATTGAGTTAGCATTGGAATGATTTTGGTAACTCCTAGTTCAGTGGCTTTTTGCAGTGCTCACTCAAAGCGATCTAGTTTTATAACACTAATAGCTAAAATTACCTCATGTTTTAATTCATGATTTTGTTCTAGCTTAAATTGAATTTTAGCTTGATTACCTTCAAGAAAGCATTGATAAAATTCGTTTTGATAAACACATATAAAAGGTTTATCTTGTGCTCTAATTACCTTTATATGTTTAATGATTTCTGGATCTAAGTCAAATCCATTTTCACTTTGTTTAGTTACAAAGAATCGATTCATACTTATTCCTCATTCATGATAGCTTCGTAATCTTCCAGACTTCCTCTGAAAATAAAGCTTTTCTTAGGTGATTGAAGTTCTAAAATTACATCAGCACATTGGTTAACAAAGGCTCTATTATATGTAGTAAAGATTGCTCCACCTTTGAAGTTTTTAACACCTTCAATAACTGAGTCAATTGATTCAGCATCCAAGTGATCTAAAGGTTGGTCTAATATTATAAAGTTTGATTCAAGTAACATCATCCGAGAGAACATTAATCTAGCTTTTTCTCCCCCACTAGTTACTCTAACTTTTTTAAAGACAGAGTCATTATTGAATAACATACGTCCTAAAAATCCACGCATACGCGCATCATCGTTTTCACGGTTTTCTTTTTCTTTATTTTCTAAAGGTCATTTTGAAATTCATTCTAAAATATTTTCATCGGTATCAAAATATTTTGAGTTTTCATTTGGAAAGTATGAAGGAGTAATTGTTTGTCCCCATTCAACTGTTCCACTAGTTGGCTTAGTAATACCAAGTAAGCATTCTAAGAATTTTGTTTTAGCAATGTCATCTTCTCCAACAATAACCATTTTTTCACCTGGTTTTAATGAGAATGAGACTTTTTCAAAAATTGTTTCGCCTTTATCATTTACATAAGTTAAATCTTCTACATTTAAAATTTGTTTTCCATGATCACGGTTCATTTCTCAACGAACATATGGATATTTACGGTTAGAAGGTTTAATTTCATCAAGTGAAATTTTTTCAAGCGCCTTCTTACGTGAAGTAGCTTGACGCGATTTTGAAGCATTAGCACTAAAACGAGCAATAAAGTCTTTTAGTTTTTCAATTTGAGCTTCTTTTTTCAAGTTTGATTGTTTCATCATTTCACGAGCTAATTCTGATGATTCCTTTCAAAAGCTATAGTTACCTGTATAAATTTTAGCTTCATTATAATCAATATCCACAATGTGAGTACAGATAGCATCTAAAAAGTCACTATCGTGGGATACAACTATAACAACATTTGGATAGTCAATTAAAAAGTTTTCAAGTCATCTGATACTTCTTAAATCAAGGTGGTTAGTTGGTTCGTCCATAATTAAGATATCTGGATTACCAAATAATGCTTTAGCTAAAAGTACCTTAATTTTTTGATTAGCTGTTAATTCACGCATTGGTACTTCTCATTTTTCTTTAGGTATATGTAAGTTAGCTAGTAATTCTTGCGCATCATTTTCGGCAGTTCATCCACCTAAAATTCCAAATTTTTCTTCTAAATCTGCTGCACGTTCATAATCTTTATCAGTTGCATCAGGATTCATGTAAATAGCATCTTTTTCTTCTTTAATTTGGTATAAATCTGTATTTCCCATGATAACTACTTCAGTTACATTCATGTCATCGTAAGCATTATGATCTTGAGAAAGAACTGAAATACGTTTATTCTTTTCAATTACAATATTTCCACCAGAAGCTTCCATTTGACCTGCAATTATCTTTAAAAATGTAGATTTTCCAGCACCATTGGCTCCAATTATTCCATAAGTATTACCTTCAGTAAACTTTAAATTAACATTTTCAAATAACTTTTTATCACTAAAAATCTTACTTAAATTTTGAACTTCAATCATTTAGTCTCCTTATATTATTAATTGCTATATTATAGTGTAATTTTAAATTTATAAAAA
Organism: Mycoplasma aquilae ATCC BAA-1896; assembly: GCF_048074525.1. NCBI lineage: Bacteria > Bacillati > Mycoplasmatota > Mollicutes > Mycoplasmatales > Mycoplasmataceae > Mycoplasma > Mycoplasma aquilae. The sequence goes on from NZ_CP182208.1 coordinate 809,927, forward strand.
TATTAAAAAAACCTTCTAATGAAGGCGATTGGCATCAAAGTTATTACACTCGATGTCGGCTCTATAGTATTATACACCATAATACTAAAAGAGATAATAAAATTCACCTATACTAGGCTAGGTGAATTTTAATTTTATAATCTATTTTTTAATTCCACAAAGTAGTCAACATATTCTAAGGCAACATTGTGTAATGTGTAGCAGTTGCATTCTTCGTTTTGACCAGCAACATTATCACATGCACATTCTTCTTGTGCACATTCTTGAGCAATCTCATCATTTGCTGCTGCTCTAGCTGCTTCAATTTCATTAATTCTTTTTGCAATGTTTTCAGAATCTAATTCTTGCATTCTTTCTTGGTAAGCTAAAATAGCTGAAGTTGATTTCTTTTCATCAACGTGACGTTTAACTAAATTAGCATTTGCATTAGCTTTACAGTTTCCGCCACAGCATGCTCCACCAACTGGTTGCATAACATTTTCTTCTCTAGTTTCCATTGTTTCAAAATTGCTGTCATCTTCTTTAGCAACTTCTTCAACTACTTGTTCCATTGCTTCAGTTGCTTGGATATCTTGTTGTACTTCTTTAGCACATTTACATTCTTCTTTTGAAGGACATTGACATTTGTCATCACAATGACATTTTTTAGCAACAACTACTAATTCTTCAATAACTACAGGTTCTTTGTGTTTAATTTTTTCAATAATTATTTCTTCTGCTACTTCTTCCACAACTGGAATTTTGTTAAATTCTTCAAATTCTTCAGCAGTTAATTTTCATTGTCTTACGTGTTTACAGTTTCTAAAATTTCTAGAACATCTAAGGCATCTTTTCATGTTATTCTCCATTTCTTCTAAATCTACTTCTTCATATGTGGGTAATGAAACATATTGAATGATAAATTTTCTTGGTCTACTTGGGAATCTTCTCACAGGATATAACGTATGAGCACGAAGTACTCTGTGTTGGTTGTCCCTTGTTATTGAGTTTTCCATATATAAATTATATGGTTTTTCCTTGTTTTTCTCTGTAAAATTATTCTTTTTTGTATTTATGCTATTTAACTCAATATTTGAATTATTAGCATTATTTTGAGCTTGATTATTTTGATAATTTTCTTCTAAAAAGCTCGGTGTGTTTTCTTCAGGTACAAATGTTGTATTAGCTTCTTGCAAGGCTTGATCCATTTTGGCTAGTTGCATAGCTTTTTCTTGTTCAATTTCTTCAAGTCTACGTTTAATTGAATTATAAATATCAATTAAAGTACGTTCTTGATCCTCAATTGAACGATACGGGTCCATTGGCATAGTTGATAAGATTTGTTGAAAAACACTATCAGCACGCATTTCTTTAGTAATTAATGATTTCATTCCAATTCTATTTGAAAAAATTCTTAATAGTACACCATAAGCAATATCATCAATCATTGCATCAAAAGCTTTAGTTCCTTCTTCAGTATAAATTTGGTAAGGGTTCTTTTGTGAATATTGAACTAAGTTAACATTTGAACGTAATTTATCCATTTTGTTAATGTGAGCTTGTCATTTTTCATCTAGCGTTTGTAAAATAGTTTCTTTTAATAAACTTAAAATTTCATCTTGACTAGCATTTTCAAATGCATTTTCTTGTCATTGTTCATAAACTGTGAGCACAATATTAGCAATATATTCAGGTAAATCACTTTCATGAACTTTAGAAATTTCTCCTAAATCAAAGTGGAATTTAATTAAACTTCCGATATTTTCATTTAAGAAGCTTACTAGTGCAGCGTAATTATAAGTATTATTGTGCAATCTGTATTCACCTCTACGAACAATGCTACGAGCTGAAGAAGCAATCATTCTTTGCACAATAAAGACAATATCTCTACTATATAGGATTAAATCTCTTTGAGCATAGATTAAATCACGTTGTTGTCTAATAACATCATCGTAATTTAAAACAGATTTACGTGAGTCGTAGTTAAATCCTTCGATTTTCTTTTGCGCATGATTAAAGGCAAAACGTAATTGTTTATTAGTTACTTCTTTGCCTTTTGAATCTGCATAGGCTTCTTTAAAGCTTTCATAGTTGGCAAATCTTTGCATCAATTGATCATCAATAGAAACAAAGAATTTACTTGTACCAACATCTCCTTGACGTCCAGAACGTCCTCTTAATTGGTTATCAATTCTTCTTGATTCAGCTTTGTCAGTTCCAAGCACATATAATCCACCACGTGCAAGTGCTTCAGCAGAAGGCTTAATGTCAGTTCCACGTCCAGCCATGTTTGTTGCGATTGTTACCGAAGCAACTTCACCAGCATGTGAAATAATTTCAGCTTCTGAAGCATTTTGCTTAGCATTAAGCACTGTATGCGGAATACCACGATTTATTAGCATTTTGTGAACAATTTCTGAATCTTCAATTTGAGCAGTACCAACTAAAACTGGTTGTCCTTTTCGATATAACTCAATAATTTTTTCTACCACAGCATTTCATTTATCTTCTGCTGTAGCAAAAATTGCATCAGGTTCATCAACTCTAGCTATTGGCTTATTAGTCGGAACAACATTTACCCGCATGTTATAGATATCAATGAATTCTTGTTCTTCAGTTTTACCTGTTCCTGTCATTCCACAAAGCTTTTTAAACATTCTAAAGAAGTTTTGATATGTAATAGTTGCCAATGTTTTAGTTTCTGGCTCAATTTCAACCATTTCTTTCGCTTGAATAGCTTGTTGTAGCCCTTCTGAATAACTACGTCCATCCATAATACGACCAGTAAAGGCGTCAACTAGTTCAATTTTTCCTTCACGCACAATATATTCAACATCAATTCTCATGATCTTGTGAGCTCTAAGAGCATTTTGCACAAGGTGCACAGTTTCTGAATTTTCAATGTTATAAAAATTAGGTGTGTGGTAAAACTTATTAGCCTTTTCAATACCAGCATGTGTTAAAGTAACTGCCTTAGATTCTTCATCAATTAAATAGTCATTTTTATTTAATGTACGAACAAATTGGTCTGCTGCAAAGTATGAAGAAGTATCTTCAGCATCTCCTCCAGAAATAATTAAAGGCGTTTTTGCTTCATCAATTAAAATTGAATCTACTTCATCAATTAAGCAGAATTGTAAACCTCTTTGAACTTTTTCACTTCCATCCTTAACCATGTTATCTCTTAGATAGTCAAAACCTAGTTCAGAGTGTACTGAATAAGTAATATCAGCAGCATAAGCATTACGTTTATCAAATGGGTTCATTTGCGCTTTATTAATACCAACTGTTAGGCCTAAAAAGTTAAATACTTGTCCCATTTCAATAGCATCACGTTCTGATAGATATTCATTAACTGTTGAAACAATAGCCCCTTTGCCTAGCAAAGCATTTAGATATACAGGAGCAATAGAAGTAATAGTTTTCCCTTCTCCTGTTTTCATTTCTGCAACTGATCCTAAATCTAAAAGTAATCCACCTAGAATTTGAACATCATAAGGACGTTTCCCTAGTACTCTTTTAGTTGCTTCACGAGCTACTGCGAAAGCATCATTTCTAATATCATCTAAGCTATAACCTTTAGCTAATAAGTCCTTGAAGAATTGAGTCTTTTCTTTCAATTCTTGGTCAGTAAATTTCTCAACAATAGGTTCTAATTGATTGATCTTTTTAAGAGCTTTCTCAGCAATACGCATTTCTGCAGTCTTAAGATCGAAAAATTTATTTAAATTACTCATAATGTTTAAATTATACTGACTTTTTATTTAAATAAAGTGAATTATTAACTATTAGAAAAATATGTGCAAAGAGCTTTTACAAATTGATTTATTTTAAGCGTATTAAAAATGCCAAATAATGTTGCTTAAGTAAAAATTTTTAAGCCTATCAGTGTGATTCAAAAGAATAAATAAAAACTTCAATTCTTTTGAGTGAATTGAAGCTTAATTCCAACTATCTTTATTATATTATGATTCTTTATTTAATAAAACTTTCATCAAAGACACCAATGTAAGGTAAGTTACGTAATTTTTCATTGTAGTCTAGACCAAATCCAACTAGAAATTCATCAGGTGCAATAAAACCATAATGGTCAGCTTGAAAATCTACCTTACGGTTATAAGGTTTATCCATCAAAGTTAGCACTTTTAAGCTGTGGGGATGCCTTTCTTTTAACATTGAACATACCTTTTGTAATGTGATTCCACTATCAATAATATCTTCAACAATTAAGACATCTTTTCCTTCAATATCATTAGCTAAATCCATAATGATTTTAACACTTCCACTGCTTGCATGTGAGCCCGCATAAGTACTTACAGTCATAAAATCTAACTTATGATCTACTTCAATACTTTTAATTAGTTGAGCTAAAAAAGGAATAGAACCCTTAAGTAATCCAACTATAATTAAGTCATTTGAATCTTTATAAGTTTGATTAACTCAGTTTGCACATTGCACAATATGTTTTTCAATAAAAGCTTGGTCAAAAAGTACTTTCTTAACCATTGGATGTACTTTTGTTTGTTTATTCTTATTAAATATTTGTAACATAATTTTCCTTATACTCCTCGATTAATTGAACTGCTTGAGCAAAAACCTGTTCTTCACTTAGAACATTAGTATCAATAATGGCATATTTAATATTGTAGGTATTAGCTATCTTAATAAAAGCTTCTTTATAAACTTTATAAAGTTCCTTAAAATAAGCTTTATTTGCTTCATAGTTATCAATTTCAACTTTTCTACCACGGGCAAAAAGTCTCTTTTCAAAGTTTTCATATGAAACATCTAAAAAGATAGCAAATTCAGGTAGCTCATTTTGACTAACCAAAACTTTAAACAGTGCGTCATAGGCTTGCATAGCTTTAGGTGATAAGTTCTTTAAGTTAACTAAAGCAAAAATATAGTGTTCTGCACTGAAACGATCTAGGAATAATAAGTCTTTATTTGGATCCATTTTAAGTTGATTAAATTTAGCAATAGCTTTATCCACATTGGCTAAATGATTTTCAACCACATAAGCTTGAAAAGATAAATCTAAATTAGGTCTTTTTTCATAAAATCAATTTAGCATAGTAGTAAAAACTTCATCGTTTTCTGAATATTCCTCAAGTAAGATTGAATTTTTATAGTGTTGTAATAGTTTTGAAGTTAATGTACTTTTACCACTACTAATCATTCCTGAAATCCCAATAATCATATGCTCCCCCCTTGCAGTTATAGCAATTAATATTTGTTTTATTATAAAGCAAATTTAGGCCCTAAGTTTAAAAAAATCAAAATACTTTTTAGTATTTTGACTCATTTCAAAATTCTTGAGCAGTTCTGTTTTTTACTCATTTTAAAAATGGATATAAAGCCAGTGAAATAAATTCTAATATGCCTCATTCTACTAGCATATTTATTCAAATTAAGCCAAATCAAACTTTAGCATTGCCGATGTTTAGATCCTTAAATTGAATCGTGATTAATAAAGTACTTGACACTAGCATAGTATTTAACATAAAGATGCAAAAAGCATAAATAGCTACTGAAGCTAGATTAAAGCTTCAGACCTTAAATAGCAGATAATAAAGGCCACAAAGAATTAGACCCAGCACTATTCTTGGCACTAGTGAAATATAGACTAAATTAAAGATTGGAAACTGTAAAATAATTGATCCAATAAAAGATCACAATCCAAAATTAAAGCAAGTCCATAAAATACCAATGTAACCTAGGTGAATTGAAGCAATTAATATAATTAGTGGAATAGTGGTTATTGATACTATTCCAACAGTAATATAGCCTGTATAAGGCGTAAATGTAAAAACGATGATTATTGCTAAATATAGAGCTAAGTAAACAATCGTTTTGATATCTCATATATTTGTAATGCTCTTTTTCATAGGAAGTATTATATGATAAAAGTGTAATATTGCAAAATAAAGTTTTATTCCTATTTTATAGGAGTAAAAATCGCTATAAAGTTAAAAAAAGCTTATTTTTCATTAAATTTTATGCACATTTCTATTTTTTTATTTTTACCCTTTTATTCGTATAACGTAGGGATAAAAGTAAAAAAATTTAGCTATACGCTAAATTCTACATTTTCAATTCTAACATTATATTTTGTAGCTGTATCAACCTCAACAATATCACCTACTTCTTGACCCAACATTGCTACTGCAAGAGGACTTTTATTAGAAATTTTTCCATCAAATGGATCTGCATCATGCACACCCATGATTGTAACTTTCTTTCTTTCTCCTGTTGACATAACAGTAAATTCCACTGTTGAACCAATTGTTACAACTTCTTGACTTTGATGTTTTTCATTACCTTCAATTAAAACAGCATTATCAAGAATTTGCTCTAATTCTGAAATACGTCCTTCAATTGCTCCTTGCTTGTCTCTAGCTGCATCATATTCAGCGTTTTCTGACAAGTCACCTTGTGCTCTGGCTTCTTTTAAAGCAGCTTGTACAGCTGGTCTTTCAACATTAATTAAATGTTCATATTCTTTTTTGTATTTATCTAAAGTTTCTTGTGATAAATATACTTTTCCTTGTTGTTCTGTATTTGGCATAACAATCCTCTTTCTAATTTACTATATTTTACCTTATTATTTTTTAACTATAAATAGATATTTTGAACTTATATATGACACTTCATAAGGCATATCTGTCATTTTTAAATAGCTAATCATACGTTTCATTTCGCTTCTGGGGTTAGCAAATGAAACTAAAATCATTCCCTTGTGTAATTTCTTACTTAATTTATCAAAGATATCATTGATATCCCCTTTAGCATTCATAAGAATTAGACAATCAATTTCGCTATCATCATATAATTTGATTTCATTTGGAAAATGATCAGGGAATTTTAATCTTAAATCTTCTAACTTATCGTATTGAATTTCTTTAGAATAAACATAAGTTTGACCCTTAATTTTTTGGGCTATAGCAACAATTGGGAATAAATCTTGATTATTAACTACTAGCACATTTTTATATTCATTCCGATAAATGGTATTAATAATACCTTCAATGTCAATATCATTAGCTTTTGATTTTAGATAATCTTTTAATTCATATGGTAACTCACCTAAATCATTTCTCAAGGCTTGAATTTGAATCATTGCTTCTTCTTGAGTTTTCTTTAGCATTTTGTTACGCATTTTTCTAGCCAATACTTGCATTACAATGTAAACTGTAAAACCAATTATAACTAGGACTAAGGCAGAAACACCTAATGCTACTCTAGCTTCATAAGTCATTTTATTTACCTCACTTGTTTTGATAATAGTCTAAGTAATCTTGCAAAATAATCAATGCTGCTAACTGATCTTTTTTAGCCTTACGCTTTTGTTGGGTTAAGCCAGCTGCCATCATGGCTTCATTAGCTCTTTTAGTTGAATATTGTTCATTAACAAAGAGTACAGGCAAATTAAAGCGTGCAATTAGTTTTTGCTTAAAGTCTTCTACCATATAGGTACGTTCACTCTTATCACCACTTATTTTAAGAGGATAACCTAACACAATGCCATCAATTTTGTTTTTGTATTGGTTAAGATAGAACTCAACACGATTAAGTGCAGCTTCAAAATCATTTTCAGCAAACATAAAGTTTTCAAGGCCACTAGCTATAATTTCATTTTCATCAGTTATAGCAAAGCCACAACTTTTAGTTCCTAAGTCTAATCCTAGTTTTCTCATACTAATTCTTCTTGGATGTAATTTAATAATTCATTAGCACTTGCTACTTTACCCATTGATAAAATAGCATTTCCACCACCACGACCATTAAGTTTTTTAAATAGTTGTTGAGCAATAGCATTTGAATTATAAGTTTTTGAAGCTACCACCAACATTGGATTGTTTTCTTCTGAAGTAAGTACTACTAAAACATCTTGATATTTTTCTCTTAATGTAGAAGCTACAGTTTTAATATTAGCTTTATCAATAGCTTGATTTAAGTATACTTTGTGACCTTTAATATCAAGTAATTCAACATTGTCATAATCGAATTCAAAACTACTTGCTAATTCTTTCTGAATTTTCTTATTGTCGTCTTTTAAAGCTTCAAGAGTAGCTTGTAAGTATTCAATTGCTGTTTCTTTATCATCAGGAATATTTAATTCATAAGTATAGTCTTTATTTAATTTAGTGTTCTTTTCAAGCATCTTTCCAACTTCAACAAGTAACTTATCAACTTCTTCTTCTAAGTATTCATTAACTAAAGCATTTGAAGAGATAGCTCTAATTCTATAAATTCCAGCTGCTTTTTTGTCAACATTAGTAATTTTGAAGTTTTCAAGTTTAGCTGTATTTGAAAGGTGAGTTCCTCCGCAAAGGTCAGCTGTAATTCCGTCAAACTTAACAATACGAACATTTTGAGGGTTCATGTATTCTGATTCTTCAAGCGTCATAATTGCGCCAAGTTCTTTAGCTTGCTCAGTGGTCATTTGTAAATAGTCACGTTTAGCATTTTGAGCAATATAGCTACGTACTAGACGTTCTACCTCTTTAATTTGTGCGTCTGTAGGTTTACTATCAGCTGGAAGGTCAAAAGTTAAACGTTCCTCATTGTTATCTGATCCGAGTTGTTTAATTTGATTTCCAAGCACATTTCTGAGAGCGCAAAACATTAAGTGTGTTCCTGAGTGGTTTCTTTCAAGTCCTAAACGAATTGCTTCATCGACAAAACATTCAACAGGTAATTCTTTATTAATCTTGCCTTCTACTTTGTGAATGTGGTTTCCAAATTTATCTTTAAATACATCTAAAATTAAGATTTTTTCATTTCCTTGTTGCATGTAACCACGGTCATGTTTTTGTCCACCGCTAGTTGCATAAAATGGAGTTTCTTTTAAAACTACATAAGCAACGCCATTTGCACTAGCAACTTCTTTTTCGGTATCAAGTAAGTATAAAATGTCACTAACATTGTGAGTAGTTTCATATCCAACAAATTTATCAACTTTTGATTTTAGAATTGTAAGTGAGTTAATAACCTTGTCCATTCCAGATAATTTAGCATTTCTTGAAGCATCAGCGTGTTCTTTCTTAGCTTTTTCATATCCTTCATAATCAATCTTTATATTCTTTTGTTCTAAAATTTCAGCTGTTAATTCAACTGGGAATCCATATGTTTCAAATAATTTGAAAGCAACATCACCAGGGAAGATTACAATATCATCATTTAGGTAATTGTTTAATAGGTTTTTACCATTTTCAATGGTACGTGAGAAAGTCAATTCTTCATCCTTAATAATTTGTTTAATTGGCTCAACTTCATATTCAAAAGGTAAGCTGGCTTTAACAACATCAACTAATTTGTATAAAAATGGTTCATATATTTTAAGTTGCATTGCTTTATAAACACTTCTACGAATTAGTCTTCTTAAAATATATCCTCTACCAACATTTGAAGGTTTAGCACCATCAGCAATAGCATTTGTTACAGTACGCATGTGGTCAGCAATAACTTTGAAACATGAGTTAATAAACATTTGTTCTGGTTCTTTAGTAAAGTAGTTATTAATGTCATATCTAAATTCAGTGAATTTTTCAATTTCATGAATAATAGGTAAGAATAAGTCAGTATCAAAGTTAGTTGGAGCATCTTGCATAATTGAAACGATTCTTTCAAGTCCAGCCCCGGTATCGATGTTCTTTTGTTTTAATTCTGTATATACACCTTCACCATTTGAATTATAAGTTGAGAAAACAATGTTTCAAATTTCGATATAACGATCATTTTCTAGGTCTTCTTTTAATAATTCAATTCCTCTAGCATCATACTTTACTCCACGATCGTAAAATATTTCAGTGTTAGGTCCACAAGGCCCTGAACCAACTTCTCAAAAGTTTGTATCTTTGCTTCCTGGTATCATGTGGTCTTCTGCAAAACCATGTGACATTCATTCGTTTTTAGTTTCTAAATCTTCATAATAGTAAGTAAAATAAAGTTTTTCTTTATCTAACTTAAGTACATCAAGTAAAAACTCACTAGCAAAAGCAATAGCTTCTTTTTTGAAGTAATCCCCAATTGAGAAGTTACCAAGCATTTCAAAAAATGTATGGTGACGAGCTGTAATACCAACATTTTCAATATCATTAGTTCTAATTGCTTTTTGAGAGTTAGTTAATCTTTTTGCAGGTGCTACTTTTTTACCAGCAAAATAATCTTTTAAGGTAGCTACCCCACTGTTAATTCATAAAAGTGAAGGGTCATTATGTGGCACTAAACTTTTTGAAGGCACAATAAAGTGCCCTTTTGATTCAAAAAATGATAATCACTTTTCTCTAATTTCTTTTGAATTCATAAAAACCTCTTTTAAATGTAATCTTTCTTAATATTATTCATATATATTTCATCAATAATGGCTCCACCAATACACTTGTCGCCATCATATAGCACAACTTGTTGTCCAGGAGTTACTGCTGAAGCACCTTCTGGATAAAAGACTTTAATTTTACGATCAGGTAAAAATTCTACTGTAACTTTAATATCCTTTTGTCTATATCTAAATTTAGCTGATAAATTATCAGGATTAAAATCAGTGTTATTTAAAGTTAAATCGCTAGCTAGTAAACTATTTGAAATTAAATATTCAGGGTGTGAGTTAGGAGCTACATATAAAATGTTTTGTCTTACATCATGACCACAAACATAATATGGTTCACTCATTCCACCTAAATTAAGCCCTTTGCGTTGGCCAATTGTATAGTAGAAACAACCAACGTGTCTGCCTAATTTTTTTCCAGTAGTAATATCTACAATATCACCTTCTTGAGCAGGAATATAGTTTTGTAAAAACTGTCCAAAATTTCTTTCACCAATGAAGCAAATTCCAGTTGAATCTTTTTTAGTTGCTGTTACTAAGTTTAACTTTTTGGCAATTTCTCTAATTTCAGGCTTAGTTAATTTAGCCAGTGGCATAATTACTTTTTCAAGTTGTTCATGTGTTAGTTGTGCTAAGAAATATGTTTGATCTTTATCTTGATCAGCTGCCCGGTATAAATGTCCATTAACCACATTAGCATAATGCCCCATTGCTATGTAATCAGCTTTTAGTTCATTAAAAGCATATTTAGCAAAAGCATTAAACTTAATGTATTTGTTACATAAAATATCTGGATTAGGGGTACGCCCCTTTTTATATTCTTCGATAAAGTTTTCAAAGACGTTATCTCAATATTCCTTAACAAAATCAACACGGAAAAGAGGAATATCTAACGCTTTGGCTACAGCTTGCGCATCTTGATAATCTTTTTCTTGTGGACAAATGTCTTGTGAAATATCTGCATTTCCTAAGATATCATTGTTAACAATACTGTCTCAATTACGCATAAATAATCCAACAACATCATAACCTTGTTGTTTTAAAATGTAGGCTGCTACAGAAGAATCAACTCCTCCTGACATTCCAATAACTACTCTTTTTGTCATATATATTCCTCCTTAATGTATTGTTATTAAATTTATAAATAAATTTTATAACAATATCACATTTTGCACAATTATATAAATCTAAAACTCCATTTTTTTAGTGCCTAGCACGTAGGCATAAAAATATATCACACAGATTTTCAGTGTGATATAAAAGTTATTATTTAAATTTAATTATCTAGTTTAATTCTTGCAATTTCAATTTTATTTTGCACTAAATCTTGCTCTAATTCTAAAATTCTGCTTAGTTCTGTTTCTAATTTTATTGCTTCTTCTACACTAGGTTTTGTAACAGGCTCTTTTGGAGCAAACAATTCACAAGTTTCATTGGCTTGTATAATTGAAATATCATAAGTCTCAATTTTTTTAGCAATATCAATAATTTCGTTTTTATCATATGTTAATAATGGACGTAAAATTTGTCTATGACAAGCTGCTCCAATTGTACTTAAGGATTCTAGAGTTTGAGAAGCAACTTGACCTAAGTTATCTCCATTAGAAATTGCCATTTGCCCGTATTTGTCACAAATTTGATCAGCAATCCGGTAGAAACTTCTACGCATTAAAGTAATCTTGTAAGATTCACGAGAGACAAATGAAATATAGTTCATTAAGTTTGCATAATTAGCTATTAATAAGTTTGAAGTTACTTGGTATTGATTTAACACTTTTACTAAGTTAGTAATTTTCTCAATAGTTCTTTCGTCTGTTTGAGGTGGTGTAATAAATGTTAAAAAGTCTACCTTAATTCCACGTTTCATCATTTTAAATGCAGCAATAGGTGAGTCAAAACCACCAGAAATTAGGTGTAGCACTTTGCCAGAAACACCTACAGGTAAACCACCAAGCCCATTGTAGTATTCAGAAAACATGTAAGTTCTACCATTTCTAACTTCAACATAGAAAGTTTGATCAGGATTATGCACATCAACTTTTAAATTAGTGTTCTTTAATATTTCTCCACCTAAAATGTGGTTAATTTGATCAGAAGAATATTCAAATTGCTTGTAGTTTCTTCTAGCTGCTATTTTAAAGGTTTTAGCATCTGCCTTAACTAATTTTAAAGCAGTATTCTTGAATACCTCAATATCATTTTCAACCACTGCTACAGGTGAAAACGAACTAATTCCAAAGACATAATTTAACTTATCCATATTGTGTTGTGAATATGTTAAATACATTCTATCAAATTCTACTTGCGGAGCTTCTCCAACAATGTGTTTAATATTGTTAGCCAAAGTATTAATAAAAGTTTTACGGTTCTTTTTCTTAAGCACAAGCTCACCGTATCTAATTAAAATTTTACTGTACATATTTCTCCTTAATTAAGAATCTTTTAACAGTTTGATAAGATTCTTGGTAATTGTTATTTTGTTGTATTTGCAGTCTGGTTTGATTAATTAATTCTTTATAAGCATTAATTTTTTCTTCGCCCAGTAAGAAACGTTCATTGCTTGCTACTTCAAGGCATAAAGCATCATACATTTCATGGTATTTTTCATTAATTGCTATCTTTTCAATTAAGAAAGCTAAGGTGTGAATAAAATCATCTCACACAAGTTGATGTTTAGTTCAACTTTTGTATTTTTTAATATTAGTTTCAAATTGGTTTTGTAAGTGTTTTTTAGCTTCATTTATTTCAAGATCATTAATTAGGTGTTCATTTTCTATAACCGCAAAATAGGCCTCTATAGCATTAGCTAGATCTAAATCACGTTGCACCTTTATTCCACTTATATGGTAAGCTTCAAGCTTATAGTTTAAGTAAGCGTCATCAAAAGTCTTAACAGCTTGCATAAATTCTTTAACAGCTTTTAAAATATCTGCAAGTGTAGTTAAATTATTAATTGCATTAACTTTAGTTTCAAGTGCATTATAAGCACGATTTAGCTTGTTTGTTTCTTTTTGTACTTCAAGATAAAGTTTTTTACGTGTTGCTCATAGTTGTGAAAGGTCTTTTTTCACACTTTCAAAAAATTCCTTGATACTTTGATTAAGGATTGCTCCATGATAAATTTTTCAATAGGCATCATATATTTTTGTAATGTTTAAAGCTAACTTATTTGAATCAAATTCATATCATGACTGTGAAAGCTTTTCTACGTTTTGACTTAGTACTTTATACTCAGCTAGCACTTTTGGTTTTGTTTCTTTTTTAATAGCTTGTTTTAGCTCACTTGGTAAGATATCAAATAAGTAATATTCAATTTTACTTGCACCAATAATCAAATTATTTAAATCATTTAATCTAACTCTTAAATCATCAATTTTCTTGTCAGCTTGCGAAAATTGGCCTTTGTATTTAGAGTTATCTAACTCATTTAAACGTTTAGCCATCTTTTGCACTTTATCAGTTAAAATAGGATTTAAGTTTGTGGTAATTGCTTTATTTTTATTAAGCACTTCTTTATAATATTCAACTATTTCTAAATAATTAGTAAAGACTTCATCAATTAGTTTTCAATCAATATCGAACTCTTGAGCTACTTGGTCAAATAATTTACATTTATCTCTGTATTTCACAAATAAACGTCTAAGAGTTCTTCTTTCTTTTACTACTTTAAAGAATTTCTTTTCTTGAATCACACCCTGTAAACTCACAATATGTTGCAAGATGACATCTTTCTTTTGGCAGATATCTTGATTAGTAGTTTTAAGCTTATCGCATATAGGTTCAAAAGTTTTTTCATTCTTAGCTAAGATAGCACATTTTTGAATAGCATCTTTATTTTTAGTGTTTTCTCTTTGCAGTATTATGCGTAAGTCTGAAATATAGGCTGTGTTCTTCTTGAAATAAATGTTCCGAATAAGAATTATTGAAAGGAACAATATTAGCAATAGCGCAATAACAACAAACACAATAAAGATCGCTAAAACAGTTGTATTATGTTTTTCCATGTTCCTTCCTTTTGACTTTAATTATTAATAATTAAAGTTTATCAAAGTTTTAGTTTTATATCCTTAAAATAAAGAAAAAACTCCAATGAGGAGTTTATGGTCACTAAAGTGATATGGAGCGAGTGAAGGGAATCGAACCCTCATAGTCAGCTTGGAAGGCTGAAGTTCTGCCATTAAACTACACTCGCAACTTGTTATTTGCGTTATTATTATATCACGAATAACAATCTTTGGAAATAAATTTTTTATTTTTTTACACAAAGCAAGTCATTGGCGCGCCCGGCAGGAGTCGAACCCGCAACCTTTAGGGCCGTAACCTAACACTCTGTCCAGTTGAGCTACGGGCGCATTAATGGAGGCACCAACGGGATTCGAACCCGTAATCAAAGTTTTGCAGACTCATGCCTTGGCCATTTGGCTATGGTGCCTTGTGCTTTATTATTATAATACAAAATGGATTTTTAATAAATATTTTTTCATATTTTTTCCTAAAGTGGGTAGGACTATTATTCACTGATTGACAGCTAATTAAAAATTATAAAAAAGCAAGCATAAGCTTGCAAATAATTATTTATCAAATTGTGAGGTGTATAAGTTGTAGTAAAATCCTTGTTTTTCAAGTAAGCTTTCGTGAGTTCCTTGTTCAATGATTAATCCATTATCAACCACTATGATAACATCTGCGTTTTTAATTGTACTTAATCTATGTGCTATAACAAAAGTTGTCTTATCTTCCATTAATTTTAACATTGCTTGTTGCACAATTTGTTCAGTACTTGAATCAATATTCGATGTTGCTTCATCTAAAATTAGTAAACTCTTGTTACTTAAAATGGCTCTTGTTAAGGAAATTAATTGTTTTTGTCCTTGAGATAGGTTAGCCCCATTATTTTCAATTAATGTGTCATATCCATTAGCCATATTCATAATGAAGTGATGAGCATGAGTTAATTTAGCTGCTTGTTCAATTTCTTCCATAGTAGCTTTAGGATTAGTCATTTTTAAGTTGTCTAGAATTGATTCATTAAACAAGAATGAATCTTGCAATACAATTGTCATATTATCTCTAAGACTAACTGTATCTAAGTTTCTAAGCTCATTGCCATCAATCTTAATCGATCCACGAGCATAGTCATAATATTTAGAAAGTAAGCTAATAATTGTAGTTTTACCAGCTCCAGTTGGTCCAACAATTGCTACTGTTTGACCAGGTTTAATCGAAAAGCTCGCTGCTTTTAGTTGGTATTCTAAAGAATCTGGATTGTATTTGAAGTAAACATCTTCGAAATCAATTTGCCCAATGATTTTTTCTACTTTAATTGTTTCATGTTCACGACTAGGTACTTGTATTTGTAATAAGTTAAAAATACGAGAAGTTGAAGCAACCCCAACTTGTGCGTTAAAAGTACTTGATAAAATACTTTGGAATGGACCCATGAAGTTTCAATTTAATGAAACATATAACACGATTAAACCAGCAGTTGGAGATCCGTCTTTATTAACCATAAAGCTAAAAGCACTTCACACATTAACACCTTTTAGGTAGAAAACAGCTGCAATGGCTGAAATAGCTAAAATAATTAAGTTAGAGATCAATCCATATCAAGTATCAAACGATTTGGCAATAATATCACCTTTATAAGCTGAATTACGAATGTTTTTAGTAATAATTTCAAGCTCACTATAGATATAAGCTTGACGATCAAACGAGTTAGTTACTTTAGTGTTTACCAGCATTTCTTCTACGAAAGCATTTAGCCGACCGAAGGCATTTTGTACACTAATAAAGTAAGGTTGTGATTTCTTAATTAATAAGAAGACAAAAGCAAATAAGATTAAGGATACTGGAATAACAATTAAAGTTAATAATTCTGAAGCAAGTGACATAACAACTATTGAAATTAAGATGTTAAATGTACTTGTGGCAGCTTGTACCATCATTTGAAATAATGAGTTAGCCACATTATTTATATCAACAACTAAAGTTGAAATTAAGTTCCCAGTTTTATTTTTGTCATAAAAACTAATAGGTGATCGAAATAATTTATTCATTAATTCACCACGTAGTCTAGCTCCTGCTTCAAAGCATAATTTAATATAAACTCTTTGTTCAAGGTAGCGGAAAATTCCATATAAGATAAATGATAATCCAAGTCCAACTAAAGCTAGCGCAAAATGCAAGGTATTAAAATTATTAATATTTCCAGTAGCCTTTTCACCTAAGTAAGGTGCAAAGAATAATTGAATAATTATCCCAATCATGAAGCTACCTACAATATAACAAACAGAGTTAATAAAACTGAATGTTAAAGCTATAGCTAAACTTTTCTTGTCTTTAGTAATGTAAGAAAGCAGAGTTTTAAAGGTTTGAAATACTTTAACATCAGTCTTCATTTTCTTGTTCTTACTTAGTTCTTTACTAATTTGACGACTTTCGTACATATTATCCATAAGTTACTCTCCTTTCTATTGTTCTAATTGGTTTGTGTTGATATCTCTATATCATTGACAGCTTGCAAGTAACTCTTGGTGAGTTCCTTGAGCAATTATTCTTCCTCTGTCCATGACTAGAATTTTATCAGCATGTTTAATTGAATTAATTTTTTGTGAGATTATAACTGTAGTACAGTTGTAATCTTCTTTAATATTTTTAATTAAAGCTTTTGTTGTAATATTATCAAGTGCTGAAGTTGAATCATCTAAAATTAAGATTTTAGGATCAATAATTAAACTACGTGCAATTGAAAGACGTTGTTTTTGCCCACCTGATAAGTTTTTTCCACGTTGTACTACTGGATGTTGCAATCTATCTTCAAATGTCATAATAAAATTATTAGCACATGAGGCTTTTAGTGCACGGTTAATTTCTTCCTCACTAGCATCTTCTTTTCCGAATGTTAGATTAGAAAGAATTGTTCCTGAATATAGTAAAGCTTCTTGATAAACAATCCCAACATTTTGGTGTAAGTTAGTTGTATCAATTTCTTTAACTTCTTTACCATTAATAAGGATATTTCCTTCATTATATTTCATGTTGTTAACAATTAAGTTAGCAATAGTACTTTTTCCTGAACCAGTTGGTCCAATAATTCCAAGTGTTTGCCCACCCAGCACTTTAAAATTAATATCTAATAAAGCATAGTCTTCAGATGTTTCAAAATATTTAAAGTTAACATCCTTAAATTCAATTGAATAGTCAGCTACATTATTTTGTTCACTAATAATGAGACCATTTGTGACATGTAACTCATCATATTCTTTATCTAGCACTTGTACAATTCTGCCGGCTGAAATTTTAGCCTTGAAAAATGAACCTAAAAATTGTGAGAATAGAATAATACCTTGAGCAATTAATACTTCATATTCAATAAACACGTTTAATTTAGCAATTAATTGTGCTCCATTTTCAGTTCTTAAGCTATTGCTTGCTGCTAAAGCATCTAATTGTACTTTACCAATTGCATAAATAATAACTACAATAGTGTTAATAATAACAAAGAATGCAGGCATACCAATAGCAAAGTATTTAAAGCTAGCTCTTTCAGTAGCAAGTCAAGCTGAGTTGGCTTTATTAAATTTATTATATTGGTTGATTTGTAAGTTGTTTGCTTTAATGAATCTAGCTCCATTAATTGATTCATCAACTTCTTTGGTAATTCAATCTAAGTTTTTTCTACTCTTTTTAATCAATGGATTGGTCTTAATAAACATATAAGCAATAACAAAGATTAAAAGAGGAATAACTGCAATAATTGATCATGTTAAGTTAACATCGGTCATAAATGCAAACACTAAGCCAACAACGATATATAAAGGTGCCTTAATTAATGAAATAGAAGCGCCAATTAAGAAATCTCAAAAGACAGCAACATCATCGTTAATTCTAGTAATTAAACTTTCATTTGTTAATTGTGCAATATCTTTTAAGCTAAGTTTTTGATATTTTTTAAATAAGGTATTTCTGTAAAAGTTGGAAGCTTTTTCACCAGCTCAAATAATTATTAGTACATATCCAAAGGATGTACCCGCTGCCAAGATTAATACCACAATAAATGTTATAAGCAATGTATTAAAAACTTGTTGCCAATTTTTTGATGAGTAAACAACGTAATTAAAAATTTCAAGTTGAATATCTTTAGTTGGATCATCATGTGGTTGAATAACCAATGGTAAGAATTGAGAAAGTAAAATAGGTAGCATCATTGTTAAAGCAACATTGATAATAACAATTAAAACACCAATACCAAATTGTGCTTTTATTTTACCAGGCAAAATCTTAAACATTTTCCACATATTTACCTCCTTTATTTATAGACTATATATTGTCATGATATTATAACATTTTTATAAAAAATGTTATCGGAGCTTAATTGGCTAAAAATTTAAGTCAAGTTATTATGTTTTGAAATTTTATTAAAAAGGGCATAAAAAAATGGCGATCACGAGAGGATTCGAACCTCCGACCACAAGCTTAGAAGGCTCGTGCTCTATCCAGCTGAGCTACGCGACCACGCTAAATATATTTTACACACTTTTTGAAAAAATTACATTATTTATTTTTTTTATTTTTTTAATTCAAAAAAAGAAAAATCTCAGCCGTGTGGCCGAGACTTATATACTATTATGTATGTTTGAATCCACCTGATTTTTCATCTAATGAAACCGTTGGTTTATGAATTTTTAAAGCTTCAATTGCTTTTTTAATGTCTTCAATTAAGATTGAAGCCATATCTTTACTGAAACCTTGGCGAACTAAAACTCTTTGCACTATAACATTTTGGGCATTTGCTGGCATTGAATAAGCAGGGACTTGTCAACCTCTAACTCTAAGTTTATCTGCTAAGTCATATAAATTAAATCCTAAATCAACGCCTTTTTTAAATCTTCAAGTTGTAGCTGGGATACCGTGTTTTGGATCACCATCATTAATTAATTCAAAATATCCCATTTTTTCTATTTCACTTGCGATGTATTGTGCTGTGTCATAACAGTTTTGGTGAATTTTTCTATACCCTTCTTTTCCAAGTCTTAAGAAAAGGTAGTATTGAGAAATAATTTGTCCAGCAGGTCTTGAAAAGTTAATTTGGAATACAGGCATATCACCACCTAAGTAATTAACATGGAAGACTAGTTTTTCAGGTAAGAATGACTTATCTCTTCAAACTACTCATCCAGCTCCTAGTGGGGCTAACCCGAATTTATGACCAGATGATGAAATTGATTTAACTCTAGGTACTCTAAAGTCTCATTCGATTTCTGGTGCTACAAATGGAGCTAAAAATCCTCCACTAGCTGCGTCAATGTGCATATCGACATTTAATCCCGTATCTTTTTCCAACTTATCTAAAGCTTTAGATAATTCGAAAATAGGTTCATATGCTCCTGTAAAGGTTAATCCAAATGTTGCAACAACTCCAATAGTATTTTCATCAATATATTTCAACATACTTTCTGCATCCATATAGAATCTGTCTTCTTCCATTGGAACTTGTCTAATTTCTATGTCTCAATAACGACAGAATTTTTCCCAGACTACTTGGACAGGTCCACATACTAAGTTTGGTTTATCAATTGGTTTTCCTTGAGCTTTTCTTTTTTCTTTTCAACGTTCAAGTAAAGCCATTCCTCCTAGCATGCAAGCTTCTGAAGAACCAATACCAGAGGTTCCGATTGGTTCTTCTTTTTTAGAGGCATTCCATAAATTTGCAATCATTGACACACAACGTTGTTCGATTTCTGCAGTTTGTGGATATTCATCCTTATCAATTAAGTTTTTATTAATTGATAAATCCATTAATTCATGAACTTGTTTTTCTTCATATGTTTGACAAAATGTTGCTAAATTTTGTCTTGCATTACCATCCAAAAACAATTCGTCTTTAACAACTTCTAACACTACATCAGGATTAGATTCTTTGTCTGGCATTTTGTATTTTGGTAATTGAATGTCTGCAAGTCTTGAACCAAAAATGCTATCATTGTCATTTTGTTTAACTTTGTGTAATGGCATTGATACCTCCTTTATTTTTCATTTAGATATAAATTAAATTTCATTTTATTACAAAATTCTTTAATAATTTTAAATCCTCTAACACTATTTCCGTATTGGTCTAATGGTGGGCTGAATACTGCAACTCCTAATTTTCCAGGAACCACTGCTATAAGTCCTCCACCCACACCACTCTTACCTGGCAATCCTACCATATAAGCAAAATCACCTGATTTATCATATAAGCCTTCCATGGTCATTTCAGCTAAAATATGTGGTATATTGTGTTTAGAGATAACTTGTTGTTTCGTGATTGGATTAATTCCATTATTAGCTAATGTTGCTGCTAAAGTGGCCAAATCTTTACTTGTTACAAGTGTTGAGCATTGTTGAGTATATACTTCACATGCTTCCATTGGATCGCAATACATTTGACCCGCTGAATATAGCAACCAAGCAATCGCGCGATTATGAAAATTAGTTGTTTGTTCAGATGTATTTACCTCATTAGAAAGAGTCACATCAGAGGACATCATTTTTTGTTGAAAGTCTAAAATTTTATTTCATCTTTCAACCTTATCTTTAGCTTGTATTAAGCTAGTTGTAGCCATAGCTCCAGCATTTACTAAAGGTGATAATGGCTTATCTTTATGTAATTCTAAAGCTATAACTGAATTAAATGGCAATCCAGTTGGGGATGTACCTATTTTTTCTCTAACAGTTCTTGCATCTGTTTCTTCTAAAGCTAATGCTAAGGTGCATACCTTAGATATAGATTCAATCGCAAAGGCATAAGAATCATCACCATAACTAAATACATCACCATCTGTAGTTATTACAGTAGCACCGCATAGAGTTGAAGGTACATTAGCTAGGTATGGGATATAGCTAGCATTTTTTCCTTCTTTATGGTCTTTGAATTTTAAATATGATTCTTTTAAAGTTGATTCAATAAGCTTTTTATCTAACATAGTTACTCTTTATTGTGTTTTTGGCTGTGAATCTTGTGAACCAGAAACTGTTTCGGGTGCACTAGTAGTTTGTTGAACTTTATTTTTATCACTCGTATCTAGTGAAAAGCATTTAACAGCTGAATCATGAGCTTTAGAAATTGTTTTTAATGTTTTATCGTTTTCTTTTTTGATTTTGTTTAAAATCTTATTTTCAGCCATTTCATAAGCTATACTGTCTTTTCCAATTTTAGCTAAAAGTAATTCCTCACGTTTTGAAATATATGTTTCTAATTCCTTCAATTTTCTTTGAACATCAGAATCAAAGGATTGGAAATCACCTTTTACCTTATTATCAAAGTAAGTTTTAGCTAAGTCGCTACTTGCACAATTTGAGTGATTGATAATACCTGGATGTGTACCTTCAATTTCTCATGTGAATGGAGCGAAATCTGAGTTTTGATCAACTCAGTGTGGCTTTCTTAATGCATAAATAATAAATGGGATAACACAGAAAACAGCAGATACAATGATTAATATTGCTACATATGCTACCGGACTACCAACTGGTATTTGGTTTGGTGGTGCAAAACTAACAATGAAAGCTAGTAATGAGCCAATAAGTCCTAAACCAGCTACTATTCACATTCCGATATTGTATCGACCAGGTATACGATATGGTCTAGGTCGATTTGGTTGTGAATAACGAAGGTATATGGCTGCAGCAAACATTAACATATACATAATTAAGTATAAGATAACAGTTAGTTGACTTAAAATTTGGTAAGCAGCTTGTACTGATGGAAGAACCACAAAAAGTACTGATAACACAGTAACAATAAGTCCTTGAATTAGTAATAAATGCGTTGGAATACCATGTTTGTTGGTTTTTTGGAATCATCTAGGTAAATATCCAGCTTTTCCAACTACCAACATACCCGCACTAGGCCCTGATACTCAAGTAACAATTCCGGCTAAAACCCCTATTGCCAGCATGGCTGCCAGCACAGGCGCTAGTCAAGGGACACCAGCTCAAGTAAATGCTTTAATATATGTAACTAAAAGCCCTTGCGTTAAGTTGATATCATCCTTTGGTAGAATGAATGCGATAGCAAGGGTTCCAAGCACGAAAATAAGAACTGTAACCAATGAAGAAATCAAGATAGCTATTGGATAATTTCTTTTTGGATTGTTAATTTCTGTAACATGAATTGCATTCATTTCCATTCCAGCATAAAATAGGAAAACACTAGCAGCAAGTACTAAAGAGTCAAATCCTTTAAATGCAGGTAATAAATCTGATGCTCTCATTGGTGTTTGAGATGGGTTTCCTGCAATAATGTAAGCAAACCCAAATCCAATTAAAATAACAACAGGAATAATTGTTCCAATAATTCCACCTCATTTAGCTACTCTAGCGAATGCTTTTGTACCAAATGAAGATAAAATTGTGGCTATTCAGTAAATAGCAAGCACTATTAATAGAACAAAAACCTTATTATTGGAGATTGCCTTGGCTATTTCAGTATTTGGAGCAAGATAAGCCAATGACACAGCCCCAAAAGTTAAAGCTGTAGGGAATCAAATTGTTACCTCAGCTCATAATAAGAACATAGATAAGAAGGCAAGTCTAGGTCCAAAAGCCTCACCTACTCATCTAAATACTCCACCTTTTTCAGTATAGGTAGAAGCTAGTTCAGCTGCAACAAGTGCAACAGGTATTAAGAAAAATATAGCAGCAAAAATGTAGTAGAAGACTGAACCAAGTCCATATTCTGCTTCTGCAGGCAGACCTCTAAGACTTACTACTGCAACTATATTCATTAAAACTAAGCTAAGCAAACTAAGTGCTTTAGTGTTTTTTTGTTTAGCATTAGTGCTATTTGCTGATTGTGAATCAGTCGCATTTTTAGACTTAAATTTAAACATGTGCTCCTCCTTTACGTATTATGACAGCTATCTCTGTCATATTAATATTATAAACTTTTCTAAAGTGGTTATAAAAAATGAAAAAAAATGTGGAATTACTACCCCACATTTCATATTTTTATTAATTCTTTTTGGAATCTGAAATTAATTTTAATTCAATTTCTCTATGTTGTTTTTCTTTAGTTGTCTTTTGATCAGTGATCATTTTTTCAATTTCTAACCCTATTAATGGGTAATCAACGAAAATCTTGCTCTTATAAACATTTAAACTATCATATATTGATTGATATCCAATATCAGTTAATTTAAAAGTGTTATTTGCTAAAGCAATTAAAGAAATAAATGAATCATGCGTTGAACAAACAATGTTTGAAAATTTGTGCTTTGCAGCAAAGCGAACTAAATCTTTCACTTCGCTTTCTTGTTTTCTTGTGCTAATTTCATATTTAGAATGACTTATCCCTAGTTCCGTACATGCTTGTAGGAATCCTTCATATCTTTTGTCTTTTTGACGACTAAGAAGTTTTTTATCTTCTAGGAATAGAATTTTATTATCATCTTTTGGTAATTGATTATATAAGTCAACTGTAACATCATAGAATCCTTGAATTTCATTTGGAACAATCCAACTTAATCCATCAACTTGATATCCATAAACAACGATAGCAACACCATCGATTGTTTTTAAATAAGCAAATAAGACTTCATCATACTCAGGGACAAAAACCACCAATGATGTCGGTCTTCAAGAAAGAATATATTTAATGGTATCTATATACTCTTGGGTTGAAGGGTTTGTATATGTTGTAATAACTCTTTTGCTACTTCTTGAGCAAGCAGCAATAATTCCATTAATTATATGTTGATAAATATTGCTTCCAAAAATAGGCGCAATAACAAAAACTGAGTTATCCTTTCCTCTTATCATTCTAGCACCGTGGTTTGGTACGTATTCGTATTCTTTGACTACTGATGCAATTTTGCGTTTTGTTTTGCCTGATACATATCCGCCATTGTAATATCTACTAATTGTCGAAATTGAAACATTAGCTATTGACGATATATCTTTATAGGAAATTTGTTTATTTTTTTTAGCTTCACTCATGTTTTAATTATAACATTTTGTGGAAATTTTGTTCCACATGCCAGGTTTTTACCATTATTACTAGCCCCTACAGCTGAAAGCATAAAAAATCACACTACTGTGCATTATTTGTAGTGTGAAATAAAATATTTTTAAATTATACTAATTCTTCAAATACATCGTCACCTGTTTCAGTAATGATGTCAGCACCGAAGTTTCTTGCTACGATGTTTCCAAGTGTTCCTAGACCTGTAAAGTTAGGTAATACTCTAGATGATTTGAATGATTTTGAATAAATTGTAGCTGGTAAGAATTCTCTTGTGTGGTTGAATCCTGGGTATAATGGATCGTTACCGTGGTCACTTGTCATAATTAATAAGTCATCTTCACGCATTGCGTTGATTAATTTTCCAAGTTTAACGTCAAGATCAGAAATGTTTTGAGCATATCCGTGTACATCTCTTCTGTGTCCGTAGTGTGAGTCGAATTGAACTAAGTTTGTGAAGATAAATTGGTTTTCTCCATCTTGTTCAGCTAATTCGATTGTAATGTCAAGACCTTTTGCGTCTGAACCACTTGGGTAGTGTTTTGTAATACCTTGTCCTACGAAAATGTCATTGATTTTTCCAACTGAAATAACTTCAACACCTTTAGCTTGTAATTCGTTTAAAATCATTTCTCTTGGTTTATTTGCATAGTCATGACGATTGAATGTTCTTGTGTATTCTCCGTTATCACCAACGAATGGACGAGCAATAATTCTTCCTACGTTTCATTCTGGACGTGATGAACAAATTTCACGAGCAGCTTTTGCATATCTGTATAAGTTTTCTAATCCAACTCATTCTTCGTGAGCAGCGATTTGTAAAACAGAGTCCATTGATGTATAAACAATGATTCCACCATTTTCTTTTTGTTCTTGAGCGTATTCAGAAATCATTTCTGTTCCTGAACCTGATTTGTTTGCAAGGATTTTTCTTCCATCAAATGCTTTTGATAATTCATCAACTAAGTCTTGTGGGAATCCTGTTTCTGTAAATGTAGGGAATGGTACTAATGTTTTAATTCCCATCATTTCTCAGTGTCCTGCTAATGTATCTTTAGCATTTGATACTTCTTGAACTTTAGCCATGTAAGCCATTGGTTGTTTAACATGGTAATTTCCATTTAAGTTAGTAATGTTACCAATTCCAAGTTTCTTTCATGTATCAATTTTGAATTCTTCTACCATTGAAGCAGATCTAATTGTGTTTGCACCATCGTCACCAAAACGTTTTTGGTCTTTATCTGGTCCGATTCCTAGACCATCTGTAACGATCATGAACACACGTCTAAATTTAGCCATATTTTCTCCTTTTTAAGTGGACGTTATTTCTATAATAACATCGCTAATATTTTAAAACTTTTTTTATTATTCTATAACTAATATTAAGGAAAAAAATTCTCAAAAATGAGAAATATATTCCACATTTTTAGATTTTTTCTAAAAAATAAAAACCAGTAGATAAATAAGTCTTTACATGAGATTAAAATTATTAAAAGAAAAAATAATGTGCATAATTAATTTACATTTATAATTAATATATAAATAGGATGAAATTATCAAAAAGCTAGATATTTGTATAAATGACTAGCATTTTTATACTTTTTTATCAGCAAAAATAAACAACTAATCTATGGTAGGTATATATGAAAAAGAAAACATTACTGAAAAATATTATTTTATTAACACCAATATCAGCTTTAGATTTTCTTGCTTCAAGTTGTCATGATGACAATAAGGTTTCAGTTGCTGACCAATATGATACGAAAATACAAGAATTAAAGCAAAATATTGAGGCAGAAATTAGTGTTAATACTTTCTTTGTGCACAATAATTTAGTTAGTGTTACTGACTTAAATAACCTAATTGCACAATTAGATAGTGCACTTGCACAAAAAAATATTTCACAAGAGCAATATCAAGCATTCGTTACTTCTAAAACTAGCTTGTTAGAACAATTTCAAGCTAATTGTGCTAAGGCTAAAAGCGAACTTATTAATAGTGTAAAACAATTAGTGGCTAAATTAAGCACATTAAATTCATATACTGTTGGAATTGAATTGCTTAACCAAGTTACTTTAGCACTAAAACAAGCAGGAAATGATATTGAACAAGACAACCTTCCTGCTTTATTACAAGATAAAACACAACTAAGCAGTCTTTTAAACCAAGTTGTGCAAGCAAGCAACTCTCAGACTCATGTAGAAATTAATTCATTAATAGGACAAATTAATAGTGCCTTAGAAATAAATAAACTCTATGTTTCGAATGCTTTGGTTAGTGCTAACTCTTTAAACGGATTAAAAGAACAACTAAATAACTTGCTACAAAATATGAATATCACTACCCAAGAGATAGATGCACAAACTAAAGCTGTAACTCAAGCAATTGCAAACTTTAATCAAGAATGTACAAATGCTTTAAACGCATTAATTAATCAAGTTCATACACTAGTTGAAAAACTAACTAGTATTGAAAATAGTTTGCTTTCTCCTGCATTAGCTTCTCAAATTTCTTCTTCTCTTGCTAGTGCTAAGGAAAATATTCAAACTAAAAACTTAGGCTTACTTTTAGAAAACAAAAGTACTCTAAGCAATTTATTAAAACAAGCTAGTGTTAGTCAAAATCAAGCTTTAATAAGTAATTATCAAAACTTAATTTCAAGTTTGAATACTATACTTAATCAAAATCAAGCTTTAATAAGTAATAATTTAGTTAATCCTCAACCTATTAATATGCTTATTGTCCAATTAAACAGTGCTATAAACCAAAATAATGTTACTCAAGCTGGATTCAATCAAATTAAACAGGCAGCACAACAAGCAATTGACAATTTTAACCAAGCTTGTCAAAATGCGCTAACTAATACAGTTTCTAGCTTACAAGCGAAAATCGATTTATTTACCCCTCAAGTAATTGAACAATGTAAAAAAGCAACACAAGAACAAATTAATTCAGCTATTTTAAACGCTAAAAGTAATATTGCTTCCAAAGATGTAGCAGCTATGCTTAGTGATTTAACTCAATTAAATTCTCTTTATACCCAAGCACTTAAAGAAGGCAAAGACTCTCAGTCACA
Organism: Mycoplasma aquilae ATCC BAA-1896; assembly: GCF_048074525.1. Taxonomy (NCBI): domain Bacteria; kingdom Bacillati; phylum Mycoplasmatota; class Mollicutes; order Mycoplasmatales; family Mycoplasmataceae; genus Mycoplasma; species Mycoplasma aquilae. The sequence continues at coordinate 837,314 of NZ_CP182208.1, forward strand.
AGTTAATTTACTAAAACAAGAAATGAATAATTTCAAACTTAAAGTAGCAAATTATCAAACCCAATACCAAGATTACCCTGAATTAGTTACACTACTTCCAAATATTTCTAACTTACTAGAAAATCTTAATAGCGAAACATTACAACAAGTTACTAAAGAATTTCAAAAAGCACAAAGCACCCTAGCTGCTTGAGAAAAAGAAGCCAATATCATTAATTTTGACTCAACATTTAAAGCTTGACTTAAAGCACATCCAGATGTTAATAATAATCTTTTACAGCTTGCTAATAGCATTATTAGTTCATTTGAAAATAACTTTAAACAAGGTTATATCCTTTCAAGTAGTCAAATTGAAGAAGTTAAGACATCATTTAATTTGAATGTTAATGAATTCTATAAACAATATGCACAATCAGTTAATAATAACTATAAGACCTTATATACTCAAGTTTCAAGTCTAATCTCTCGTCTTTTAGCATTACCTTCAACTAAAGATGATGCAACTAAATATCAAACTAAATTGCTTGTTACACCAGATTCTTATAATACATTAGCACCTGAAAATAAGGCTCAAGTGCAAAAATCAGTTGCTAATTTATTAGATGAAATATTGCAAGCTTATCCACTAAATGTTATCCAACTTAAAGAAGATGGACAAAAAGCTATTAATTTAGTGCTCAATCCTAAAACTACAGCAATTAATAATGGATATGATTTAAATGTTAATAGTGCATCAATTAATTCAAGCAACTTTAATTTATATTTACAAGAAAATAACCAAGATAAAAAGATCAATATTTTATCTAAGGATTTCGGTCTTAATCCAGATAATTTTGACTTACTACAAGTTAAATATAATTTAACCTCGCAAGATGTTTCTACTTATATTCTGAAGAATGTAACTTTTGATTTCAAACTCTCAACTCGCATTAATCAAATTAATTATGCAAATATTGATGATTTATACAATGTTAATTATTCAGCTCTTGGCCAATGATACGAAGAGGACTTCAGCAAAGATGTAAACAAGAACTTTGGTGCATTATTATCCGCAAAATACCAAAAACTCGAGCAATACTTTACATATGAATTACAACCTAATAGTATTCAACTTTCACAAGGTAAATTTAGCTTAAATGTAGTAATAAAGCATAAAGATCTAACTATTAAAACATTGACTTTAACTAGCAAACAAGCTTTCTCATTTAAAAACCCACTCAGTCGTAAGGTTAGAGTTTCACTAAATGGCTCACTAACTAACAATCCAAACTTTAAAAACAATAATAGTAATAACTTACTATATGCTATTGCACAACTATTCCAAAGTCAAATTTATAGACAAGATCCTAACTCTACAACTGGATTTGATCCTTCAGATTGAACTTATGTGTCAAACTTAATGTCAACTGCTAATTTACCTGATAGATATTCTTCAATTAATAACCCTCAAAAGTTCAATTTATTGCAAAATACCTTGCGTGTAGCTGCAAACATTTCGCTTGAAGGTTATGATAAATGAGAATTAGTCAACTATTCAAACTCAAATATCTTTATTTATAATGATCGAAACCATACAGCTACATTTAAAATTAAATTTACAGGTAAAAATAAGCAACCATTCATATATGATTTAAACATCCAAACCAAAACAGGGCAACAATATTATGAAGCTAACAAAGAAATTTTCCAACTTTCTGACTATTTAAAGAAAACTAGTGAAATTTTAAAGCAAGCTACTGTGATAAATCCTAAAGTTACTCACTCTAACTTTTATGCAGCAGAAGGTGTTAAAAAACTTAATGATCTATACACATTGCCTAAATTTGGAAAGTATCAAATTGTTTTTAATGTATTTAACCCACATGACTATAGTGTAAACAATGTTGAAGGATATGTTGAATTGCAATATGCAGTAACACTTAATGGCAAAGTTGTTAATGATAATAGACTAAAATCTCCTAAATTTAAGTTTTATTACTTTAGACCATTAGTTTATACTGATATTAAACCAAGTAATAATAAAGCTTGATTTACTAGCGAAGACTTCAAATCACAAGGTTCAAATCAAACTGTTAAAAACCAAGTGGCTTTGATTAACTCTCACAACTTTGAGTACCGTACCCTATTTGGTAAAAGAGTCTTCGATGCCGACACTTTAATGGAAGAACAAGCATTTGATAAATTAAATTACTTATTTAAATTCAAAGGTGAAAAAGCGTCTGTAGAAAATAATGATAAATTCGATAATAAAGATTACGATGAAAAAGATAAAGGCCCAAGTGCTCCAAGTACCCCTAATACTAATGATATATCTAATCCAGATGACCAGCCACATACTGTAGATCCAAATTCATTACTTGGCAGTTATTTTGTTTATTACTATGATGTCAAGGCATCATTTAATCATAGATACAGAACATCTGCCATGACTTTCAAAGTTGGATTTATCAACAAATGAAATTGAAATGATCGCTATACAACAGGGGAAATCACTCTTAGAAATCTAAAAAATGATTTTGCTGATGAATTCTTCCCCGACATAATTCTTAATAAGATAACTAATAATCAAATCATTATAAGTGGTATTGATACTATTACAGCATCTCAATTTGCTTCTGAAATTAAATCTAGCACACCACATTATTGATCGCTTAATATAAGCGCACCTTCATATAAAAAATATTTACTATATCCAGGCCAATTTAGCATTTCAGATGTTAAAATGATTGATGATAAAAATGGTCGTGCTATGATTCGGCTAGCTTACCAACAAAAACCTCAATTTGGTAATCGCGAATATATTGGTGAAGCTTGATATGAAATAAGTGGATTTAAAACCATTCCAAATGCTCCAGAAGTTTCTTATAGCGATGATCAACTTTTAGCTCTGCCATTTAAGCAAAAAATGAAGAAAATTTTCCGTGCTAATGGTGATGTTTTAAGACAAAGAGTAAATGAAATAACCGCAAATGATAATTATTGATTATTAAATAAAAATACTGGTAAAGTTGAATATACATTACCAAACAAATATTTCAAACCTATTTTAGGACAATCAAATAAACAAGCATATGTTAATGTACATTTAAGTGCTAATGTTAAGTTCTTAGACTCCATTTCTTATGCTAGAGTCTTTTCATACACAAATGGAAAGCTTGGTGGTATTAATCTTTCATTTAACTATAATGATTTAATAAAAAATGGCTCTGTAGTAATTAAACAACGCACTGAAAAAATTCAGCCTAAAGGTACTATAACGCCTTTCCAAATAGATTACACAATGACTGTCACATTAAATGAAGAAGGTATGCATTTTGAATTCGGACTTGATGATCCAAAATATAAAATTACACAAGATAATCCAGTTACTTCATTATTTAAACAACCCGAGTTAACAATCCCAAACAATTTACAAAATACTTTTAATCCAAATCAAGCTTTCTTCTTTGACTATTTTGCAGGAGATATAAGTTATCAATACACAAACAATATAGCTGAAGAAGATTTTGGGACAAATAATTCTACAAATGTAATTAGTTACAAAAATATGGATTATACACAAGAAAACATGCCTATTGTTTTATCAAATAAAGATTCATTTAATGACCCATTTAAATATAATCCAAATCAAATGTTAAGTTACAAATTACAAGATGGGTATAAATTTAATAATGAATACCTAAATCGTTCTTATGTTGCTACATCACCGATTGCGCAAGATTTAATGTCTCGTTCATTTGCTATGAATTATGGAAGTGGCATGATGGTAGCAAAAGTTAATTCAGATCCTAATGATGGTAGATTTTATGCCTTAACAAACCACCATGTAATTAACAACGATGCTAAAAATTGAACTCCTGAAAAAATAACATTCGATGCCGGTACTAGCCCAACAATTGCTGGTCTTGACTTTGGTAATAATGTTAATGCTGGATTTAGCTATTGAAATGGTTTATATAATCAAGGAACTAAAGTTCAAGTTGTTTGATCTGGAATAAATCAAGTAGGATATTCTTCTCAAATTGATTGAAATACAGGTATGTTTAAAACTGGAGTATTAGACAAAAACAGATTTTTTGATGTGACACTAATAATTTTTGATGTCAACCCACTTATTAAACAATTAAAGGCTGAAGGAAAATTCCAAACAGCAATGTGATATCAAAATTGATTTAACCTCAAAAACTTAACATTTTCAAGCTTCTTAGATAAACAATCTGTTAACAGAGACAAAAATATTCATCATAGTTTATTTAATGGTTTCCCATACGGAAAACAATCTAGTTACATTATCCACCGCAATGAATCTGGATATGAAACAGATAGCTTCAAAAAACAAACTCCTTATGAACCTACTTACTATAACGCTGGGAATTCAGGTACTGGTGTTATGAATAATTTAGGTGAGTATGTTACAACAATTAACTCAGGTGGTCCTTTATGATTACTTGTAGGTAAAAATGGAGCATTTGACAGTGGATTATACTCATATAATTTTTATGGTGTTAATGAGAAAGACCAAAATCCATTAGATTTAATAAACTATCATTCAATGGCACGTAATATTATGAGATTAAATGCTTTTAATCCAGATGTTTATGATATTCCATGATTCTTCAAAAACTGAAATAAATAAAAAGCGCCTTAAGGCACTTGGCTATACAAAAAACTATCTAGAATACATACTAGATAGTTTTAATTTTATAATTTTCCTTGTTTAATTTCTTGTTTAATGGTTTCTGTTGCCTGAACTAATAATGATTGATTTCTGGCATCTCATTGAGTATGTCCGGCACCATCAACTAAATGTAAATCCACATTAGTAAGATGCTGTGAAACTAGTCATGCACCAATTGGACGTGTGTCTATGTCTTGACGACCATGCACTATTATTGTTCTGATATCTTTAAATTTATCAATATTATCTAAAATATAATTATCATTTGGGAAAAATGAATTATGCATAAAATAATGAGATTCTAATAAAGCTATTTGATAATCATGTTTGTAGTTTGGTTTTAATTTGGCTTTATTAATTGAAACAACTTCTGATTCTCAGTTAGCAAATAGATCAGCTGCTTGTCTTCTTTTTTCTTCGTTATCCCCAATAAGCAAGTTATAGTATTTTTCCAAAATGCTATTACCTTTTTCATTTGCTACAAAAGCTTGATACTTTGCAAAGTAATCGGGGTAAAAAACATCAGCACCTTTTTCGTATAAGAAGTCAATATCTTCTTGACGGGCTAAAAATACACCACGTAAAATTAGCGCTTTAACATTTTTAGCATACTTAATTGAATAGCACATTGCAAGTGTACTTCCTCATGAACCACCCAAAATTACAACTTTACCTAAATTTAGGTGTAGACGTAATTTTTCCACATCTTCTACTAATTCTTGAGTGGTATTATTTTTTAATTCACAATATGGAAGTGATTTACCAGCACCACGTTGATCAAATAGTACAATTTTATAAAATTCTGGATCAAAGAATCTTCTACATTTAGCTGAAGTACTTCCTCCTGGGCCACCATGGAAGAAGAATACAGCTTGCCCATTAGGGTTTCCACTTACTTCGTAGTAAATTTTATGAATATCATCTACTTGTAAGTAGCCTGTTTCATAAGGCTCAATATTAGAAAATAGTTTCATTGTTTTCTTCTTGTCTTGAGAATACGTAGTGACCTTTTTCAGTAACTAGAACATCATCTTCAATTCTAGCTCCTCCAAGTCCTTCAATGTAGATTCCTGGTTCAACTGTTAAAATCATACCTGGTTCTAATACTCATTGTGACATAGGTGAAATTGATGGTCATTCATGAACATCAATTCCAAGTCCGTGACCTGTTGAGTGAACAAAGTAGTCTCCATATCCTTTAGCTTTAATGTAATCACGGCAAACTTTGTCAACATCACTAGCTTTCATTCCTGGTTTAACACTTGCTCTACCAGCTGCTGCTGCTTCTTTAACAATGTTTAAGATTTCTAGTGCTTTAGGGTCTTTAACTTTATCTTCGCCACCTAAAATTCATGTTCTTGTAATGTCAGCTGTATATCCTTTGTATCTAGCACCAAAGTCAACTTTTAATAAGCAACCTTCTTCAAGTTTTTTGTCAGTTGTGTGGTGGTGAGGTTCAGCTGATGAAGAAGCTGTTGCAATAATTTCATCAAATCCTTCTTTATCTCCACCATGTTTCTTAAGTAAGAAGTTTAAATAAGCACCAGCTTCTTTTTCACTTACACCTGGTTTTACTCATTGTTTAAATTCTTCTAAAGCTGAAAGTGAAATATCAATTACAGCTTGCATAATTCTTAATTCGTCTTTTGATTTAATAACTCTTAATGCTTGCGCATCAATTCATTTAATTTCTTCTGGGTTTACCATTTTAACAATGCGATCTTGAACTTCTTTTGTTAAATAGTTCTTTTCTAAAGCAATTTTCTTGTATCCTCTTTTAGCGAATCATTCAGCTAATGAGTTGCCCTTAATTAAAACTACATCTACATTTTTAGCATTGTTTCTGCAGTATTCAATATATCTTCCATCAACAAATAATGTAGCTTTATCTCTTTCAATAGCAATAAAACCATCTGTTGTTTGAACACCAGCATATCATAATCTAGTTTGAGGAGCTTCTGAAATTAATACTTCAACTCCAGTTTCATCAAACATTTCATTTAATTTTCTTTTGTCCATAAAAGTCTCCTTATATTTAATAGTGATTTAATTATATTACTAAGTAGTTAAATTAATACAAGAATAAAAAAATTCAGCATTTGCTGAATTAGGAATTTAAAAAGAAATACTATTTCTTTTCTTTGTGGTTTGTGTGAGCATTACATTTTGAACAGTATTTTGAAAGTTCAACTTTTTCTGGATGGTTTTTCTTATTTTTCTTAGAAATATAGTTTTCCATTTTACATTCTGTGCACACTAATGTATAACCTTCTCTTGCCATATTTTGCTCCTTTTCTTTTTTAAATTGATATCAATAAAATTCTTAACAATTATAGCAAAAAAACCAAACTTTTAAGCGATAATTTCACGAATACAGTGCTTTTTTTAGTCCCAAGATATTGTGCTAAACATTATATTATAAGTAAAGATCATTTTTTTATGATACAAAAGTGACCAAAAATTGATTTTTTTAACCAAGTATGCTATTTAGATTCGAGAAAAAAATAAAAAAATAAGATAAATGAACAAAAATGTTTCAAAAAGTTAAATAAAAAAATGAATTTTGTTCCTAAAAAATAGGAATGTTCATGTAAAATATATATTTTGTTTTTTTAGTAAGTTTTTTTCTATGCCCAGTCTGTTTTTTTTTTTTTTTTTGAATACAATATTTATGTATTAATACACTTAAGTAATATCCAGATATAGGATAAATACAAATAAATACGAAAAAGGACATAAAAAATATTATGAAAAACTTTAAATCAATAATTTTTTCATTAGGATTAGCTGGTGTTACAGTAGCACCTATGATTGCTTGCCAATGTCAACCAGAAGTTAAACCTGTTAAAAAAGAAGATGCTTCAAATTCAATCAAAGCACCTATTATTGCATCATATAAATCAATTAAAGATGGTTTAACAACAGACGCTCAAAAAACTGCTTTAGACGCATATGTAAATAAAGAAGCTGCAGGATTAGCAGCTCAAAGCTTAGCAGTGTTAAATGCTGTTTCAGGTGTTTTACCAGAAGCTCAAAACAAAACAGTTGCTGATTTATACAACTTAGTAGCTCTAAAATTAAACTCAGCTCTTGTTGAAGTATTACAAGCTTCATTAGCTTCAACAGCAACAGGAACAGGAATTGAAAGAGTTAAAAATGCTTTAAATGCAGAAAAAATGACAGCTATCAAAAATGAAGTTGCTGACATCTTAATTGCTAACTCTGACAAAATTGCAAATGTTGGAAAAGCTATTTTCGAAACATTAAAAACAAACGAAAGCACAAAAAACATCGCAACATTAGACGCATTTATTAATGGTATGACAACATTCTTCAATACAGAAATAAAAGCAGTTGCAAACCAAGTTAAATCATTAACTGTTGAAGGAAACGCAAGCATGGCTGTTTTAGATCAATTTAAAGCTTTAATGCCTGCACTTAAAACAAAAGCTACAGCTAAAGCACACGAATTATTAACACAAGAAGCTGACTACAACGCAGTTAAAGTAGTGTTAAAATCAAAATATGAAGCATTAGAAGCTTCAGTTAAATCAAATGTTGCTTTATTAGTTTCTACAACAAAAGAACTCGCTGATTTAATCAACACATTAACAGCATCTACAGCTACTTCAACAGAAGCTAAATAATTACTTAAAATTATAAGAAAGGAAAAGTTAATGTCTTTATAAGCGCATTAACTTTTTTGTTATGAAAAGGAAAACAAGCAAACTTTTATTAGCATTAATGCCTGCCTGGTCACTAACAGCATTAGCTGCTTCATGTAATAACCCAGCAGCAGCAAATGATAATGCCAATTCAAATCAACAATTAAAACAAAATCTTCAAACACAACTTAATACTGAAGCAAATAATTACACTATTGGTTTAAAAGATAGCTCACTATTAGCTAAATTACCATCAGAAATTACTTTTGATAACTTACAAGGGATCAATTCAAATAAAAATAGCGACTTTATTTTCCAATTTACTGGTGAACTAGTTCCAAGTCAAAGTGACGGAAGTCTACAAGTCTCTTTCTATGTTAGAGCATTGGATCAAGAAACTAAAAAATGAGTATACTCAGATGTTAAAACTTTTACTCTTTCAGGTTTCAAAAATGATAACAATTTAACTGATGAGGCCTTGGAGCAAGCCAAATTAGAAATTAAGCCACTGGATTACAAAAGCATGCTGCCTAGTGAAGCTGCCCAAAGAGATTTCATTTCATTAACTAACTACAATAAAGATTTATATAAAGCAAATATTGAATTAGTTCCTGCTGATGAACCAGGTTACTTATGCGTTTACTATAAACTCGAAAATATTGCTTCGCAATATAATACTAGAGTTAGTTTACAATTAATCAAGGGATTTAAAACAACACCGGAACACAATAAGGAGCAAACTAAAGCTAACCTTAATAGTCAAATCAATTCAATTGCTCGCTTAACAGTAGCAAGTTCAATTGATAAAGATGAAACAAAAGCTAGCCAAATTACTAATAATGAAGTAGTCTTTCCTCAATTACTAAATGCTACAGCAAATATTATTGAAAGCTCATTTGATGATGAAAAAGGTACATATAAAGTTAAATTTGAATTAGTTTCAACTATTTACCCTGAAATCAAATCTGAAGAAAAAACTATTACAATTTCAGGATTCTTAACTAATGGCCAAATAATTAATAAAGCTGACAATAAATTTAGAAAAGAACTACATAACTTTATTGTAGCTAACCCTATAGCATTCCAATACAAAGAAAATGAAAATAGAGACCATACATTACCATCAAGTACAAATGATGCTGATTTTAAGGCATTAAATGTTCCTGAAGGCTTAAGTCTTAACATTAAATCTCTTAATAAAGATAATTCTAATGGTATTGTTTCAATTATTTATACAGTATCACGTTTAAACCCTGAAACAAATAATGTTGTCGAAACAAATGAAGAACAAGTTGCAGCAATCAATGGTTTCTACACACAAAGACAATTAGAAATTGATACTGAACAAGCTCGTTTAGACCAAGAAATTAGCAAGTTTAACTTAGCTTTATTAGATACTGTTAATAAAGCAGAAGTCAAAGCAAGTGCAATTTCAAAAATAAGCTTTGATGCAAATAATCTTCCTCAAGATGCAAATTTACAAATCACATTCGAACCTAATGATGATAAAGGCGAAGTAGTAGTTACATATGCATTCATTTCAACTAAGCCAACCTTAGGATCAATCAGCTCATCAACTAAAAAAATAGTGCTAAATGGCTTTTTAACAAATGAACAAGAAAAGATTAACAATCTAGCTAATGATTTTAGTTTAGATACATCAAATATTTCATTAGACCCTGCAGTTTATAATAAAAGATCATTTGAAAAACTTTATTTAGATAAAAACACTAATGAGCCATACCAAATTACAGATAAAATAAAATCATTAGTTGTTAAGTCTATTGATAGTGCTAAATTTGAAATCACTAAATTTAACTATAATATAGATTTAGAAAACGATGTGTTCAATTTTGATTTCGATATCAAACTATATAGCAATGTAGATAAAACTGTTGAATCAAATACTAAACATATTAGTGTTAATATGATACCAATCATTGCTCAAAGATTTTTACCAATCTACCTTGAAAAAGGAATTTCTGTTTGAAAAACTAGCTACGGAAATGACATAGCTAGAAAGCTAAAACCTAGCTTAGTAAATCAAGATTTATCACTTTTATTTTCAATAAGTGATAAATGAGGTTGAACTAAAAGACTAAGTGATAAAATAACCTTAAAATCAACAAATGATGATAAAGGTGAGTTGACTCTTACAGTTACTTCTAAAATGGGAGAATATATCACTTCAAAAGATTTTATTATGACAGGTTTCTTAAATAGCAAGCAATATCAAGAATATATTGATAAACGAAACAGTATTAGAGAGAAGTTAAATGGTTTAGTAAGAAATTATGATCTAAATACTAATAAGGAATTTTTGAAAGCAGTTGAAAATAAAAATCCACAAGAAATCACGCCAGAGTTATTAAATGGAATCAGACTATCAGACCTAAATGCTCGACTAATTTTAGTTCCTCACACTTTAAATGTACAAAAAGAAGCTCATTCATTTACTATGCAGTATAAGCTTCAAAGTACAGAATATAAATTCGATGATGTTACATCAGATGAAATAGGAACAGTTACATATAATAAACTATTTGACACAACTGTATTTGATGAAATATATAACACAAACATGAAGAATCTTACAACTGAAGTAACAAATGTTGAGTCTTCATATAATAAGGCACTATCTGTAACTAACAAAATACCACCAAACAGAATGGATCGTTTTAACTCTATTAAGAAAGAATTATTTACTAAAATCCAAGAAAAAATGAGTCAAGCATCCTTGAACTCTACAAGAGATTTCTTCAATACAACATTTGCTGATAAGGAAGATTTACTAAAAACATATAAAGTACTGGATAACTTACTCATGGTCAACAATAATATGAATATTATTTCAGATATGTATGGTGGTATATATACTACTCCAACAAGTTCGTTATCATGAATGGTTACACTTTTTGGTGGCACAGTAGTAACTGCTGCTAAAATGATCCATGGATACTATTTAGAGCCTTTATTTGATAATGTCTTTAATTACTTAAAAAATAATTCGCAAACTTTTACGAATATATTAAATGACAAAGTTAAAAAAGAAGTTAATAATCATCAATTTAACTCCGATATTAATAAAGTTAAATTGGCAGAATCTATCAAAAGCATTCTTCTAGAAACATTTAATAATTATGCTGACTTCTATTTAAATATTGATTGACAATATATGGTTGATGGAAAAAGAAATAATGAGAAAACCGACAGATATCGTAAAACAATAGAAACATGGCCAAAGCTAAACCCTGGTCGTAAATGGCTAACAGCTAACTGAGCAGATATCTGAAGTTCAGATCGCCACTACAGTAAATTAGAAACTCTTATTTCTCAATTAACAAATGAATATAAATTATCTGGTTCTGATGCTGAATTTATATCAAAATTAATAAAAGAATTAGCTTTCCCTATCTTTAACATTGGTAAAAATTATGCCGATGTAATGCATGATGATCTATTATCGATTGCATATAAGTTATCAGGAAACAAAGAGTAATCCCTAACACCATTAGCTCTATGCTATGGTGTTTTTTGCAATAAAAAAGCTAGCTGCTGCTAGCCTATTTTTGTAATAACATTGCGATTTCTTCTTTATAAATTGGTCCAGTTTCTGGCACTGGAGTTTCTAGAATTATTGGAATATTGTCAAAATCAGGATCAAAGACAAATTTTTGTAATGTTTCTAGACCAATAGTTCCTTTTCCAATGTTTGCGTGTCTATCTTTATGTGAAGCAACTTCATTTTTTGAATCATTTAAGTGGATAACTTTGATGTGCTTTAAGATATCTCAATCCTTAAGTTCTTGTTTAAAAGCCTCATAATCTTGAATATCATATCCAGCATCTCATACATGGCATGTATCCAAGCAAACTTGTATTCTTTCATCGTCAACTCATTTTAGTACATGAGCTAATTGCTCAAAGTTGATACCTACTTCACTCCCTTTTCCTGACATAGTTTCTAAACATATAACAACATCTTTGCTACGAGATAGTATTTCTTTTAGGGAATCAACTAAAGTATCTAAAGCTTCTTCAACTGAATGTCCAACACTTGCTCCAGGATGTAAAACTAAATATTTAAACCCTGCATAATTCATTCTTTCAATTTCTTGAACTAAAAAGTCTACAGCAAAGGCACTTTTATCTGGATTTGAAGGATTAACAATATATGGAGCATGTACCACTACATGTTCTTTTGTAATTAGTTTTTCATATTGTGTTTCATATTGAGCAAGATTATATTTTTCAGGCTCTACTCTACGTACGTTTTGTGGAGCACCTAAATAAATCATCATTGTATTGGCCCCGTTATCAAGGGAAAATTGGCATGATTCCACTAAGTAGTTAGGCGCCTTAAAAGGCACATGAGATCCTATAAGTTTCATAATTTATCCCCTTTATTTTGATCTGCTTGATCATTATTATTTTTGTCATTATTTTCAGTTTTTTCAACAGCTTTTTCTTGTGTATCAGCACTGGTTTTTTCTTTTACTTTTTTAATAGGTTTTACAATAATTTCTTTGGCATTAGCTTCAGCTAAAGCTTCTTTAACATCTTCTTTAATTTCACTTAACTTTTCTTTAGCCTTTACATGGACATTTTCGTCATTATTCTTGAAATGTTTTTGCATTTCATTCAAGAATGACCCAGCAATAAGCCCTGATGGGATTGCGATAATTGCAATAGATACTAATGAGATAAATGTGACAATTCCTTTAGTTACTGGAGCATGTGGTACAAAATCACCATATCCTATAGTAGTTAAAGTAATTGTAGTAAAGTAAATAGCATTTCAAAAGTTTGTTGCATATCCATTTCCTAAGGCTGCAATACTTGCTTGAAGATTTGCTGTAGCTAAATCATTAGTATTCTTTAGCTCTGTAAAGTATTTATAAATAGCTAAATTTAAGTCATCACCTGTTTTATTAGCCAATGGGGCTAAAGAACTATTTTGTTGATATCAGGTATATAAAGCTGATCCTTTTAGTTCTCTTTGCGTTGCTATATATTGGATTTGTTGTTCACGTAAGTAGTTAGCTTCATTATTTCAAATAATTAAAGCAAACAGAATAATCATAATAATGATTAAGATAAAAACATATGTAAGCACTCTTCTTTGTTGATTAAATACTTCAGCAATAATGTGGAATGGCGCAAATAATGTTAGTACAAAGAAGAAACGAATCATCTTAAAGATTGTAAGTGATTTAATATCACTAAAGAATTTTGCAGCACCACTATCTTTATAGTTACCTTGTTGATTGGTTGGTAGCATATATTCAACAGCATTAAATGATGCCAAAATACAAAATAGAATAATTATTCCTGTGAATGAAAAGATATATTTTAAACAAGCTTTTCACATTGGCAGTTTTAATTCTGGATAATGAAGGCGATAAGTAATCATATGCAATCCATAATCAATAATGAAGACAAAGAAAGTAATAATTTGCATTGTAGCTAAGAAATGTCCTCAGCTAGTAAGCTTTTCTACCGGTACTTGAATTAGTGATAGAAAAGAAACAAAACATGCAAAGGAGATTATTCCTGCATATAAATAAGTAATTAATTTAATCTTTTTCTTTTCTTTAGCTAGTGAACTTGGAATTTTAGAATTTGACCAAGTCATTAAAGAAATGATTTTGAAAATAGTATTTTTATTTTCTAAATTAAGTTTAATTGTTTCCATACATATATTTTATAAAAGTTTTAACTTTTATAAAATGCTACAAAATTCTTTACTTAGAAACATTTTTGCGCTTTTGTGCCTAGCTCATAGTGATAAAAGTTAAATAAAAATGCATCAATGATTGATGCATAAGATTATTATTAAGCAAGTGGCTCTCAAAGTTCAAGGTAAACTTTTGGATTTGTTTCTTTTAATAAGGCTTGGTCTACATATTTGCGATCTACAATTACTGAGAAATTGTATTCATCAAATCATGAATCTGACATTGAATAAACCCCTTTATTTCCTGTTTTATCACCTCAAGAGTTTTCTACTTTTCAAGCCACTGGTTTACCTTCGTTAGTCTTAACACCAACAAAAGCCATTGCATGGTTTAGTGAAGAGTTAAATAAATCAACTCTAGCTGCTTTATTCAAGTTATTTACAGGTGTAAATAATTCATCATATAAGTAAAGTTCTGGGTCTAAAACACCTGATTTGTTGTCTTTGAATGGATCAATATCACACCCAAATCAAACAGGAACATTATCCTTTAATGAGGCAATTACTGCTTCTTTAATTACATTTAAAGGAGCATTAACCATTGCAACTTCACTATCTTGATAAATTGAATTTTGATATTTAAGGATGTATTTTGTACCTGTTGGATATAAATCACGAGGATCATGAATTAGATCGACTTTATTATCAAAATCACTTCCCACAAATCTATCAAAGAATTCTTTAGGTGTAACATTTTGAACTTTTTGATATTTATCATCTTTATCTTTGTATTCATAAGTAAATACTTTAGGTGGACGTCCTAAACATTTTGCAACTATGTCATAGACTTCAAATAAAACATCTTCTCTGTATTCATACATAGCTTGTAGGCTTTTGCCTTGTTTATACATTTGTTTTAAAGTATTGTAAGCTTGTTTTAAATGTAAGTCAATTTGTTCATTCATTTCATTAGTATTTCCTGATAGGAATGTTTCGGGCATAATACTTTTTGGTACAGCACCATATTTTCTAAGTAATGAAGCAAATCATTCTCAGTAACCACCATCAGTTGCAGTTGAGTGTGCTATTAAGTGATAAATTAATCTATCATTGGCATCTTTGTCAATGTTTTCAATTGCTAAATTAAGGAATGTATTAGCTTTTTCTAGTTTGTCATAAAAAGCAAAGTAGTTTTGAGAGAATTCAAATGTTTTAACATTAAGATTCTTCATAGCTGCGACTCTTGCCATGTTTAATGAAGCAAAAATTCAACATCTACCACTAGAATTTTGAGATGTAATATCACCAAGTGTGGTTTCTATATCAAAGACAAAGTCGTGTTTAATTAGAACTTCATGGTTAATACATGTGTTTTTAATACCATTTTTAATTACTGCATTTTGAATTAATTTATTATTTTCTTTTGCATCAAATCTTTGAGCAAATTTATTTAATGTTTCTAATTTTAATTCCATTTTGGTCTCCTTTAAGTCTTTATATATGATACAGTTTTTTAATGAAAACAAGGTAATATTATACTTTTTTTGTTATAGCCAAATATGGTACAATAAAGATATGAATTTAACTAGAAAACATGAACATTCAGAAGCCTATGAAGTAGAAAGTGTGGCTTCTACAGCACAATTTTATGCAGTAATGCTTACCACTTTTATAGTAGGGTTAATTGCTATGCTTTCAGTTGCGGCTGGATTTAGTGTTTGATTCGGAAGCGATGCATTCTTTTCACTCGCAACAAATAATCCAGCAGCACTAATTGCAACATTTACTGTCTTATTTATACTAACATTAATAATTACTATTTTTATACCAAAGATAAAAAACAATATATTTAAATTAGTAATTTTCCCAATTGTCATTCTATTTTATGGGGTTGTTATCGGATTAGCTTTTGTGATGTATTTTATAGCTAAATATAATATAAGCGAAATTCAATGGAGTTTAATTCCTCAAATGATTGGAATTATGTTAATTCCAGCTGGAATTATGATTGTTGCCGCGATTTTAGGACTATTTAATCTAATCAACATTAGAGCATTAGGAATATTTTCAGCTTTCTTATTTGTTGGATTTTTAATCACTTTAATCGTTTCATTATTTGTTTTTAAAGCTGATTGATATGCAATTGTCATAGGTACAGTTTTAATTTCTATTAACATGATTATTCAATGATGACAAGTTCGTAAAACTGCAGACATGGCTCAATACATGAGTAAAAAAGATATGTGCTCACAAGCAATAATTGCTGGAATTATGTTGTTTATTTCTTATGCACAATTGTTATGATACATTATTACATTAATGACAGGAAGCAGTAGAAATTAAAAAACTAGCTTAAGCTAGAATTAGTTGGTAAAGTCCAACTTTTTTTATTCTATTTTAGCTAGTTAAATATTAAATTTCTTTTCCATTAACGCGATTGCGTTGTAAATCAATTTCAATAATTTCTGCTTTCAAAATCATGCCTGGATAATATTGATCAAAAATACTATTTCCTACTTCTAATTTTAAATTACTTACATGAATAAATAAGCTTTGCTTTATTCCGATATACATAAAGACACCAAAATCAGTTATATTTTCAACTGTTCCAGACACAATTGAACCAATGTGCAAGTCTTCAACATTTGTTATGCTGTCTTTTAAAAGAAATCCTTGCTTGTAATCTAGAATCTTTTTAGTTGGTGTGGATAAGGCTTGTAATATTAACTCAATTGCATACTTATCCGAATTATATTGTTGTACTAAATTTTCAACTTTTAAATTAGAAACATCAATACCATCATCATTAGGCATTAAATTATTATCTCTTATTATTGCTTGTGCTAATGCATATGATTCAGGGTGGATAATTGTCTTATCGAGAAAATTATCAGAACTAAAAATTCTTAAAAAGCCAATGCATTGTTCAAAAGTTTTTTCCCCAATTCCTTTTATATTTTTAAGTTCAAATCTAGAATTGAAACTCTTATCAGGTTTATTGTTACGATATTCTATAATGTTTTCAGCATTCTTAGGGCTAAGCCCAGCTATAAAAGTCAAAATATGTTTAGTAGCTGTATTTAAATCAACACCAACTTCATTAACCACTTTTTGAACTTTAAAATCAAGATAATGTTCTAACTCTTTTTGGTTTACATCATGTTGATATTGTCCTACACCTATTGATTTAGGGTCAATTTTAACTAATTCATTTAAAGGATCTAAAAACTTACGTCCAATATTAATAGCACTACGCTCTTCAACGTGTAAATTAGGAAATTCTTCAATTGCTAATTTTGAAGCAGAGTATACACTAGCCCCAACCTCAGATACAATAGCATACTTTACATTAAGCCCATTTTTCTTAATTAAATTCGCTATAAAACTTTCTGTTTCCCGAGAAGCTGTTCCATTTCCAATAACCACTATATCAATATCATATTTTTTAATCATATCTAAAGCAATTTTATTTGCTTCATCAATACGCTCTTGAGGCTTATTAGGAAATATCTTATTAATTTGTAAAACATCTCCATTTTCATTTAAAGCTGCTAATTTACATCCATTAACAAATGCTGGATCAATAGCTAAAATATTGTGCCCAGAAATCGCTGGAGCAAGTAGCAATTTTTCAACAGAATTAGCAAAAATTTGAATACTTGATGCTTCAGCTTTAGCAAATAAGTCGGAAAAAATTTCTCTCTCCACGCTAGGTAAAATTAAACGTTTTAAGCTATCTTTTATTGCATCAATAACATTCTTTTTATTATTACGTGTTTTATCAATTTTTTTAAGGATGATTGTTTCTAAGACATTTTCATTATAAGTGAAACTTAGTTTTAAGATGCCTAATTTTTCACCACGATTAATTGCTAATACATTGTGATTTTTTACATATTTAATAGGAATTGAATAATCATAATAATTTTTGAATTTCATTCCTTCATCAACTACTTTAGTATTTTGTTTTGTTACTAGTACACCAAATTTTACAATATCAGTTTTAATCTTTTCTCTAATTTCAAAGTCTTGTGAAATTCATTGAGCAATAATGTAATTAGCTTGTTCTAAGGCGAATTCAATTGTTTTTACTTCATCAGATAAGTACTTTTTTGCTTCCATTTTAGGATCAAAATTAGGTGATTTATTTTCGAAAATTCTTTTAGCTAAGGGTTCTAACCCTAGTGCAATTGCTTTAGATGCCTTCGTTACTTTTCCAACTTTAAATGGCTCATAAAGGGTCTCAAGATCACTTTTAACAGTTGTAGATAGGATCTTTGTTTTTAACTCTTCAGTTAATAAATCTTTTTCTTGCAAAATCTTTATAATAGCTTGTTGTCTTTCAAGCAATTCGTTTTTATATTTAAAAAGCGCTTCAATCCGGTAAATTTGTTCTTCATCAAGACCACCCGTTTTATCTTTTCTATAACGTGAAATGAATGGCACTGTTGCACCTTCAGCTAACATATCTAAAACTACTTGTACTTGGTTTGTTTTAATGTTTAATTCATGTGCAACTAGTTTAATTGCTTGTGTATCCATATATATCCTCCATATTGTGTTAATAAAAGCCCATAATGGGCTTTTAACATCATAACTTAATTATATCAATTTACTATTTCGCAGGTTGTAATTTTTTAGGGGTAGGTTTTAATTCATTTTTAATTCAAATGTTATACATAATTTTGCCATATTTAACGTTAACAAAAATAGTTAATATTAAGGAAGTTGTAAATAAAACTAACCCTATAGTAATTAATGTAATACGAATAGCGTCAAATCTAGCTTCATTAAAATAGAATAAAGCAAAGTGGATTGTTCCTGAAGCAGAAATGGATGCAGGGAAAGTTAATGAAGTTCAAGATAAGTTATATTTTCATAACTTTAATGACTTAATTAAAATTGAGTAATAAAGCGCCACGCTGACTGCGCCATAACAAAATAGAATAATTGTAACCACTTGGAAAAATGCATCATTATTAAATAATGTCATAGTTAAGTGATCAGATTTACCAATAATTTGAGGTATAACGGTTAAATCTCCACGGTGTGGACTGAATGAAACCAAGAAACCACTAGCAAGCATATTAGCAGGTGAAGCGAAAATTGCCATAGATGGAATATCAGATTCACGGCTGTGTGGCTTGAATAAGAATTTATAGAATACAAATGGATACATAACTAGAAACATTCCAAATGCAACAAATCATATAATTTGTCAGTAATATAGAGGAATTAGGTCACCTAAATCATTTGCATATGCTGTGGAAAGTCCAAGTCCAATTAAAGGAACGAATCAAGAAGCAAAGGCTTCTCCACGCATAACTTCTTTTTTAATTAAAACAATTTTAATAAATAAAATCATGTAGCAAATTTGACATAAAGTTGTAGTGAACACCAAAATATTTGGACCTATAAGCAGAATATATCTGGTTTTTGCATCAGTAATAAAGTTGGCATAAATTCATCCAAAAGAGTTACCTAAGATGCAAAGACTCAAGAAGAGTACCCCAACCATTCCGGCAACATGTGGAATTTTGAGTTCTTCTCAAATTTGTTTCTTATTCATGATATATCTTAAGCAAGTTAATGAAATATAAAATATGCAAATACTAATGCAAATAATTTGTAATGTTAATTGCACATATCTAATATTAAAATAATTAAGATTTAACTGTTTGTATAGTAAATCAAGAAGAAAAGTTCCGGTGTTAGCAATCCCCATTGTTCCAACTGCTACACCGTTAACACCTAGGGGAGTTGCTGAAACTTTTTCTTTTATGCGCTTATTTATGTCTGATATCTTATCTTTTGTATTTGACTTCATAACAGAAGCATTATACACCTTATAAAATTTCATATCTTCTAAAGATAAATTTTTTTCATCTGTAAAATGAACAGTTAAATTACCACTTTCAGATTGAACAGTTGTATTACCACTTTTATGAATTTGTATTTAATTATTGAATGCTACATTTTAAATATATTTTTATCTATGAAAATTAGATTATGTTATATAAATATTAACTTTAATGATATTTTAGTATTTAAGCTTTCATGTTAATGAAACTCGCTTGTATTCAAGAAATTTATTTAAAAAATTAAATTACTAGATTATAAAACACTAAAAACATATGTTTTTATTATAAGTTCAAAAACTATTTATTTATCCTTTATAAAACAAAAGGTTTTAAATCAAAAGTACTAGTTTCCACTATTGATTCGGGCATAAATAAATAAAAATACCTAAATCACCACAAAAGAGCAATTATAAAGATCATTAAATAATAACTTCCAATTCTCCAAAAAAGTGGTAATTTAACTGTTCAACTTACAAATTTCATATCTTCTAAAGATAAATTTTTTTCATCTCTATAAATAAGGCAAAAAAATCAGAGCAATGCTCTGACTAAAAATTATTTCTTATGATTTGATTCAATCATTGATTGACTTCTAAAATTCTTGAATTTAATAATATTAACTACTAATGGGTTAACTACAGTCTTTGTTAATCCTTGTACAAATAAGTAGAATACAGGTGCAAATAAGTCACCTAAAACCATTGCAATTGTAGCATTAACAGTTGAATTTCAAACTGTTTTTGTTAGCAAGTCTTTTTCTGTAATTTCAATACCTGAAGACCCTAAGTCCATGTTTGGTCATTTAGTTTTATCAAACATTCCATCGCCATCAATTAGCGGATTAACTGAAGGTGTATTAAATAAGGCTTCACTTCCCCTTCCCTCGAAGAATAAAGCAGGAATTTGTTGTGCCATTCCACGAGCTGGGTTAATTGCAGCTGTACCCCCTAAAAGTCCCATTCAAACGGAAAGCGAAATTATAAACATAATGTATAAATCACGATACTTGTTGTTGATGTTTGGAGAGAAGATAGGGAATAATAAGATTGAGGTCATAACTAACTCAATAAAGAAAATTCAAGTTGATCCTGCTGCGATTAATTGATTTACACTTGTTAATTTTGAATAATCAACAAATGATTTTTGAGCAGCAGTAATTGCACCAATTGGGGCATTAGAAATTAATCCATCTTTAGCTGATAAAGAACCTCATCAGTAAATTAATGAACCAGCAACAAAAGCGCCTAAAGTTTGACAAAAGATTTTGTATGTAGTATATCATCCATCGTTTGTTCCATTTAAATATCTATACAATGAAACTGAAGGATTTAAATCGCAGCTTCAACGTAAAAAGACAAATAAACAAAATCCAACCACAATAAATCCAGCATAAAACCCAACAATAATCGGGTGTAACAAGTATGATTCTGCAACTGCACCTGAAGCTGTATAAATTGAAAGGCCAGCAAGTCCTAAAGAAATAAGAATTGTTCCTATAAATTCTGATATACCGTGCACTATTCATGTTTTGAAATCACAAGGCTTTTGAGCTTCTGTTCTTTTAGAAGGTCTCAATTTAAAGAAACTAAAAAGTTCCTTGAAAAATTCAATTACTTTTTGTTTTTTAGTTAAACTAGTCTGGGTATTTAAACAATCATCTTGTGTGGTGATTTTACTATCCATTTTGTATTTTTCCATTCTCTAGTACTCTTAGAGCTTTAGAGAAATCTCCTTTTTCTGCATTATCAGCATTTTCGAGTGTTGCCAAAGCAATTTGGCTCAATGCTAAATCTGTTAAGTAAGCTTGGTGAGAAGTAATTAAAACATTGTCCATTTCGATTAATTCTTTTCATTCTGGATCCATAGCTTTTAATTCAGTTATACGTGCTGAAACGTCTTCGTAAAATCTACCTTCTTCTCTTTCAAGAACATCAGTAGCAAATCCACGAACTTTTCCTGATTTAAGACCATTAATCATTGCTTTTAAGTCAACAATTTCACCTCTAGCTGTGTTTACTACGATAACACCATCTTTCATCGTACTAATAGCTGCTTCATCAATTAAATATCTTGTTGAAGGCAATAGAGGGCAGTGAATTGAAATGAAATCACTTTGTTGTAATAATTCTGTTAATGAAACAAATTCGAAACCAAATTGTTCAGCAAGTTGTGGGAAGTTATCTCTAGCAAATGCATCGAATACTAAAACTTTAGCGCCAGTAGCTCTAGCAATTCTAATAAATGTTTGACCAATTTTACCTGAACCAATAACTCCAATTGTTGAGTTACCGATGCATTTTCCGTCTAATCCATTTAGTGAGAAATTATATTTTTGAACTCTTGAATTTGCGATTAATAAATTTCTGTTTAATGCAGATAATCCTGCAAAAGCAAATTCACCAATACTTTCTGCTGAGTAATTAAAAATTCTAAATACTTCGATTCCTAATTCATTGGCTTTAGCAACATCTATTTTGTTGTATCCCATTGATCTTTGGAATCAGTATTTAACTCCCATTTTAGATAATACTTCTAAGATAACTTTATCTCCGTAAGTATTAACAAATCCACAAATAGCATCATAACCTTGAGCAAGTTTTACTGTATCAAGGTTAAGGTTTTCTTTAAAAAATGTAATTTCATGTCTTCCGTTGTTGTATCTTTCAAATGACTTTACATCATAGTCTTTAGAATCAAAGAAAGCTATTTTCATATTTTCTCCTACTATAATATTAAATATAAGTTTATTTTGTGTATATTATAATATTTTAGATTAAAATAGAAAATATTTAAGAGGACTATTTGTCAGGCATAAAAGTTTTAAAAAATGTACTTTTTCCACTTTTTGTTCATTTTGTAAAAAAATAATTTATATAGTGGAGGTAAATATGAATGATTTATTATTTTATGCATCAAATAAGTACAAAGGAGACTCATTTTTAATCTTTAGAGAAGTGAAAAATTTTAAACACATTAGTCGAAAACAACTGCTGGAATGAAAACAATTATATGATGATTTTGGAGCCCAATATTATACGATATTGGATGAGAACTATCCAGCAGATTTTAATGTATTACGTTATCCACCATATGTTTTATACTTTAAGGGTAATGAAAAATTACTTAATTATAAACATCGTTTCTATCTAATTAATGAAATCAATAACACTACGACACAAGCTTATTTGGAAGAAAATATCAACACTTTAGTTCATAATTGCGTATTAATTACTAATGATTACGAATCTGAACGTCATCTGATTAATCTCTATCGTGAAAATAATGGTAAGATAATTCACATTTTAAAGGAAGGGCTAGACAAAGTTAATTATCGAGAAGCTAATTTAAATAATGAACTCTTTTTAACCCAGTATCCCTTAGGAGTACATCCGAAGAGACATTACTTTAAAGAAGCCAATATTATTGCTTCAATTATTTCTACACAATTAATTGCTTTTTCATTAACCTCTGATTCTAAAGCCTTTAATTTGATTAATTATTTTAATGATATTGGTAAGGAAATTAATTGTTTTCCAAGCAGTCAGCCAAATGATGGTAACGATATTTTAATTAAAAGTGGTGCAAACTATATTACTAAAATTACTGAATGTGTTTAGGCAAAGAAAAATGTGCTCTTAGGGGCACATTTTATAATATATTAATTTTGTTTTTCAGGGTATACTGAAACATACTTTCTGTTTCTTCTGCTTTCGTATTTTACATAACCATCGATTTTTGTAAATAAAGTATCGTCTCCACCACGACCAACATTTTGTCCAGGGAAGATTTTTGTCCCTCTTTGACGATAAATGATTGATCCTGCTGTTGCGAATTGTCCATCACCTAACTTAGCACCTAGACGTTTTGAATGTGAATCACGACCGTTACGTGTAGATCCACCGGCTTTCGTGTGTGCCATAGTCTAATTAACCTGCAATTCCTGTGATTTTAACACGTGTATATGGTTGACGATGTCCAAGTTTTCTCTTGTGAGTAGATTTCGCATTGTGACGATAAACAACGATTTTCTTCGCTTTACCTTGTTTTTCGATAGTTCCTGTTACGACTGCACCTTCTAAGTATGGTCTACCAATTTTGTCATCAACAAGTAAAACTTTATCAAATTTTACTTCTGAGTTTTCTTCACCTTCAATTTTTTCGATGAAGATTGTTTGACCTTCTTTAACTAAAAGTTGTTTCCCACCTGTTTCGATAATTGCTAACATGCAATACCTCCAAAATAGTGGCTCGTCTTTAAGGTGGCAAATGCACTTTATGAACCTTTTTAGTACGGTTACTTGAAGTAACATGCATATTATACCCTCTTTACAAAAAATAAAAAGTTAAAATAGTATGTAATTTTCTAGTATTTTTGGAGCATTTTTTTCATTATTATCTCATTTATATTCAGCGTCTTTTGTCTTATATGAGCCAGTTGTAGACTTAAAAGATTTAAATAGACTGACAAATTGTGAGATTACGCCAATACCTGTAGCAACTATTGAAAGAATACCAGTTATTCCCATACCGGGAGTAACGTTACTAAGTTGCTTAGTTTGTACTTTTTCAAGCTCATTTAACTTCATAAATACCTCCTTTCACAATATAAATTATTTTATGATTAAAATGTACAAAAAAAGAACAATAGCAAGCTATTGTTCAACAAAATCAGTATTAAATGACCCGTTAACACTACGAACTGATAAGGTTGAGATCCAAATATTTGGATCAACTAATTTTAAGTCCTCAATAATGTTTTTTGTTTCAAGTAATAAAGCAACTGTTTCAATTTTATATGAATATTTACCCGTATATCCAGATTTAAATCTAACCAATCTATAACTGTGTCAGTAGTTAATAAGTTTAAAGTAAGCAATCACTTTTTCAGGTTCAGTTGAAATAATGGTCAATTTAACTTTCTTATATTTTGGATATAAAATGCTTACTACAAAGTTAGTTACAAGTAAGTATGCAAATGTTGAAAGCTCTCTCATTCCAAAGATTTCACCATTTACATTAGGTCTTACAAAACCATAGATTACTAAGAATGTGCAAGCTGTAAAGAAAGCAACTGTGGCTAGTATTCCACCAACGCTTTTCTTGTATTTAGTTGAAAAGAAGTAAGCTATAATATCAGTTCCACCAGTAGAACCTCCCGCTTTTCATGATAATGCAATTCCAATACCAATAAAAGCAGCTCCAATGCATCCGTAAAGTAGGATTGGCCATGTTTGACCATCAGCATATCAAACAAGTTGATTAGTTTGTTCTAAGGTTAGAGTATTAATTGCATCCATTGGAATGGCTGAAGTAAACTCTTTTCTATTTTCTAAATAATCAAAAACTTGATTTAAAGGCGCATCTTCTCATTTGAGTTTATCATATCAATCTCAATCATTATTTTCAATTACTCTAAATTCTCTAAGATCTGGATTATAAATTAATTTGTAATCATTAAAATCATTGTGCACGAAGTTAATTTTTTCAAATAAGAAAACATGCACTTCATGTTGAGTAAAGATAAAGTTAGTCACTTGTAAAAATAACATAAAGATTAATGTATAAACTAAGAAACTACGTTTTACTTTACGTCAAAAGATTAAAAATAACGGAAGATTGCAAGCAAAATAAATTAAAGCGAAATATGAACGTAAAAATGGAAATAAATATTGCAAGATGGTAGGGATACCAGTAATACCAGAAGGAATGGTATCTGATTTAGCTAAGAAGATATGAATCCCAAAGTTAAAGACAAAGGCAGCTCAAAATAGTAAAAAGATTTTGAATCAATATCTTTGTATAAATTCCTTAAAGGTAAGTCTCTTAGTGTTTTTGGTATTATTTAATAAATATTTACCCATCTTGTATTTTAAGAATTCTTCTTCACAAATAACTTTTTCAGTGCTAATTAATGAGTTAGCATCAGACTGAACTGGATAATAGTCGTTAGTCACTTTCTTATTTACCATTTCTTTTCAGATTTTTCTTCTAACTTTGTCATTAGAAGTTGGATACTTAAATTTGTGCTTATTTTCACTCGAATTTGTTTGCTTCATCATTGCTTAATTTTACAACATTTTATAAAGAAAAATCATAGTTTTTATAACTATGATTTAGGACTTTCTGTTTTTTCTTTCTTTTCTTTGACAATTTCCATGATAGTTGTCACAACAATTGTACACATGATCAGGATAACCCCAATAAAGACTGTAATGTCAGCAAAATTGAAGGTTCCTTTGTCTAATCAAGGCACAAAGAATTCATCTTTTACATATCCGCTAAAAGCAACTCTATCTGTAGCATTCCCCAAATCCCCAGCTAATAAAATACCAAAGAAGGCACAATATAATAAAGAAAGTTTAGAAGGATATAGAGGTACTAGTAAAATTGCAATCGCTATAATAAAGCTGACTACTTGAATAAAGGCAATATTATTCGTGCTTAGAAAAGTAACACCTTTATGTCAAATGCTTCTAATTCCAAAAACTCCAGCATAATTAATTTGTTGACTACTATCAGGGAAAATAGCTTCAGGATTAACGTTGACAATTGTTCCATCATTTAAGGTTCAAGTACTTTTGCCAGCTGCTTCCATAGCATTTACATCTACGTGATAGAATAAAAGAGTTTTGGTTACTTGATCAATAGCATAAAAGATAAAGAAGGCACATAGCATAATTACATAGCCAGCAATTACCTTTTTCCAGTTGCTTTTAAAGTATTTTTTATAATTTATTCAACGTGTTTTAACTTTACTCATAGTATTATTCTACTATTTTGGAAATTATTTCAAAACAAAGAGGACATAAGTCGTCATGCATTTCTTCTTCTAAGAAGTGGTTTCAACATCTTGCACATTTAACTGAGTCAAATGTTTCAAGTTTAAGCTCACTTCCAGAAACTACTTTTCCAACCATTAATAAGGTTCTTAAATCTAATGAATTAATAAAGTCTGATTGTGGTGGTAATACTAAAGCTACTTCATTTGAACGCTTAATTAAACCATTCTTTGTAGCTTCATCTATTAAGACATTAACTTTGCTACGTAATTCAAAGAATTCATTAAATTGGTCTAATACTTCTTGGTTAACGCTAAAGTCTTTAGCATAACCTTCAAACATGATTGATTCATGTTTATTTGCTTTATTAAAATGCATATAAGCTTCTTCAATTGTAGTTGGTAAAATAGGTGCAAGCGCCATAAGTAAGAAATCTAAGATTTCATATAAGTTAGCAAGAACCATAAGTCTTTCAGCATCATTAAATTCTCTAATGTAAAGAATATCTTTAGTTACTGAAAGGTAGAAAGAGGATAGATCAACAATATAGTTGTTGATTAATTTAATTACGTTGATGAATTTATATTCATCATAAGCTGCAAATACATCAGCTTTTAATTTATTTAATTGTTCCTTAATGAATAAATGGATACCTGTTCTTTGAGTATTTGCTTGGTATTGATATCCATCTAAGTTGCCTAATATAAATTTAATTGTGTTACGGATCTTACGATAGATCTCTGTGTTTTGATCTAATATTTCATTAGAAATCGTTACATCATTTGTATATTCACTATTAGCTACTCAAAGACGTAAAATGTCAGCTCCACGTTTTTGGATTACATCAACAGGCGCAACTATGTTGCCTTTTGATTTAGACATTTTTTCACCTTTTCCATCAAGCACGAAACCATGAGAAATTAAATTACGGTAAGGTGCTACACCTTTATAAGCTACAGAAGTAATAATTGAAGAGTTAAATCAACCTCTGTATTGGTCAATACCTTCTAGATAAAGGTCATATGGTGATGATACATTATTAGCAATATTAACAGCTACTGAAGAAACTCCAGAGTCAAATCAAACATCCATAATATCCATTTCACGTGTGAAGTTTTTACCTTGGTATTTAGGTAATAATAAAGCTTCAGTATCTCATTCTCATCAGATATCACTACCATGTTGTCTTACAAGGTTTATTACATGATCAAATTGTTCTTTGTCCACTATAGCTTCACCATTTGGATCATAGAAAATAATTAATGGTAAACCTCAAGTTCTTTGACGTGAAATAGTTCAATCATGTCTATTTTCAATCATTTGGAATAATCTACGTTTAGCTCAATCTGGGTATGTATTTACACCAGTATCTATTTGTTCTAAGATTTGATTTCTGATTTTATCAATAGAAACAAACCACTGTGGTGTACCTCTAAAGATAATTGGTTGGTGTGTTCTTCAGTCATGTGGATATGAGTGTTTTACTCATTGGAAATGAATTAAATCATTACCTAAGAATTCAGAAATCTCTTTATTAGCATCAGCATAGAATTTACCATCAAATTGAGTATTGGTATTTTCAATGTATCCTTTATCTGAAACGTGCATAATGTTTTCTAGATTGTTCTTAAGTCCAATCATAAAGTCATCTTCCCCAAACATAGGAGCAATATGCACAATACCAGTTCCCGATTCATTTGTAACATGGTGTCCAATAACTGCAGGAGCTAATTTACGTAAAATAGGAGTTAGATATTCGATCTTACTATTTTCAATTTCTTGCCCGTAAAATGAAGTTAAAATCGTGCTTTCTCATCCAATTCTGTCCATGAAGTCTTGATATAAGTCTTTTGCCATTACATATCTTTGATCATTGTGACTAAAAACAACATATTCAATATCTCTTCCTAAAGCTACCCCAGCATTAGCAATTAATGTTCAAGGCGTAGTTGTTCAAACAATAAAGCTATCTCCAGGGAGAATTTTATTAAAATCAGAGTTTTGAACATGCATTTTAACATAGATTGAAGGGCTTTTGACATCTTGATATTCAACTTCAGCTTCTGCTAAAGCACTTTGAGATGAAGGTGATCAGTAAATTGGTTTTAAACCTTTGTAAACTAATCCATCAAGCATCATTTTAGCAAATACTTCTAATTGTTTTGCTTCATATTCAGGTGCTAATGTTACATAAATCTTTTCAAAGTCTGCAAACATTTGTAATTGAATAAATTGAGCCTTTTGTCTTTCGACTTGGCTTAATGCATAGGCATGAGCTTTTTTACGTAATGTAACTGGGTCCAATTCATCTTTAGACACATTCATTTCTTGTAGCATTTTGTGTTCAATTGGTAATCCATGAGTATCTCATCCAGGTACATATGGTGAATAGAAACCACTTAATGTTTTATATCTAACAATAAAATCTTTTAGAATCTTATTTAAAGCATGACCTACGTGTATATCACCATTAGCATAAGGTGGACCATCGTGCAAGATGAATTGTGGATCATTTTTGTGTAATTCTAAAACTTTTTTATAAACTTGGTTTTTAAGTAATTGCTCTCTAAAAAGAGGTTCTTTAGTAGTTAAATTAGCTCTCATTTCAAATGCTGTATTTGGCATATTGAGCGTTTTTTTGTAATCCATTTTATATCCTTTCATTGTGAAAATTTATTAAAAATAAAAATTCCTCTATTTCATTAACAGTTATTTGCTAACAAAATAGAGGAATTTTGGTGGTGGCCTCGGCAGGAATCGAACCAGCGACACACAGAGCTTCAATCTGTTGCTCTACCAACTGAGCTACAAGGCCATTATGGCGGTCCAGACGGGAATTGAACCCGCGATCTCCTCCGTGACAGGGAGGCGTATTAAACCACTTTACCACTGGACCATGGTTGCAGAGGAAAGAATTGAACTTTCGACCTTCGGGTTATGAGCCCGACGAGCTTCCACTGCTCCACTCTGCTATAACTTTATACTATTTAAGTTGGCGGGTGATGAGGGATTCGAACCCCCGCGGGCCGTGAAGCCCCTGCTAGTTTTCAAGACTAGTCCCTTCAGCCAGACTTGGGTAATCACCCTTGGTGGACCCAACAGGACTCGAACCTGTAACCGACCGGTTATGAGCCGGTTGCTCTAACCATTGAGCTATAGGTCCGACTGTTAGTCAGTTTTAAATAGTATAAAAATGGTAGCACCGATGAGATTCGAACTCATGACCTTCCGGGTATGAACCGGATGCTCTAACCAACTGAGCTACAGTGCCATAAATGGTGGAGAGTATGGGATTCGAACCCACCACCTCCTGCGTGCAAGGCAGGCGCTCTAGCCAAATGAGCTAACCCCCCATAAATGGTGAAGAAGACAGGATTTGAACCTGCGACCACTACAGCCCAAATGTAGTGCTCTACCAAACTGAGCTACTTCTCCAAGAACTGCGTTTATATTATACTATAACTTTTTTTAGTTCCAAAAAAATTTTTAATGTTCTTTGGAAACTGAATAGTAATTAAATAATTCATTAAAATGTCTGAATACATTAACTTTTAAACCTATCAATTTATTAGTAATGGTCAGCTGAATGTATTACTACACTTACACTTCCATCCTATCAACCTCGTAGTCTACAAGGAATTTCAAGGGAATACTTATCTCTGAGGAGGCTTCCCACTTAGATGCTTTCAGCGGTTATCCCTTCCGTACTTAGCTACCCAGCTATGCTCCTGGCGGAACAACTGGAACACCAGCGGTACGTCCACTCCGGTCCTCTCGTACTCAAGAGCAGCTCTCATCAATATTCCAACGCCCACATCAGATAGGGACCGAACTGTCTCACGACGTTCTGAACCCAGCTCGCGTACCGCTTTAATTGGCGAACAGCCAAACCCTTGGAACCGACTCCAGCTCCAGGATGCGATGAGCCGACATCGAGGTGCCAAACCTTGCCGTCGATGTGATCTCTTGGGCAAGATAAGCCTGTTATCCCCAGGGTAACTTTTATCCGTTGAGCGACTGCCGTTCCATGACGTACAGCCGGATCACTAAGTCCTGCTTTCGCACCTGCTCGACTTGTAAGTCTCGCAGTCAAGCACACTTCTACCTTTGCGCTCTGCATACGGTTTCTGACCGTATTGAGTGTACCTTTGAACGCCTCCGTTACCTTTTAGGAGGCGACCGCCCCAGTCAAACTACCCACCACGCACTGTCTCCCCACCGGATAACGGTGGCAGGTTAGAAACTCAACATACCAAGGGTGGTATTTCAAGGTCGACTAATCTAGAACTGGCGTCCTAGCCTCAAAGTCTCCCACCTATCCTACACATGTTAGGCCAAGTTTCAATACGAAGTTGTAGTAAAGCTCCATGGGGTCTTTTCGTCTTGATGCGGGTACCCAGCGTTTTCACTGGGACCATAATTTCACCGAGTCCAATGTTGAGACAGTTGAGAGATCATTGCGCCTTTCGTGCAGGTCAGTATTTAGCCGACAAGGAATTTCGCTACGCCAGGACCGTTATAGTTACGGCCGCCGTTCACCCGGGCTTCACTTCAATGCTTCGCATAAGCTAACAAATCCGCTTAACCTTCGGGCACTGGGCAGGCTTCACCCCTATACTTCATCTTACGATTTAGCAGAGAGCTGTGTTTTTGATAAACAGTTGCCCCTCACAATTTACTGTGGCCAACCGAAGTTGGCACCCTTCTCGCGAACTTACGGGGTTAATTTGCAGAGTTCCTTAACATTGGTTTTCTCGCTCGCCTTAGAATACTCATCTTGGGAACGTGTGTCCGTTCTCGGTACAGGCACCTTTTGTTTAATAACGCTTGAAGCTTTTCTTGGAAGTATGAAATCACACAATTTGCCACAAGTGGCTCTACATAATGACTCCCGGTTATAGAATACGCATTTAACTATATTCACCAGTAATCACTTATCCCTAAATCCGATAATAGGTAGTGCTATCCTTCTTCGTCACTCCATCACTTACGCAGGTGGTACAGGAATATTAACCTGTTGTCCATCGGATACGCTTTTCAGCCTCTCCTAGGTCCTGACTAACCCTGGGTGGACGAACCTTCCCAGGAAACCTTTCCCAATAGGCGTTGAGGATTCTCACCTCAAATCGTTACTCATACCGGCATTCTCACTTCTTAACGCTCCACCAGTCCTCACGGTCTGACTTCGCCGCATTAAGAACGCTCCTCTAACGTACTAAATGTACCCGTGGCTTCGGTATCGTGTTTTACTCCCGTTACATTATTGGCGCAAGATCTCTTGACTAGTGAGCTATTACGCACTCTTTAAAGGATGGCTGCTTCAGCCCAACCTCCTAGTTGTTTATGAAATCTCACAACCTTTCTGACTTAACACGATTTTGGGACCCTAGCCGACGATCTGGGTTGTTGCCCTCGCGAGCCGGGACGTTAGCACCCCGGTTCCGACTGCATGATAATACACAATGATATTCGGAGTTTGATTATAGTCAGTACCACTAGACGTGGCCATTCCATATTCAGTGCTCTACCATCAAAGTTTAACATCACACGCTAGCCCTAAAGCTATTTCGAGGAGAACCAGCTATCTCCAAGTTCGATTGGAATTTCTCCGCTATTCACAAGTCATCCGGGCACTTTTCAGCGTACTACGGTTCGGCCCTCCACTTGGGATTAACCAAGCTTCAGCCTGCTCATGAATAGATCACATGGTTTCGGGTATATGTCAACATACTAGTCGCCCTATTAAGACTCGATTTCTCTGCGGCTCCGCTTTTTCTGCTTAACCTCGCATGTTAACATAACTCGCCGGTCCATACTGCAAGATGTACGCCATCACCCATTAACGGGCTCTGACTAATTGTAAGTAAGTGGTTTCAGATTCTATTTCACTCCCTCCCGGGGTTCTTTTCACCTTTCCCTCACGGTACTAGTTCACTATCGGTGTCTGATTAGTATTTAGCCTTACCGGATGGTCCCGGCAGATTCAGACAGGGTTTCACGTGCCCCGCCCTACTCAGGATACTATCAAAAGTCCTTGCCATTTCGCATACGGGAGTATCACCCTCTATGCTTGGTTTTCCCAAACTATTCTGCTATAACAAAGATTTGTAACTTTATGTAGATAGTCCTACAACCCCAGTTTAAAAACTGGTTTGGGCTCTTTCACGTTCGCTCGCCGCTACTGATGAAATCATTTTTATTTTCTTTTCCTGTTGCTACTTAAGATGTTTCAGTTCACAACGTGTCTCGCAAATGGAACTATTTTATTCATTCCATAGCAACTAGACATTACTCTAGTTAGGTTTCCCCATTCGGAAATCCCCGTTTCGTTGCTTATATCCAGCTCCACGAGGCTTATCGCAGGTAATCACGTCCTTCATCGACTTTCAGACCCAAGGCATCCACCACAAACTCTTACTTATTTAAAAGTTGTAACAATATTTTCCTATTGTTGTTGATGTATTCAAAGACATTTTAACGAATTATTATTTCTAATAATTTCTCGGTATCACAAAACAAATTGACTAATTTATTTTTTGATGTCGTTGTTATATTAATATCTTTACTATTCAGTTTTCAAAGAACATTGAGAGAAAGTCCTCTCAAAACTAGATATATCCCATGACAAAATTATTTGTTTTATAAAAAAGGTAATTAAGTAACAATAAATGTTATTTATGTGTACTCCGTAGAAAGGAGGTAATCCATCCCCACGTTCTCGTAGGGATACCTTGTTACGACTTCACCCCAGTCACCAGTCCTGCCTTAGGCAGTTGTCTCCGTAGTTGACTAAACCGACTTCGGGCATTACCAGCTCCCATGGTGTGACGGGCGGTGTGTACAAGACCCGAGAACGTATTCACCGTAGCGTAGCTGATCTACGATTACTAGCGATTCCGACTTCATGTAGTCGAGTTGCAGACTACAATCCGAACTGAGAAAGGTTTTTTGAGATTTGCTCCATGTCGCCATATTGCTTCTCTTTGTACCTTCCATTGTAGCACGTGTGTTGCCCCACTCGTAAGAGGCATGATGATTTGACGTCGTCCCCACCTTCCTCCCAGTTACCCGGGCAGTCTCCTTAGAACATTTAACTAAGAATAAGGGTTGCGCTCGTTGCAGGACTTAACCGAACATCTCACGACACGAGCTGACGACAACCATGCACCATCTGTCATTCTGTTAACCTCCACTATATCTCTATAGCTTTGCAGAAGATGTCAAGAGTGGGTAAGGTTCTACGCGTATCTTCAAATTAAACCACATGCTCCACCGCTTGTGCGGATCCCCGTCAATTCCTTTAAGTTTCACTCTTGCGAGCATACTACTCAGGCGGATGATTTAATGCGTTAGCTGCGCCGATGGTTCCCATCAGCTAATCATCATCGTTTACGGCGTGGACTACCAGGGTATCTAATCCTGTTTGCTCCCCACGCTTTCGTCTCTCAGTGTCAATATGTGCCCAGTTAACTGCCTTCGCCAAGTTGATGTTCTTCCTTATATCTACGCATTTCACCGCTTCACAAGGAATTCCGTTAACCTCTACACAATTCTAGTTAGCCAGTATCCAACGCGATTTGGGGTTGAGCCCCAAGTTTTGACGCCAGACTTAACTAACAACCTACAGACGCTTTACGCCCAATAATTCCGGATAACGCTTGCAACCTATGTATTACCGCGGCTGCTGGCACATAGTTAGCCGTTGCTTTCTGATTTAGTACTGTCAAGATAATAGCATTTCCTCTACTATTTTTTCATCCTAAATAACAGCAGTTTACAACCCGAAGGCCTTCATCCTGCACGCTGTGTCGCTCCATCAGGCTTTCGCCCATTGTGGAAAATTCCCTACTGCTGCCTCCCGTAGGAGTCTGGGCCGTATCTCAGTCCCAGTGTGACGGATCAGTCTCTCAACCCCGTTAAACATCATAGCCTTGGTAAGCCATTACCTTACCAACTAGCTAATGTTCCGCACCCCGATCTTCTAGTGGAGCTTGAGGGCTCCTTTTATATAAGAAACATGCGTTTCTTATAAGTATCCGGTATTAGCGCTAATTTCTCAGCGTTATCCCAATCTAGAAGGTACGTTAAGTACGTGTTACTCACCCATTCGCCGCTAAGTTCCGAAGAACTCCGCTCGACATGCATGTATTAGGCACACAGCCAGCGTTCATCCTGAGCCAGGATCAAACTCTCGAAAAAATTGACTGTCATGTACATTGTATATATCTAGTTTTCAAAGAACTTTTTTGTGTTTGTTTACTTAACAAGCGATATTATTATATAACAGATTTTTAAAATGCAAAATAAAAAAATACCTTTTTTGGTATTTTTTTATTATCGTTCGAACGAATGATTTTTTACTATATCATTCCTTTGTTTTTTAAAGTCTTTAGTGTTTTAGCACTAACTTTAAGAGTCATCTTTTGACCATCAATCATCACTCTTACTTTTTGTAAGTTAGGATTAAATTTTCTCTTTGAAGCATTTAATGCGTGAGAACGTTTGTTTCCTGATTGAGGTCCTTTTCCTGTTAGAACATCTCTTCTTGACATAAATAATCCTTTCTTTAGTTAGCTAATTAAAATCGATTATCGAGATTATTATAAATTAAATTGCATTTATTATAACAAAAAATTCTTTTTTATAAAACTTGTTCGAAAAAATCATCTTCATTTGAGAAATCCACATTATTATCAATTCAGTCTTTTCTGAATTCTGCATTTTCTCCCATTAGTACACTAACTCTTCTTTCGGCTAATGAAGCATCTTCAATAGTGGCTTGAATTAAAGTACGAGTCTTAGGATTCATGGTTGTTTCTCATAATTGATCTGCATTCATTTCTCCCAGCCCTTTATATCTTTGTAATTCATAAGGCTCTTTGATTGTTTCTAGAATATCTTTTAGCTGTTCCTCGTCTCAAGCATATTGAATTTTCTTAGAAGTTTTACCACTCACCTTATATAAAGGGGGAAGGGCGATATAAACATGCCCCTTTTCAATTAATTGTTTCATGAAACGATAGAAGAATGTTAATAGTAAAACTTGAATATGTGCACCATCAGTGTCAGCATCCGTCATTATAATAATCTTATTATATTGAGCTTTTTCTAAATCGAAGTCTTTTCCAAAGCCAGCTCCAATTGTATTAATAATTGTACTAATTTCAATATTCTTTAACACTTCACTAATCTTTTTCTTTTCAGAGTTAATTACTTTTCCTCTTAAAGGCAAGATAGCTTGAAATTTCCGATCACGTCCACTTTTAGCACTACCACCAGCTGAGTCTCCCTCAACAAGGAATAATTCTTTTTCCTCAGAATTTTTAGAAGTTGCTGGAGTTAACTTATCACTTAGAATTAATTTTTCACTTGCAATCTTTTTAGTTTTTCGGCTTTCTTCTCTTAGTTTTCTTTCTTCCATTCTAAGTTCAAAGGCTCTTTTAACTTTATCAAGTACATCTTTTGCAAGAGTTTTATTTTCATTTATTCAGATTTCAAGGTACTTAGAAACAATTTCTTCTACAACATTTTTAGCTTCAGGCGTCCCTAATTTGTCTTTAGTTTGTCCAACAAACTCAAGTAAATTTTCGGGAATTTTAAGTGAAATAATACATGCAAGGCCTTCTCTAATATCATCGCCCTCAAATAGCTTACCATTTTTAATAATTCCTTCACGAATCGCAAACTCGTTAAAAGTTTTGGTAAAGGCTGATTTTAGTCCCATTTCATGTGTTCCGCCATCACGAGTTTTAACATTATTAACGAAACTTAAAATGATTTCATTATATGAATCAGTTCATTGAAAAGCAAAATCTACTTCAATATCTTTTTTGCTATCCTTATATGAAACTGGTGCAGTAATGCTAATTTTTGAATCATTAATAAAGTTTAAGAATGATTCAAGACCTTTTGAATATTCGTATACTTCTTTTTTATTATTTTTACGATCATCTAAAGTAATCTTTAAATTAGAGATTAAAAATGAGCTTTCTTTTAATCTTTCAGAAATCTTATCAAAGCTTAGTTTAGCACGCTTGAAAAATGCATAATCAGGTCAGAAACGAATTGAAGTTCAATTGCTTTTGCTTACTCCGATTTCATGTGTGTGCACTAATATAGTATCTTGTTGAAATATAGTTTCATAAACTTTTTTGTCCCGAGCTACTGTAGCAACTAGTTTAGTTGATAAAGCATTAACTACAGAAGATCCAACTCCATGTAATCCTCCAGAAGTTTTATAAGCTCCTGAATTAAACTTACCACCAGCATGTAATTCTGTAAAAATTAATTCTACTGCTGTACGATTTTGGCCCTTCATTTTATCAACTGGGATTCCGCGTCCATTGTCAATAACTTCCACTGAGTCATCTTCGTGTAAAATAACATCAATATTTGTTGCATATCCTGCTAGTGCCTCATCGATTGCATTATCAACAATTTCTCAAACTAAATGGTGTAAACCATGCACATCAGTTCCTCCAATGTACATTCCTGGTCTTTTTCTAACAGCTTCTAGCCCTTTTAATTGCTGAATACTACTTGCATTATATTCTTGTGTTTTACTCATAAAATTAATTATAAAGCTTTTTTGCTTTATTTTTTATATCATTTCTTACTAATTGTGGACGCCTAACTAAAATATCGATTTCAAAAAATCTAATACATTTAAAGCTTGTTATTATAAAGAAAAATGCCATTTGTCTTTAAAATGGCATAGTAAGTGTATAAAAAATATTTAACTAAATTGTGTCAGAAAAAGTTATTAATGCATCTTCTCCGGTTTTACTAGAAATTTGTTCAATAAAAACATCAGAATTAAGTATAAGTTGATTTTTAAGTTGTTCTAATGCTTCTACTGCTTGAGATAAATCTTTATCTAATTCAATTCAAAAATTAGGTTTTGTGAGTTGATGTGTTAAATCTACTGATGTAACATCATAAATTTTCTTAACTTTATTATCTACTTTTCCATAAAATTTAAAAGCTTCATTGTTTTTAATAACGTCATTTAGTGAAGAAGCTAACTTTTCAACTTTATTTTTTTTCATAAAATATTCTATTGGTGTTGAAGCAAAACCTACACATGCAATAACCATAAATACAATACAATAGATTTGATTATCAGTATATTTATCTAAAGCCTTATTAACAAATTCTACACCAGGTTGGGACTGTTCGTATAAAAAGAATGCAACTGCTCCAATTAATATTAAGAATCCAAATATTGGTCCAATTATAAAATTAGTTAAAAATCATACTTTTTTCTTAAGAATATCAATTACTTTGTATTCGCTTTTTCTTTTAGAGTTAATTTGATTAATTGCATCATCTATGTTATTTATTAATCTTTGTTTTTGTGTTGTTGTTAGTTCCATAAAATAGTTCTCCTCCAAATTGATTCTACAAAAAAAAAAAAAAAAAACAAGTATATAGTGAAAAAAGTATAAAAAAGGCTGGCTAAAGCCAACCTAAATTATTAAATGAATGATAATTAATCTTCATCTTTATCTTGAATCCTGTGTTTCCAAGTTGGAGACACTTTTTTGTATTTTTTATTAAAAATTAATTTTCTATTTATGAAATAAATAGCTCTAATTTCTGATCCAAAAATTTTTATTTTTTATTACATAATTACATAGAAAAGTGATATAATAAGGGCATGGAAAAATGAATAGTCGTAAAAAATAAGAAAAAGATGATTACTACGTAAGTCTTGGAATTTCAGGTGGATATGGTAAAGGTTATAAGAGATCAATAAGTATCGGAAGTTTATCAGTACTTGAAAAGACGCATGAAAATGCATTAGATGTTTTAAAACAAATAGCGAAAACATTGCCTACTGATGCTGATAAAGAGTATATTAAATCTAAAATATCGGAAGCTTTTGAATTAACTAAGGCGGAATTTGGAACTTATAACGTCGGTGTTGAATTACTCTACAAAATAATTAAGGATTTAGAACTTTTTCAAGGGTTAGAAAAAGGAAAAAGAAACAAACAGAAGAAATTTTTGAATTTCTAATTGCAAAAGAATACTAGAACCTGAAAGTATGTTGAGAAGTTTTACTAATAAACATAAGTTTATTAACGAAATTAATGTCAAAAAATCAACTGTTTATAATTTCTTAGATTTTGTAGCTGAAAATAAGCAAAAACTAGTTAAAAATGTGAATAATAAAATTTCAGAATTTACAAACAGAAATGTTAGTCTAGTGTTCATGGATGCCACCACATTATATTTTGAAACATTTGTAAATACAAATGAAGACTTAAAAGAAAAATTCACTCTTAAAAGAGCTGGATATTCAAAAGATGGGAAGTTTAAAGAAGACCAAGTTGTGCTAGGGATGGTTACAGATAGCAATGGAATACCTCTTGATTTTGCACTTTTACCTGGTAATGTTGCTGATCAAAAACTTTAATTCCCACAATAAATGAACTTGGAGAAATTTATAACATAACCAATGTCACAGTTATTGCTGACAAAGGTATGAATCAATATCAAAACAAAATGTGATTAAAAAATAATGGCCTAAATTACATTTTTCCAGTTAGACTTAAAGGTACAAGTAAAAAATTCAAAGAGTATGTTGTAAATGAAACAGATTATAAAGAAATTGATGGTTTACTTTGTAAAGAGGTTGAACAAGTTAATATTGATGCAGAAAATAATGCAATGAAAGTTAGACAAGTAGTGATTTACGATAAATACAAAGCTAAAAGAGATGCAGCACTTGAAACGAAGTTATCGAAAGATTTAATAAAATTAAATCTACTGATGGAACAACCACAGCAAGAAGCATGATATCTTATAAAAAGTATAAATATTTCAAAGAAATACAAGAATCTAAATTCGCCATGGATATGGACAAAGTTAGAGAAGATAAGAAACTCGATGGTTATATAGTTTTTGAAACCACAAGATGAGACTTATCAATTAAAGAAATCTTAGACATTTATAAAAATCAATGAAGAATTGAAAATAACTTTAGAGACTTAAAAACAACTTTAGAAACTAGACCTATGTTTGTCAGAACTGATGAACATGTTCTGGGACATATAACAATTTGCTTTATTGCATTAGTTATTCTTAATTATTTAACATGATTAGTAAATAAAAACCAAGCCCAAAAACTTGGTGTATTAGATAAAATAACATCTCAAGCAAATATTATTAGCAATAAAATCTGCCATGGTTAATTTTAAAAAGGTGGATGGTGTAGTCGTTGAAGAAAAAATGTGAAGTTCTGATGAAATTAAAGAAGAAATCGAACTGTACCATTACATTTTAAACTTAATAAAGTAATTTTTCTATGTAATTTTAAGAACAAAAAACGATACTATAAATAATTTTGTGTAAATTT
This sequence comes from Mycoplasma aquilae ATCC BAA-1896, assembly GCF_048074525.1. Taxonomy (NCBI): domain Bacteria; kingdom Bacillati; phylum Mycoplasmatota; class Mollicutes; order Mycoplasmatales; family Mycoplasmataceae; genus Mycoplasma; species Mycoplasma aquilae. The sequence continues at coordinate 877,337 of NZ_CP182208.1, forward strand.
GTAAAGATAAGTTTTATAATTCTTATGGTATACAAATTATACATAATTTATTAAATGTTTTTAAACCCACAATGTTTGTATTGAGAATTCTTAAAATTGTACTCTTCAAACATTGCAACAAGTATTTTCTCCGCAGCTTCTACTGTGGAGAATTGTTTTTACCCTTTAATTGTCTTTTTATTTGTGAATTTAATGCTTCTATTAAGTTAGTCGTATATATTGATTTTGATACTATAAATAATTTTGTGTAAATTTGTAAAGATAAGTTTTATAATTCTTATGGTATACAAATTATACATAATTTATTAAATGTTTTTAAACCCACAATGTTTGTATTGAGAATTCTTAAAATTGTACTCTTCAAACATTGCAACAAGTATTTTCTCCGTAGCTTCTACTGTGGAGAATTGTTTTTACCCTTTAATTGTCTTTTTATTTGTGAATTTAATGCTTCTATTAAGTTAGTCGTATATATTGATTTTCGTATTGCATAAGGAAAAGAATAGAACGCAAATAAATCATCCGCAATTTTAAGGAGTCCTCTTGTAATGTTTGGGTATTTCTTGTTTCACTTATTTAAAAATGAATTGAATTTTTGAATAGCTTGTTCTTCATCGGTTTGATTGTAAATTAATTTTAAGTCTTGGATAATTTCAAAATTATCTGATGGTTTCACTTTTGTAGATATATTACGAGATATATGCGTTCAACATCTTTGAAATTTAGTAGATGGAAAGTTTTTGAAGATTACATCTTTAATTCCGGCTAATCCATCAGTAACAAAAAGTTCGACGTTCTCAACACCACGATTCTTTATATCTTGAAGTATTTCATCTCAGTTGTTTGCGCTTTCATTAGGATTAATATCAAAAGCTAGTACCTCTTTATTTCCTTCAAGGCTTATACCGAGTGCTATATAAACAGCTTCTTTGCTATATGTACCACGTTTAATGCTCAAAAATGTTGCATCCAAGTAGACAACTTTATATTCTTTTTAAGTTGTCTTTTCTTAAATTCTTCAACATTTACCAAAAATTTATCAGTTATATTTGTTATAGATTGTTTAGATAACTGCTTTCCAAATAAATCAGTTGTGACATCGATAATATCTGAATAATCCATTCCCTTTTTAAATAAAATTTTGACTAATTTTGTCACTTCTTCTTGTGTTCTTTGATATTTTTAATTAGTTTATTATTGAAATCCCCATTTCTATCTCTAGGAATATTTAGTTCAATTTCTCCGATTTCTAATAATAATTTTCTTGTGTAGTACCCATTTCTATAATTATCAGTATCTGCTCTTTTGTATTTCTCGTATTTAAGAAATTCAGTTAATCCATCTTTTAATAGTTCGTTTAATATATGTTGAATATCGTTTTTGTATTGTTCAAGCATTAGTTTCATAAAGTCATCAATACTATTTATACTTTTAGAAAAGTTTTTAATAAAATCTTGGTTTAATAGTTTAAAATTATTCATAGATAAGTTCCTTTCTTGTTCAAAAAAATTATAAGGTAACTTATCTTTTCTTTTTACCCTTTTTTGGGTAATTTTAAATTTACACAAGATTTTGGATAGTATCAAAAAAACGAATAGCTCTATATTACGGGGCTATTCGTTTTTTACTCCTTATCAACTTGGAAACACAGGATATAGTGAAAAAAGTATAAAAAAGGCTGGCTAAAGCCAACCTAAATTATTAAATGAATGATAATTAATCTTCATCTTTATCTTGAATGTTTCTACGTTTGATGATTTCATCAGCGATTGATTTAGGACATTTTTCGTAGTGATCGAATTGCATTTGGTATGTTCCACGACCACTTGTCATAGATCTAAGTTCTGTTGAGTATCCAAACATTTCTGAAAGTGGAACCATAGCTTTAACAATAACAGCTCCATCGTTTCTTTGTTCTTGGTCGTTAACAAGTCCTCTACGACGTGATAAGTCACCAATTACATCCCCCATGTGGTCTGCAGGAACAACTACTGCAACATCCATGATAGGTTCTAGTAACACTGTACCAATTTTGTCTTTAGCTTTTGTAAGTGCTTTAGAAGCAGCAATTTTGTAAGCCATTTCAGAAGAGTCGACATCGTGGTATGATCCATCAAATAATGTAGCTTTAATGTCGATCATTGGGTAACCTGCTAAAATACCAGCAGCCATTTTTTCTTCAAGTCCTTTTTGGATTGATTTAATGTATTCTTTAGGAATTTTACCACCAACGATTTTGTCAACAAATTCGAATCCACCATCTGGGTTTGGTTCAAATTTAATTCATACGTGTCCGTATTGTCCTTTACCACCAGATTGTTTGATGTGTTTTCCTTCAACTTCAGCTGGAATTGTAATTGTTTCACGATATGAAACTTGAGGTGCTCCGACTTTAGCTTTAACACCGAATTCACGTTTTAGACGATCAACAATGATGTCAAGGTGTAATTCACCCATACCAGCAATAATTGTTTGTCCTGTTTCTTCGTCTGTGTATGTTCTAAATGTAGGGTCTTCTGCAGCTAATTTTTGAAGTCCTAATGAAAGTTTTTCTGTAGCAGCTTTTGATTCTGGTTCAAGAGCTTGTGAGATAACTGGTTCTGGGAAAACCATTTTTTCTAGAACGATTTTTGGTGATTTTTCATCGATTAAAGTATCACCTGTTGTTGTGTATTTAAGTCCAACAGCAGCAGCAATATCTCCTGCACGACATTCATCGATTTCAACACGGTTGTTTGCGTGCATTTGTAAGATACGTCCGATACGTTCTTTTTGTTCTTTAGTTGAGTTGTATACGTAGCTTCCTTTTTCTAGAACTCCACGGTAAACTCTGAAGAATGTTAATGATCCAACATATGGGTCAGTCATAACTTTGAATGCTAAACCAGCGAAGTATCCATCATCTGTAGCTTCAACGTGAACTGTGTGTTCTCCATCGTAAGCTGGGATAGCTGGAACATCAAGTGGTGATGGTAAGTAGTCAACTACAGCATCAATCATTCTCTTAACACCTTTGTTTTTGAATGATGTACCACATACTACTGGGAAGAATTCTGATGTTAATGTAGCTTTTCTGATAGCTTTCTTGAAGTCTTCAACTGTAACGTCTCCACCTTCTAAAACAACCATCATCATGTCTTCGTCAAAGTTAGCAACAGCTTCTAATAATTCTTGACGTTTTTCTTTAACGATGTCAACTAAGTGAGCTGGGATTTCTGTTGGGAATTCTTCTTCTTGAGCTTCACCGTTGTATTTAATAGCTTCTAAAGTAACTAAGTCAATAATTCCTTCGAAGTCAGATTCTGCACCAATAGGTCATTGGATAGCAACTGCATTTCCACCTAAACGATGTTTAACTGAAGCAACTGAAGCAGCAAAGTCTGCACCAGCTTTATCCATTTTGTTAACGTAAACGATACGTGGAACTTTGTAGTTTGTAGCTTGTCTTCAAACTGTTTCTGTTTGTGGTTCAACACCTGATTGGGCATCAAGTACAGCTACAGCACCATCTAATACACGAAGTGAACGTTCAACTTCAACTGTAAAGTCAACGTGCCCTGGAGTATCGATAATGTTAATTCTTTTTCCTTTTCAGAAAGCTGTTGTAGCAGCTGATGTAATTGTAATTCCACGTTCTTGTTCTTGAGCCATTCAGTCCATTTGTGAAGCACCATCGTGTGTTTCACCAATTTTGTGAATTTTTCCTGTGTGGAATAAAATTCTTTCTGTAGTTGTTGTTTTACCTGCATCAATGTGGGCCATAATACCGATGTTACGGTAATCTTTTAATTCATATTCTCTAGCCATATATTCCTATAAAACTATCATCTGAAATGAGCGAAAGCACGGTTAGCTTCTGCCATTTTATGTGTGTCTTCACGTTTCTTGATAGCTCCACCTGTTTTGTTTGATGCGTCAATGATTTCGTTAGCTAAACGAACATCCATTGTTTTTTCGTTTCTTAATCTAGAGTATTGCACTAATCATCTAAGTGCTAATGTTTGTTTTCTACGTGGAGAAACTTCTGTAGGAACTTGGTAGTTTGTTCCACCAATTCTTCTTGTTCTAATTTCTAATTGTGGAGTAATGTTTTCCACAGCTTCTAAGAAAACTTCCATTGGTTCTCTATTTGTTTTTTCTTTGATAATGTTAAATGCTGAATATAAAATATCTTGAGCAATTGATTTCTTTCCGTCAAGCATAATTTGGTTAATTAATTTTGTAACGATTACAGAATTAAAAACTGGATCTGCAAGTACTTCACGGATAGGTGCACTTTTCTTTCTTGACATAATTGTCCTCCTAATTTTTTAATGTGTTTTATGTTATTAATTCAATAAAATTATGCTTTTATTATTTAGCTTTTTTAGCTCCGTATAGACTACGTCCTTGGTTACGTTTTGCTACACCAGCAGCATCTTGTGTTCCACGAACGATGTGGTATCTAACCCCAGGTAAGTCTTTAACACGACCTCCACGGATTAAAACAACAGAGTGTTCTTGTAAGTTGTGTCCTTCACCAGGAATGTAAGCTGTAACTTCCATTCCGTTTGATAACTTAACACGAGCGTATTTACGTAAAGCTGAGTTAGGTTTTTTAGGTGTCATTGTTGCAACACGAGTACATACACCACGTTTAAATGGTGAAGCCATTTTTTTAGCTTTTTTGATTAATGAGTTGTAGCTTAAGCTTAATGCAGGAGCATTTTGCTTTCTTGTTTTTGAGCTACGACCATTTGTAACTAATTGATTAGTTGTTGGCATTTTTTGCTTCCTTTCGTTTATTTTATGTTTGTAATAAAAATAAGATTAATTCTAATAAAAATTTTAGGCTATCTAAAATAGCAAAACTATTATATAACAACTTAGCCGAGTGTGTCAAACTTTTTTATTTTTTTTATTCCTATTTTTAGGGATACTTTACTAAAAGTACCTTTTAATTTCTCGAAATAAACTAAATTAAATTGCTTTATTTTTCATTTTTCTTCTAAAGGTTAAGAATCATGTATCATTTATTAACTAGACTAATAAATAGGCATACTATAAGGAGGTTTGATGTCAAAAACTAAGACTATATTTTGCTACTGGATGCCTATATGAATTCAATTTTTAATAGGCTTATTACTATGTATTGATACAACTAGCTTAATTTTGTATTTAACTAAGCATCAAATAGCTTTCAAATATCTAACTATAGTATTTTCTATTTTATTAGGCTTATTTCTAATTTTTTATATTATAAATTGAGTAAGTTATCCCAAAACAGCTTTAAGAATTAATGCAACTCATTATGATTGAAATCGAGAGAAACTTTATTTTGCTCATCCATTTTATAAAGCCACATGTTCTATTTTGTTATGTCAAAACGCTTATAAGGAAAATAACAATTCCAATTTAACTGAGTCAGAAATATTCAAGCCTACAGATGAAAATGAAATAAATCGCTACTTTAAATATAAAGATTATATTAACTCTAAAAAAATTAATCATCTAATGCTTTTTATGCCTCTAGTTATGGGACTTTTATTAGGAATGATTTTATCTTTTATAACAGTACTGATTGATACAGTATCATATTCATGACTCCCATTACTAGTCCTATTATAGCTGTTGCATTATTATGTTTTTTATTTATGATGGTGTTTATAATAATTTATTCTAAAAGTACAATATCTCAATGATTTTTAGAAATAAGTTTAAATAGAATACATGATACTGACATAGCTTGAAAGGTTGAATGCTATTTTATCTCTCCCGATAGATCTAAAAAGTATTTGCAAACAATCGCAAGCAAAGAATTTAAAGAATTCAAAAAATTTATTTAGCAAGCATGCTAAAAATAAATACCTAAATAGCTATTTCTTATATCTTAAAAATAGGAACCGTGAAAATTAAGTATGTAGCGTACCTGCTACTTCAATAGTATTATACTACTTTCGCATTTTTTTTAATATTTTTTCTATTTTTTTCACTTTTTCCAGTTTTTTTTCAATCGAATTTTTTCATAGAAAAAACTACACGCGTGCGTATGCGCGCCCTTTTAAGGCAAGATAAGCACTGCATCAAACCACTTACCGTGGTGCAGTTTTTTATCTTGTAAATTACGTAGTAATTTAATTTAAGCATTTTTTATGTGTTAAATCTGCATCAGCAAATTAAAATCTGATGCAAATCTGCATCACTTTGACAAAAAATAGAAAACATATTACATAGTAATATGAATTTTTCAATTTTGTGCATCAAATCTGCATCACCACATTTTTGCTAATAAAATAATGTACAGTATCCAGACTTCAGATTTCCGTACATTATTTTTAATTTTATAGCTTCATAACTATATAAAGCCTGTGCTTTTTGAATGTGTTTTTTGCATTTAGCATATACAAAATGTTCAGTAAAACAAGAACGTTTTATTCTTTTTCCTTCTTTATTTCATATCCCCTTTTTGTTATTATCGATATATTTAATAAATGCTCTAATGTGTGCTTTCAGCTCATTATTTTCGTATTTAAGCTCATCAAATTCAGCCATAAAAATATTCATCAAACTATCACAATCTTGTAAAGTTTTGTATTCAAAAACATACTCGAATAAATCATATCATCGAGCATTAAAAGTTTTTGAATATCAATTTTTAAAGAAATTTTTATATGGATTATTACTATGTTTAGAATATCCTATAGCCTTTCTTGTAACAAATTTTAAGTGAAATAAATCTAAAATGTAATTAGCTTGTATATTATTAGCGATTGTTTTTATTCAATTTGCACCATCCGCTTTTAGATATAATTTTGTCCCTTTGCTTGTAAATTCATTAATGCTGTTTAATATATGATTTTCAAAATCATTAATTTTTTTACCACTAGTTTTTGAATTTTCATCTCCTAAAAGCATTAGCATCACTACACCATTTTTACCTATTGTATTATCTTGCTTAGAGTGAATAACAGCTTGTCTAAAACAATGCTTTTTTGAACTTATTTTAGAGTTTACACCATTATATGTATCATCTATTTCAATATCAATATCAGAGTTACAATCATTTAGCTTTTTTGATTTTATTTCATCAATTAATCTATTATTTTCTTCTTCTATATTTTTATCAATCCCGAGTAGTTTTATTCAATATTTAATATGATTAGCTGATATTCTTTTTCCATTAATGGACCCAATATTTTCACCATTCAGATACTTATAGCATAAATCATTCATTAACTCATAATCATATTTATATTTCATTATCTGTTTCATAATATCATCGTGATAATATGTAAATCTCTTTACTTTTCCATTTATTCTAGTTTCGTACATAGTAATATTTAATAAAAATGTACCGTACTTTGTAATAAATTTCTTTTGTTTTCTACGACATATATTTCACGTTGGGAATTTATCTTTTCTTATCTTTTCTCTGAATTCTTTTTCTTTATTATTTAATGTATCAACAAATTGCTGCATTTGCAATTGTGCAATATTAATTAGTTTTTTCATTATTTAATTATAAAAAAAGTCAAAAAAATACAGCGAATAATCAGCTGTTCATAAATATATTAGCAATATTATAACACATAAAATTAAGTTATAGCTAAAAATATTTTTATATTTTGGTTTTTATTACTCCATCATTATCTTCTATAATTTCTTCATCATTATTTAAAGTTTCGCCATCTTCTATTAATGTATCGTTATTTAGTAATTCATCTGTTTTAGAAGTTTCTTTTTCTTTGCTTATATTATTAAGCACAATAAAAGTAAATTCATCTATATTCACAAATTCTAATGAGGTCATATCATCATTTATTTTTAATAAAGGTAAAGGATATTTTGTAATATCTTTACTAATTATTACTTTAAATTGAGGTATCAACTTACCATATTGTGTTCTAATTCCATTTTGCTTAATATCATTATCAATGATATCGTATAGTTCACCAATTTCATATACATTATTATTTTCTTTATAGTTTTTAAACATATCATTTTCACCACTATTCTTTAAAATATATTTACCTAAATTATAAAGTAGTGTGTTTTTATACAATTCATATGCTTTTTCATCATTAATTTTGTATGTATTTCTCTGTTTAATCATTTTCGAGTAGGCTTTTAAGTCATTATCAAAATCAATTTCTTGAATTGTAGCTTTTTGATTATTTATATTTAAAAATATATTTGATATTATCTCAAGCTGTTTTTCACTTTTTAAATCATTTAATGTATAAAATTGTTTTTCTCTATAAATTTTATGAAACTTATCACTATCCATTATTTGAATATTAGCTGTATCAACTCAAGAATTCTTAGATAACTTATCATTTAAATCATCATCTTTAGTTATCTCAACTTCAAAAGGCAATTTTTTTGATGCATCTTTTGCTCCTCTTATAGGTAAGTAATAAGTTTTATTATTTATTTCAAATATAATTAGTGGTCTATTATTATACCCGGTGAAATGAGACAAAATTGATTTACCTTCATCATCAAAAATGATTGTTTCATTTGCTTTAGTATATGCATTAGTTTTTTTATCTCTAATTATCTTTAATTCTTCCATTCTTCCTCCATATTAAATTATATTAATTTTTTAAGCGAATGGAATTGTCCCAAAAACCTTTATTAATTAGATGATAAAAAAATCTACTTTTTCAAGTAGATTTATTAGTAACAGGCCTATGAACAAACCACTATTTAGACAACTCAAGCCTGAATGTCTTTATCTAAATTGTATCCGTTTGCGCTAGTGTTCCACCGCGGTGTACAATAGGCTTATCTTAATGCTTCCTCGTGGTGCATCTTCATTAAGATGTTACACCCGTACCCGTTTAATATCGTAATCAACAATGATTACATTAATATTTTAACATAGTTTTTTCTTTAGTCAAGTATTTTTTATATTATGAAATATTATTTTATATTATGTTGTAAATTTATTTTATTGCTTGAAAATAGAGAATTTTTATATTATTTATCATATTTTATATTATATTAGATTATAAGGTAATATAAAAAAATCTGCAAGTGCAGATTTTAGTTAAGTCGAGAGCTTTTGATAAACCACTATATAGACAGCCACTCTCTGCCTCCTTATCCATATTGTATTCGTTTACCCAAGTGCGCCACCGCGGTGTACAATAGGCTTATCTTAATGCTTCCTCGTGGTGCATCTTCATTAAGATGTTACACCCGTACCCGTTTAATATCGTAATCAACAATGATTACATTAATATTTTAACATAGTTTTTTCTTTAGTCAAGTATTTTTTATATTATGAAATATTATTTTATATTATGATTTAAAATTATTTTAGAACTAAAAAATAGAGCATTTTAATATTGTTTATCATATTTTATATTATGTTAGATTATAAGGTAATATAAAAAACCACTAATTAAAGTGGATTTTTTATCATATGTGTACACCTATTGATAAATCACTATTTAGTTAGCCAGTCTACATATCCTTTACTAAATTGTATACATTTATCCTAGTTTAGCCACCGCGGTGTACAATAGGCTTATCTTAATGCTTCCTCGTGGTGCATCTTCATTAAGATGTTACACCCGTACCCGTTTAATATTATAATCAACAATGATTACATTAATATTGTAGCATAGTTTTTTATATAGTCAAGTATTTTTTATATTATAAAATAATATTTTATATTATGGTTAAAATTTCTTTTAATGCTAAAAAACAGAGTACTTTTATATTAAATATATTATTTTATAATATTTTATATTGTGATATAATATATATAGAAAGAAGAAAAATGGAAACAAAAGTACTTACTTATTTAAACAACAAAGGTGGTGTTTTAAAAACAACATTAGCCACTAACCACGCAGTTTATTTAGCACAACAAGGTTATAAGGTATTAATAATTGATACTGATGCACAAAATAATGTGGCTGAAACTTTTTACTTACCAAAAGCAAAATATTCTATTTGGGACATAATGTTTAATGATATTTCTTATCAACAAACCATAATTTCAAAAAACACCATTGATTTTATAACATCATCAATTGAATTAAGCCAATTCGATGAAACATTATTATCATTAATGGAACAAAAGAAGAAATTTAAATTATCTAATGAAATAATAGATGAAATCATATCAAGCAAGAAATATGACTATATTATTATTGATACAAGCCCTAATTTAAGCAACTTGCTATATTACACCTTATTAGGCTCACAATATTTAATAATACCCTTTAATCCAGATTTTAGCTCTATTAGCGGGTTAACTAACGTTATAAACTTTATAAATAACGCTAAAAAGGAAAATCATAAGCTTGAAATATTATCATTAGTGCCTACAATAACAAATGCTCGAAGCGAAATAGAGGAAGATTTAATATTTCAATTAAAAGACCATTTTAAACTCTTACCTATTTCACAACATCGAATTAAAAACTCACAATCACCAAGACGATATGTATTAATGTACAATCAACCTATTTTAGGATATAAAAAATACGCTAGCTACAAAAGCGTATTAACCAATTACTTTAAATCACTAAAAATTAAATAAAAGAGGAATTTAACAATGAAAATATTTGAATATATTCTAGGTTTTATTATTCTTTTTATCGTGCTAGGTATATTATCTAAATATGTTTTTATACCAATGCTCGACAGTATGATTATCAAATAAGGAGGAAAGATGAATTTAAAAGAAAGAGTTTCTAGTTACAGCGTAGAAGAAACCAAAACAAACAACAATAATAGTTTAAAGAAAGCTATTTCTATAACCTTAAGCCAACAAGCTATTGATAAACTTGAATTTATCAAAACACAAAAAGGTAATATAATGAACCGCTCACAAATCATAGAGCTTTTAATTAAAGAGTATAAAATATAGCAAGGCAACCCTTGCTATTATTTATTTAACTAATTGATATTTGAAAATTTTAGGTTCAATATCAGTTCTATATAAAGTATTTAACTTATCCTTTAAATATTTAATTGCATCATTTAATTCGGGATATTTATGTACAAAAACTTTTTCGTGTTTTTTATTATACTCACCATTTCAAACTTTTATATTAATTTCAGTTTCTATTTGATGAAGTCCATATTTATATGTGCTTATATATTCGCTTGTGTTTTTAATAAAATTTAAAATTTTATTTCAGCTTTCCATTATGAATTCATATTTTTCTTTATTTTTAAATGAATTAAAAATATTATCAGCTCGAGAATTTTGGGATAATGCCATTTCGTTTAATCTTAAGTCATCGCTTATGCACTTATTTTTGTTAGTTAAGCAAGCTCATATAAAACAATCATTCATAAATTCATTATCTCTTTGATAAGAGCGACCACCATCCCCACTTTTCATAAGAATAGAAAGTTCTAAATCCTTTGGCTCATATTTTGCTGCTGCAAATAATGGTAATTGCTCCAAAGCATTTTTCTCATTTAATAAGCAAGGTGTATCATTAATAATTTGCTTTCCATTATCTAAACTAGTACCAATGGGACGCAATTCACCAGCCATAATGAACATTTTTGCAAAATAGTCATTATTTTTAGTTTTGTCCAGTAATGTTTTTATACTATTATGTATTTTTTTAATATTTCCATTTTCTAGTATAAGTTCTTCATTCACATCATCAACGTCGCTTCAATTCATTATAGGCAGTCCAGCATCATAGTTAGCATTATAATTCTTTCTGTTAGAAATATAACCATTAAAATATTTCTTATCTATAATATGGTCTTTTTTTCAATATTTAATTGGCGAATATAAAATATATTCATTAGGTTTATAGATATTAAATGCACTTCATATGAATTTTGTAGCTAATTCGTTTTTTAGTGCGCCTTTAATTTTTTTATCATTAACCATTAAGCCATCAATATAAGTAATATGCTTTCTACTTTCTTTATCCTTGGATGATAAAGTGCTTGTTTCATCACGAAATGGAGGGTTTTCTAAAAATATTAAATATGTTTCTTCACGATTTACCTTCGAAAGTAGTGTTGACAAGTAAGTGTTAAATCCTTCGCTCAAAGCATCACCATCACTTAACAGCCCCATATCTGTAATATACTCGTTTGTTGGCGGGATAATTTCTCTTACTCGACCCTCATATAGACCTTTTAAAGTTGTTCATTCAGTATAATCAATTGTATTTAATATGCAATGTGATAGAACTTCTTCATTAAATAGTCTTTCTAAATTTCCAGTGCCAGCACATCTATCTATTATTAAATAATCTTTATAACCTAATTCCTTACTTCTTTCTATGGCTTCTAAAACATAATTGGTAGAGATTTCTACATATTGTTCCGGTGTGAAGAAAGCACCTAACTGTTTCTTCAATAAAACACCACCCAACATATTCATATTAAAATGCAATCATCCAAATCTAGGTGTCTCTTCTTCATCTTTTAATTGTTTATTTCAATCAAATGGCTTAATATTGAGTAATTGAGGATTTATAAATTCTTGTTTAACTTCTTCTTTGCTAGCTGTATATTTTTTACCTTTCTTTTCTGAAAGCATTTCGCAAAACAAGTTATTGTAAGAAATTATCGAAAATTCATCAATATATCCTCTTAAATATTCATTATTATTAACGAAATCTTCATCATTTCTAAACTGAGAGACATCCATTCATTTCCCACGATTTATTTCATCTAATTCATATCCGTTAGTTTCCAAAAGCTCCAAGTTTTGAAATTTAATAAATTCACCACTATTTAAGTAAATTAAATAAGATTTAGATGGAACTTTTTTTCCAGCTGAATTATAAGCTTTTAAATATCTTATTATCTGTTCAATATGGTGCTTCACCCCCCCCGTCTAAATCTTTATTTTTCTTAAATTCTATAATAGTTCCTTTTATTACTCCATCAGTATTTAAATCATAATTAGGTGTAACACCAAGTTCAGCATAAAAATCAAACATCCCTTGAATTTCACTAATATATTGTTTTTGCATAATATCTCCTTTTTAATATAAATAATTTTACACAAAAATAGCAAGGAAACCCTTGCTATTTCTATTTAACTTTATTTCGATATTTACGTACATAAATAAATCATCCCAATACTGAACTAGCACCCACCGCTAATAATGCAAGTGGAATACCAATAAATCATACAACGCGCTTAGCAATATTCTTGTCATCTTGCTTATCATTGATATTATTTGTTAAATTATCATTAATTTGTTGCGTTGTGCGGTTCATTAATGTTACATAACCATCATTTTTAACATCACCTAAAGGATGAAGTTTAACAAATGCACTTCTAATAATACCATCAGATTTTGAAACATTTCTAATAGCTTCATTAAGCTCATTAACATCTAAATTGTAATCAATATTGTATTCAATACCATATATTGCATCAAGATATTTACTTAAATCATCAATAAATTTTGATTTTAATGTTTCTAGGTCGTTTTCACTATATATAAAGCTTGCGCCTTTTATTACGCTTAAATCTTTGGCTTTGGCAACTCCATTTATAATTATTTGCTTATTTAAATCATCAATAGGCTTTTTATCAGTCGTATTGCTGAATGCAAATGCTTTAGTACCTTGACTTCTATTATTAACACCGTAAACATTAATTAAGCCTTTATGTATTTTTCCATCTCCTACTACCACATCTCTTAATGTTTTATTAATTTCATCAATATCAAATGTGTAATCCTTATAAATTGTTAGCTTTTGCTTAGCTAGATATGCAACTACATCATTAATAAGCGAATTTCTTAGTAAATTCATACTATTAAAACTATAAGAATGCTCTTCTCAATTAGGAATATTATCTAAATCAATAATATCTACCAAATCATCTTCAATTTCTTTATCGGTTTTATTACTAAATTCAAATGCTTTAGTACCAGTAGATATATTATTTATTCCATAAATATTAATGTATCCACTATGCTCAACATTATCGTTTTTAATTACTTCTCTTAATGTTTTATTAATTTCATTCAAATCGAATTTATAATCCTTGTTTTGAATTAAATAATATTTTTCAAATAAGTAATTACTAATTGTGTTTATTAATTTATTTTTAAGCACTGAAAGCTTATTCTCATTGAATTTTAAGGATTTTAAGCTATCTATTTGATTTAAGTCAATTAATTCTTTTGTATTAGCATCAATATTAGTCAATATATTTATAGTTGTAGTATTTTTCAACATTGCATTTTTACCAATTAATGTTGCTTTAAAAGAACCTTTTCTTTTCAAAATGCTTAACATTAAATCACTATTTATGGTAAAGTCAATATCATTAGGTACGCTGATATTGTGTGCTTTTAACTGATTATTAATTTTTGTATATAATTCAGTTAACATTTCAGTATTACTTGCATTTTTAATTGTAACTTCATTTAATACAATTTTACTTAAATCAATTTCTTTATCATAAATACTATGTGCAGTGTTATATACTTTTACTAATACACGCCCATTTTTACCTTCTTTAGCAGTTAATTCTAATGTAGAATATTTGCTTCCAATACCATCCTTATTTAAAAGCAATTCAACAAATTTTCTTTCATTAGCTACAGTATCTAAATTTTTAATTTCATAATCTACATCAAGAATTAGAGAATTGTAATAGGTTACAATTTTTTCTTTTATTAACTTTTTAATCTTTTCAACATCAGTCTCACCATTTAAATTTATTGTTAATTCACCAAAATTTTCGAAAATATTTTTGGTATTTTGCTTTTTACCTTTTCCAAATTTACCAGTAATATCAATCATAAAAGTTGGACTACCGGCAAGTAAATATTTATCTTGAAATTCCGGTTTCAAAACGATGCCAAATTTTACGAAAACATTATTTTTTTCTTCTGTAGCAATCAGTTTGTCTCAATCGTTAAAGTTAATAAATCATTTTTCTTTATTGCTTAACATTTTATTGCTATATTCATCAGCATTCATACTATTGCTTAATTCATTTTGAAAATAGCTAGCATTTCAATTTAGCGTGATAACAGTTTTATTAATCCCATTAATTTTTAATGGTATCGATATTGTTTCGCTACTGAGTTTGTGATTAATGTTAAATGAATTTAGTTTTAAATGCAAAATAACATTATTATTATCATCAAATGTTACATTATCTATTTCTACATATTGACTACCTTTAAAGTTATCAAAAAAGTAGTTTTTAATATCATTGAATTTTCACGTATCATTTGTTTTAAATTTTTCATTAAATTCTTCTTTAGTAAGCACATTATATTTCTTTAGCAATGGTGTAATTGCGATATGCGCATTAAATTTTTCATTATTATAAATAGCATTCATAAACAATTTATAATATTCCATGACATCTTCATATTTTAAAGAAAATATAACATCATCTTTTAATTTATATTTATCTGAGATAAAGTTATACATCTCAGCACCTACTTTTGAATTTCAAAACGGGATTAAGTATTTATTTTGCACATTATCTGTAAATAAGCTTTGTGGATTTGTTTTTTCATCAATAAGCACAAATTTAAAGTTCGAAATTGCGTTTTGGCCATCTTGAACAATTAGGTATAAACCACTTTCACTAAAATAATTATTTTCCGAACTTTGATTTATATCTGTTTCAAACTCGCTATTGTATCCTAAAACATCGCTATCACTAAATATTTTAAAGATATGCACATCTTTTGTATCACCAATATAAGATTTTAATCCACCCTTACCAAGTACTACAGCTTCGGCAATAAATCCAGCATCTTTTAATTCCGGCTTAAATAATGTTTTTGCTCCATAAGGCAATAAAGTTTTTAAGTAATAGTTATATTCACTACTTCTTTCATCATATTTATGCTCTCATGACGAAATATAATCATTGTCATTTTCAGTATATTTTTCATAATCATCCCCTTGATTAAAGCCTTCAGATGGTACTCAAATTATTTGCTTTTTAGTACCGGTTTTAACATCAATACTTGCATCATAAAGCTCGTTAGGTATTTTATGCCCTTTTTCGTCTTTAATTTCATTTCCATCTTCATCTATTTTGTATGGTGAAATTAATACTTTTTGATGATAATTTTCGTCGGGGTTCCAAGCATATCATTTAAAATCTTCTTGAATGCTTTTAGAATTAATTACAAGTATCTTCTCATATTGCTTAACTAAATTCTTATCTAAATTTCCTTGACCATCATATGAATAAATTTCAATTCTATATTCATTTTTCTTATGTGAATTTTCTTCTGTTTTTGCTACTTCTTCTCCATTAGCATTTACGGTTTGAACACCACTATCAAATACTCTTTCATTATCGTTAGCATTATTTCTATTATCTTTTAATTCTTCCTCGAAATATTTGTTTAAAACATCAATTCTTTTGCCATTGATTTTTAATACTTCATTTTCATTAACTGTTATAAATGAAATTTTTAATGGAGTATGCACTTCGTATTTACCAAGATAACATTTCTTACCATTACACTTAATTTCTTTATCACCAGCAACTCTTACTAATTTATCATTAACTAATGCAGTTGTTCCAGTTTCAAAATCTACTCATTTACCTAAATCAATTGTTAATCTATTATCAACATTTTTTGACTTAAAGTATTCTGATGGAATAAAATTAACTTTTAAGTTTTTATAAATTAAATAGTCACCTCAAGGAGATGTTAAATACAAGTTTATGTGAGTATTAGTAGCAATACTTGTTTTTAAAGAAATAATTTTGTCTAAACTTAAATGCATTTTGCTAGATAACTTGTTACGTATTGCGGAATTTACTCTTTTAATTTCTTCATTTAAATATTCACTATTAGCTTTTGTTGATTTTTCGTGTTCATTAGGTAATTCTGTATAAATATCACCCCCAGTATCAGTTGTAATATTCATCCCTTTTCTTCATTCACTTTTTAGTTCACTAACAAAATCGTTATATTGTTGAGCTATTTTATCAGCATTATACTTATCAATTTTTAAATTAGGTTCTTCATATTTAAAAGTAAATGATAGCCCTGTGATATATCATTTCGTTTCAGTAGATGTATAAGTTTTTCTACTATTTACTTTAGCATATTGTATTTCTCAATTAGTATCAAGTTTAGTATCAGTATCTGATAATTTTCATAGTTTTCATTTATCACTATTAATAAGTACATTTGTAGACCCAGAAAAAATTTTCTTCCCATTTGGGTATAGTACAGTTACATCCATACCTTGAATTAATTGTTCTACAAAATCCGGATGAATACTTAATTTACGCTTATAATTTGTTTTTGTACTTCAAGAACCTAAACTCTCTGTGCTGACTATAAATTCGTTATCATCAAGTAATTGCATCCCTTGATAAATATTGTTTTCGCCAAATTTTAAATAAACAGTATCTCCAATTGACTTAATTTCACTATTAGTTGACCAACTTCACTCACAACTACCAATTGGTCGATTTAATATTTTCTTTTGCATATCAGCCAATGCTCGTGAAACATCATATTCTCCGGCAGGTATATCATAGTTGATGAATGCAGATACAAAACAAGGTACAGTACCAATTGTACTTGCGCCTAATAAAATTAGATTTTTAACTTTTTTATTCAAATATTTCATCATCAATTTCATCCTTTAGAATTTCACTATCAAATTTTTGTTCAATATCATAATTTTGAAATGTATTGAGTGTTTCTTCTCGTGTTTCATCTAATTTCTTGCGTTTTGTTCATTCTTTTTCTCTTTCTTGTAACATTGCTTTTTTATGCGCATTAATTTTTTCTATATCATCTTTTGTGATGTTATATCCACATAATGCTTGTAATATTAAGTCGACTTTTTCGTTTAAAATTTTTACTTCATCTTCAACATTTTCTATTTCAGCAATAATATTATGTTGAAAAGGGCTTAATGATGCATAAAAACTTTTTCTAAATGAATAAAATAAGTCAGATTTAATATCCTTGAGAACAATTTCTTTTTCTTCATTAGCAAGCTGCATAGCTACCATATCGCTTAAATATGCACTTAAAGAAACTTTTTGACCAGCTAGTTGCTTTTTAAGCTTATTTAGTCGTGCAACATCATCGCCATTATAAAAACGTATTGTAGTCGCAATTCCAGTTTCTTTTTGTTTCTTCTCTTTTGCTCGCTTTTCAGCTTGTTTTACTTTAGCTAAATCTCTTTTAATTAATTGTTCAATTTTACTTTCTTTTTCATTCTGAGCTTCTTGTTCCTTTTGTGCAAGCTTGCTCATTAATTCATCTTCATTTATCATATTTCCCCTTTCAACTAATTAATTAGTTTTTACCAAAACTACCTTGTTTAAATAAAATGCTTTTTTCAAAATCGTTGTAAAATACTTCAGCTTTTATTTTTGAATACTCGTGCAGTGACGTTAAATTAGTTCCAATATCAGCTTTAGCCAAGAAAGTAGTAATCGAATTATTTAACCCACCACTATTTTCATACAGCTTTTTAACAGCTTCTAAATCATTTTGTCTTAACCCAAAAAAGTAAGAATATTGAGAGTTCATCATAATAGCTTCAGCTTTTTTGCTTGCATCCGCACTAGCTAAGAAATCTGATGGATTTTGTGATGCAATAAGCATTCCAGCATTATATTTTCTAACAGTTTTAGTCATAAAGAATAATGCATCCATTGTATGTTTATTATCTTTAAATCGATGGAACTCATCAACAAGAATTGTTGTATTTACTTTCTTATCTAAGATAAAATTATTAAATATCTTAGTTTGTAAATAAGAGATAAGTACAAATACAGCAACAGCTGATATTTCATCATCAGCAATATCTAATTTAGAAATATTAAAGACTATAAAGTCACTATCTAAGTTCATATTTGTTTGCCCATTATAAATAAATTCATACTTACCATTATTTTCAAACAAGTATTCTAGCGTTTCAACAATATCAGCTAGCAATATTTGCTTGCTTGTAATGTTTTCTCCCTTAGGCAGTTTATATCTTTTTCCATATTGAATTAAATCACTCATTATAGGATATTTAAAATTACTAATCTCTTCAATAGTTTTAATCTTATAAACGCCCATTTCTTCATATAACCCTTTAACTAGCTTTAATATCATCATAATTTGCGCAGTCTTTCACTCATCGCAAATTAGTTTAAAGTAAGCCTCTAGTCATTCAAGATGTTTATTAATTATTAGTTTTACTCCTAAAGCATCAACCTCGTCTTCATCATAAAGTTGATATCTGATTTCAAGTGGATTTAATGTAGTGTTTTTACCACTTCCAAGGTCAATAACTTCACCACCAAACTTTTCACATAATTTAACATATTCGCCTTGAATATCTAAAATATATACTCTATTATTTTCGGCTAGTAATGAAAGAACTTCTTTTCCAAGAAAAGTAGATTTACCTTTTCCAGAACTTCCAAGCACAAAAGCATTGTAGTTACTTCTTTTACTACTATTTTTATAAAATCTATTAATAATAAGTGGCTCAGCAGTATCATAAGTTAATGATGCAATATTAATGTTTCCATCATTTACCATCGCATTTTCAAATGCTCAACCGTGACTTAAATTGTAAGAACTCATTTCCATTTGTTCTTTTAAATTATTTGTCGTAATTAAACAAGCCTGTGAATATGCTTCAAATTGTTTAAATGGTAAAGGATTTAAGTTTATTTTGCTTTTGCGCGCTTCTCTAAAGTTACTATTTTCAATTTCTTTTAATTCTTCTAATGAATTGGCTTTATTAATAACTAGAAATTGAACATCATAAAGTTTATTTTGATTAGTAATCAATTGATTTTGTAAATATTCAATCGCTTCAAGCTGTAATTCATTTGTCTTTTTGGCGTATTTTGATTTAATCCCATTAATATTATCTTCAGTACGTTTTGTACCCTTATCTAGCATTATTGCTTGCATATCTTCGTTAAATGGAACACATTGTACAACAACTTGAGAGTTATTACTTAATAGTGGTAACATTCAATTGTTAGGCAGTTTTAATGGTAAATCGCTCATTACTTGTATGCTGTAAAATAACTCATTTTTCTTGAAATAATTCTTTTTAAAAATCATTTCATCCACAGTAAGCAGCTCATCTAAATAAATATGGTCATCACCTTCTCAATTTTCAGCTGAAAAATATTTTTCAATTGTTTCGTTATCGATATCAATATCTTCTTTGTTAGCTAAAAACTTAAACAGCTTTTCCTTTTTTAGTATTTCATTTAAAAGCCCCATTTTATCTAAAGCGTCTGAAACGTTATTTAAACTTTTAAAAACGTTATTTTTATTTTTAGAATATAGAACCAAATAGTATTTATCTACTTCATAATTTGTATCAAGTATTTCAAAATCTTGCATTCTAGCATCATAATATTTTTTAAAGTTTTCTTTGACTTCCTCGCTTGCTTTAGCTAATAAAATTTCTTTTTCTTTTCTATTCTTTTTAAGGCAATTAACATTATTAGAATAATCTTCTAAATCACGTAATCTTACAATACTCATTTGAGTTTCACTTGCATCTAAAATATCTGTAAATTGTTTAATAAACATTTCAGCATCATTTTCATCTTCGCTTCACGGATTATTACCACTAAATGCAATTACACCCAAATATCTTTTTCCACCCTTGATGTTTTTGGTTTTAATATACATTTCATCTTCGATATCTTCGTACGGAAACAGATTAAAAGTTGTATTACCTTTAGTACTATTTTTTGTATATTTTTTACTTGAAAATAAGTACATTAAGGCTCTAAAGCCTAGTACGTATGTTCTACAGTTATATTTTCTATTCTTAATAAGCAAAAAGCTAAATGAAATCATAAAAAATATTGTTAATATTAGTTTAAATATTTCATTTACGCTTGATGGTAAGATGGTAAATCCTAGAACAAATGAAAGAACAGCTAGCGCCATAGCAACAGCAAAATCTCCAAGATTAAAATCTCGTCAAATTAAAAGCTTATTTTTATTATTACCTTTAGGTTGTAGCATCATCTTTTATTCCTCGGTTCCATTTATATTTTTTGTTTCATCATTTTTAATTTTTCCATCATAGTAATCTCTAGCGTTTTTTAATCCTTTTTCCATTCTTGCTTCTCTTGCTTGTTTTCAGTGGTTTAATTTACCTTTAAGTCCGTGATTATATTTTGTATCAAAGTCATTTAACTTTTGATTTGAATTAGCTAAATTGTTTTGTGCGTCAGTATATCCATCCAAATCTCCGGTTTTCTTATACATTTTGCTTTCAAACTTATTAGCTTTTAATTCTTGTCTTAAGTTATTTCTTCTTTCATTAAATACTTGTTTATCAGCTTTCACATTTGCTCGATTTTGTCTTGTGCTTTCGTGTAAGTTTCTAATGCGCTTTCTAGCTTCAGCTCCACTAATTTTTCCGGCTCTTTGCATATTTTTAATATCTTTACGTTGGCGATATACAGATAATCCAGAAGTTCCGTGTGTTGCAGCTTTAGCCATTACGGCTGCACCAGCTGCGCCAGCAACACCGGCCTTAGTCATCATACCAAGCGCTCTACCACCAGTCACAATTGATTTCATATCTTGCATTCCTTCTTTAACACTAGCACTTTCTCCAATAAAGTTCGCCACTTCAGAACCAAAATTTTGCATTGCTAAAGCACCACCAACATATAGTGCAACAGATAAAAGTATTCTTAATAAAAAGTTAATATTATCTATAGCATTAATATAGCTACCAGCGCGTGAAACAAATTGTACATAAATTTGTATTCCAATAAAGAATGCTAAAATTGCAAGTTGCTTTCCAATATATTGCGTACGTCATATCTTTAAGCGCTTACCATCATCGCAAATTGCAGCAGATATAACAAAAGGTGATATCATAAATAATCAAAACATTTGTAATACCTTACCAACAACTAGCATTATTCCCATAATCAAGCAATAAATTGTTCCAAGTGAAATCATTGCGCCAGTAACAATAACCATAGCACCTTCACCTCAATTTAATTTATCATAATATCCTCTCGGTATTACATATTCCCCTTCACTAAAATTCGAACCTCATTTATTTCATTCTTCAAATGAAATTCTATTAGCTAGCGCTTTTTTATCATATAAAGAACTTCAAATTGTATCGGACAATGTAGTAGAACCACCTTCTCCTAAAATTACTCCAACAATTAAAGAAATAATCATATTAGCAGCAAAAATAATAATTGGTATACCTATTAGATATAATGTACCAATAGCACTTCTTTTTATTGCTATTTTTACATAATTATCACTATCATCCATTTTTGCATAGTGCATCCGTACAACACTAAACATAACCATAAATACCCATAATATCAATGAGACTACAATAAATCGAACGAACATAAATGGAACTTCAGCACCATTTATGCCATCTTGTATTCTGACACCAAAGAGGATATATTGCGGTAAATCAATCGCTATTAATTGATATGCTTGCACTATCACCGAAATAAGTTTTAATGGTAATGCAACAAAAATGGTTGATGAAGTACTAAAAACTGAATAGTATAGCCCACCAAACATTTTTATTACCTCCTATAAATTAATTAAAGCACTTGTTACTAGTTCAGCTTTTGACCCAGTTCCATTCATAAATGCATTTTGCATAATACCAGTAATTGCACCAGTTAAAGCTCAAATGATTAAAATTGCAATAAATCCAATAAAAACTCATTTAACTTTATCAAGTTGTTTCTTTCTCTCGTTTTCGTCTTCGCTTTTTGCTCCTTTGTAGAAAGCAATAGCACATATAATAGCCATCGCAAGCACAAATAAACCAGCTAAAGCTCCAAGTATAATATTTGCATATGTTTGCACTTGTTGTGCGATTTGTGAAATCCCAGTCGTGATAGTCTCACTGTTTCCACCTTCAAAAAATTTAATTAAATTGTCGTTCATAAGAACCTCCCTTTATTTCTTTAGTGATGAAGCACATTCTTCATCTAAATTTAAGTTTTCGTTTATGTTTAAAATATCTGTAGATATATTTAAATCTTTTAATGTTTCATAATATTCATCATTAGAAACATCTTTAATAAGATTTAGTAGACAAAGACATTGAATATCATTAATATAAAGAAAATTTAAATCATCCCTTATATTTGAGTATTCAAAAGTCTCGGCATCATCTTGCCCATTTTCTATATATTTTTCATACAAGATACTATTATAAGCATCATAGTTATCCATAAAGTCACCATAATTATCCTTAATATCTTCTATGGAATAATGATAGAATTTAGCATTTTCGGCATCTTGTAATGCATCTTTTAGTATTTCAACATCTAAATTATTAAAATCCTTTAAATTTTTAATTCATTCTTTAGCGTTACTTAATTCTTCAGAATTTAAGCTATCTTTATAATCATTTTCGAAATCATTTAAAGCATTTTGAATTAGGTTTTTACGCTCATTTAAAATATCATCTAAATTAGATTTAAGCGCTTCGATATCTTGATAATTATCCATAATCACCTACATTTTCATTCCGCAAGACTGTTCATTATCAAAATCTTCTATTTTTTCCTTATAACCTTCATATCCATTTTGGTCAAGGTTATAATAAATTGATAATAAAAGTATTTCATTATCATTTGCATTAGGATACTTTTTATAAATATTAAGAATTTCCTCACTTAATTTAGCGTCTAAAAGGTTTTTAGTAATATAACAGCTCATTTCAAAAGGTTCTACATATTCATAATCATCATCCTTTTGATATGAAATAATTTCATTCATATTTATGATTTCATAAATAGTAAAGTTATTTCTTATGCATAAATCTAATTCGTCTTCAGTAATACCACGTTTTGTAAAAATATCTTCAGTAATGAATTCATCTAAAACATCATTTCAATTTAATTCCTCATTAGTGTTTAATAATCTATTTTCAATTAAATGAATTGATGAATTTAATGTTTCTAATCCTAAATCTAATAAATATTGTTTATCCATAATTACCTACATTTTCATTGATGATGTTTCTTCTTCATCCTCTTCTTGAGGTTTAATATTTTCTATAGCTTCATAATCTATATTTTCATTTCTTACATATTTACGTGTATTTTCTTCTACATTATTTTCTTCGCTTTCTACAACATCTTGTTTTCTTGCTTCACGTACAGCTTTAGTTTCTAAACAAGTAATAGTATCAGCAACAACCTCTAATTGTTTTTGGTTATAACCACTTGCATTAGTAAATACATTGCATTTAATCTTACCTTGTAGCATAATTAATGCACCTTTTTCTAAATTATTTACTACATATTCAGCGCTTTTGTTTCATAATGTAACCGGTATAAAGTTAGTGCTTCCTTTTGTATCCACAGCAATATCAATTTTTACATATTGATTTCCTTTTGCGGTTTCTTGTAATTTGGGTTCATTTGAAATTCTCCCCATTAGTTTAATTTCATTAATCATAATATTTACCTCTTTTATTTTTTACGTTTAATAAGTAATCCAAGTCCAATTAATGCAGCTATACCACAAACCACAGTTGCACTTATTAATCCAGCAAAAATTGGATTTAATCCTTTGTTATCTTCTTGTGGTGTTATTTCAGCATCTTTAATAACTATTTGTGGTTTTGTATTTTTTGGCAAGGCATTTAATAAAGTTATCATTTCAGGTCTATTTTGTATTTTGTTGAAATTTTTATCAAACTTTTCACTAAAGACTGTGTCTTTATCTTCTTCAGTAAATGGTAATTTGCTCAATAACAATAATGCTTCGTGATAATTATTTACTAAATCATTGATGTTATCTGTTTCTAAATTTAAACTATTTAATTTTCCTTTTTGTTGTGATAAATCAATTTGTTTTGTTGTAGTCATATAATCAATAACTTTATTTGCCAGTTCTTTTAAGATAAAAGCAGATTGTTTAATCGTATTAATTTCTTCTAGCTTAAGCTCTAACTTACTTTTATCATCTGTTTTTGATATTTCCTTTAAAAAATTTTCATAATTTCTTACCATTGATGATAAAAAACTTTTTAATATCAGCAGTTTTTCACTATTATTTTTATTATTTAAATTAAGTTCGCTCACAATTTCGTTTTCGATATTGTGCAACTTCTCAATTTGCTTATTAGCTATTTCTGGTGAAATGCTAAATGATGATTTAATTGCTTTTAATTTTTGAATATAAGTGTCGAAATAAACTTCTTTAGTATCTGTATCATTATTACTATTTTCGATAATATATTTTATTTCCTTCAATGTTTCATTATCATTTAAATTGTTTATTATAAAGTCTAAAGGCACACCAGCATATCCTAATGCATATGCTCCAAAACTATGCAATGGAAATCAATGCATTGATACTGTATCAAAAATTTCTCTCATTTCATTTATTGCATTTTTGTTTTCTTTTATGCCTTCTATAAAAGTTTGATAATCGATAGATTTACCTTCAACGTTTCTAGATACATCACCAGTTTGTACTCAATAGAAATAAAAGTTTGCATCCATATACTTATTAAACGCATCATCAGTATAAATTTCTTCCGTGTATAAATCGTTTAATTTAATACTTATTAAATTTTTTAATCACTGAGTTGAAGAATTATTAAAATTAATTATGTCTAAAATATCATAATTTTTTTCGTCTGACAGTCAAAGTTTTAATAATTTATATTGAGTTTTCAACATTTTATTATATTTTTCCATAACTACTAAATGCCTAGGTATTTCCACATCTTCAATATATGCGTTGCTAAGCCCACTAAAATTACTATCATTTTTAATAGCATTTGTTAGTTCATTATAATTGTTGAATTCTTGAATTTTTGAATTATAAGGGTTGCCACTTGAAATATAAAATAAGCTTTTAAATTCATCATAAGTTAAATATTTTTTAGAAATATTTATTTTTTCTTCAGCTTCTAATTTATTTTCATAATTAGTTTTAAAGTTATAGTTTGATTTTTTATAAGCAAAAACATTTTCTGTATCGATATTTTTAATATATTCATTTATTCTGAATTCTTTTATTCTATTTTTCTTGTTATAAAACATATCTTCAAAAGTCTGATTTGATTTAAATTTTCTTTCAAAATCTTCTTTTTGTTTTCTGATGTTTGGACTAAATTTAATTAATTCCTTAACTATCTCATCCATACTATTTCATAATGCTTTAACAGCTTCTTTGTTGTCGGTGTTGAATTCTTTTGCCATTAATAAATTAACAGTTTTTGCATATTGATATTTAGCATAATCGAATTTTGTGTTTCTAGTAATATCAAATCTCGTGTTAAAATCATTAATCTTTGAAGTTCTAGTACTCTTAAAATATTCTTTTAATTCATTAGGATTAATTAACAACTTCACTAGTTCATCATTGATATCGGTTTTTAGTAAGTCTGATATTTTATTTTTTATATCAAAATAGTCATTTTGCTCAACATAAGTTTTTGCAAAAACTGTATTTTTAATATTTTCTTTGTAATTTGTATAATATATTTCTGTTTTGTTCGTTCAACGACTTTTCTCTATCTTTTCATCACCATAAGCCTGACGAATATTTTCTTTAAGACTATCTATGTAAAAATCTAGTATATTTAAATATTGTTCAATATAAAGTGGCTTGAAGTTTTTTACAATAACCTCTGTTTCTGGCACAATAATCAGCTTTTCAATTTTCGCTTCTTCATTTGCAGTTGTAGCAGACATTGTAGCAATCGGCGTAACTACACTCATTCCCATTACCGGAAACATAAATCATTTTTTAAATTTCATTTTGTATTCCTTTCATAAAATAAAAACCCCATAACACACAAATAAATTCTTGTATGTTATAAGGTTTTTTAAATATTTTTCTTCATAAGTTCTATTAAGAACTTATTTCTAATATCTCTATCTTCTAAAATGATTTTTTCTTTAGTTTTAATGTATGGTGATTTATATTTATTATTCTGTTTCATAACCAAATAATTCAGTTGCATATTGATAAATATCTTTTTGCTTGCTTGCTAATGCTGTATCATTAGGCACGCTAGGCTTGCTTGCCCCAGTACTTTTTTCTAGTGCTGTTCAAATAAGTTGATATTTATCTTGTTTTGTAAATTGATTATTGAAATCTCTATTGAAATCTCTAGATGTATTATTTTCATCATACATTAAAGGAAGTGTAACGTTTTCAAATTGTTCTTTAGCTCATAAGTATGTGTCTTGATAATCACTTGCTCGTGTATATTGCCCACCAGCAAATAAAGTTAAATCATAATTCTTAAAAGTACCATCTTCGCGTGGAATAGTAGTTCCTACTATCATTTTTGCTTGTAGATACTCAATTAATCTGTTGTGATACTTGTTTAAAATTTGTCTGTTTTCTTCTTTTGCTAAATGTTGTTTAATAGTTTCATCTTCTTGCTTATTACTCATCATAATTAAGAAATCTAAATAATCATTTAACAATTGATATTGAAGCATTTGCATTTTAATATAACTTGAAGATATTAGATTAAGATAAAGGTTCATATCATTGCCGTAAGTATAATTTGGATGGTTTGCCTCATTTACACCCATATTTAATGATGTAAATGCTACCGACACATCATCAAAAATATTTGTGCTATTTGTTAAATCTGGATATCCATTTATTAATACCTCTAAAGTGGTTGATGATTTATTTTTACTAGGATAATTGTATCATCCACCATAAGGTGAAGTATATCCGTTTTGATTTCATCAATTTTGTGCCAATTCAACAGATGCTATTAATATTTTATTTGCATATTGATTTGTGGTTGAATAATAAGAGAATATATCTAAGTCTTTTATACTATTTACTAGAATATTTCAACTTTCAACTTGATATTGTTCAGTTGGCTTAACTATTTCTACCGCATATCTAGCACCATATTTTCTACTATCAAAATCTGTTTTTACACTAGGATTTAAAATTTCTTTTAATTTTTCTAGTAGCATTTTGTATTGTTCACTTGTAGCATAACTTCCATCTTGTTTTTTTACTAATTTTCCATTTTTAGTAAAATCAAGATTTCTAACATATTTTGAAATGAATGCAATCGATGGAATATTTTGGGAAATAACTCCATCACCAGCAGTGTTTACTTCAGCAATATATGTTCCAAGATTTAAATCTTGTTTTATCTTTTGCTCCATTCAGCTATTTTCTTCAGCCACAGCTTCATAGTCATATCTTCATTTTTCTCTATCTTGATAAGTCTTTCAAGTATCAGAATTATTTAGATAATAAGTTTTATCTTTATATGCAAATGTATCACTTAATACTGGCGCTTCAATTTTGTCTCCACCTTTTTCTAAAGGTGGATTTTCTTTATTTTTATCTTTTTTTCCATCACCTTTAGGTTTGTAAGTATCAAAACCAATTTTTCAAACAAAATCTTTATTACAAGACACAGCACTAAGTGGTGCTATTAATGCGCCACATAAACTAAAAGCTAATAATCATTTTCTTTTCATAAACTTCCTTTATAACTAAATTTTATCATTTTAAAATTTAAAAACCTTATAACATTGTTTTTATATAATACCTAGCACTGAAATTGTTATAATCGCAATTAAGAATGCTAAGAATATTGCTAAAGCACTAAATAAAATAATTTGTGACTTTTTGTTCTTAGGATTAAAGAAATTATTTAGTCCTTTTTGACTTTTTTCTCTATTTTGATTTTTGATAATTTTATTTTCAGTAACATTTTCTGTTACTTCATTTTTCTTTTCTTCCATTTTTGCCTCCATTAATAGAATTCATCATATTGAGTATTTGTTTCAGATGAAGCATTTTCTTCGTCGTTTTCAACTAATATTTCAGTTTCATAAACTTCATCTTCTAAGCTACTGTTTTCATTTTTTAAATCAGTAACTTCATTTAATTTTTCTGTTTCTTGAGTTTCAATTTCTTCTTTAATTTCTATATTTTCATCAGCAACATTTTCAATTGCTTCTTCTAATGTTTTTGTTTCGATAATATGAATTTCATCAGCAATTACTTGTTCCTTGTATTGCTTCTTTTCATTCTTATCAGTAAAAATTGTTTGGTTTATGTGTCCGATAATTTCTATAAATTTATTTTCTTTATAGAATTTTTCAAAATGTTCAGCAGTTTTCCCAAATGCAGTAATATTTATAAAATCATAGCCTTGCCCGTATTCTTTTTTACATCTGATTTGAAATGTATAAACCATCACTTTATCACTTGTTATTTTTTTAACTGAGCTTTTCGCAATTGAGCCACTTAAAAATAATTTGTTCATATAACCACCTTGTGTTTATTAAATTTATAATTGTTATAGTGCTAAGCACTAGAAAGGAGAATAAATGCAATTTAATGAAATTAGAGATACTATTATTAGTCAATTACAATCTAATAATTATGATTATGATATTTTAGATGAAGCTAGCGATAATAAAATAACGCAATGCAATGATAAGCAAATACCTTATTGTAATTTAATAATCCAAATCAAATCGCCCATAAAAAGAATTTTATTCATTGATATGAATTATCAAGATAATTACGTTTATAAGGTTAATCCTAATAATAAAACCATCCCTAAAGTCAATAAGCAAACAAATAAATACACTAGAAAAAATTCAAAATGGCTAGAATATATACCACACTATTTATCCCAATTTGAAAATGCATTATTTATTAAAATTGTTTATCAATTCAAATATGAAAGAACAAAAGATAACAGTTGAATGAAATATTTGAAATTATTAAATTTCGAAAGCTTAAAAGCTGGAGAATTTATCAACATTATTAAGTAGTTGCAAAACTACTTTTTTCTTTATTCCTCTAAAATTTCATTTATCTTAACTTCTAATAAATCAACATATTCATCATTTGCTTTTCTAGAATAGTAATCTTTATCAAAACTATCTATAACGTATTGATATTTTGCGTTTCACATAGAATAATGTTTTTCATACTCTTTTAATGGATAATAATCACTCTCAAAACCGATAAGGCATTCATATCAAAAACTACCTCAAAAGTTACTAATCTCATTAAAGTATGGAGTGATAAGACTTATTTTTGTTGCTTTAGTTTCATCTATAGCTAAAATGTTTTGTATTTTTTGTTGTAAAAACTCTTTATATAACTTTCGAAATTTTTTTAAGACTTTTTTATAGCTCAGTAATTCTTCAGTTCCAAAATATAAGAAAATTTCTAATGTTTTACTTTTATCATTTTCATCAAAACAAAATGCTTTTCAATTCATTTCTTCACTTTTATAAAATTCTTGTTTTACTATTTCTTTACAGCGCTCACAGTGAAATTGAAAAACCTTGTTATTAAAGCTTGTTTTGCCATATCCAAGATTATTTGAATTTTGATTTTCTTTAGATGCAAACATTTCAAAACTAGGAACTACGGCAATAAAATCATCACCAAGAGAATAAATGTAATAGTACTTATTCATACAACTTCCTTTATTTTTTCTGAGTTTTGTTTTCATTTAACTCAGCGTATTTTTCTTGCATAATTTTTTCGAAATCTTTATGCATTGTTCCACTAATTAATTTTTTTGCCTTATTAAATTGATTACATCTTTCGGACTTTGAGTATTTTTCAAAATACCTTGAAATCTGTCCGCAATTATAAGGTTCAAACTTTCTTACAATAAAATTAATTGTTTCATTAGCAGCTTGTAATTTTGTTAAATCAACTTGATTAATAAATTCATTTATGTTTTCTTCTGTAGCAATTATTGGTGGAAGACCTATAATTTTACATAGCATCTCTTTTTCACTAGGGACATATCTTAAGTATTCGCTAGTATCTTTTGCACAATATTCATAGGCATAAAAATATTCATCTAGCACTTTAAATACATCAGCATCAGCATCATTTCTATTTTCTAATGCATCAATATATTTGTTAAATATTTCACTATTAAAATTAGTTTTCATATTATCTTTTTTGACTTTGACCTAGTTCGCTTCGAATTTTTTGTGATGCATCATCAACTAAATAGTCATATCTAAGATAATCTTTAAATTCATCATAGCTTGCTCAATTATTATTTATTCTCGTTTCATAAACATCAAGTTCAACCACTTGAGGCTTATTTACCCCAGCGCATAAACCTTGATATTGAAATGCAATATCTTCTCAACCAACTACATCTCAATTTTCATCTAATATCTTTTCAAAATGTTCCATATCGGTATATACCTTGTTATCATATTGATATCTAGCTACATAATTTTCGAAATCATCTTCGTCAGTAATTATTTCATCTATTTGTTTTAACTCACCAAGTGAATGCTTTTCAAATATTTCATCAAAATCATCTACAAGGTAAATTTTTTGTAAGATTTCTAATTTCATTCCATCAGTAAATGCAATTTTTGAAAATACATTATCCATATTTTCTAATACATCAGCAAATTCTTCCTTTTCTTCATTATCAAAGGTATTGCTATATGCATCTATTTTGTTTTTTATGTAATCTAATTCTTCTGTCTTATATCTCATATTTCTCCTATTTACTATTTTTTGGTGTACTTGATAAATTTTCGACATCTTGTCTAATTTGACTAATTTTTTCTTTGTAGTCATAACCATTATCTTGCATTAATTCATATGCACATAATAATAAAAGCGATTTATCATCTATGCTTGAATTATCAGCAAATTTTTTAACATACATTGAACAAAATTTTTCATTTAATGCCTTAGCTAATTTTTGTTCAACAGCAGCAATATGAATTAGTTCATTATCAAACTTATCAATATCTAAGTTAGATTTATATAGTAGTTCATTTATCTCTTGAAAACTATCAAACTCAGCATCTAATTCTAATTTTGCAAGCTTATCTGAAAAAGTTAAACTACCATCTTCCATTGGCCGAGAAAACGAAACAAAAGCTATTTCTTCCGCTGAAGTTATAGTTCCGTCTCATACACCTCTTTCAATTAAATTAATAGAATTATTAAGTTCCGCAATTCCATAATTTAGTAATCTATTTTCTTTTCTAATGTTATTTTGAATAAAACTATTTAATCTAAGATAAATAACATCCATATCAAAATACTCATCTTGTTTAATCCATTCAATTTGATTTTCGAGACCTTTTATTAATTCGTCTCTTTTTTTCAAAACTTTTTCTTCAGTATTATTCATCGCTCTCCTTTATTGATTTTTGTATTCTTTTTGTATTTGTATCCTTAAAAAACATATCTACTACTTCATCATCTGTTAAAAATGTTTCTCATTTTAATACATATCCATCAATTTCTTTTTCAACCTTACTCAAAAAAATAAATCCTTTATTATGTTCGAGTAATGTTTTTCTTAATTCAGAATTAATCAATGAATTAAATGTAGCATTTACACCTTTTTCTCTTAATCCAATATCTAACTTTTCTTTCAAATCTTGAATTTCAAAAATATTATTTTCTAATAGTCAAGCCTTAAATTCATTTATCAATCTTCCATTATCAAGTAAATTTAGTTTATAACTAGTTTGTTGCATTTTCATCTATATCCCTTTATCAGTGGTGATATCTAGTCAGTATTGGCGTGTGTATTTAAAGAAATCGAATTTAAGTGTAGCTATATCCTTTAATTCTTTATTTAGTTTCTTATTGCTCATTAAGTCAATAGAACTGAATATAAAATTTCTAAATCTTGCAACATCTTTTTTTGTAATATCTTTAATTTCATAAACGGTTTTTTTGTTAATTAATGATGCAAAGCTTATGCTATTACTTGTAATTTCTAAAGCATCAAGTACATCATATCAATCTATGTAACCCTTAATTTCTTTGACCACTTCTTGGTCAAATAGTTCATTAAAATCTTTAATACTACACTTTAGCTTTAATCCCTTATGTTGTATATATCCCATATTATTCCTCCTTAATCATATTTACAAACATTCGAATAACTTGATATTCATCTATAACACTTAATTTTTCCAAAAATGCTTCGACATATAAAAAGTCACTAATCTTAAGTTTCTTGTATAAGTCTATATAATCAAAATAAAACAAATATGCTGAACACAATCCATTTTGCTTTAAGTCGTCATCTACAAGTGCTTCAAAATCTAAATACAAATACAAGCTACTGATTTCACAAAAATTTTTAAAATCAGCTTTTAGTATTCCGTTATTAAACTCATTAAGTTGTTTTAGGCTGACTATCATTTAGTACTTCCTTTAAAATATCAAGTACTTCCAAATACAATGCTTCAAAATTTATTACTTTATCTCAGATATCTAAGCCAAGAAATTCCAAGTCATCAATATATGCTCCATATAACACATCATTAACTTTGCAATAAATCTTTAACATCTTTTGCATTAGAATAATTTCTGATTTTTTCTTTTCTAATTCTAATTGCATATTGTTTTGTAACTTACGAGCCATTAAATATCACAATGCATAATAACTTCATTTATTATCCAACCCATTTACATCATCTTCAAAATCTCTTGATACATAGATTTTTTTATTTTCTAAATCGATTATTCCGCCGTAGTTCTTAATATCTTCGTTAATTTTGATATTGTATCCTTTAGCTTCCAATTCTCTTTTAAATCCTATTAAAGCATCAACCTTAATATCTCTATCGATATATCTAAGTTTCTTGCCCGCAAGGTCTTGTGTAATGTTAATAACATCCTTTAAATTAATAAGTTCATAGAAAAATATTTTATTTTTTCCCTCATCTTCTAATGTATAAGTACCAAGAGCTTGATATATATTTTTATCAGAAATGGAATTTATATAACTTGCTCAATTATTTTCTTCAATTTGAGCCTTAAAGAATATATAGCCTTGTTTTAGTGATAAGTCCATTTTGCTTTTTGAATATAAATAAATTAAAGTTCAAACATTAAAGACGTTGAATTGATATGCGATAAAAGTCAAAAAAGACATCAATTCTCTCCGATTTGAAAATATCTTTTCCGCATATTGTTTTACAGTATCGATATATTCTTTTGTGTGTTCTCTTTTTTGCTCAATTGATAAGTCATCATATCTACTTAAATCCAACATTTCTTCTTGCTCCTTCTAGTAAAAAACTTCAAGCACTGTGTTTATATTTATTCAATAGTTCATCAATGTTTTCTTGCTCGATTTCATCCGCTACATTATGCAAACTAAAAGTTTCAAAATCAAATGCTTTTGTAATTAATTCATCTTTTACATAATCATTTTCATACGGAATTAGGTCCTTATGATACTCATAAAACATTTTAGGAGCCACCATTACCGGTTTATTACCAGCAGTAAAGATAATTACATTTTTTGTTTTCTTATTTTTCAATTCATCAACACTCATTAAATCTTTTTCTTGCTCAGATACATTTTCACTTTTTCCATTAGAATTTGTGGTAATTGATTTTCTTTTAATAATCTTTTTACCAAGCAGTTTAGAAATTGTTTCAAGTGTATTAATCGAATTAGTTTCTAAATAGTAAAGTAATCTAGCTTGATTTTTAATCAATTCATCTGTTTTATCCCTACCACCATATTTTGCAAGCTGTTCAAAATCTTGAAGTACAATGCAGAAAAATATTTTTCTAGAACGTGATATAGCCATTCAATTTGCAATATCAACATTAGGAAGTGAATTGAATTCTTCTAGCATAAATCTGAGTGGAGTTTTTAATTTCCCATTTGATGTTTCTTGTGTTATATCAATTGCATTTTGATATAGCTGAGTAACAAATAGTGAAATAAGAAATCTCATTTTCGTTTTAGCATCATTGTATTTAATGTAAATAGCGAATGGTTGCTCACCTCTTAATAATTCTTTTACATCAAATGTATCATTACTTGTTAGACTTGAAATTTCCGGAGATGCAGCGAAAGGAGCGCATAAATCTGAAGCATTAAATAAAGCTGATGTTAATGTATCTTTATTAGTATTAAAATAAATTTCTCAGCTAGCATAAAGTTTCTTTCATTCATCGTTTTTATATCTATATTTTTTAAGTTTCTCAACCCATTTTCCTTTTTTAAAATTGTTTTCGCTAATAAATTGCATCACATTAGCAATTGAAAAGTCATTTAGTTTAAAATTATCATCTTCAAGTGAATATAGCAGCATAAATTTAAGAACCAATTCAACGATATCAACACCTTTTCTTTCTCAAATATCATTTTCATTTTTATTTTCAGATATAGATTTGGAAACAGCATTCATAACGTCGCTTATACTTTCATATGCACGTGATATTTCATACTGTGTGATTTCATCTTTTGGTTTATTATGAACTTGTTCTCAAGCAAGTTTAAGTGGATTTCATTTAATAGATTTTCTAGTGTCAACTAAATCAAAGACAACAATTTTATATCCATTATTTTTGAGTATATTTCCACTACTTGCTAGAATTTCTCCCTTAGGGTCTGTGATAACTAAATTACTTTTAGACTTTACACTTGCAAGGTACTCAATATTAGGTAATAATATTTTTTGAGTTTTACCACTACCAGCTGTTCCTATCACGATTGCGTGAGTATCATTATCATTAGCATAAAAGCTTCCTTTAATTTTTCCTAAAGCAAAACCATTTACGCCACCTTTAAATATCTTTCTAAATTTATTTCAATTTCCAGTTTTATTTTCTTCGTTATATAATCAGCCCTCGACTTCCTTATTATCCCCTTTTCTGTTTTTAAATTGTGGGAATAGAACAAGATAAATAAAGCAAGCAAGTGAACCAATCAGTGGAATTAATACATTTCAAACTCGATATATATACCACTTATCAACTGTTCAAATGATTTTTACGCCATTTCAAAAGTTAGTTTCTTTTAATACTCACTCCTTAACAACATTGCTTCCCACAACTATAATTTGTAAAATCACAAACATAGCAAAAGTTAATACAAATGGAGTTAGAACAAAACTTAAAAACAATTTTATTATTAATCAAAATTTATTATTTTTCGCTAGCATTAGTTAAGTACGTCCTTTTTAAAATTTCTTATTGCTTGTTGCTTTTTAATTCATAAAGCACGATTAGCTTCTCACTTTCATCTTTTAATAATTCAATCAATTTCACTTTTTCTTTTTTGAGGTACATAATAATCAATGTAATTTTTAGTTTCTAAAGCATCAATTGTTTTACAAATAATATTGCCTACCTGTGACATAAACTCATCATTTTCCTTTTCTATAAATGAATTAACATAATTGTCTAAAAATTCAGATGGATACTCTTTATCTTCAATTTCATTAAGTGCATTCTTATAACTATCAACATAATGTTTAAACTCTTCATTATTTCTAATTAAATAATTAAATATTTCGAATACATTTTGCTTATTAGTTTCACTTAAATTAGCAAATGTTTTATTATCCTTACTATTTAATTCAGCCTTAATTTCTTTAACTTTATTTAAACAAAGCAATTCATCATTAAACATTTTGAGTGAATTCTTTAATTCGTTTTTGATTTCTTTTCTTTTATCTCAAATTTCCTTTTTGGATTTTCTTATTTCATTAATTGAAATTTGATTTGAATTCATCGTTGCAATTGCTTGAACTTCAGCTTTAAACATTTTTTCAAACATAGTTAATGAATATTTGTTAAATGCGCCTTTTGGTCTATATATAAACTTTCCATTTTGCTCAATGTTAGGCAGTTTTTCTCAAAAACTTAAATGAATATGAGGATTTCCGGTGTTACAGTGTATAGCTCAATACCCAGTAATATTATTTGCAGATAAATTATTTTTTCTTAAAAGTGTTGGTAATGTTTTGTTTAAAGCATCATTTCATTTTTCTTTATCAATAAAAAAGTACTTTTCACCATCACTACCTAAATTAATAATCATTTCTCAAATGTGTTGGTCTTTTTTAATTTGACTAAAATCAGTTTTTATATTATCTATAGGTACATCATCAGCTTGTTCGAATAATTTATACGCTCCACTCTTATTGCTTTTTAGATTTTGCTTATTACGAGTGTTATATCAGTCTTTAAATGTTAAATTAGATGCTTTATACATATTTCATAAAGTATCTGTATCAATATCGTCTTGCACATATACAGCATCACTTCTTGCAATGTAGTCAATAAAAGTACCACTTGCATAAAAATCATAATCGTGTACTTCATTTTGCCCTTTAAGCAAACTTTTAGATAATCCTCATTTAGTGAATTCAAAAGATGTGTAATAATTATCCATTTATATCAAAGCCTATTTCTCTAGAAATAACTTTACCAATATTCACTGTTATGTTACTAAATGCAAAGTTATTGTCTTTTTTAATAAGTACACTTATAAATTTAGTGATATCTGAATTGTTATCTAATTCAAAATTAATAAAATTATTTTCAAAGGAGTAATTAATATTTTTAATATTAACGTCAAGTTTAGATGCAATTTTTTTAAAAAACTTAACTATTTCAAAATGTCTTGATTTTTCGTCAATATCATTATTGATATTAATTCATTTATTGTAAAAATCAGTAATATTAAAATTCTTAAAATTTACTCAAACAAAACTTTCTTCTATTTTAGAAATAACTTTCATAAATCACCTTCTATAATCATTTTCTATAACTAACAAATTATCACTAAACAAGCTTCAAGGCTTGAGCTAAAATAGTATTAAATTTATTTAATACTTAAGGATAATTTTTGTACTGTTAGAAACTTTTTAAAGCTAATATATTTATGAACAGCTGACTATTCGCTGTTCTTTTTGTAAAATACTGTAATCCGGACTTGATAAATTTAACTATTTTGTTTTTGTGACTTTTTCAGTAAATTTTATTTTTGTGTTGTGATTTTCTATAAAAGTAACATCACCCGTTCTTTCGAAACCGAGTTCAGTTATATCCATCAGTCTTATGTAAAGAATATTCTAAATCACAACAGTGTTTACACAGTTGTTTATCAATATTAAATTCTTCATCATTTAACATTTTTTCTTCAAGTTCTTCTTTTGTATATGTTTCGAAAACAGGTTTATCTAATTTGTATGAATTTTTTTCAGTGCAAAAAACATCATTGAAATCACAATTCAATAAAACTTCAGAAATCAATTTAAGTTGTTTATATATTGTTACTCTACTAATTCCAAGAAATCTAAATGCTTTGTTAGGTAAGTCAACGTTTTCTAAATCTTTCTTACTACGTACTTTAACTAACATTTTTGGGAAATTCATAATGTAATAAAATTCCCAGCAAATAATAAATTCCATTTAACATCATTATCAATTGAAATATATTTTTCACCATATTTTGCATATTGAATTTCATCATTAACTTTAAATTCTTTTTAGCTTTCTTGATGATTAAATTATTTGCGACTAAATATTTTGTAGCACCTCAAAGTGTATTCAAACTAATTCCGTATTCTTCACTCATTTCTTTAAGTGAAATACATTCATTGTTTTCTTCTTTGTGTTTCATTAGCATTAAAACAAAAAGTACATTTTTTTGTGAAAAAGCAAGCTAAACTCTCTGTTAACACAAACTTTCATACCTTTAAGTGTATTAATAGCTTTATCATTCATATTAACGTAATCTTTAGCATCAAATTTTGTGTTTTCCATAATTCACCTCACTTTTTCATTTACGCAAGGCTTAATTAAAAAGCCCTACTTCTTTTTTGAAGTAGAGCTACACACTCATTTTTCACGGTCCCTAAAAATATTAGTTAAATAAAGGAAAGGAGTAAAAATGAAAACTAAAAGTAAGATTTTTAAACTCTATGTAGTGCCTATTTGTTTCCCTGCTATATCAGGTTTCTGCCTTAATGTAGCACTTAATCATAAAGAAATTTTAAGAATTGATTCTATTAATTATTCTTATACTAAAAAAGATCAAATAATTAAGCACCCTTTTTGGCTTTGCATCTGACAAGTCTTTTCATTTATTTATTCAATCGGGAAACTAGGTGGTCGCCCTACTTTTGACCAAGATCCTGAAACTATTTATAATCTTGATAAATGGAAGTCTATTGATACTTCTCAATTAGAGAACTATTTAAATTATAAGGACCCAAGCTAATTGCAAAAAACTTTTTGTTCTTGCTACTTTTATGCCATTCTTTATTGGCTTTGCTCATGCTTTTTTATCACAATGAGTATTTTTTTAGTAACAAACCATAATATTTATCGCTATCCAACTTGGTCTATTGTTCTTATTTGTATTGTCTGTTTCTTGATGCCTTTCATTTCAGGTATGCTAATTAGATATATGCGTTCAATTATGGCACAAGTATATCTAAATCGAGTTGTAGATATGACTCATGACGAAAAATTAAATTATTTTGTCCTCACTCACTCTGATTCTGATGCAATCAAAGAATATTTAGATACTATTGCAAGTGATCAATTTTTAATTTATATTTCATCAGGTCACATTAATTATTTATAGTAACTATAATTCCCAATCTAACCTCGATAAGAGGTTTTTTCTTTTTTTCTTTACGAGGGCAAAGAAAAAATGGAAGCTAATGTTCCATTCTTTGATTAATATTATTTTTTAGGATCAATATTAGTTTTTAATACTGATAAGAAAGCTTCTTGTGGTACTTCAATTGACCCAAGTTTTTTCATACGTTTTTTACCTTCTTTTTGTTTCTTAAGAAGTTTTTGACGACGAGTTACGTCCCCACCATATAATTTGGCAGTAACATCTTTACGATAAGCTTTAATTGTTTCTCTAGCAATGATTTTTCCACCAATTGTAGCTTGCACAGGGACTTCGAAGTTTTGTCTAGGAATAGCATCCTTAAGTTTTTGACATAGTTCTCTTGCTGCTTCATAAGCTTTTTCACGGTGTGTAATAATTGAGAAAGCATCCACCTTATCACCATTTAATAAAATGTCTACTTTAACTAAATCAGATTCACGATATCCGATTCATTCATATTCAAATGAAGCATATCCTTTAGTAGTGCTCTTTAATCTGTCGAAGAAATCAAAAATGGTTTCAGCTAGAGGCAACTCATAAACAACTTTTGAACGTCTTGAATCAACTGTTTCTAATGCTTTATAAATTCCACGTTTATTTTGACATAATTCCATTACATTTCCAATGTATTCATTAGGCACAAAAATACTTGCTTCTACATAAGGTTCTTCTATTTTTTCAATAAATGTTCGATCAGGGAATAATGTAGGGTTAGAAATCATTTCTACTTCACCTTTTGTAGTAGTTACTTTATATTCTACAGAGGGAGAAGTAGCTATAATTCCTACTTTATATTCGCGATCTAAACGCTCTTGTAAGATCTCCATGTGTAACATACCTAAGAACCCAACTCTAAAACCAAATCCTAAAGCTTTTGAGGTTTCTTGTTCTCAAGTAATTGATGAGTCACTTAAAGAAATTTTTTCAAGAGATTCTTTTAAATCCATGTAATCCCTAGTATCAATTGGGTAAAATCCAGTAAAGACTACTGGTTTCATCTTCTTATATCCAGGTAAAGCTTTATCTGTAGGGTTTTCAGCTAGAGTAATTGTATCCCCAACATGCACTTCTTTAGCATCTCTAATTGCCGCTGAAACTCATCCAACTTCACCTGCTACTAATTCATCCTTCTTAGTTTCATAAGGGTTTCTTACCCCTAAATCAATTACGTGGTAGGCTTGTTCTTCAGCTGGACGAGACATAAAGATAAATCTATCTCCAGTTTTTAGTTTTCCTTCAAAGACACGAATTAGCATAACAACTCCACGGTAAGGATCGAAGTAGCTATCAAAAATTAACGCTTTTAAAGGCTTACTATCATCAGCGTTCTTAGGTGCTGGAATATATTTGACAATAGCATCTAATAATTCAGGCACACCTTGCCCAGTTTTAGCTGAAACTAAAATAGCATTTTCGGTTGAAATCCCAATTACATTTTCAATTTCTTCTTTAACTTCCTCTACATTAGCGCTTGGTAAATCGATTTTATTTATGACAGGTAAGATTTCAAGGTCATTTTCAAGTGCTAAGTAAACATTAGCTAATGTTTGCGCTTCAATCCCTTGAGTTGCATCTACTAACAATAAAGCTCCTTCAGAGGCAGCTAAAGAACGCGATACTTCATAGTTGAAGTCCACGTGCCCAGGAGTATCAATTAAGTGAAAAATATAGTCCTTATATTTAATTTGCACAGCATTAAGTTTAATAGTAATTCCACGTTCTTGTTCTAGATCCATAGAGTCTAAAAATTGAGCCTTTAGATCTCTATTTGCAACAGTGTGTGTGTATTCTAAAATTCTATCTGCAAGTGTGCTTTTTCCATGGTCAATATGTGCAATTATTGAGAAGTTTCTAATCTTGTCTTTGTTCATGTTATATATTTTATATTTTTTCTGTTAATTTTTTAGTAAATTTCCAAATTGGTGTATAATAATGTCAGTGCTTGAGAAATCAAGAATGAGATATCTATAAGGTATCGCTGCTTGCGTTAAATATACACGCCTTTCGCATAATAATTAACTCGTCACGGCGAGTTTTCTTTTTGCACTTTTTTGTCTACACGCTAGTGAAAAAAGTATAAAAAAGCAAAGCCTAAGCTTCTTGTATTCTTATGTACAGTGCAACACTAAAAATCTACACCTAATTTTGTGGCATAGTTTTTTCTGCGATTGTTATTTAATTTTCCGTAGTGAACTAAGTGCTTTTTACTTTTTTTTGAATTTTTCAAACATATCTAGAGCAGATTTTCATTCAAAAATTTTTCTTGGTTTTGAATTAATTTCATTCTCTAATTTCTCCAATTATTTTTCATTTACATTATCAAAATTTGTTCATTTTTATATCTTCTTCTAATTAATCCATTTGCGTTTTCATTGTTTCCTCTTTGAAAAGAACAATAAGGCTGTGCCTTATATATTTGAAAGCCTTTCCTTTTAGCAACAAACTGAAGCTTTTCAAATTCTAACCCATTATCTGCTGTGATTGAATAAACATACATCCCTTCACCTTCCATTATCGTTATAAGTTTTGAGAGTTTTTTATTAATTTCAAATGGGTCCTCTCCGTTAATTTTTATAATTTTAAGAAGTCTTGTTTGTCTTTCAACTAGAGTTAATAAATGATCATGAATTCCTGCTTTTTTACCTATAACCAAATCTATTTCTCAGTGTCCAAATTCACTTCTATCATCGATTTTATGTGGTATAAGTGTAATTTGGAAAGTATATTTATTATGAGTTAGTCTATAAACTTCGATTTACTCTTTGATTTTTTTGCCTTATATCTAGGCTTTTTTAACCAGTCAGACTTTCATTGATAATAGTCTATTCAACGATAAATTGTAGATATTGATGGCATAAAACAATCCCATTTATTTTTAACTTTATGTCATGTTGCCTCGATACTCATTACACTTTTAGAATATTCAACCTTAAAATGTTTAAGGAATTTTGTATATTTTTAATCTATTCACGTAAACGATTTTTTAAAATGATATCTGTGCATAGATATTAAAAATGATTTTTGTGACTCATATTCATTATTAACAGTATTTCGTTTTCACTCCCTTGAAATAGTTGATGGATTTCTATTTATAATTTTAGCGATATCTCTTATTGTGTGATGACTAGTAAAGTACAACACCTCAATATTTTCTCTTTCTTTCCGAGATAATCGTTTGTATTTTCTCTGCATACTTATATAATTATTTAAGCACTCGGTTCGTCAATTAAACAGGGTGCTTTTCTTATGCAAGAAGAAACAAAAACACCCTATAAATATTATATAGGGTGTTGCAATGCATTTAGGATTCCATATGCTTGGCATAAAGCTAGGTATTTTAGTGTTGCAGTGGAAATTACACTCCAAAATCTTAGTATACTAAGATTTTCTTTTAATTTATTAAAATTGTTATATAATAAGTATATGAGAATATATAAAATTTCATATAAAAAATTATGAAAGCTTTTAATAGATAAAGATATTACAGTGAAACAGATGTTAAATTCAACCAATATTAGTTCAGCTACAATTTCGAAAATGAAAAGAAGCAAAAATATCAATACAGATGTTATTGTAAAGATATGTCGTTTTTTTGAGTGTAATATAAGTGATATATGCGAAATAGAAAGGATCGATTATGAAGAATAAGTATATTATAGATTTATTTGCAGGTTGTGGGGGTTTAAGCACTGGATATGAAATGGAGGGATTTAAAACATTAATAGCTGTTGAAAAAGATTTGTGAGCATCAGAAACATTTAAATATAATCATAAAGAAGCAACAGTCATAACAACAGATATAACAAAATTGCATGACATTCACAGTTATTATGACAGTCACATATCTCCTGTGGGTGTAATTGGTGGTCCACCTTGTCAAGGATTTTCATTGAGTGGAAAACGTGATAAAAACGACCCAAGAAACAGTTTATTTATGGATTTTATTAGAATTGTTAAACAAGTTATGCCTCCATTTTTTATGATGGAAAATGTACCTGGTATTCTTTCAATGAAAACAAAAGAAAATATTAAAGTGATAGATATTATTCTTGATGAATATAAAAAAGCCGGTTATAATTCCACTTATTTTATTCTTAATGCAGCAGATTATGGAGTCCCTCAAACACGAAAAAGAGTTATTTTTATTGGCATTAGAAATGATATTCCATATTATCCAGATGAATTAAAGCCAGATGTATTATTTAATGAAGATAACTATATTTCAATAGATTCAGCAATTTCTGACTTAGAACCAATCAATGCAGGTGAAGGTGCTGAAATATCAAAATACAAAATGCCTCCAAAAACAAATTTTCAAGTATGGGCACGCGAAAATTCTACTGATGTATATAATCATGTTGCAATGAAACATACGCAAAGAATAATTGATAGATTTAAAATAATTCCTAACGGCTGTTCTTTAGCCGATGTCCCAAAAGAACATATGCAGCGAAAACGGGGTAATATTTCCGAAATTAGTGGTAAGGTGTATGCTCAAAATAATATGCGACCATATGGGGATAAGCCATCACCTACAATTGCTGCTAGTTTTCAAGGAAATTTTATTCACCCCCACTTAAATAGAAACTTTACTGCAAGAGAGGCAGCAAGATTACAATCATTTCCTGACTGATATGTATTTCAAGGTAAAAGAACAACTATGTCATGGGAGAAAAATCTTTCGCAATATCAGCAAATCGGAAATGCGGTTCCTCCATTATTGGCTAAAGCAATTGCTAAAAAAATCAAAGAATATTTAATTAAATATTTAAAATAGTTTTTAAGCCTGCCTGACATAGGTAGGCTTTGTATTTTTTTCTAAAAATATATAATTATTCTATGAATAAAAAAACATTATACCCTCATGAAACTAATTTATTGAATAAGGTCAATAGAAATTATCACGGCAAAAAAGATCGAATAAGTGATTTCTATTATAATGAATATTTACCCTTTAGAAAAAAAATATCAGAATTAAATAAAAAAATAAAAAATGAAGAATACTTCATAGATTTTTCAAATT
The DNA here is from genome assembly GCF_048074525.1 of Mycoplasma aquilae ATCC BAA-1896. Classification (NCBI taxonomy): domain Bacteria; kingdom Bacillati; phylum Mycoplasmatota; class Mollicutes; order Mycoplasmatales; family Mycoplasmataceae; genus Mycoplasma; species Mycoplasma aquilae. Next base: position 921,732 of record NZ_CP182208.1, read on the forward strand.
TATGTTGAAATTACTATGCGAATCTAATGGAATTTATAAAAGAAAATAAAATTAAGTCACAATCAAAACTGGATTCTAGTTTTTTAGAAGAGCTCAGTATATATTTATTTGAAAATTTAGATTTAATACATAAAAATTCATTTACTGTATTTAATAAAAAAATATTTGCAGGGCTCAAAATTTCCAACGATAACTCCTTTGACGTCTTGACTAAAGATGTAGATTTTTGCATAGGGCGCAAAATAAACTTACAATTAAGCACCAAGTCAAAAGAAATTATATTTCCTTTAATTTCAGTTGAAGTAAAAACATATGTTGATGCAACAATGTTAGGTGAAATAATGTCATCAAGTAAAAAAATAAAGTCTTCGACTCCATTTTCAAAATGTTTTGTTTTATGTGGTTACGTTGATTTTGCAGAATATCATTTTTCAACAGTTGAACAAGATTCATCAATAGATCAAATTTATGTTCTTAGAAAGAATTCTACTGATACATTTGATTATAGAGCTTTCGCAGAGTACTATGAAGATGTTTATAATTTTATTTATCTCTTTTTTCAACATAATAAAAAAATAAAAAAGACAGGAAGAATGCTTCATAAGTAATGCATGGATTACAGATTTTAAAATAATTAAAAAATATCCAATCTTATTTGGATATTTTTTAATTAATAATTATCTTCTTTTCATTGTAGGGAATAATAGAACATCTCTAATTGAATCTTTTTCAGCAAGTAACATAGTTAAACGATCAATTCCAATTCCACATCCACCTGTAGGAGGCATTCCATATTCAAGTGCTTCAACAAAGTCTCAGTCAATATCACTAGCTTCATCATTTCCATTGTTCTTTTCCTCAAGTTGTTCTTGGAAACGTTGTAATTGGTCAATTGGATCTGAAAGCTCTGTATACATGTTTGCATATTCTTTAGTGTTGATGAATAATTCAGCACGTTCAGTAAATCTAGGATCACTTCCTTTAGCTGTTAGAGGAGATATTTCAATTGGGTGTCCATAAACAAATGTAGGTTGAATTAAAGTTTTTTCAATTAATTCTTCAAATAGTTCATTAATAATGTGACCTAATTGATGGAATTTTTGTACTTTAATTCCGTATTTGTTTGCAACTTCTTTAGCTTGCTCAAAGCTAATTTCTCTAAAGTTTACACCAGTCGCTTTAGAGACTGCTTCGACCATATCAACTCTAGCAAATGGTTTAGTTAAATCAATTTCTACACCTTTGTTTACTACAGTTTCTTTACCTAATTTTTGTGCAAGTCTCTTGAATAATTTTTCAGTGTGTTGCATCATACCTTCAAGGTTTGAGTAAGCTTCATAAAATTCAATAGAAGTAAATTCAGGGTTGTGAGTTGTATCAATTCCTTCATTTCTGAAAATACGTCCAATTTCATAAACTTTATCAACACCACCTACTAGTAATTTTTTAAGAGGAATTTCGGTTGCAATTCTAAGCACAAATTCTTGGTCTAAAGCATTGTGGTGAGTTGTAAATGGTCTAGCTGAAGCTCCGGATAAATAGTCGTGTAAGAATGGAGTTTCAACTTCCATGTATCCTTGTTCATCAAAATATCTTCTAATTTCGCTAATAATTTTTGTTCTAGTTCAAAATGTCGCCATTGATTCATCATTTACAATTAGATCTACATATCTGTGACGATATCTTTCTTCAACATCAGCAAGACCATGGTATTTATCAGGAAGTGGTTTAAGAGATTTTGTAAGTAACTTAATATTTTGTGCTTTAACTGTAACTTGACCTGTGTGAGTTTTCATTACAAGCCCTTCAACATAAATAATGTCTCCAAGGTCAAATGAAGCTACTAATTTTGCTAATTCTTCACTGTGTTCTTTCTTATTAAAGTATACTTGCATTTTTCCATGGTAGTCCTTTAATAAGATAAAAGGCCCTCTCATAGTTAAAATTCTACCTGTGATAGCCACGGGAATAGCTTGTTCATCTAATTCTTCTTTACTTAATGCATTGTATTGAGCTTCGATTTGGTCAGAATATGATAATTCTTTTAATCCATCTGCTTTAGCAAAAGCTTCAATATTATTTTCTTTATAAAAATCTAACTTGTTACGTCTAATTTGTTCTTGTTCAGTATATTTTTCCATAAAATATCTCCTAAAATAAAATAGTATTTAAAGTATACATTAATTTGTTTTATAATTATATTAAATATATAATATTTAAAAGGAGACGCGCTATGGTTAAAAGCAATCGCAGTTATGTTGTAAACCTACTGCTTTCAATCTTCCTAGGAGCATTAGGAATTGATCGTTTATACGGTGGACGTATTGGATTATTCCTTCTTAAGCTCTTTACTGGTGGTGGATTTGGAGTATGGTGATTAATTGACCTTATCCTAGCTGCAGCGGGAATGCAAAAAGATAACCAAGGCCTATACATTAAACCTTAGTTACAAAATAGCCTAGGGGTTCCTAGGTTTTTAATTTTGCCTTTTAGGCCTTGGTACAAGTTGCAAACAAAAAGCCAGCAAGCTGGCTAGATGTTATTCAGCTCAATTCAATTCTTTTGGATGAACTGTTTTGTTATTAGTTTTAATTTTAGAAATTCTACCTTTTTTAACATAGAAAATTCTATCCGCAATTGGTTCAACTAGTGGGTTGTGGGTAACCATAACAATTGTTGTTCCATACTTTTTATTAATATCATATAGGTATGAAAGTACAATTTCAGTAGTAGCTTCATCAAGCGCTCCAGTAGGTTCATCAGCAAAGATAATTTCTGCATTTTTAGCTAACGCTCTTAAAATTGAAATACGTTGTTGTTGACCACCTGACATTTGTGAAGGAAATTTATTTTTAATATCAACAATATCAAATTCTTCAAATAATTGGTCAATATCTAGTTTCTTTTCCTTATCAGTTTGTAAGAAAGCACCTGTTTCTACATTGTCATAACCATTAAGGTTTTGTAATAAGTTGTAGTTTTGGAAGATAAAGCTTACGTGTTTTCTTCTAAATAAAGTAAGTTGAGTATCACTCATATAAGGTAAGTTATCATCACAAACAATCACATCACCACGTGAAGGACGATCAAGTCCTGATATTAGGTTTAGAAGAGTAGATTTCCCTCCTCCTGACTTACCAAATATCATAACGAATTCACCTTTTTTGATGCTTAAAGAGATATTTTTAAGCACACGAGTAACATTGTTTCCGGCTAGATAGTATTTAGATACATCACGCACATCTATAATGTTACCATCAAGGTTTTTCAGGTCTTTATGATCATCTTTTGGTCTCTTCTTGCTAGCAGCTTTTCTAAGTTTCTTAGCAATTGATCTATCAACAGTTATTTTATTAGCACCACCATCAGCATCTAATACTTCAAAAACGTTTTTAACAGTAATCTTAACGTCAGAAGTTTTCTTAGTTAAGACTACTTCTTCTATTTGTGTTTCTAGAGTGTTTTCTTGTGTTGTATTGTTTGTTGTAGTAGTTGATTCGTTGTTTTTTTCTTCTGGTTGTAAGTTCATTATTTTCCTTTCAATAAATCAATCGCTTTAATCTTGTTAAGTGCGATTCAAGCTAATGAAGCTGTCACGATAAATACAAATAGGATAACTCCAATTGTTAAGAAGGCATTTGCAGCTGTTATTGCAAGTGGGATAGCAATTTTGGCAGCATTCGTTAAGAATGCACTAAAGACTGAAATTAATCCGTATGCAATTGGCAGTGAAATTAGAATTGAAGTTACGATAAATGGTATATAGATACCAAAGAATATCTTAAGTTTTTCTTTTTCATTGTATCCAAGAACTGATCAAATAGCAATGTTCTTTTCGTTTTCATTAATTAAGATTGTTGAAATGATAATTAAGATCACAATTGAGACAATGAAGGTTAGGATTGAGATAATTGTAACAACTATTTGTACTGTCTTAGCAATTGTCATTGTATAGTTAACTTCAATGTCCTTAGAATCAATTGAAGCTGCACTAGGTACATAAAGTTTATCTTCAAAAATTCGTGCGAATTTTTGAATGTATTTGGTTGCATCTGCTTTAGCAGTGATGTAACTTTCTTTTAGTGCATTGACATCAGCACTACCACTATAGGTAGGGTTAAAGAATTTAGCAATTTGAACATCGCTATATCCAATATTACGCATTGCACCATTTACTTTTGAGTTTTCAACTGTTGTAGTTGAGCCAAATATTCCATCAAATAATTCACCAATTGATTTACTTGTTAATCTTTCGGTGTCAAATGAATCAATACTTGCTCAGTAACCACTAATTGAGTATAGTGAAGCAGAGTTTAGAATTTGCATTGGTAGTGGGTTATTTGATAATACCCCATTAAATGCAGCTCCATTGTTATATGCTGGGTTATAAGTAATATTATTGATTCCAATAATTTTATCTGCAGCTGCTTTAGGAATAATAAATTCATTATTAATGTATGAAGGGTTAATTCCAGCTACTACAAATTTATAAGTTTTATTTCCAAGTTCTGAATTTTCTTGCCCAATTTCACTATTGATCTTGTTTTGGTAGCGATCTATAGTGTTATTAGCTTTAATTTCAATACTTTGTCCAATTCATAATCCATATGATTGGGCTACCACTTCATTAATAATTAAAGGAATGTTGTTGTCATCTGGATTTTGGTTGTATTGATCATTAATCTTCTTAAGTAAGTCTTCACCATTGGTTCCAATGATTTTAACTTCTTTAGAGTCAGGTAAGTAACCATATAATCTAACATTTTGATTATTTGATTTTTCTTTGAGTTCTTTATTCTTGATAGCTAAAATGTTAGCATCTACATAAGTATAGATTTCATCATAAATAGGGTTGAAGTATAATCCACCAAACGAAATGAAGAAGTCATTAATTGTTTCAGCTTTAGGGTCCTTAGCAATCGCTTTATCATTATTTTCTGCTATTGTTTTATAACCTTGCACTAAGAATTCTCTATATGGATCTCTATAGTTTGTTGTATTGATTGCTTTCATATCGTAACCAGTACGTGAGCTATTTAAGGCCATGTAGTAGAATTTTCCTTTCATGACATTATCTTTGTCAGGGAAGTATTCAAAGAAGCCTTCTAGACCAGTAATTGAAGTTTTATTTGTGTCAACTTCACCATATTGATCATATACAATACCACTTTGGGTTTTTTCTAGAGCTTTTCCTATCTTATCTCTTACCTTAAGGATACGAGATTTTTGTGAGTCAGGTAATGAGTTATAAACTGAAGTTCATGGATCGACTCCTACCACAGAGTCAATAATGATGTTAACTGAGAATTGTGAAATAACGTGTCCATCAAACTCATTTGGATTTCCATTCTTGCCAAGAATATTAACAGCTGTTGAATATCCAGGTTTGAAGTAGTCTGATTGATATTGATCTAGCTCAGAGATATCTCCAATTGGCACATATAAATTATTTTCTAAGTTATTTGATTGATATGGATTAATTGGTCCACCTTCTAAAGTAGGTGAATACAAGTCAAATCTATAGTTGTAATTTCTATTTTGGTAAGTCTTATTAATAGATTCCTCAAACACACCAAAAGTTGCAAATCCAAATAGGGTTGTTAGCGAAGTTAGAATAATACTAATACCAAATGAAGATAGTTTTCAAAAACTATTAAATACCAAGGAAGCTGAGAATTTAACTTTAACATTTCTCTTCTTAAAGGCTTGCGCATATTTCTTGTACACTTCTCCAGTTGCCACTTCGACAATTCCACTCATTAAGTCAATTGATTTAAATCTTAATGAACGTAATGAAACAATAATGATTAATAATGACATAGCAAAGAGAGGTACAACTATATTAACTAGTAATGAGATTCAAGAGAATGTCAATGTCTCAATTGGCACAGTTCAATAGTTATCTAGAATCTTTATACCTACCCCTTGGAGTAAGAATCCAGTAATGTATCCTAAAATGTCTCCAATAAAGATAGTAAAGAAGGCAAACACAGTCATTGATAGTGAGATTTCTAAAGGAGTATATCCTTGAGCCACTAAAATACCAATAACCTTGTTTTTGTTTGAGATGTAACGTTTAATAATAAAGATAATTGAGATTGCAACTAGAATAACTAGAATTGAAAGAAGCACTTTAGCTGAGTAATCAACTGAATGCACAATTCCCTTCATAGCTGTAATTCTAATGCTTCTTTCTGGGTTAAGCATGTCTAGTTCATCATCTAAAAATACCCGTTGGAAGTCATCTTTATTAATTGTTTCAGCTTTAATGATCTTATCTAGTTCATTTTTTAAAGCTACATTAGTTTTAGCAGTTGAGTTTCTTACAAGTAAGTATTCCTTAACTACGTTTCCTCTATATGCTTGCTTAATTCTGTCAAATCCTTGTGAGTTAACATAAACAATTGCTTGAGATTTAGGGTTAAGTTGTAAGTTGTTTTCATCAAGCACTGGATAAATATTATCGTAGGTTAAATCATCTCCAATAATAATATATTCAGAACCATTAACACTAATCTTGTATTCTTCTGGTAATGCAGCAACTAGCGCTAGCATTTGGTTAGGATCTTTTGGTAAAGTACCATTAAAGATCTTCTTGTTATTTCTTTGTAATCAAGCGTAGTTAACTTTAGCTATATATGAACCAACTTGATCATATTTAAGAATGTTAGTTAGCTTATTAACCCCTGTGATAGTGTTCAAAGTCTTAAGCATCACATCTATTAAGTTAACTTCAAATGGATTATATTTAGCACTTGTATCATTTTTAGTTTTATTAAGTCAGTTATATAAAATGTCATTATCTATAGCTAATGAAATGTCTTTTTCACGTTCAAACACTGGGTTAGGTACACTTCTTTTAACTGAAGCTTGAATTAATTGATAAATATAATCAGGATTTTGAGCAATTAAACTTTCGTAGTTAATAATCTTATTAGCCACTAAATAAGCTATATTAGCATTGTTTTTAGCTAAATCACCAACCTTATTTGTATCTGTTAGATATCAAACAATAAATTCAGGGTGATTCATGACTAAAATGTTTGAGAAGATTAAATCAGGAACTCCAAGAGCAATTAAAGAAGGCATCTTATTGTAGTTAGTATCAATTAAGAAGGCAATGTAATTAAAGTTAGCTTGAATTGCTTTATTAGCTAAAACTGAGTTAATAAAGGTATATATTGCATTTGAGTCAGCATTGTCATATTTGTAACTTGTAAAATGCCTATCATCCTCCGCAACTGTTGGAGCCTCATTTGTAGGCTCTAAAGTAACTTTAGTATATAAGTGTGATGAACCAATATAAGCAAATGCTTTAGTAATATTGATTTCATTTTGCTTGATAAATTCAGCAAACTTATTATTTTGAGCCACAAATTGAGCTAAAATAGGATTCTTGTAGTTTCCATTTTCATCTGTAGCAAAGAAGTAATTCTTCATTTCAAAGATATTAGCCATTGATCTAGTAATTCCAAATCCAGTAGTTTCATATCCAATAATATTACTTGCTGAAGGTTGGAATAAGTCAAAGCTATTGAAGCTATCTAATACTTCTTTATTATTAGCTAAATCAAGTAAGTTGTTAGCAAAGGCAATCTTTTCATCAAATGTATACTTGTTGCTTAAATCTGAAGCAAAGATTGAAAGTCAGAATTTATATAGTAAATATCCTGTTCCAATTGCAGCAAAATCATCGCTATTTACATTATTAGGTTTAAGGAATTTACCTAAGATTTCTCTTAATAATTGGTAGGTTTGATTTTGTCCAACTGGTACTACATTTTGATATCAAGTAATGATATCAGCTAGAGAAGAATTTTGGCCAAGTGTAGGATTAATAGTACTTTGTCTTAAGGCTTCAAAAGCTGCTTGCATACTATTAAGTTTACCTAAGGCTTCAGGAGCTTTAATAATTGGATTATTTCCGTCAATACCTAAGATATCATGGGCTAAAGCTTTATCATTATGATCTAGTTTTGTATAGTCAACTTGGCTAAGTAGCCCTTGGTCTAAGGCATATTTGAATCTTCTAATAAAAGTATAAATTGAATTAAATCCATATCTATTAAATGGAACTGAGCTAACTGCTGTAGCAGCAGGAGCGCTATTTTCACTTGTAGCAGGTTGGCTTGGTGTGCTTGGAATAGCTCCAAGTAAATCAAAGTATCCTAACTTATCAGTATCAGCAGCTGGAATTGTTAAATATCTATCCCCACTGATTTTTATACTTGTACCCTTATCTGATAGGTTTAAAGATCTAATTAATTCTTCTTTAAGACTTCTATTTGAACCTGGAATTGAGAATAGTGCTTTAAGTGTTGCATAAATATAATCGATATTTGAAAGAGAATCAGCTAGGTAGAAGTAGTGAGTTGCAACCCTTCTATCTAAAATAAAGTTATATGTAAATGAGCTTAATTGGAATTTTTCAAGTTTAAGTTTAGATTCCAAGGTATCAGCAAACATATTAATATCAAAGGCGTCAATTAAATATTTAATTCCATCAAGTACATTTTTAAATTGATCTTTAGTTCCTTTGTAAGCATTAACTTTGTTAATAATGTTATTTACAAAAGGAGGCATGTTTTTAAGCACATAGTATAGAGGATTATTATTGTCTTCACTATTTTGAATAAATTCAAGATTAATGTTGTTAATAATTTCTTTTAATCCTGTTTTGAAGGTATCTTGATCAATTGATTTAAGTAATCAAATAATCATTTGGTGTGTAGAAAGTTTTCTTTGTCTTTTAATTATTCTAGGTTGGCCAGTTTCTGGGTCATTAACTGTTTCTTCTTTAATCTTGTTATATTCATCATTTAAGAAGCTAATAATGCTATCAGTATACTTAACAAAATCTATCGAATTAATAATTTTAATTAAACTGTCAATAAATTTAACCGGATCTCTAGTAATATGTACTAAAGCTTGAGGAGTAATGTATTGAGCTAATGTATTTTGGCCAATTAAACTGAAGAAGTTGTATAAAGTTTGGATTTCACTTTGTAAGTATTTTTGTTGTTCTTCAACGGTTGATTGTTGTAAGACTAAAGCTTTGGCTTTAGTAAAAATACCAGTTAGGATTTTGTTAACATAATCTCCATTAATATTGTGAGAAAGCTTGTATAAAACATCAATGATAAGTTTAGGAATAATATTTAGGTTAATTTGTCCTGAAGCAAACACTCCAGCAAAGTCATTCTTATCAAAAGTATATTGAGCTGCATCTGTAAATGCGTAAACAGCATCCTTGGTTAAGAACCCTTGTTTAACAAGGTCCATATCTAATAATCCTTTTTGGATATTTTCTATAGCCTTATTCATTGTTTTTTGATTAATAGCTTCATTCATAATTTCAGCTAGAGGAGCTCTAAATCCAAATGGCACATAAACCACGTTATTAAATTCTGAACTCTTTTCTACTCATCCATTTGGATTTAAAGTAGCTTTAAGTACTAAATTATTAGCTTTTAAGAAGTTTAAAATATCATTTGCTGAAATTAATCCATTTTTATGTTTAGCAGTTTCTTCAGCATTTGCTGATGTTGAGAAGTTAACTGGAATATTTGTTCAGTAATCTATATTTCCATCTTTATTATAAACAGGTTTAACTATGTAGTAATAGAATCCATAGTTAGATTTGTAAGTAGTAGCAGTAATTCCTAGATCCGCAAACTTATTAAATTCACTTTCTGGTGTATTACTATTTGCATTCTTAACAAAATTTGCTAACTTATAAATCTTTTGTCCATAAATAGTATTTGATGGTTTATTAGGATTATTGTAATCTACTACAACAAACTTTTCAAAACCATAGTCACTCTTGATATAAGTTGGTGAAGGTACTACGTTAGAACCTGCATTGTATAAGATAATGTAAGAAACGTAGTAATCAAGTTGTTTAGTTTTAAAGAAATCATCGATTTCTAAAGCCATACCATTTAATCCAGTAGGCTTATCTTTTTCATTAATTAACTTATTAATATTATTGGTAATTCCATTAATTTGTTCTTTATCATTTCCGACATTGATAAATTGGAAAACATTTTTTTCTTGTGTTTTTTCATCAAATGAATCAATAGTTAATTGTTGCTTAATACCGATGTTATCAGCTCCAACTTTTTCTTTAACTTTGTTATAAATATTTTGTTTAACAATTGCTAAAGCACCATTTTTAATTTCATTAAATGTATCATGTAAAATGTTTTTATTTACCAATCTTGTATAAGCATTATCACTTAGTGTATTTTCATCAAAGTGTTCAATAAAAGCAATGGTTCTTGGTTGTTGGTATCCATAAGCATTGTAATTAGGAATTTCAGTTCCACTGTGGTCATCAAATCCAGGCACAGTAAAGGCATCAGGTCTATCTTTAACTACTTCTTTTAATTGACTTGAAAGCTTATCATATAGAGCTTTATATTGGTCATAAGTAGGATTATTTAATTGCTTAATTTTAACTTCATATTGATCTAGGATTGCTTGAACTGCTTCAATCAATTGGCTGTATTTAGCATCTGTTTTATTATTGTTAATAAAGTCTTGCGCTAATATTACAGTCTTATTAATTAAGCCTTTAACAAAGGCTAATTTTTCAGCATCAACTGTGGCAACACCATATTGTTGGTTTATAGGAGCTAGCATTAAAGGTGTTTTTAAGACTTCATCTTTAGATACAATTGGTTCTTGTTGAGATACCAATTCAGGGTCGCTACTTATAAGCTGCCCATTGGCATCATAATTGTAAATGTAGTTTGAAATATTCTTTGATCAGTATGAGAATTCCTTAAATCTAGCAGGAATTGTTTCATTACCTTCAGGGTTACTTTTAATTAAGTGTTCCATGAAAGCGACATAAGCACCTTCTCATTTATCTTTGTATTTAATGTAAGTAGATTCATAAACTTTTCTTTGGTAGTAAGTTACTGTTTCTCTTCTAGCAGCCCATTTTAAAGGCACATTATATACTTGACCTTGATTAAACTGGAAATACTCTTTTTCTACAGTAGTTACATAATCTTTATCTTTTCCAAAGATTTGTTCATAAGCAACAGAATCAGTTAATTTAGTTTGCATTAATTGTGCTACTGAAGCATTTGCAATATCGTTTACTATTGTTGGCTTAACATTATTGTCTTGTACAAACACTAACTTTTGATCATTGTAAGGCTTAAATCCTAATGTAGCAATAAATTCACTAGGTTGTACTTCAATCACTGGAGCTGTTTTCTTTCAAGTTTGACCTTTAATTAGATCAAATGTGATTTCTTTTGTAAGCACATTAATAAACATTGTTGAAACTTGAGAAAGAATTTTACCTTCTGAGGATTCAGTTACATAAGCAATATCGCTAATTTGATATTGCTTGTCAAAATGAAGTTGTGTATCTGAAGTAAGTTTGACTTCTTTTTTAGATGGGGTAAACGCACCATTTAATTCTTTAGTAAATAAATCTATTGAGTAATTAGAAGCAAGAGTAAAGGTTTTTTTAGCTTGGCTGTAGTCTAACTTAAGAACGCTGTTTTTAACATCGTCACTTTTAAGCAAGTTATACATTTTAATAAAATCAGTTTTTTTAATATAACCATCAGCATAATTAGGATCATCGATAAAGTTTTTAAGTGGAACAAAATCTTCCTCGACTTTACGAAGATCAATAATATCTACAGATTTCTTATAATTATCATCAACATATAAGATTGGCTTATTGTAAGCTTCTGGCAATGCATCAGCTTGCGCTAGTCCATTTATTAAATAACCATCATTATATGCTTTGGCATTTGTTGATAAGTTTAAGTCTATGGTTAAATCATGTGAAATAGACTTATCCTTAATTTTGTTATATTGCAATTTCATCGATTGCGCTGTATCATGTAGCAAAGTAAAAATCCCAGATGTTAGAAACACCAAGATAGTTAAACCTGCTACAGTAGCTTTATTTCTAAATAAAGACCTAAAAACTTCTTTAAAAAGGTTTTTCATATCTCTCCATTCTTTCTTGCTTATAATTTAATATATTAAATTATAGCTATTTTTTTGCTAGTTGGCTTTTTGCGCCTAGGTCACACCAAAACCAAAACAAAAAATAAAAAAATAACTTTTAGTCCTATAAATGAGGAATAAAAGTTATTTTATAATAAAGAACAGTAATAAAAGAAACCAATACGTTAGAAGTTTTTGTTTTGCGCGAAGCACTAAATTAGTACTTTAGCGATGCTTTTGTGATATTTTTGCTAGTTTTCATTTTGTTTCAAATTTCATTATTTTCTTACAGATTGAATCGTTAATTAAGCTATTTAAAATTGGTTTTTAAAACAAGCTAAAAAGAAAAGCTCAAGAACCTTGAGCCAATCTTTAGTATCTATTTATTTAGGAAATCAATTATATCTTGGATCACATGATCTTTGATTTCTTCGTGAATTATATCATGTCTACAATTTGGATAATCAATTGCTTGTCGGTTTGTAAAACCTACACTCTTAAGTTGATTTTGAGACCATTTTGCACCTTTAAATCCATAAGTTACTGGGTCATCTGAACCACGGATTAAAAGGATTGGACAGTTATTGATATTTTGGTATCCCTTTGTGTCTTTTATCCCTTGCATTAGCTTGAAAATGTCTTTAAAACCAGCAACTCTAAACCCAAGACCACAGTTTTTATCTTCTAAATAATCCTCAATATTTTGATGGTTTTTAGACATTCAATCAATTGATGTTTGCGGATGTTTAATCTTTCTGTTAAACGAAGCAAATCCTAATACATTAATTGCGTTAGAGTAGGCTTCTGGACCCTTGATTGTTTGTAATAGTTTGCTTAGTGCTATCCCAAAAGGAATAGCCTTACGGTAAGGTGGATAACCAGCTAAAATAACTTTTTTATAGTATTTTGATTCGGTTTTTAATAAGTTTCTAATTATTAATGTACCTAATGAAAATCCATAAATAATAATTTGCTCTTGATTAAAACGTTTAGCAAATCATTTCGTAATTAGCTTGTAGTCTTCTAATAGCACTTGGTCACCATCTTTAGCAGCAAAGAATCCATGAATTGGGGCATTTGGCCCATGACCACGCATATCACTTGTTAGCACTGTATAGCCCGCTAAATTTAGTTTATTAGCTAAGTAACTTAATCTGCCTTGGTGCTCTTCCATCCCATGGGTTAATAGTACATATCCTTTTGGATTAGGTACCTCATATAAACGCAAAGATAATTTATAACCATCTTGTGCTTCAAGCATAATTTCTTCCATATTTACTCCTTATGTTGTAAAAGCAACATAGAATTACTTATCTTTATTTCTTGCGTCTTCGATTTCTTTAGCTCTTAAATCAAGGTTTGCTTGTTCACGAGCTTTAGCAATTTCTTCTTGTCTAGCTTTAATAGCTTCATCACTATTAAGTGTTTTATTTTCACTTTGTTCTGGGGTTGCTTCTCCTGGTTGAGATGTCATTTTAATTAGATCATCTAAGTTTAAAGGTTGTACATTTTCTTCTTTATGTTCAACCTTTTTAGGAGGCAATTCTAAGTGTGTAGCAATGTAATCAATTTCTTCAGCTACAATTGTTTCTTTTTCTAAAAGTAATGTTTTAATTAACTCTAATAATTTAGGGTTGTCTTTGATAACTTGTGTAGCTAATCTCTTAGCTTCAAGCATTATTTTTCTAATTTCTAAGTCAATTTCATGACTAATTTGGTTTGATAATGAAGATGAAGTTGCTAATGTTTTACCTAAGAATGGTGAACCTTCTTCTTCTTGATATTTAATAGGTCCTAAATCAGACATACCAAATTCAGTTACCATTCTACGAGCAATAGTTGTAGCTTTAGCAATATCATCTGAAGCACCTGTTGAAATTTTATCTTCACCATAAATAATTTCTTCAGCTGCTCTACCACCCATAAAGCTTGCGATAGAAGCTAATAATTCTTCTTTGGTGTAGTTGTATTTTTCATTTTCAGGCATCATTAGGTTATATCCACCAGCTTGACCACGTGGAATAATAGTAATCTTTTGAACTTTATTTCCACCCGGTACCTTAATACCAACAACAGCGTGTCCAGCTTCGTGGTAAGCAACCATAGTTAATTCTTCACGAGTGATTGTTCTAGATTTCTTAGCTGGTCCAGCCATTACTCTATCGATAGCTTCATCGATTTGATCTCTTGTTATCACTCCAGTATTTTCACGAATAGAAAGTAGTACAGATTCGTTAATAACATTTTCTAATTGAGCCCCTGAGAACCCAGGTGTTCTTCTAGCAACGTTGTCAAATGTAATATCACTTGCAAAACGTTTACCCTTAGCATGTAGTTTTAAAATTTCTTCACGTTCTTTTACATCAGGTAATCCAACAGTAATAATTCTGTCGAAACGACCAGGTCTTGTTAACGCTGGATCAAGAACGTCAGTACGGTTAGTTGCAGCGATGAATAGTAATCCAGAGTTTTCTTTAATACCATCCATTTCAACAAGTAATTGGTTTAAGGTTTGTTCACGTTCATCGTGACCTCCACCAATACCACTTCCACGAGTTCTACCGATTGCATCCAATTCGTCAATAAACACGATCGCTGGAGCATTTTTTCTAGCTTCAGCAATAACTTGTCTAACTCTTTTAGCCCCCATACCAACAAATAACTCAACAAAGTTAGATGCTGATACGAAGAAGAATGGAACATCTGCTTCTCCAGCTGTTGCTTTTGCAAGTAATGTTTTACCGGTTCCTGGTGGACCTCCAAGTAAAATACCACGAGGCATTCTAGCTCCTGAAACTTCATATTTTTTAGGATTCTTTAAGTAGTCAACAATTTCACTAATTTCTTCAATTGGTTCTTTGTTACCTGCAACATCAGAGAATTTTTTGTCTGATTTAATAATTTGAGCAGGGCTTTTGTCACCAAACATACTTGACCCTTGACCATTCATCATCTTCATTTGGTATCTAAATAATAGAACCATAAGTAAAATGAAGATTAAAGTAGGTAAAAATGGCAAGATATATGCAGCAAAGAAGCTTTGGCTTGGCGCTTGTAGCACGTTATATGTCTTTGTAGCAGCTGCTAAAGTAGGTGCTAGTTTTCCATTGCTATCAAGTAAGTCAGATAATAAAGTAGTGCTTCCACCAGTTGTAAATTTATCTACAACTGGAACTACTTGATTATTTATGACTTCATTATGCACATAAATACCAGATATAGAGTTTTGGTATGGGTTAAATATTATTTCTTGGAAATAGCTTGCATTAGCATCATTCATCTTATTTAAGTTAGCAAGTTTTAACTTGTTTACAAAATCAGATGTAGATCATACTGTAGCAGCGTTTACTTTACTTACAATTAAGTAAGTCATAATTCCAAGTGCTAATAAAATAACAATAGTCGTTATTATACCAGTCCATCTTTTTTTCTTTTTTGTATCCATTTTGTCCTTTCTTTTTTATATTGATTAATTATATACTTTTATTTAAAAAAATAATATTAGCAAATGAATTATTTCCTTGCTAATATTATTTGTTGTTTTGAATTATTAAATGACCTTTTTCTTTCTTAATAAAGTCATTATTATCTAATTTATAAGTTGCAGTTCGATTTTGTGATTGTACAAAATCAATAATAGAGCGAATTTTCCCTGATGTTAAATTGATATGATCATAATTTGCATTAATAAACTTATAAATGAGTTCTTCTTTTAAAGTTAATTTTGCAAATAAATCTTGAGAATAAGAGCTTTTTTCTCACTTCTTATATTCATAATCAACTTTCATTTGTCTTACTCTTAATTTATTATTTTTAACTCTAAAATATCAAACTCAAGCACTCTTTAATAAAACATGGTTACGATATGTCATTCTAATCTTATTTCTTGTATATTCTTGCTTTAAGTTTGAAGAATCAATATGAAATGGGATACGTTCATAAATACATTTATGAGCAATATAATCTTTTCAATACTTATTAACATATGGACGATAAACATTCATTCCGTAGATATTGTTGTATTTTTTAATTCCAAAGAAGTCTTTTTTTCGATTTGATTCACGTGCCATCATAGCACTTTCAAAGAAATCATCTTTATTGTGCGCAATTAATAAATAATTGCAGCCTTGAGAGATATATATTTGTTTAAAGAATTCATATCTTTTTTCACGCGCTCAATCTTCAAAATTCCCGCTAGTATAGTCCTCTTTATTTAATTCAAGAATAAAGAGTGGAATTTTATTTTTTGCACAATATTTTTTAACAATGTCAGTTTCAATACTACTATCATCACGTTGATGATAATTAACATGCGCCACTACCACATTGTACTTTTTGAATCGATCCAGTAAAAACATACTGTCAGAACCACCACTTACTGCTATTAGATATTTATTATTTGAATCTTTTAAAAATTTATTTTTTAGCATTGTACTTGTTCATTACTGTGTAAATATCATTAAAAGCAAATGATATTGCAGCATTAGCAGCGTTATCAAGTATCGGTTCTAATACTTGCATTTGCTCAGGTGTAAATTTACCTAGCACGAAGTCTCTTAGAGCTGATTGATGAGGAGTTGTAATTCCGATTTTTAAACGTTTAAAGTCTTGTGACCCAAGTTCATTAATAATACTAATAACTCCATTATGTGAACCACCTGAGCCACCAACTTTTATAGTGCTTTTGCCTAGAGGGTAGTCTTTTTCGTCATGAATAACCATTACATCATCAGGAGAAATTTTAAAGAAATTACAAATTCCTGCCACAAATGTTCCAGAATCATTCATATAAGTCAATGGTTTTGCAATAATTAAATCATCAACTTTTGCATAAACTCCATTAAATTTATTTTTATTAAGTTCCACTTGCAATTTCTTACAAATTTTGTCAATTGTTAAAAATCCTGCGTTGTGACGAGTAAATTTATATTGATCACCAGGATTTCCTAATCCAACTATTAATTTCATTTATTCTCCTTTTACAAAGTAAGCAAAGTGAGTTAAAATAGGCTTTTCATACACATTGCTTCTTAAGATAACTTCACCATAATTGGTTTGATTATTTGTCACAATAATTAAGTTTTTCATAGCGCGAGAAGTAGCTGTATAAAGTAATTTCTTACTTAGCATACGTTTGTGACTTGGGTGCACTAAAAAGATGATAACATCAAGCTCACTACCTTGGAACTTGTGAATTGTAGTCCCATAAGCAAGGCTTATTTGTTCATTGAACTCACCTTTTGAATACTTAATTGTAGTTTTTCAATTATTTGCACGCTTAAAGGTTACAAATATGTGAGAAACTTCTTTTTTCTTATTCTTTCCTACTGTATATTCAACACTATCAATATATCCAATGTCTCCATTGCAGATATCTTCATCTAATCTATTTTCAAGTTGAATAACTTTGTCTCCAACTCTAAAATTAACACTTCTACCATTTCTTTTATATGATAAAAATGTTTCATTATCAGGATTAATTTCTTCTTGAATTAATCGATTGATTTCAAATAGCCCAAAATCACCTTTATATGTAGGACATAGGAGTATAACGTTTTCAAGTCCATGTTTTTCTACTTGTTGTTTATAGATTTGAACTATCTTATCATTAACTAATTCATCTTCTGCTTGATATAAGTCGACTTCATTCTTTTTAAATTCAGGAATTCCATTATTTTTAATTTCAGTAAAGTGTTTTCAAATTGAAACAGAATCACTTCTAAAGAATTCATCAAGGAAAGTTACCGAAAACTTATTAGATCTAATAATTTCTCTAAGTAAGTCTCCAGGCCCAATTGGAGGCAATTGGTCTACGTCTCCAATTAAAATAATTTTTTCAAGTGCAGGGCAAGCATTTAATAACTTATCAAATAAGTTGATATCTACCATTGAAAACTCATCAATTACTATTACTTTCATTTCTTTCAAGGTTTCTAAATGATCAACCGAAATTTCTTCTGAAGTATTAGCAATTCTTAAGAAACTATGAATCGTTCTAACTCTGCTATTAATTTTAGATGTTATGTTAGTTGCAGCCCTACCAGTAGGCGCTAAAATTGCATAATCTGCATCTAAAGTTAGCTCACTTTTTTCTAAAGTGTCAAAGATATGTTTGATAATAAAGGTTTTTCCTGTTCCGGGTCCACCTGAAATAATTGATACATTAGAATTAATGAAGTTATAGTATCCTTGTTTCTGGTTCTGTGATAGTTGACTTAGTTCATAATCACTTTTAGCTTTCAATTCAATCTTACTTGGTATCGAAGCAAGGAATTTAAGTTTAGCAGCAATGAACTTTTCTTTGTCAACTGTTTGTTTACGAGATAAATACACATTATGGTTTTGATCAAATGATTTAACTAACTTATTATGTGCAGCTAGATATTCAATATATTCGTAAATACGAGTTATATCGTAATCAAATATAAATCTTAATTGTTCAACAATATGTTCATATGGAATTAGTGTTGAGTTATCATTTTCAAGCTGTTCCATAATATCGTCTAAATAAGCCTCAAAACGATTAATAGAACCTAAATCTCAACCTATTTCAATCGCAAACTCATCTATAACTGGAAGTGAAGGATAAACCTTGTTTAAATACAGTAAATAAGGGTTTTGATTCTTATAATAATCCACAAAGTCCATTTCTTCGTTTTTGTGGTGTTTTTTTAACACTTCTAGCAAATCAGACATGTTTCTTGAATAAAAGAATTGAATATTATTGTGTTCTTCATCAGAAACACCCATTAAAGCTTTAATTCTTGGTTCATTATCATTGTAATATTTCACTAATGAATTTAATTGCTTACTGCTCATTACTGAAAGCAACTTTTCTTCATTAGTTTCTAAATCAGCAACCATCTTAAATAAGTTGCCCCCAAAAGCATCAACCATCTTTTTAGCTGACATTTTTCCAACATTTGGAACATTTTTAGAAATGAGATCTTCTCAATTAATTTCTCTTTCTTCCATGATTGGTACATATGCTTTTAAAATAAATGAATTTTTATTTTTAGGACTTTCACTAACTGTAATTTCGTACTCAGTAAATAGGTCAGGAACATTACCCCTACAATAAACAGGATAGTTCATATTTGAACTATCTGATCTGAATAATAAAAATGCCCAATTTTGATCTTTTGAGCCACTTAAAATCTTTGCAAATTTTCCTCTAAATACTGATTCTGCCATAATTATTTAAATTATAATGTTTTTATTTTTTTATATTACTAAAAAATATTTTAATACCTAGGTAACTTGCTATAGTTATCCACTTTTTAATCTGTGGATAAGTCTTTTTTATTCACAAGTAAATAAAATTATTTTCGAATAATTGTGGAAAAGTACTTTTATGCCTATTTTATAGGATTGTAACTTGTGCATAAAGTTGTGGATAAAGTGACTTTTATTCTATTAAATATATATTTATTAACATACTATTTAAAAAC